>JACWDT010000002.1 GCA_014653985.1 Pelagibacterales bacterium SAG-MED22
AATGATAATATCTGGCTGAATACCTATGCTTCTTAACTCTTTTACGGAGTGTTGAGTTGGTTTTGTTTTTATCTCATCCGATGCTTTAACACATGGTGGAATAGATAATAAAATTAAAGTTAATTTAGTCAGGATTGACTCAGAGAAATTAAAAATTTCTGAAATTAAGAAAAAACTAAAAAATATTTCAGGAATATTGATACCTGGTGGATTTGGCAAAAGAGGTACAGATGGAAAAATAGAAGCTATAAAACATGCAAGAATGAATAAAATTCCTTTCCTTGGAATATGTTATGGAATGCAAATGGCAATTATTGAATTTGCTAGAAATCAACTCAATTTAAAAAATGCTACCTCAAGTGAATTTGATAAAAAGGGTCTTCCGATTATTGGTTTACTAAATGAATGGTCTAAAGACGGTAAAACTATTAAGGGTACTGATAAGGATCTTGGTGGCACCATGAGACTGGGGTCTTATGATGCCAAATTACAAAACAACTCAATGATTAGAAAAATTTATAAGTCTAAGTTAATTAAAGAACGTCATCGTCATAGATATGAGGTGAATATCGCTTATAGAGAAAAATTTGAAAAAAAGGGTATGATTTTTTCAGGTTTATCACCTGATAATCAATTACCTGAAATTATTGAGCTTAAAAAACACCCATGGTTTATTGGAGTACAGTTCCACCCAGAATTTAAATCTAGACCTTTATCGCCCCATCCTTTATTCTCTTCATTTATCAAGGCAGCAAAAAATCATAAATGAATAGCATAAAAGTAAATTGCGGAAATATAGAAATCTCAAATAATAATAAAATTTGTATTATTGCTGGACCTTGTCAGCTTGAAACTGAACAACATGCAATGGATATGGCTGGTAAAATTCAAGAAATTACAAAAAAGTTTGGACTTGGCTTTATCTACAAAACCTCTTTTGACAAAGCTAACAGAACTAGTCTTAAAGGAAAAAGGGGAGCTGGACTTAAGGCATCTTTACCTGTCTTTGATAAAATAAAAAAAGAACTTAATGTTCCACTTTTAACAGACATTCATAATATTGATCAATGTTCAGAAGTAGCTGATCATGTCGATATATTACAAATTCCTGCTTTTTTATGTAGACAGACTGATCTTTTGATAGCGGCCGCAAAAACAAATAAAATTATTAATGTAAAAAAAGGACAGTTCTTAGCACCATGGGATATGGTTAATGTTACTAAAAAAATTTCAGATTCTGGAAATACGAATATTTTAGTTACAGAGAGAGGTGCAAGTTTTGGTTACAATACTTTAGTTTCTGACATGAGATCTTTGCCTATTATGGCTAAGAATGGTTATCCAGTGATTTTTGATGCAACACATTCAGTACAACAGCCTGGAGGACAAGGAGAATCATCAGGAGGTCAAAGAGAATTTGTGGAGTATTTAGCTAGAGCCGCTGTTGCTGTAGGTGTTGCTGGTGTTTTTATTGAAACTCATCAAGATCCAGATAATGCACCATCAGATGGCCCTAACATGGTCCCATTGGATAAGTTAGAAAATCTGTTAAATCAATTATCAGATATAGATAAATTAATAAAAAAATAGTGAGTAAAATTTTAAAAGTAAAGGCCCGTCAAGTATTTGACAGTAGAGGAAATCCAACTATAGAGGCTGAGGTTTATACAAAAAACAATAGTGCAACCGCAATTTGTCCATCAGGAGCATCAACTGGAACATATGAAGCATTTGAGAAAAGAGATAAAAATAATAAACGTTATCTAGGTAAAAGTGTTTTAAGTGCTGTCAATACAGTTAACACTAAAATCTCAAATAAATTAAAAGGTCAGAGTGTTCATAACCAAGAACGGATCGATACTTTATTAATAAACCTAGATGGAACTAGACAAAAAACAAATCTTGGTGCAAATGCTATGCTTGCAGTTTCAATGGCTGTCAAAAAGCTTTCAGCCAAAGCTAAAAAATTACCTTTGTATAAAACTTTTTTTATTAAGAAAAATTTCCAATTACCTTATCCTTTAATGAACATTATTAATGGTGGAGCTCATGCAAACAATGGTCTTAGAATTCAAGAATTTATGATCAGACCTGACCGTGCTAAGAGTTTTTCTGAGGCAATGAGAATATGCTTCATAGTGATTAAAAATTTATCAAAATTAATAAAAAATAAAGGTTTATCTACCTCTGTTGGAGACGAAGGTGGCTTTGCACCTATGATAAGTAGTAACAACCAAGCTCTTGATTTAGTTGTGACAGCGATAAAAAAATCAGGATTTATCAATGGCAGAGATGTTTCGATCTGTTTAGATGTAGCTGCAAATGAATTATTTAAAAAAAACAAATATTCAATTCATTCTAAAACTTACATGTCTGTTGAAAAATCAATCAAAGAATATCAAAAAATTATTAAAAAATATAAAATCAAATCCATCGAGGACCCTTTTGCTGAGAATGATTGGCTCGCATGGAATAAATTAATGAGATCAATTAATAAAGTTCAAATAGTAGGGGATGATCTTTATGTGACAAACTTAGAACGACTTAAAAAAGGGTTTTTAAATATTTCCTCAAATTCAATTTTGATTAAATTAAACCAAATTGGAACAGTTTCTGAAACGCTGGATGTAATCAAATTTGCCCAAACCATCGGTTATAAAACAATAATTTCTCACCGATCTGGAGACAGTGAGGATACTTTTATTGCAGATCTTGCAGTTGGAACTAATTCAAATCAAATTAAAACAGGATCATTAGCAAGATCTGAAAGAGTAGCTAAATATAATCAATTAATTCGTATTGAAGAAGAACTTGGAAAAAAAGTGAGAATGAATAAAATCAACTAATGTTGAGGTTAATAAAAAAAAATTATTTTTTATTAATATCCTTGTTTTTGATTGTTTACTTTGGTTTTAATCTTGTTTCTGGTGAAAGAGGTCTTTTTTCTTTTATTAAGAAAAAGGAGCTTTTGTCCAACTTGAAAAGTGAGGAATTAACCTTAATTAATAAGATAGAGGATATGGATCATAAAAATTCACTATTAAGTACCAATTTAGATCTAGACTATGTTGAGACCTTAATAAGAGAACGATTTCTATTTGGCAAAGAAGGAGAGACGATTTATATAATTAAAAATTATGAAAACAAAAATTAGACATCCTGAAAAAGTGAATAAACCGGTCAATCCAATCAAAAAAAAACCTGATTGGATCAGATCACAACTTTCAAACAGCAAAGAATTTTTTTTGACAAAAACAATTGTTAACCAAAATAATCTAGTCACTGTTTGTCAGGAGGCTAATTGTCCAAATATTACTGAATGTTGGAGTAAAAGACATGCAACATTTATGATCATGGGTGACACTTGTACAAGAGCTTGTGCCTTTTGTGATGTAAAAACGGGTAAGCCAGAAAAATTAGATCCATTTGAACCCTACAAAATTTCAAATGCTGTAAGTAAATTAGATTTAAAACATGTTGTCATAACATCAGTTGATAGAGATGATTTAGATGATGGTGGATCAACTCATTTTTATGAAGTAATAAATGCAACTCGTAAAAAAAATCCTAAAACTTCTATTGAAGTTTTAACACCAGATTTCTTAAGAAAAGGGGATGCTTATAAAAAAATTTTAGAGGCAGATTTAGATGTGTTTAATCACAATATTGAGACGGTACCACGTCTTTATTTAAAAGTAAGACCAGGTGCGAGATATTTTGGATCTTTAGAACTTTTAAAAAACGTTAAAGAAATTAATAAAAAAGTTTTTACTAAATCAGGTTTAATGGTTGGACTTGGTGAAGAAAAAGATGAATTAATTCAAGTTATGGATGACTTAAGATCTGCTGATGTAGATTTTATTACTATAGGTCAATATTTACAACCTTCTCCAAAACATCATCCACTAAGTAGATATTATCACCCAGATGAATTTAAAGAGTTAGAAAATATTGCAAAATCAAAAGGATTTTTATTAGTGTCATCTTCACCACTTACAAGATCATCTTATCATGCAGATGAAGATTTTGCCAAACTCCAACAAAATAGATTAAAAATTAATTAATGCCTAAAGCCTCAGTAACAAGGCACATAGAAAGAGAAAAACAAAAGTTAATAGATTTTGTTTTAGACATTGAAAAATACCCAGAATTTATTCCTTTTTGTATAGACTCTAAAGTTTATGAGCGTGAGGATAAAAAAGATGAGATATCAATCATTGCAGATCTAACTATCGGCAGAAAACCTTTTGTAGATACTTATAAAAGTGATGTACGTTATGATAAAAAAAATGACTCTATACATGTAACAAACATTGGCGGACCCTTAAAACATTTACAAAATAACTGGAAATTTACTCAAAAAGAAAATTATACTGAGGTTCAATTTGATGTTGATTTTGAAATTAAAAATAAGTTTTTAAATTTAATTATGGAAAAATCTTTCCAATTTGGCTTAAGTAAAATAGCAGATGCTTTTCAAAAAAAAGCTGAAAATCTCTAGATTAAAGAATTTACAATATCTAAAGATCTTTTGACCGTAGCTTTTTGTATATTAACTCTGTTTTTGTTTTTAAATATATTTTTAGTGATTAATATTTTATTAGCTTTTTTTATTCCAATATAAACTAATCCAACTGGTTTAAGTTTTGTTCCTCCTTTAGGTCCTGCAATACCCGTTATAGAGATATTAATTTTACTTTTCGAAATCTTAGCTAAATTTTTAACCATTGCCTCACAAGTTTCTGGGCTTACAGCACCATATTTATCAATAATTTTTTTATTTATCTTCAAAATTTTAATTTTTGCATTGTTAGAATATGTAATTAATCCTATTTGGAAGTATTTAGATGCATTAGATAATTTTGTTAAATTATTAGCTAAAAGACCACCAGTGCAAGATTCAGCAACAGAAATAGTCAATTTCTTTTGAATTAATTTTTTATGCAGAAGTTTAATGTTCATTAAAATTTAAGACTTAATAGATAAATTACCAACATTGTATAAAATCCAGCCATAACATCGTCCATGATGATACCAAAGTAATTTTTAAAATTTTTATCAAAATAGCTTACCGGAAATGGTTTAAAAATATCAAAAAATCTAAAAACAAAGAAAGAAATAATATAATAAACTTCTATCTGCATGGACACCTGATTAGTTTGGTTCAAATATAATAGTAGAATTAACGGCATAGATTGACCTAAAACTTCGTCAATTACTATTTGTCTTGGATCCTTATTTACAAATTCACTCTCACTATCTTTCACTGCATAAAAAGAATAAAAAAAAATAATAAAAAAAAAGATAATTGAAAATATTAAATCAGTGTAGCCAAGATATTCATAAGCAATATAAATAAAAATTGTTGTTACTAAAGAAGCTACAGTGCCAGGCATTTTGGTTAGATATCCGTACCCAAAGAAAGTAGATATTAAAACGTTAATTTTTTTCATTGAGAAATTGAGCAAATTACCTCACAAGCAATTGCTTTTTCCTTTCCAATTAAACCTAATTTTTCAACAGTTTTACCTTTTAGATTTACTAATGAACTATCAATATTTAATAATTTTGATAAAGATTTAATTATTTTATCCCTGTATTTTGAGACTTTTGGTTGTTCACATATTATATTTATATCAATGTTATTGATATAGAATTCATTTTTGTTCATCATCTGAATTACTGGTTTTAACATATTAGGAGATCTTATATTTTTGAATTTTTTTTTATTATCTGGAAACAAAGTTCCAATATCTTTTTTTCTCATTGCTCCCAGTAAAGCATCGATAATGGAATGAATTATAACATCTCCATCTGAATGACCTTTTAAACCTGAATGAAATGGTATTTTTAAACCACCTAAGTAAAGTTTTTTACCTTTAATTAATCGATGAATATCAAAACCTATTCCAATAAATGTTTTATTAGTATTGATATCCTCTTTAAAAGTAATTTTATTATTGAAATTTTCACCTTTTATAAATTTTACTTTTAAATTATTTTCAATAAACAATGTTGCTTCATCCTGAATTTTAGCTTTTTGTTTTATTGATAAATTATAAAGATTATTAAATCTAAAAGCTTGTGGGGTCTGAGTTGAAAAAGAATGATCACGATTTAAATTAAATAACTGTTTTTTAACTCTATACTTAATAGTGTCTTTTGTATTTACAGTAGGGATCACGGCCTTATTTTTCTTAAGTGATTTAACTAAATTTTTTAAAAGCTGTAATGAAAAATTTGGTCTTGCAGCATCATGAATTAGGACATTTGATGGTTTAAATTTTTTAATATATTGAAGTCCAATTAAAGATGAGTCTGATCTTTCTTTCCCCCCTTTGATAATTAATATATTTCTAGGAAATTTTTTATTTATTTGTTTTTTATTGTTAACAACTAGGATTATTTTTTTAAATAATTTAGATGCTAAAGCTTTTTCAATCGAGTGTTCAAAAAGAGGCTTATTTTTATAGATAATATATTGCTTAAGTTTGTTTGAATTAAATCTTTTGCTTTGTCCCGATGCTAGTATTATAAAATAGTTGTTCATTTATAGTGGTGATTTTTTATTCAAATGTCAGATTTTATTAAAAAAAACATATACCTAATAATATTATTTATTATCACATTATCGATAGGTTTTTTAACCTTTTTAACTTTCATCGATAAAGGTTTTATTGAATTAAATGATCAGAATTTGCAGTATTTATTAATACTTAATATTATTTTATTAATTTCTCTTTTCTTATTTATTTTTTCAGAAATTCAAAAAGCGATTAAAAACGATATTGATAAAGATGGTTTAAAGTCTAATAAAAAATATATTACTTATTTTGCATTATTTACTTTAATACCATCTCTCCTAATTTCAATTTTTTCATTATTCTTATTTTCTTTTGCGCTTGAAAAGTATTTTGACAAAAAAGTTACTACTGTGGTTAATAATTCTTATGAGTTAGCAAGAAGTTATGTTGAAGAGATAAGAAACAAAATACAATCTGATATTGTATTGATTGCTTTTGACACTAATAAGAGTAAAAAATTCTTAAATGATAATGTTGATGAATATAAACGTTTTTTAAACACTCAAAAAATAATACGAGACGTAGATGAGGTTCATATTATTGATGTCAATAAAAATTTATTATTTACGACAATTAATAATACCCAGTTTTTTGTTCCTCCTGTAGATAAGGCACTTAATCTAGTTTTAGAAGATGACAGACCTTTAAAAATAATTAATGCTCCAGAAAATATTTCTGCAGCAATTATGCGACTTCAAAATTTTGATGATAGATTTCTTTATGTCGTAAAATATCTAGATAAAGAAATTTCAAAATACTTAAGTGAGTCTCAAGAGGCAATTAATTTTTATTATACTGTCGAAGAAAAAAGTACCGGAATAAAAATATCTTTTGCAATTATTTATATTATTGTAGTGAGTGTTTTATTATTTGTATCCATATCTATAGCTATAAGATTCTCATCAAGATTTTTTAGATCCATTAATAATCTAATTTATGCCTCAAGTTCTATTGGTGAAGGAAATTTTGATGCAAAAGTTCCAGAGGTAAAAACTGATCAAGATTTAGAGAAATTGAATAAAAATTTTAACTTAATGATTGATCGATTAAAAACTCAACAGGAAAAATTGATTATTAATGAAAGACATGAAGCTTGGGGTGGTTTAGCCAGAAAACTAGCGCATGAAATTAGAAATCCCCTTACACCTATTCAATTAACTATAGATAGGTTAAGGGATAAATATTCTAACTTGTTAAAAGAAAAAGATTCAGAAAATTTTAAAGATAATTTAAAAATTATTAACAATCAGATAAAGCAAATTGGCAATTTAGTTAATGAATTTTCTGATTTTGCAAGAATGCCAAAACCAACACTAAGAGAAAACGACCTTATCAATTTACTTAAAGAGAATATTAAATTACTTAAGGAATTAGATAATTCGATTGAGATAGATTTATCCAGTAATTCAGAAATAATAATTTTAAATAGTGATAAAGAGCAAATAAGTAGAGTGTTTTTAAATTTAATTAAAAACTCAATTGAAAGTATTCAACAAAAAGCAGAAAATGATAGTAATTTCAGCAAAAAAATCACTATTGAACTTACAGAGAATGATGGTCACATAAATCTGGTTATTGTTGATAATGGAATGGGATTTGGAAAATTTTCTGAAAATATTAAAAATATTTTAAACCCCTACTTTACAACAAAAAAAAATGGAACTGGTTTGGGATTATCAATAGTAAATAAAATTATAAACGATCATAATGGTAAAATTGAATTTATCCCAAGAAATGATGGTGCTGAAATTAAAATAAATTTTATAAAATAATATGAGTAGTGAAATATTAATTGTAGATGATAATGCAGATATAAGAAATATTATAAATGAACTTATTCTGGACGCTGGTTATAAAACTAGACTAGCCGCTAATTACAACCAAGCCTTATCTGAGATTGATAAAAAATTACCTGATGTTGCTATTTTAGATGTCAAGTTAGATAAAGGAGATAATGACGGTATAGAGCTTCTTTCTCACATTAAGTCAAAAAATAAGGATGTTCCTGTAATTATAATTTCTGGTCATGCTAATATCGAAATGGCAGTTAACTCTTTACAAAATGGTGCTTTTGAATTTATTGAAAAACCTTTTGACCGTGAAAGGTTGCTAAATTTTGTTAAAAGAGCTGTTGAAAATTATAATCTTAAAAAAGAAAATAAAGAATACGAAAGTAAGCTTTTCTCATCTTATGAAATTATAGGGAACAGTAAGAATATAACTAATATCAAAGACCAGATTAAAAAAATATCTATTACAGAAAGTAGAGTATTTATAAATGGTCCTTCTGGATCAGGTAAGGAGTTGATTGCTAGAAAAATTCATAAAAATTCAAAAAGAAGTAAAAATCCTTTTGTAATACTAAATGGAGCCTTGTTAGATTCTAATAAATATGAGCTTGAGTTATTTGGTGAAGAAAAAGAAAATGGATCAATATCTTATGGAGCATTAGAAAAAGCTAATGGTGGTACACTTTTAGTTGATCAAGTTTCTGAAATTCCTTTAGATATACAATCAAAAATACTTCGAGTTTTAACCGACCAAAAATTTAAACGTGTCAATGGTAGTAGTGATGTTACAGTTGATGTAAGGTTGATATGTTCATCAAGTAAGGATTTAAAAAAAGAAATTGAGATTGGTAACTTTAGAGAAGATCTTTTTCACCGAATAAATGTGTTTGAAATAAACGTTGAGCCGTTAGGTCAAAGAATTTCTGATATACCACTTTTAATAAATTATTTTTCAAAAAAAATATCTGAGAATTACAATATCAAAGAATTAAATATCGACGAGAACAATAGTTATATTTTAAATCATAATTGGCAGGGTAATGTTAGAGAGCTCAGAAATTTAATTGAAAGGATTGCTATATTGCAACCAGATACAAAAGATAAAATTTCTAATATTATTAAAGAGTCTTTGAAAAATAATAATTTTGATGACCAAATTGCCGAAAATAGCCTATCTGTGCCATTAAAAGAGGCTAGAGAAAAGTTTGAAAAAGAGTATTTAACTATCCAATTAAAAAAATTTAATGGAAATATTTCAAAAACAGCAAACTTTGTTGGAATGGAACGAAGCGCCTTACATAGAAAACTTAAAGGTTTAGGAATAAAAGAATTTAATTAATGAACATTATTATTTGTGGTGCTGGAAGGGTCGGGTTCACTATTGCTAAACAATTAAGTGAACAAGGTCACTCTATAACTGTAATCGATACATCTAGTGAAGATATTCAAAAAATAGACGATGCTTTAGATGTAAAAGCAATTGTTGGTAAAGCAACTTATCCAACTATACTCGAAAAAGCAAATGCAGCTGAAACAGATATGATCATCGCTGTTACTAGAAACGATGAAATTAATATGGTTATATGTCAAATAGCTTTTTCCATATTTAATATTCCAAAAAAAATTGCAAGAATAAGGTCACAGGATTATTTAAATCCTAAGTTTACTACAGTTTATAATAAAGAAAATTTACCAATTGATGTAATTATTTCGCCAGAACTTGAAATTGCAAAATCAATTCAAAGAAAGCTAGAGGCTCCAGGAGCATTAGATAGTGTTCCTTTTGCAAATAATAAAATACGATTGTTAGAAATTTTTATGAATGATGGTTGTAGCTTGATTAATATAAAGCTTAAAGATCTAACAAAAAAATACCCTAATTTAGATGCAAATGTAATTGGAATTATTAGAGATGATAAGTTTTTAATTCCAAAAAAAGAAGATGAAATCAGAAAAAACGATAAAATTTATGTAATTATCAATTCCTCCCAAACAGCTGAAACTTTAGAAGCTTTTGGTCATAATGAAAAAGTTTCTAAAAAAATTCTTATTGTTGGTGGTGGTAACATCGGTTTTAATCTTGCAAAAAATATTGAGGAAACTCTAGATGCTGTAAGAGTTAAAATTGTTGAAAAAGACAAAGAGCGAGCTGAATACCTTGCATCAGAATTAAATAATACCATAGTAATTAATGGAAACGGTTTAGATGAAGAAGTGTTAGCGGAAGCAAATTTAGAGGAAGCTGAAACGGTTCTTGCTTTAACAAATGATGATGAGGACAACCTGATGGTAAGTGTTCTTGTTGAAAAATTCGCTAAAGATGAAAAGGAAATTGAAGATAAAAGAACGATGGCATTAGTGAATAAACCTAATTATTCTCTATTGCAAGACTCTCTTAAAATTGACGATTTAATAGATCCAAGAATGAATACTGTTTCTAGTATATTAAAACATGTCCATAAAGGTACCATAGAAACAGCATACACAATTATGAATGGTGAGTATGAAGTAATTGAAGCTGAAATTATTGAGACATCAGAGTTAATTAATAAAGAATTGAAGAACTCAAATTTACCTGAAGAAGTTAGAATAGGCGCAGTTTTAAGAGGAGATAAGATAATAATTCCCCGATCCGATTTTGTTTTTTTAAAAGAAGATAAAGTTGTTTTTTTGGCAAATAAAGGCTCTATTTCAGTGGTGGAAAATATTTTTAGAATTAGTTCAATCTAACTAAATGTCATTATTCAGAGTAAAATATTTAAGTTTTTTTTTTATACTTGTCTCTATATTTTCTTTTTTTAATATAATTTATTCTTATTATTTTAACTTATATCTTAATCTAAACACTTATTACGTAAGTTTAATAATTTCAGGACTAATAGGAATTCTTTTTTATTACTTAAAATCCAGTTTAAAAAAACCATCAATTTTTGAGAAGATTTTAACAGTACTACTTGGTTATATACTAATACCCTTAGTATTATGTATTCCATTTTATTTAAGTATTTATAATTTAACTTTTTTAAACGCTATTTTTGAGGCGGTATCAGGATTTACTTCAACTGGTTTTACTATTTTTGACAATATCAAACATATAGATCAAGGCTTAATATTATGGAGATCTTCAATTCAATGGATTGGAGGATTATACTTTTTATTTTCTATAATTTTTCTTATTGATATTTACGATGAAAGTTTAAAAAAATCATTAACAAATTTTTTATCCTTCAGTAGCTCTGAGATTTTAAAACAAACAATTAAAATTTTTCTTTTATATTCCAGCTTAACAATTTTTATTTTTATTGTTTTAAATATATTTGGTATCAGAATATTTAACTCTCTTAATCTTTCAATGACAGCTATTTCCTCTGGAGGTTTTTTACCCGATAATGAGCTTTCAACGATATTATTGACAAATACTCAAATAATTGTTTTCTCACTTTTGATGTTGATCTCTTTCTTTAGTATTTTTTTTACCTATAACTTAATTTTTTTACGAAAAAAAAATCTTAATTTTTTTTATGAAGATATTCATTTATTTTTGTATTTTTTAATATTGGTAAGTATTTTTTTTATTTTTTTTAGTTATGATAAAAATTTCTCATTTAACTTCTTAAATTTAGTTAGTAGTATTTCAAATATTGGCATTTCTCTAGAAGTTGAACAAAAAAACTTAAACTTAATCTATTTGATATTAGTAATAGTTGGTGGTTCTTTTTTTTCAACAAGTTCAGGATTAAGGTTTTTAAAAATTTACTCTCTTTCTAAATATTCAATCAATCAAATTCTTTCTTTTAGTAAACCTAATAAAGTATTTATGAATAAGCTTATTTTTTCTAAAATTAATTTTGATACAGCTGATATTAATAAATATTTCTTAACTGTTTTAATATTTATTATTTCTCTTTTTTCATTAACAATTTTATTATCATTGAGTAATATTGAGTTTGAAAATGCATTTAAATTGGCGGTATTAACCTTAATGAATACAGTCAATTCTTCTGCTTATGGAATTAGTGATTTTAACTTTCAAAACTTACATTTTTTAACTAAATATTTTCTTATTTTTTTTATGATTATAGGAAGGGTTGAATTTTTATCTTTGTTATTGATAGCTAAAAAATTTCTTTTTAAATATTAATTTAGTATTATAACAGTATCATAATATTTGTGCGCCCTTAGCTCAGCTGGATAGAGCATCGGTTTTCTAAACCGAGGGTCGGAGGTTCGAATCCTCCAGGGCGCGCCATCTTGTTCATTTTAGGTCATAATTATCCATAAATTTATCTTGATGGTAAATATTTAACATGCTTAAATTATGAATATTCAAAAGTAATTTTGAATTATTTGTTAACAAATAAAAAACAAAAGGAAGAATAATGTTTAAATACTTAAAACAATTAACTTCTTTAGTCGCTATGGTTGCAGTGTTGTTTACTTTTACAACAGAAACTATGGCTGCTAAAAAATCTAAGACACTTAAAAACACTCAAAAAAAGGGTTTTGTAAGATGTGGAGTATCTCAAGGTCTTCCAGGATTTTCTAATGCTGACGCTGCAGGAAATTGGACTGGTGTTGACGTTGATGTATGTAGAGCAGTAGCTGCTGCGGTACTAGGTGATGCAAGTAAAGTAAAATACACACCACTAAGTGCTAAAGAAAGATTTACAGCTTTAACTTCTGGTGAGATTGATATCTTATCAAGAAACACAACTTGGACTCTTTCTAGAGATGCTGATATCGGACTTACTTTCGTTGGAGTAAACTTCTACGATGGTCAAGGTTTCATGGTTAGAAAAAGTTCTGGTATTACTTCAACAAGCCAATTCAAAAATGGTATCTCAGCTTGTACAAATATTGGTACAACAACTGAATTAAATATGAGAGACTTCTTTAATTCTAAAGGAATTTCTTATACACCAGTTGCTTTTGAAAAAGCGGATGAAGTCGTAGCTGCTTATGATGCTGGTAGATGTGATACTTACACTACTGACAAATCAGGTTTAGCTGCACAAAGAACTAAAATGTCTAATCCAGATGAGCACATCGTGTTACCTGAAACTATTTCAAAAGAGCCATTAGGCCCTGTTGTTAGACAAGGTGACTCAGTATGGGAAGATATCGTAAGATGGTCTTTAAATACCATGATCGAAGCTGAGGAGTATGGAATTACTTCTGGCAATGCTGACATGATGAAATCTTCAGACAACCCAGCAATCAAAAGATTAGTTGGTGCTGAAGGTGAAATGGGTGCTGCATTCGGTCTTGATAATGATTGGAATTATAGAATTATCACACAAGTTGGTAACTATGGTGAAAGTTATAAAAGAAATATAGCTGACACAGGTATTTTACCAGACAGAGGTCCAAATGAATTATGGACTAAAGGTGGTATTTTATACGTTCCGCCATCAAGATAATTTAAGTTATAAATTGATAAAAAGGGCTAGATTAATCTAGCCCTTTTTTTATAGTATTCTCAAATGAAATTAAAAAAAATTCTTCCTCAGTTCCTAACTCTTTTATTTATAGTTTTAATTTTTGGTTTTTTCACCATGAATGCTCAAGAAAATATGGATACTAGAGGCATTGAGTTTGGCTTTGGTTTCTTAAAACAAGAAGCTTCATTTGATATCCAGTTTTCTTTAATAGATTATGATGGTTCAAAATCATATGCTAGAGCTTATTTAGTTGGTTTACTAAACACCTTACTTGTATCTGCTATTGGTATTGTTCTATGTACTATTCTAGGAGTGGTTATAGGTGTTGCAAGACTTTCACCAAATTATTTAATTAACAGAACCGCTAGTGTTTATATTGAATTTTTTAGAAATATTCCTTTATTACTTCAAATATTCTTTTGGTATTTTGCTGCATTAAGAGCACTACCTATGCCTGAAGACGCATCATTACTTCTTGGCACATCTTATATGACCATCAAAGGTCTTTATACACCAGCACCAATTTGGAATAATTTTGATGTATTTTTGATATCTTTAATAGTGTCTTTAGTAATAATCTTTTTTTTCAATAGATACGCTAAAAGAAAACAAGAAGATGCGGGTATTCAGTATCCAAAATTTTTAATATCACTTGCTATATTTGTAATAATACCAGCATTTACATTTATTTTTGGTGGAGTAGATTTACAATGGAGCTTTCCAGAATTAAAACAGTTGGCCAAAACATCTTTTACTTATGAAGGAGGAGTTGGAATACCTCCAGAATTAATAGCACTTACTTTAGCGCTAACGCTTTATACAGCTACTTTTATTGCTGAAAATGTAAGAGCTGGAATTCAAGGAATAGGTAAGGGACAAAAAGAGGCTGCAGCATCTATAGGACTAACACCGGGACAAGTTTTAAAATTAGTAATCATGCCTCAAGCTTTAAGAATTATTATTCCACCTACAACAAATCAATATCTTAATTTAACGAAAAATTCTTCTTTAGCTGCAGCTATAGCTTATCCTGATTTAGTTCTAGTATTTGCTGGTACCGCAATGATGCAAACAGGAAGAGCAATTGAAATAGTCGCTATTACAATGGCAACATATTTAACAATTAGTTTGTCAATTTCACTATTTATGAATTGGTACAATAAATCAATTGCCATTAAGGAAAAATAAAAATTATGAGTAAAGTTAATTTATTAAAACCCAATAAAGAAAATATTAATTTATTTTTAGGTCTTGGAGTTTTATTTTTCACATTAGGCATACTTGATTTTTATTTAAATAATTTTTATGAAAAAAATATAACTGGTTTTTTACCAGGTTTTATTAGTTTCTTTACGCCTCTAATCTTTGGAATGATTGGTCTTCATTTTGTTAGAATTGAATTTTCAGGAATTAAAAAATTAGATGAATTAAACAAAAATATTAATACAAGTAACTTCAATGCAGCCCTTAGTTTTAGTATTATATTATTATTAATATTCTCAATACCACCATTACTAAACTGGTTTATTTTTGATGCAAATATTGCAGGTGACACCAAAGAAGCATGTACTGGAGGAGGAGCTTGTTGGGTTTACATTAAAGTATGGTTTAACAGATTTATGTATGGAATGTACCCAAATGCTGAGCAATGGAGAGTAAATGCTACATTCATAATTGTCTTAGTTTTTATGGGACTAGGTTATTTCTTTCCACTAAGACTTAAAAAATACCTAACGTTATATTATGTAATTTTTTTACCAATAATTTCATTTTTATTAATCTACTATTTGATATCAGGAGGTGAATTTGGTTTAGAATGGGTTGAAACTGGAGCATGGGGCGGTTTATCATTAACATTCATAGTCTCATTCTTTTCGTTAATCTTTTGTTTTCCAATTGGTATGATGTTAGCTCTAGGCAGGAGATCTGATTTACCTGTTGTTAAATATTCTTCGTTAACTTTTATTGAGTTTTGGAGGGGTGTACCATTGATTACAGTATTGTTTATGTCAGCAGTAATGTTCCCAATGTTTCTACCTGATGGAACTTATGTTGATAAATTAATTAGAGTTATTGCTGCAATTGTTTTATTTGAAGCCGCATATACTGCCGAAGTTATAAGAGGAGGTCTTCAAGCTTTACCAAGAGGTCAATATGATGCTGCTAAATCTCTAGGAATGGGATATTGGAGATTACATTTATTGGTTATCTTGCCTCAAGCACTGAAACTAGTTATTCCTGGTATTGCTAATACGTTTCTTGCGTTAGTCAAAGATACGCCTCTTATATTTGTTGTTGGTCTTTTAGAATTAGCAGGCATGCTTGGTCTTGCAAAAACTAATCCTAAATGGTTAGGTTTCTCTATGGAGGGGTATGTTTTTGCTGGAATAATTTTCTGGATTATTTGTTATTCAATGAGTAAATATAGTTATAACTTAGAACTTAAGTACAAAACAGATAGATAAAAAATGTCAGAAGCAATCATACAAATTAAAGATGTAAATAAGTGGTTTGGGGACTTTCAAGTTTTAAGTGGAATAAATCTTGAGGTAATGCCAAAAGAAAAAATAGTAGTATGCGGGCCCTCTGGTTCAGGTAAATCTACTTTGATAAGATGTATTAATCGATTAGAGGAACATCAAGAAGGAAACATAATTGTTGATGGTACGGAAATTTCAGAAGATACTAAAAATATTGAGCAGGTTAGAGCTGAAGTTGGTATGGTATTTCAACAATTCAATTTATTCCCACATCTATCTATATTAGATAATTGTACGCTTGCACCTATTTGGGTTAAAAAATTACCTAAAAAAGAAGCAGAAGAATTGGCCTTAAAACATCTAGAAAGAGTACAAATATTGGATCAAGCTCAAAAATTTCCAGGCCAACTTTCTGGTGGACAACAACAACGTGTTGCAATTGCAAGAGCTTTGTGTATGGAGCCAAAAATCATGTTATTTGATGAACCAACCTCAGCACTTGACCCGGAAATGATTAAAGAAGTGCTTGATGTTATGGTTAACTTAGCAAATCAAGGTATGACAATGATTGTTGTTACACATGAAATGGGATTTGCCAAAGAAGTAGCAGATAGTATGATTTTTATGGATGAAGGAAAGATAGTTGAAAAAGCTGATACTAAAGAATTTTTTGCCAATCCAAAGAGCGAGAGAACTAAGCTATTTTTAAGTCAAATCTTATAAAAAATAATAACTTTTATCTCACATAAAGGTTAATTTAAGTGAGCCTATTATGAGTTTTTAATGCTAACTTATGCTTGACAGGTTTTAAAATTACTTAAAAACCTTAAGAAATATAAAAATTTTTCTATTGCAGGGTATTTAAATTTTCTATTGAATAAGATTTTAAAATTTAATTAAGAGGGGTCTTAATGGAAGATAATTTCAACAAACACTTAGGCAACAAGCTCAAGCTAAGAAGATTGGCTTTAGGATTGACACAGACTAAAGTAGCAAAAGCAATCAATGTAACATTTCAACAAATTCAAAAATACGAAAAAGGTACCAATGGTGTAAGTTCAATTCGACTATTGCAACTATCAAATTATTTAAAGGTTCCAATAAATTATTTTTTTGAAGATTTTTCAGAATACTTAATTAATTTAGAAAAATCACAAGAAGGTCATATGAATGTAAATTATAATTTTTTAACAAAATTATATTCTGAGTTAACAGCTGATCAAAAATTAAAATTTAATAAATCTTTACAGATTTCTTCAGTTGGAATTTCAAAAACTGGCTAAATTAAAATTTAGTTAAGACCCTTAAATAAATTTTATAATTATTTATTTTTTATTTGTTAACCTAAAACTTTTTTGGCTCCTCGGGCAGGACTCGAACCTGCGACCAATTGATTAACAGTCAACTGCTCTACCAACTGAGCTACCGAGGAATGTAAAAAAGCAACTTACTTTTTTTTATAACTAAAACAAGATTTATTTTGGAGGCAACGCCCGGAATCGAACCGGGATACAAGGATTTGCAATCCTCTGCGTAACCATTCCGCCACGTTGCCCTAAATCAAGTTGTCTTTATATACCAAGCTTTTATTAAATCACAAGTATAAGATTTTTTTTTTAATCTTTTCTATAAGTTTGATCACAAAAAGTGATCTTAATTTATTTAATTTGAATTTTTTTTTATTTGTCATTAATTCACTATACATTTTTTTAATTAAGTCATTTTTTTGATAAAGAGATTTATTATTAAATGAGTATTTCTTTTTTTTATTAAGAGAGTCGTATAAAAAATTAAAAGTATTTTTCTCATAATTTATCGTAAAATTTAATTTTTTTTTATAATTATGGATTTTTATTGATATTAATTTTTGATTCCTTACTAAATTATAAATCAAACCAAAGTCATGATAAGCAAACCTATAGAGTAGATCAATTCTTTTTGATTTGATGCTTTTATCTGCAATTGAGTATTTTGTTCTAATAAAATAGTTATTCTTTAAAAAAGATATCTTTTTTTTATAATCTGAAAAATCACTTACAATTAAGTTTACATCTTTTTTTGATGCAATTTTGTATAAAGTTTTTACTTGATTATAATTGAGAGAAAGTGGCTTTTCACAAAATACATTTTTTTTAAGATTAAGATATTTTTTAACAATTTGATAATGTGTATTAGTTGGCGTACTAATTATTATCCAATCGACTTGATTCAAATATTTATTTATTAAATCGTTTTTCCCTAATATAGAAATGTATTTAATTTTGTCTTTTGTTTTTTGGTATACTTTTTTTCCCCAATTTCCATAACCAATTAAACAAACTTTTATCATAAGATTAAGATATTAATTTTTCAATTTTTTTTGCCTCTGTTACACACGTGTTCCATTTCCCTGATAGAATAGTTAATATTTTATTATCATAATTTTGAATTAAGTTTGTTCTTTCAGAACTTTTTTCAACATTAAACTTTAAAGTTCGAACAACAAAAAAAGAAAAAACATATTTAGAAAGATTTAAAAATGGTAAAAATTTAGAACCTCCTTTTACAAAATTATTAAACTTTGAAATTTTATGATTCACTATCTTTGTTTTGATTAGAATTGAATCATATTTTTTGGGAAATTTTGCAGCAGTGTTTTTAATTATTTTAATCTTAGAGTATTTAACATGACTTAATAAATGATAGGGTGTTCCAATATATGGATCAACACAAACAAAATTACCATCCATAACAACAAAGCTTATATTTTTGAATCTCTTTGGTAATTTAATTCCAATTTTTTCAACCAATTCATATCGAAACTTATTTTTAATTTTATATCCTAATTTTTTTAAAATTTGATTATTATTTTTATAGGTTGAAAGTATAATCTTATCATAACTTTTATATCGTAAAATATTTTTGTCTAATTGAGAATTCAATTTTAAATTTACCTTACTATTTTTTAATTTAGATAATAGACTTTTTTTGAATTCAAAATAATTTAATGTTTTTTCGGTTGATAAAATAGTTCCCTCCACATTTGTCGACACATATTTTGAGTTTTTAATTATTTTGTAATTTAAATTATTTGCTTTTAAGAAATTAATATATTTTAAATATGAAGTTTTGCTTTCATTTTTAGCAATTGAATAATAATTTTTTGTTTTATATAAAACATTTTCTCCAAAAAATTTCAAAAAATCTTTATTTGACTCTTTTATTTCTTTTAATGTTTTTTTTGATCTTGGATAATGAAATCCTTCATGAAATCTGAATTGATTGCACATAGATGCCTCATTAAGAATTTGTGATTTTCGTTCATAAAGATCTACATCAAATTTTTTAGATAATATTAGTGAAATAGTACAACCAAATATACCGGCACCAACTACTGCTATTTTTTTTCTTTTTAACATTTTTATTTTTTATAAAAAAACTCAATATAATTTATAAATTAAAGGTTTTTAAAATAATTTATTAAATATATAATTTAAATCAAATCTATCTAGAATCATTAAAAAAAAAGAAATTTCATTTAAGGCTTTTATTTGTAAATTTTATAAAGTAATACAGAATACAATTAAATTTTTTGAGTTTCAGAATTAAACTGTAATTAGTGATGCATTCAAATTTATTAAAAATAAAATTTCTTATATATTAATATTAAGCAAAATTATGAAATTTAAAAATTTATACAATTTGTTTAGTAATTTAAAATATTTTTCTATGAGAAAGTAAAATTATTAAAGAATAATAAATTTTATATTAATGAAAAATCAAAATATAATTTTAGTTGGAGTAACCAACGGTAAGGCTAGACAATATATACAAACACTAAAAAATTTAGGTCATAATGTGCAAACAATCCAGAGTCATGCTGTAGAAACGTACAGTATATATGAAAAGATTAGATACAAAATTAGACTCCCTATAGATAAAAATAATTTAAATCAAAAGTTATTAAAAAGTATTAAAGATAAATCAATAAATATTATAATTGATTTTAAATCGTTAGTTTTAAGAAAAACAACAATGGAGAAAATTAGACAAATATCCCCAAGTATCAAAATAATTTTTTTTTCTGAGGATGACATGTCACGAAATCACAATAATTCTATTTATTTTTTAAACGCTATTAAAAATTATGATTGTGTTTTCGTTTCAAATCAAAAACATCTTGCAGAAACTATGCTTAGACTAGGTGCTAAAAAAAGTCATTTTCAATATAAATCTTTTGATGAAACCCTATGTGAGAAAATAACTTTAAATAAATCTGAATTTGATAAATATAAATCAGATGTAACATTTGTTGGAACTTTTGAAAAACAAAGAGCTCAAATCATGTTTAGACTTGCTAAAAAAGGAATAAAGATAGTTGTGTGGGGTAACGGATGGTCTAGTTGGAAAAATAAACACACTAATCTTATAGTGAAAGATATGCCTATATACGGTAACGAATGGGTAAAAGTTATCAATGCCTCTAAAATAAATTTAAATTTTTTAAGAAAAATTAATGATGACCTTCATACTTCTAGATCAGTTGATATACCTGCATGTGCGGCTTTTATGTTAGCAGAGAGAACAACTGAGCATATGGATCTTTTTGTTGAAGGTAAAGAAGCAGAATTTTTTGGTGATGAAAAAGAATTAGAGACTAAAATTATGTTTTATCTTAAAAATGATAAAAAAAGAAATGATATAGCGCAACAAGCTTATAATAAATGTAGGTCATCTGATTACTCTCATTCTAAAAAAATTAAAGAAATAATTAATTTAATTAATAAATTATGATAAAAAAATTTATGTCTGATATTAAATTATAAACTTTAAAATCCATGAGTAACGATAAATATATACATTCTGATGTTGAAGATAGAATTTATTCTTATTGGGAAAAAAATGGTCTTTTTAAACCTAAAGAAAATTCTAAAAAATTTTCTATAGTAATACCTCCTCCAAATGTAACAGGAAGTCTTCATATGGGACATGCTCTGAATAATTCCATTCAAGATTTGTTAGTTCGTTATCATCGAATGAATAATTACGAAACTTTATGGCAACCAGGGACTGATCATGCAGGTATTGCTACCCAAGCCTTAGTTGAGAAAAAACTTAGTTCTGAAAAAATTGATAAAAATGAAATTGGTAGAGAAAAATTTATTGAAAAAGTTTGGGACTGGAAAGATCAATATGGAGACATAATTATCAATCAATTGAAAAAACTTGGTTGTTCCTGTGATTGGTCCAGAAATGCCTTTACGATGGATGAAAATTTATCAAAATCAGTAATAAAGGTATTTGTTGATCTATATAATAAAGGTTTAATTTATAAGGATAAAAAATTAGTAAATTGGGACACAGTTTTAAAAACAGCTATTTCAGATTTAGAAGTTGATCAAAGAGAAGTAAATTCAAAAATTTATTATATTAAATATCCAATTGATGGAACGGATCAATTTATAACAATTGCAACCACAAGGCCTGAAACAATGCTGGGTGATACGGCAATCGCTGTTAATCCAAAAGACGATCGTTTTAAATCTTATGTTGGCAAGATTGTTACAATCCCAATTGTTGGAAGAAAAATTAAAATTATAGAAGATGATTACGCAGATCCTGAACAAGGAACAGGTGCTTTAAAAATAACTCCAGCACATGACTTTAATGATTATGATGTAGGTCAAAGAAATAATCTTGAAATTATAAATATTTTTACCGAAGCAGGAAAAATAAATGAAAACGCTCCAAAACATTACGTAGGTCTTGATCGCTCTGAAGCAAGAAAACAAATATTAAAAGAGCTTAAAGAAAAAGAATTTTTTGTAAAAGAAGAGAATATTAAAAATAAAGTTCCTTACGGGGATAGATCCAATTCAATAATTGAACCTTTCCTAACAGAACAATGGTTTGCTGATGCAGGTAAATTATCAGTCAAAGCTAAAGAAGTTGTAAATTCAAAGAAAACAAATTTCTTTCCTGAGAATTGGTCAAAAACTTATTTTCAATGGATGAACAATATAGAACCTTGGTGTATTTCAAGACAACTTTGGTGGGGACATCAAATACCTGCTTGGTATGGACCTGATGAAAAAATTTTTGTTGCATACAATGAAGATGAAGCAAAACAATTAGCTAAAAAACATTATGGTAAAGATGTAGAATTAAACAGAGATCCTGATGTTTTAGATACATGGTTTTCTTCCGGTCTTTGGCCTTTTGCAACACTTGGATGGCCTGATGATAAAAAATTTGTTGAGAAGTTTTATCCAACTTCGGTGTTAGTAACAGGCTTTGATATTATTTTCTTTTGGGTTGCAAGAATGATTATGTTTGGAACAGAATTTTTAAATAAAGAACCTTTTAAAGATATTTATGTTCATGCTTTAGTTAGAGATGAAAAAGGACAAAAAATGTCTAAATCTAAAGGTAATGTTATTGATCCTTTAGATTTGATTGAAAAATATAGCGCAGATGCTTTAAGATTTACGCTTCTATCAATGGCTTCACCTGGAACTGATGTTAAACTTTCTGAAGATAGGGTTAAAGGTTATAGAAATTTCTTAAATAAACTATGGAACGCTAATAACTTTTTAATCACCAATGAATGTGATTTTAAAAATACTGATCAAATTCCAGAGTTAAAAGTTAATATCAATAAATGGATATATTCAGAGTTAGCAGAAACTACTAATAAAATTATTAAAAACTTAGAAGATTATCGATTTGATGAGGCTGCAAAAAACGCTTATCAATTTACTTGGCATTCCTATTGTGATTGGTACTTAGAGCTTTCTAAAACAATTCTTTTTTCAGATGATGAAGGTGCAAAAGCTGAGGTAAGAAGAGTTTCAGCCTACGTATTTAAACAAATACTAGTTTTATTACATCCATTTATCCCCTTTGTTACTGAAGAAATTTGGCTCAAAAATAAATTTGATAATAATGGCAATGACTTTCTAATGTTTAAAAATTGGATATCTGCAAAATCAACTAAAGATTCACACACAGATCAGGTAGAAAATATAATTAATATAATATCTGAGCTAAGATCGTTTAAAAATGAGCTAAATGTAAGCCCTGGTTCATTTATAGACATCTCAACTAACAATATAAACAAAGATCAAAAGCAATTTATTAGTTCAAATGAAATAATTCTTAAAAAATTAGGTCGAATAAACAACTTTCTAAGTGATGATTTAGATAAACCTGCTGCTACGATGGTTGTTTCAGGGGATTTATTTAAGATCTATTTTGATAAGGATGTTGATTTAAAGTTAATAAAAGAAAATTTAACCAGTAAACAAGAACGATTAGAACAAGAGATGCATAAGATATCTCAAAGACTAGAAAATAAAAGTTTTGTAGACAGGGCACCAAAAGAGATTGTTGAACAAGAAAAAACTAATTATAATAATTTAAAGAACGATGTTGATAAGATATCGATAACAATAAAGGGTATATAATGGCAAAATTTAACAAGAAGAAACTTCCAAGCAGACATACATCATTAGGAGCAGATAGAGCTCCACATAGATCATTTTATTATGCAATGGGAGAAACTGAGAAAGATGTAGCAAAACCCTTTATTGGTGTGGTTTCTACATGGAATGAGGCAGCTCCATGTAACATTGCACTAATGAGACAGGCTCAATCTGTTAAAAAAGGTGTCAGATCAAATGGAGGAACCCCAAGAGAATTTTGTACTATCACTGTTACTGATGGTATTGCTATGGGTCATGAAGGAATGAAATCTTCTTTAATTTCAAGAGAGGTTATTGCAGACTCAGCGGAGTTAACAGTCAGAGGACACTGTTATGATGCATTAGTTGGTATTGCAGGATGTGATAAATCTTTACCAGGCTTAATGATGTCGATGGTTAGATTAAATGTTCCAAGTGTTTTTATTTATGGAGGTTCAATTCTTCCAGGAAGATATAAAGGTAAAGATGTAACAGTAGTTGATGTATTTGAAGCGGTTGGAAAACATTCATCAGGTAAAATGTCATCTGCAGAACTAAGAAAATTAGAATTAGTTGCTTGTCCTAGTGCAGGTGCTTGTGGGGGTCAATTTACTGCAAATACTATGGCCTGTGTGTCTGAGGCAATTGGATTAGCATTACCATATTCAGCAGGTACTCCAGCTCCTTACGAGGAAAGAGATAAGTATGCAAAAGAAAGTGGCAAAATGGTTATGCAACTTTTAAAAAAACAAATTAAACCAAGAGATATTGTAACAAGAAAAGCTTTAGAAAATGCTGCAACAATAGTTGCTGCAACAGGTGGCTCTACTAATGCTGGATTACATTTACCGGCAATTGCAAATGAAGCAGGAATAAAATTTGACTTAATGGATGTTGCTAAAATTTTTAAAAGAACTCCTTATCTTGCTGATTTAAAACCAGGTGGAAAATATGTTGCAAAAGATATGTGGTTAGCAGGTGGTGTCCCAATGTTATTAAAAACTTTATATGAAGGTGGCTACATTCACGGTGATTGCATGACTGTTACAGGAAAAACAATGAAAGAAAATTTAAAAAATATTAAATTTAATCCTAAACAAAAAGTAATGAGATCTTATAAAGATCCATTATCACCTACAGGAGGTGTAGTTGGTTTAAAAGGTAACTTAGCTCCAGATGGAGCGATAGTAAAAGTTGCAGGATTAGCTAAATTACAATTTACCGGAAAAGCAAGATGCTTTGATAATGAAGAAAGTGCAATGAAGGCAGTGCAAAGCAAAAAGTATAATGATGGTGATGTAATTATAATTAGATACGAAGGACCAGTAGGGGGTCCTGGTATGAGAGAAATGTTATCTACAACAGGTGCAATTTATGGACAAGGTAAAGGGGAGAAAGTAGCTCTTATAACTGATGGAAGGTTCTCTGGAGCTACCAGAGGCTTCTGTGTGGGTCATGTGGGCCCTGAGGCTGCCCTAGGAGGTCCTATAGGCCTTTTACGTAATGGTGATATCATTGATATCGATGCTAAAAAAGGAACTATCAATGTCAGACTTTCTAAAAAAGAATTAGCTTCAAGAAAAAGAAAATGGAGAGCACGAAAATCTGATTTTGGATCTGGTACTTTATGGAAATATGCGCAAACCGTTGGTCCAGCGTTTTTAGGCGCACCAACACACCCAGGTAAGAAAAAAGAAGTTAAGGATTATTCAGAAATTTAATGAAAATTCGTCCAGTCATTTTATGTGGAGGTGCTGGAACTCGACTTTGGCCAAATTCTAAAAATCATCAAGCAAAACAGTTTATTGATTTTGGTAATTGGACTTTACTTGGAAAAACTTTAGAGAGAATAAAAGCAACTATATTTGATGCACCAATTATCAGCACTAATAAGAAATATTTAAAAGAGGTAAAAAAACATCTTAAAAAAAATAAGATTAAAAAATATAAAATTGTTTTAGAACCTGCAAAAAGAAATACAGCTCCTGCTATTTTAAGCACTGCTTTAATTAAAGATATTCCTGACAATCAACCGTTAATGTTTTTTACAGCAGACCATTTGATTGAAAAGATGAGTGTTTTTAATAAAGCCATTAATAAAAATAAGACAAAATTAACTGACCAAAATATTTTCATATTTGGAATTAAACCAACCTCACCATCAAGCGAATATGGATATTTTGTAACTAAAAAAATTAAAGGAAATATCAATAAAGTAACAAAATTCATTGAAAAACCAAAAGAAAGTAGAGCAAAACAAGTAATTAAACAAAAAGGTTATTGGAATTCAGGAATGTTTTATCTTCGAAAAGATTCAATAATTAATAACTTTAAAAAATATAATCCAAGTATTTACAGAAATTGTTTAAATTCAGTTAATAAAGCAAAATATAAAGCTAATACTTACTATTTAAATAAAGCTTCATTTATAAAAGCCACTGCTAAATCTTTTGATTATGCAATTTTAGAAAAAACAAAACAAATCAATGCAATTAAATTAGATATCCCTTGGTCAGATCTTGGTAGTTGGAAAGAAATATTAAAGATGTATGACAAAAATAAAAATAAATTAGCTAAGAAAAAAAATATTTTTCATCGTCCCTGGGGAAAATATACAAATTTATTCAATGGCAAAGAGTTCTTGATTAAAGAATTATTTGTTAAACCAAAAGGAATATTAAGTTTACAGAAACATCATCATAGAGCTGAACATTGGTTAGTTACACAAGGTAATCCCAAGATCACTTTAAATAAAGATATTTTTATAAAAAAACCAAATGAACATATATTTATACCACTACAATCAATACATAGAATTCAAAACCCTGGAAAAAAACCTGTAAAAATAATGGAAGCTCAAGTTGGCTCAATTTTGAAGGAAAGTGATATTGTTAGATATCAAGATGTTTATGGAAGAGTTCGTTAAATTAACTGAATTGTAATATTAGATAAATATTTTTGTAATTAAATTTACTTAAAGATTATATACAAAATTTATCGTTAAAAACATATTCTTCCTCTATTTAATTTAAATTTTGTTAATCAACTACTTTCTCTCTTCTTCTAATTGAGAAGAGAGAAAGACAAATTTAGATATTAATTATTTACAGATGCTGGGCTTTCACTAGCTTGTTTCTTAGCTATTTTTTTTGCTTTTTTTTCAGCAACTTTTTTTTCTAAACTTGCAATTTTTATATTAATTTTAGATAATTTTTTTTCTTTTAAATTAATCTTATTTTTGAACTTATTAATTGATTTACTAATTTTTTGTTTCTTTTTTGCAAAGTTTTTAAGTTTTTTTTTCATCTCAACCTCCAATTGTATGAATTTAATAGTATATTATTGCAAACTATCAAAATTAAGTAAATGAAATATTTAAGCTGCTTTTAGGATATTAAATTCTTGTTTTGAAGACGAAATAATTATTTTTTTGTGCTCACCGAAATTATCACCATCAATTTGTACAGGTATATTATTTCCCAAGCCGTCAAATTTAATTTCATCTACATTTACAGTAATCACAGATTTAGATTTATTCAAATTTCCATATACAGCTATTAAATAAATATAATAAAGTAATTTATATCTTTTGAGATCCTTAAAAATATAGGTAGTAAATTTTTTATCAAATATATGTGTATCAGTAATTTTATGGTGCCCAGCATAGTATTTGCTATTTGAGCAAAGAACCCAATCAGCAAATATATCTTCTTTATCTATCGACACTTTAATCTTTTTATTATTCATTGATAAAAATTTTTGGAAACCTTTGATACCAAAAATAACTTTACCTAGAATTTTCTTTAAATAAGAGTCAATAGAATTAACAATTTGAGCGTCCCATCCAATACCTGCCATTAAAATAAAATGCTTGTCATTAATTTTAACCAAACATGTTTTATCATAATTATCTGAAGTAAGCGTATTAGCTATATGTTTTACATTTTTAGTCATACCTAATTCTGCTTGCAAAATATTAGCCGTACCAGCTGGAATATATCCAATTGCAAAATTCTTGGGGAGTTTGAAATTATTTTTTATTAATTCATTAATTGCGAAAGAAACGGAACCATCTCCGCCAGCAACTAACAATCTATCGTAGTTATTCATCTCAAAGTTTTTTATTATTTCAGAGGCTTCAGACTCATTTGATGTTTCAAATAAATCAACTTTGTGGTGATTTGATATTTCATCAACTATTTTTTTAATAAATTTTGACTTTTTTCCACCTGCTGATTTCTTATTATATATAAGGCAAAATTTCATATTTAATAATTCTGTAACATTAACATGTAGTATTAAATTAATGATTCTACTTATAATAGAATCACTAATTTTAACAAGAAAATATGAAAACAAAAAAATCTTTAATAACTTACAAAAGTTTATTTATATCCGATGTCCATTTAGGCACTAAAGGATGTCAGGCTGACAAATTGCTAGAGTTTTTTAAATTTTCAAGGTCAGAAAATTTATATCTTGTAGGAGACATGATAGATGTCTGGGCTATGCAGAAAACGTTTTATTGGCCTCAACAGCACAATGACGTAATCCAAAAAATTTTAAGAAAAGCAAGGCACGGTACTAAAGTATTTTATATAATTGGAAATCACGACGAGATTTTTAGAAAATTTATACCAATGCATTTTGGAGATATCAATATAGTTAACAGAGTTATTCATGAGACACCACTTGGAAAAAAATATCTAGTAGTCCACGGTGATGCTTGGGATGGCGTAATGAAATATGCAAAATGGTTATCTAAGTTAGGGTCAATTGCATATGAATTATTACTTAAATTAAATATTGTTATAAATTTTTTTAGAAAACTAAGAGGAAAAAATTATTGGTCTCTAGCAAAATTTTTAAAATACAAAGTTAAAAATGCAGTTAAATATATAGGTGAATATGAAAAAACAGTCTCGGATTATGCAAAAAGAAAAAAATTTGACGGCATAATTTGCGGTCATATTCATCATGCAGAAGACCAAAATTTTAATGGTGTAAATTATTTGAATTGTGGTGACTGGGTAGAATCTTGTACTGCACTAGCTGAAAAATATGATGGAACTTTTGAAATTATATATTGGGACAAGGTAAGAAACAATTTTGTTGCAGAGGATCAAGAAAAAGAAAAAGAAATTAGTAAATCAGATAAAATAGACGAATTAAAGAAAGCTTCTTAAGCGTGAAAATTCTAATCGTAACAGATGCATATTATCCACAAGTGAATGGTGTGGTTAGAACTTTGCATCAAACTGGAGAAATATTAAAATCCCAAGGTCACAACATAGAGTACATCACACCCCAACAATTTCTTACTGTTCCTATGCCAAAATATAATGAAATTAGATTATCATTAAATGTTTGGCCAAGAGTAAGTAATTTAATTAACGCGATAAAACCAGATGCAATACACATTGCAACTGAAGGTCCTTTAGGTTTTATGGCAAGAAGGCACTGTATTAAAAATGATTTAAAATTTACTACTAGCTTTCATACTAGATTTGACAAATATATGAAACTTTACATGCCAATCGTACCTGCAAAATGGTCAGAGAAGTTTTTATGTAATTTTCATAATAAAGCTGAAAGAATTTTAGTAACAACAGAGTCGATGAGAGAAGAACTAATAGCTTTAGGGGTTGATAATAATAAAATGGTAACTTGGACAAGGGGTGGTAATCATGGAGCTTTTAAAAATCCAGTTAAAAGAGATTTACCATACAAAAGACCTATATGGATTTACGTTGGAAGAGTGGCTGTTGAAAAAAATATCAAGGCTTTTTTAGATTTAGATTTAGAAGGTACAAAAGTTATCATTGGTAAAGGACCAGATTTAAATAATTTAAAAAAGAAGTTCCCAAAAGATATTTTTTTAGGTGAGAAAACAAATGGAGAATTAGCATCTCATTTTGCTTCTTCTGACGTTTTTGTTTTTCCAAGCAAAACAGATACTTTTGGTATTGTTGTGCTAGAGTCATTAAATTGTGGGACACCAGTTGCCGCTTATCCTGTTCCAGGTCCCAAAGATATATTAGGAGGAAGTAAAATAGATACCCTAGATAATGATCTTAAAGCCTCTGCACTTAAGGCGCTAAAAATTAATAGAGAAGATTGTTTAGAATTTGCTAAAAAATATAGCTGGGAAGAAACAGCTAAAATATTCTTCGAGAATATCTCCCCTAATTAATATTTAAAACTATAGATCTGAGTTTGTCGACTATTTGTCTATTATTTAATCTCTCTTCGTTTAGTGATGAAATTTTTTTTCCAATACTAAGCTTAAATGTTTGATTTTTTTTATTTAATAATTCTCGTATAAATAAAATTCTTCTCAAATTATTATTTACAAAACCTATTGTCTGAAAAAATAAGCTATTTTTACCAAAAAAACGCACAGGAATAATTGCAGCATTTGTCTTGTTAATTATAGATCCAATTAATGGTTTCCATCTTCTTTCATTAGCTTCATTAAAAATTAGAGAAGAAGTTGCAACTTCTCCTGAAGGAAAGGTTATTAAAATTCCATTTGAATTTACGTGCTCAATTGCTTTTTTTTTAGAAATGATATTTTTTTTAATATCTTCTGTTAATGTTGAAAATTTAATTGGTAACAAGTATTCTCTTATTTGGTCAATTTGTGAAACTTCATCGTTAATTAAAATTTTATAATCCTTTCTGATATCACATATTATTGAACAAATTATTAGCCCATCTAATAATCCAAATGGATGATTTGCAACTATTATACTTGATCCCGCTTTAGGTATATTGTCAACATTTTCTGCAATGTAATTTATTTTTAAAATATCTAAAGTTTTTTTCCAAAAATTATTTGACTGTTTTAATTCCTTGTAATTAATTTTATACAAAGATTTGATTTCATCAATTTTTGAAATTTTCTCTAAGATTTGCTGCATTAGTCCAAAATTTTATTTACATATTCTTTATTTATTTTTTCAATTGGTAAAAAAATAAAAACATCTGTTGTCTTGAATTTATTGTCAATTACAGCACCTGTCCCGATAGATGCATTAAACTTTAAATATGCTTTGATTAAAGTGGGTAATTTTGCAAATAATCTAATATTTAAATTAATTTTCTTTTGGTAATCAATATTTACTCTATATTTTGGTAAAGCACTGACCGTAATGTTATCTGGCATTTTGTGATGATGATTAAGATATATTAACTGATCCTCAATCTTGCTAACATTAGTGCTTAAGAAACTGGCTGTACCAAACAAAGCATCGATATTATTTTTATTAATATAATGATGAATTTCTTTCCACATTAATTGGAGTACATTTTTATTTCTAAATTTTTGAGATATACATGATCGACTTAATTCAAGCATATTATTATAAATTCTTGAATTTAATAAATTTTCTAAATTAAATTCATCGCAACTATAAAAACCTGATTTTTTTTCTGCAACAGATTGCTTAAGTAAACGATAAGTACCTATTACTTTTGTTTTCGAAAATTTTGATTTTCTGTGGGTCACAATTATATGATCTGCATAATTATCAAATTTATCAGAGTCTCTTCTAAAATTTCCTATATTTAATATAGGGTTTTTAATTCTTTCGGAGAAGAAGACTTTATATCTGAGTTTTTGTGCAAGTTTTATTTCGCCTCTACTTTCAGCTAGTTTGACACTAAATGAAGGTTTAAAAAAATCATAAGTATTAATATTAAACTTTTTGTTCTGATTAACTTTCTTTAATAGAGTATTTATTGTCATGAATCTTTGATAAAAGATTCACATGTATTTAATGTTAAAAAATTATTTCAAATTTATTACATAATAATATTATGGATTTACTTACTATTTTTTTTGTTATTGTAATAATTGTATTAGGTTATTTTTTAGTTAAAAAAAGTGTAAAACCTGAAAACACTGCTACTGTTGAAAACAAATCTAACAAAAACGATTTAAGTAAAAGAGTTATAATTGAAGAGTTAGAAGATCAATTTTTTGCATTAGATAGGTATAATCAAATTAAATATCTTAATAAAAGTGCAAAACTGAGATTTGGGCAAAATCTAATAGACAAAAATATATCTACTGTAATCAGAGATACCAAACTACTTGAGTCAATAGAAAAAACTATTGAGACACAGGTGACCCAAAATATTGACATTGAAATTAACTTTCCGTCATATCAACTTTACAAAATTTACATCATTCCTGGACCTACATATTTGTTTCCAGAAAATAATTCTGTTGTTTTGTTTTTGAAAGATTTTACAGAAATTACAAAAGCTCAAAAATTTAAAACAGATTTTGTTGCAAACGTTAGCCATGAATTAAGAACACCTTTAGTCTCTATAAAAAGTTCTTTAGAAACTATTTTGGGGCCAGCATCAGATGATGCAAAAGCCCAAAAGAAATTCATGAAAATTATGTCAGATCAAGTTATAAGAATGGAGAATTTAATTAATGATTTGTTAATATTAAGTAGAATTGAACTTGAAGAACATATCAAGCCAAACCAAATTGTAGATATAAATGATATTGTTTTAAATATTAAAAGTAATTTTGAGTTACCTCTTAAAAAGAAAAAACTCAATTTAAAAGTTAATTTAATGCAGCCAACTTTAGTGTATGGAGACACCGATAAACTTTTTACTGTTTTTTCTAACTTAATTGATAATGCAATAAAGTATTCAGAGGAAAATAAAAATATAAAAATAAAAAGTGAAGATTGCGATGGTAAGTTAATAGATAAACATTTAATGATCAGTGTAAAAGATTATGGAATAGGTATCCCACAGGAATTTATTCCAAGAATTACTGAAAGATTTTTTAGAGTTGATACCGAAAAAAGTAAAAAAATTGGTGGCACAGGTTTAGGGTTAGCAATTATGAAACATATAATCACCCAGCATAGAGGAGATTATGAGATTCTTAGTTCTGTTAACAAAGGTACAGAAATAAAAATTTATCTTCCAACAAAATAGTTAAAGCTGAAAAAGTGTTAAAAATTGAATAAAATTCGTTAAAAATTTAACAAATCTTTTATTGATTATTGTTACAGTTTATTTAAATTTTTTGAATGTTAAAAATATTTAAAAGTATTTTAATTTCATTTGTTTTTATTTTCTCATCAATTTTGAATAGTTATTCTTTAGATATTTCAACAATTCTGAGAAATCAACAATTAACCGTGTTTGATATAGGTGTCTTTAGATTGCAGGAGGATTTAAAAAAAACCTATCCGGTAATAAAGCAGCATTCTGCTGCTAAGTATGAGGAAATTTATTTAGATGTTGTTTCATCTTGGTGGAGAAATAGTGTGGATATGCTTGTATCTATACCAATGAAAGAGGGGCTCGATAAATCTACTTATATGTCCGACTCATTTAGATGCAGAAATATATTTAATTCTGTTAGGGACCATCTTTTAAAAGATCAAAATTTGAGTAATTATAGATACACTATGGCAACAAGTTATCTTACTTCAATATTCTCAACACCATCTAATTGGCCTAAATGGAGATACGATCCAATGGTATTAGAAGAACTTGTAAATTTAGTTAGACTTGAAGTTACTTTATACCCTACACCTGACCTCGCTTTTAGTAATGATTCTAATCCTGTTTCTTGCAAAGGGGGCTTAGAAACTGAAACTAATGAGATAGTTATCTCAATGAAATACAACTAAAAAGTTATCATTTTAACAAAAGTGTAATAAATCTGTAATATTAAAGATTCAATGAATTTGTACGAGTCGATCATCTTTTAATTAATTAATGAAAGGATTAAAAATAATGAAAAAACTAACTATAATTGTTGCATCATTAGTTGCACTAACAATTGCAACTGTTGCACAAGCAAGAGATCAAATCAAAATAGTTGGTTCATCTACAGTATTCCCATATGCAACTGTTGTTGCTGAAAGATTTGGTGGTTCAGGATTCAAAACTCCTGTGATCGAATCTACTGGTACTGGTGGAGGAGCTAAACTGTTCTGTGCTGGTGTTGGTGAGAACCATCCAGATATAACAAATGCATCAAGAGCAATGAAAGATAAAGAGAAAGCTCTATGTAAAAAAAATGGTGTTAATGAAATCGTTGAAATCGTAATCGGAAATGACGGTATTACTTTAGCATACAGCTTAGATGCAAAACCAGTGAACTTTACTAAAGAGCAACTTTGGAAAGCATTGGCGAAACACTCTGTTGTTGACGGTAAATTAGTTGATAACATTTATACTTCATGGGATCAAATAGATCCAAGTTTACCAAAACAAAAAATTTCAGTTATGATTCCCCCAGGAACTTCTGGAACAAGAGATGCTTGGAATTCTTTGGTAATGAAAAAAGGTATGCCAAAAGAAGCTAAAGCGCTTTATAAAAAAGGTTTTGAAGCTGGAAACAAAAAATATAAAAAACCACAAAAACTTTACAGAGAAGATGGTGCTGCAATTGAGGTAGGTGAAAATGATAGTTTAATTATTCAAAAACTTACTCAAGATAAAGAAATGTTTGGTTTCTTTGGTTTCAGTTACTTCTTAGCTGCTAAAGATAAACTTCAAGCTGCAAGTATTGAGGGTGGTCAACCATCTTTAGAATCTATTCAAGATTACAGCTATGCAGTTGCAAGACCATTATTTTTCTACGTTAAAAAGGCTCACGTTGGTGTGATCCCTGGTTTACATGAATTTGTAAAAGAGTTCACTACAACTAAAGCGATAGGTAAAAATGGTTATTTAGCTGACATTGGTTTAGTACCGTTAGATAAAGGGTTGTATAGAACAACTAGAGATAACGCGAAAAATCTTGTCGCAATGGCTGACTAATAAGTTTGATTAACAAATAGAAATTAAGGGGTCTTTTTAGACCCCTTTTTTTTAGAAAAGTGTAAAGTCAACGTAAAGGGGTTTCATTGAACTTAATATTGTTTATATTTATAATTTTACTAGGCTTCACAAGTTATTATTTTGGAAGAAAAAAAGCATACACAATTCAATCAACTAATAAAAGATTAACCGCACTCCCACAATTCTACGGATACTATCTAGCTATATGGTGCGCTATTCCAGCATTTATTATTTATTCCTTATGGGCAATTTTTGAACCAACCATCGTAAAATTACTAATTTTAAGTGATTATGCAAATCAAGGTTATCTAGATGATGAACTAAATCTAATTTATGAAAAAACGAAAGCACTTTCCCGTGGTCAATTTACAGGAGAAGTTACATCTTTTATTCAAGTTTCATCAGAAAAATATTTAAATCTTCGTTCAATAGCTCAAAGCTCAAAAGTTGTTATAGTTTTATGTATTATTATTGCCTCTGTAGCTTATGCGTACAAAAGAATCTCATCGAATAATCGAACGAGAGAACCAGTAGAAAAGTTTTTTAATGCTGTTTTATTTACTGCTTCTTTAGCTGCAATTTTAACTACTGTTGGAATTGTCTTTTCATTAATATTTCAAACAATAGATTTTTTTAAAGTAATCCCTTTGTTTGATTTTGTTTTTGGAACTCATTGGTATCCAGCAAAAGCTTTTGTAAGAGACTCATCTGAAGCACTGGATCCAACAATGTATTCAGATACTTTTGGCGCAGTTCCAATTTTTGCAGGTACTTTTTTTATAGCTTTCATTGCTATGTGTGTAGCTATACCGATTGGTCTTATGAGTGGAATATATTTGGCCGAATATGCATCATATAAAGTAAGACAGTATGCCAAACCGTTAATAGAAATTTTAGCTGGAATACCAACAGTGGTTTATGGTTTTTTTGCAGCTTTAACTGTTGGACCATTTTTAAAAGATTTAGGAACAGCAATGGGACTAGAAGTATCTGCTGAGAGTGCTCTTGCTGCTGGTGGAGTGATGGGGATTATGATTATTCCATTTATATCAAGTCTTAGTGACGATGTTATTACAAGTGTTCCTCAAAGTCTTAGAGATGGAAGTTATGCTATGGGTGCAACTAAATCAGAGACAATTAAAAAAGTTATTTTTCCTGCAGCCTTACCTGGAATTGTTGGATCAATATTATTAGGTGTTTCAAGAGCAATAGGTGAAACAATGATTGTAGTGATGGCATCTGGATTAGCTGCGAACTTAACTTTAAATCCACTAGAGTCTACTTCAACAATTACTGCACAAATTGTTGTCATTTTAATTGGTGACCAAGCATTCGGAGATCCAAAAACACAAGCTGCATTTGCTTTAGGAATGTCATTATTTATAGTGACTTTGTGTTTAAACATTGTTGCTTTAAGAGTAGTTAAAAAATATAGAGAAAAATATGAATAAAAATAAAGAAAAACTGTTAGCAAAAAGATATTCCTCAGAAAAAAGATTTCAGTTTTTAGGTAAAAGTGCAATTTTTATGGCACTTTTGTTTTTGGCAATTTTTATATTTAAAATTTTTTCAACTGGTTATACCGCTTTTCAAAAAACTTGGTTGATAGTACCTGTCAATTTTGATGCTGAAACTATGTATTTAGATGCTAATCCGTCCAAAGAGGATTTGGAAGACGCTGATTATTTTGAAATATCACTCCAGTCAATGTTTAACTTAGATAAAAATGCAAATGAGAAACAACAAAATGAATTAAAAAAAATGGTTTCTTATTTCTTCGAAAGAGAAATTAAACAAGAATTGATTAATGATCCAAGTTTACTGGGAAAAACAAAAGATGTTTATATCACTGCATCAGATGATTTGGACCAGGTATTTAAAGGAAATTACCCAAGAGACCTACCTGAAAACCAAAGAAGAGTTACCGATTATCAATTAAAAATTTTTGATCAACTTGTAGAACAAGGAAAAGTAGAGAGTAAATTTAATTTAAGTTTTTTTACTTATCCAGACTCTCGTGAAGCTGAGTTAGCTGGTATTGCAAGTTCATTTATGGGTTCTATATTTTCAATTTTAGTTTGTTTAGCTATTGCTTTTCCTGTGGCTGTTTTAGCAGCAATATACTTAGAAGAATTTGCCCCCAAAAATAGATTTACAGATTTTATCGAGGTAAATATTAATAATTTAGCAGCAGTACCATCTATTGTATTTGGTCTTTTAGGTTTGGGAATTTTATTAGCAGTGTTTCAATTACCAAGGTCAACACCTTTAGTTGGAGGAATAACTTTATCTTTGATGACTTTGCCAACGATTATTATTGCTTGTAGAGCGTCTTTAAAAGCAGTGCCACCAAGCATAAGAGAAGCAGCTTTAGCAATGGGGGCTAGCCGAATGCAAACTACAATGCATCATACTGTACCTTTGTCGATGCCAGGTACGCTGTCAGGAACTATTATTGGATTAGCTCAAGCATTGGGTGAAACAGCGCCATTGATTTTAATTGGTATGGTAGCTTTTGTAAACACTATCCCTGGCTCACCAATGGACCCTGCTGCAAGTCTGCCTGTTCAAATTTATATTTGGGCTGAAAGTGCTGAGAGGGGATTTGTTGAAAAAGTTTCAGCTTGTATAATGGTTTTACTTGGTTTTTTAATAGTTATGAATTTGTTCGCACAAATAATAAGACATAAATTTGAGAAAAAATGGAGTTAATATGATTAAGATAAGTGCAAAAAATGTTGATGTTTTTTATGGAAAAAAGCAAGCCTTGTTTAATATAAATTTAGACATTGAGGAAAATCAGGTGACAGCCTTAATTGGACCATCGGGATGTGGTAAATCTACTTTTTTAAGATGCTTGAATAGAATGAATGATGTAATTGACATATGCAAAGTTCAAGGAGAGATAGTTATAAACGATTTTAATATTAACGATAAAGGGTGTGACGTAGTAAGATTGCGAGAAAAAATTGGAATGGTTTTTCAAAAACCAAATCCATTTCCAAAAACATTATACGAAAATATTTCTTATGGTCCTACAATCCATGGGATGGCTCAATCAAAACAAGAAATGGATGAAATAGTTGAGACAAGTTTGAAAAAAGCTGCGCTCTGGGAAGAAGTAAAAGATAGACTTCATGAACCTGGAACAGGTTTGTCAGGTGGTCAACAACAACGGTTATGTATAGCAAGAGCTATTTCGGTACAACCGGAGGTAATCTTAATGGACGAGCCTTGTTCAGCATTAGACCCAATTGCAACAGCCCAAATTGAGGAGTTAATTGATGAATTAAAGAAAGAACATACAATAATTATAGTTACTCACTCTATGGCTCAAGCAGCAAGAGTATCTCAAAATACTGGTTTCTTTCACTTAGGAGAATTGATAGAACATGGATCAACAGATAAGATATTTAAGAATCCTGATAATACAAAAACGCAAGATTATATAACAGGGAGGTTCGGATAATGTCGAAAGCAACGCACACAGTAAAATCTTACGAAGATGAATTACAAAGTTTAAATAAAAATATCATAAAAATGGGTGTTTCATGCGAAGAGGCATTAGGAAAAGCAATTATTGCAATAACTACTCGTGATAGCGAAAATGCAGAAACAGTAATAAAAAACGATGAAAAAATTGATAAGTTTGAAACTACAATTGAACAACAAGTAGTTAATTTAATTGCCTTAAGACAGCCAATGGCTATAGATTTAAGAGAAACGGTAACAGCACTAAAAATATCCTCTGATTTAGAGAGAATTGGTGATTTAGCCAAAAACATTTCGAAAAGAACTCTATTATTAAATGAAAATTTACCAAAAAATCTAGTTGACGCTTTAGTGAGAGTTTCCTCAGATGTTCAAAAACAATTAAAATCTGTTTTAGACGCTTATCTGGATAGATCTTCATCGATGGCTGTGAACGTTTGGGAGAATGATGAGCAAATAGATGAGTTAACTAATCATTGTATGCAAGAAGTAATTAAATATCTTAAAGAACATGAAAGCAATTTGGATGATGGAACTCACTTATTGTTTGTTACAAAAAATATAGAGAGAATTGGTGATCATACAACAAACATTGCAGAACAAATATATTATTTAGTTGAAGGTAAGTATTTAGAAGGTGATAGACCAAAAGGTACAGAGCCAATAGTAACTGGAGAAAAGTAATAATGTCAGCACATGTTTTTATTGCTGAAGATGAAACACCAATAGTAACTTTATTAAAATACAATTTAGAAAAAGAGGGCCATAAGGTAAGTTTTTCTGAAAATGGTGAGGAAGCACTTAAGTTAATTAAAGATAAGCAACCTGATTTAATACTTTTGGATTGGATGCTGCCTGATCTTTCTGGAGTGGATCTTTGTAAAAATTTAAAAAAGGATAAAAAATTTAGTGATATACCAATAATAATGCTAACTGCTAAAGGTGAGGAAGCAGATAAAATTAAAGCATTTGACACAGGTGCAGACGATTATGTGACAAAACCGTTTAGTCAAAAAGAACTTAATGCTAGAATAAAATCTCTCCTAAGAAGGTCTAAACCTCAATCTTCAGTGGACGTTGTGGAATTTTATGATTTAAAAATAGATAGAGTAACAAAACGTGTCTACAGAAATAATAAAGAAATATTCTTAGGACCAACTGAATTTAAATTATTAGATTTTTTTATTAAAAACCCTAAAAGAGTTTATTCACGAGAACAACTTTTAAATAATGTTTGGGGTGAAAATATCTATGTAGAGTCTCGAACGGTTGATGTTCATATAAGAAGATTGAGACAAGCTATAAATATAGAAAAAACTAAACCATTAATAAGAACTGTTAGATCGGCAGGTTATTCTTTAGAGTCCTGAAGATCTTTTGGTCTAATAAACTCTTTAATTAATCCATTATTTTTTATTTCTTTCCATTCAATTAAATCAAAATTAATTTTGGCAAAGGCAGAGGTTGGAAATTTATAATTTAGTAATTTAAAATGATTATTATTTTGGTTCTTTGTTAAGGCTTTTACTAAATTTCTTACTGTAGGTTCATGGTTAATTAACAAAATAGATTTATATTTTTTTGGAATTTTTTTAATTAACTCAATAATTCTATCTTCATTTGCTAAATAAAGTTTCTTCGATGAAAAAATTTTTCTTGGTTTAGTGATTTTTTTTAAAAGTATGTTTAAAGTTTTTTTTGTTCTATTTGCACTAGAAACTAATACATAATCAAACTTATAATTTTTTTTAATAAAAAATTCACAAATTAATTTAGCATTGTTCTTACCTCTTTTACTTAACGGTCTGTCAAAATCATCTAGATTGGGATCACTCCAACTGGATTTTGAGTGACGCATAACATATAAATGTAACATTATTTGTAATTATATGACTCCATTAAAAAAACAACAGAAACAAGAGTTAAAATCTAAATATATCAACAGAGAATTATCTTGGCTTAAATTTAATGATAGGGTGTTACTTGAAGCTCAAAATATAGATAATCCACTATATGAAAGAGTAAAATTTCTGTCCATAGCTGGATCTAATTTAGATGAGTTTTTTATGGTTCGTGTTGCTGGTTTATATAGCCAGATAAAACAAGAGGTAGAGTCGTTAAGTTCGGATGGATTAAATTCAGAAGAACAAATGAGTGAAGTTGTTCAAGAAACTAAAAATCTTCTTGTTAAACAGAACTTAATTTACAAAAATCTAATTTCACAACTAAAGAAAAATTATATTACTTTAGTAAAACCACAAGATCTTAGCAAAAACGAAAAAATCAAATTAAAAAATATTTTTTATGAGGAAATATATCCTTTACTGACACCTTCAGCTATTGATCCTGCACATCCATTTCCGTTCATAGTAAATCAAGGCAGAGCAGTGGTTATGAAACTTAAAAAAAAAAATAAAAAAAGATTATTAAATTCAATCATCGTAATTCCCAAAGCTTTATCAAGATTTATAGAAATAGATGGAGGAAAAAATTACAAAAAATATGTTATTCTTGATGATATAATTAGTTTTTTTTCCTCTGAAATATTTCCAGATCACAATCTAGAGAGTAAAATGATATTTAGGGTTATTAGAGATAGTGACGTCGAAATACAAGAGGAAGCTGAAGATCTGGTAAGATCATTTGAATTAGCACTCAAGAGAAGAAGAATTGGAGATATAGTTCGTTTAGAAGTAATCAAAAACAGCAATAAAGATTTAATAAAATTTATTACTAATAAACTAGAAGTAAACCCAGATTATATATACGAAACAGAAGGACTTGTAGGTATTGAAGATATAGATCAAATATGTAAGTTAAAAAACTCTAAACTCAGATTTAAAAATTTTAATCCTCGAGAAGTAGAAAGATTAAAAGAATTTGATAACAATTTTTTTGATACTATAAAACAAAAAGATTTAGTTGTTCATCACCCTTTTGAAACATTTGATGCCGTAATTGAATTTTTAAATCAAGCCGCTTATGATAAAAAAGTTATTGCAATAAAACAAACCCTTTATAGAACAACTTTAGACTCACCCATAGTTAAAGCGCTTATCTCAGCTGCAGAAAATGGAAAAACGGTCACAGCTCTTATTGAAATTAAAGCAAGATTTGATGAAGAGGCCAATATTCAATTAGCTAGAAGTTTAGAAAAAGCTGGGGTTCAAATTGTTTACGGTTTTGCTAAGTATAAGACACACGCTAAGTCTTCTTTAGTGCTTAGACGAGAACTAGGTAAAATACAAACCTATGTTCATTTAGGTACTGGAAATTATCACCCTGTAAATGCAAAAATTTATACAGACTTATCTTTATTCAGCTCCAATAAAAAAATTGCTGGTGATGTAGAAAAATTTTTTAATTACGTTACAGGTTATTCAAAACCTAGAAATTTAAATAAAATATCAATTTCACCAATTAATCTAAGAATTACTCTTAACAAATGTATAGATATAGAAATTTCAAACGCTAAAAAAGGAAAAAAAGCTGAAATATGGGCAAAAATGAACTCTCTGGTTGATCCAATCATCATTGATAAATTTTATGAGGCTTCAAACGCAGGTGTTAAAATTTATCTTTTTGTAAGAGGAGTCTGCTGTTTGAGACCGGGTGTAAAAGATAAATCTGAAAATATAGTGGTCAAAAGTATGATAGGAAGATTTCTTGAACACTCAAGAATATATTGTTTTGCAAATGGAAAAGAGATGCCTAACAGAAATGCAAAAGTTTTTATTTCTTCAGCTGATTTAATGCCTAGAAATTTGAATAGAAGAGTTGAACTTCTAGTACCAATTGAAAATTCAACAGTTCATGAACAAATATTAGATCAAATAATGTTAGCAAATTATTTAGACAACAAGCAAAGTTGGCAATTAGATCCAACTGGAAATTATAAAAAAATTAAATATAGTAAAGATGATTCTTTTTCAGCCCATGAATATTTTATGAATAATCCAAGTTTGTCAGGTAGAGGTAAAGCAAAATTAAAAATTCGTCCAAAAAAACTTAATTTGAGATTAATTAAAAATGACACTCAAAGTTCTTAAAGCAAATCCAAATTTAAAGTTAAAGCAAGCGAAACTTGCTATAATTGATATAGGTTCAAATTCAATTAGAATGCTAATTTATGATGATTTTACCTCATCTAGAGTTCCTTTTTTTAACGAAAAAGCTGTATGTGAACTTGGCAAAAATTTAGATAAATCTAGAAAGTTGCACCATTCTGGAAAAATATATGCTCTTAAAGTACTTAAGAGATTTTCAGAAATTTTAAATGTATCACAAATTACAAATTTAAAAATCATAGCAACTGCAGTTCTCAGAGAAGCTTCGGATGCCAGGTCTTTTACTGAAGAGGTTGAAAAATTATTTAAAAAAAAAATAGAAATTCTAAGTGGTGATCAAGAAGCAGAATGTGCAGCGGAGGGTGTAAAAATAGGTTTTGAAAACGTTGATGGTCTTGTTGCTGATTTAGGTGGAGGTAGTTTAGAATTGGCTAAAGTTGAAAACAATTTAATTACTAATAAAACTTCCTTACCCCTTGGTGTTTTAAGATTAATTAATAATCCAATTGTTAAAAAAAGAAATCTATCAAAGTACATTAAAAATTTATTTGCTGATGAAAAATGGTTATCTAAGAAAAAATTTAAAAACCTATATTTAGTTGGAGGCACATGGAGAGCTTTATTTAAACTTCATTTATTCCAGAATGACTACCCTGTTCATATAATTCATCAATATTCAATTGATAATGAAAGATTAAAAAAATTTTTAGATAAAATTTCATCATTCAATAAGTCAAAATTAAAAACAGTTGAATATATTTCTAAATCTAGAACTCAATATTTGCCATATAGTTCAATAATTTTAAATGAAATAATGAATTTCACTAATCCAAAAAAAATCCTATGTTCTATAAGTGGTTTAAGAGAAGGGGCATTAGTTAAAGAACATTTTAAAGATTTAGAAAGTCCAGATATGTTTAATAAATCTCTTGAGCATATCGCAAAAAAAAGAGGTGATTTAGGATTAACATTTAAAAAATATTATGATTTTATTAAGCCTGTTTTTGAGGGTAATGAGCATTATAATAAAAAATTATTAAACCTAGCATGTGTTTTAAGCCATATGGACTGGGGACTTGGCGCTTTTCAAAAGGCAGAATTAGTTTTTCAAGAAACTCTTAATACACCTTTGCTTAAACTAACACATAAAGAAAGAATTCAAATAGCACTGTCATGTTACTGGAGATATTGCAGCATCAAATATAATCCTAAGATTGAATATTTAACTTTCCTGAACAATAATGAAATCTTTTCAAGTAAACAAGTAGGTTCAGCTTTAAGATTTGCACACGCATTAACATCAATATCAACAATTTTTTTAGAGGAATTTAAATTATATAAAAGAGGCAACTCTGTTTTTTTGAAAATACCGTCTCATCATCAAGAAATAATTTCCAAACAAGTTACAAAAAAGTTTAAAGCCCTAGCAAGAGAATTATTTTTAGAACCTAGAGTAATTTATTCAAATTAATTTAAAATTTTTTTAAAATAAACTTAAGATTTTAATAATATAATTGAAACATTTTTTGACTAATATGAAGATGTTTTAAATTTATTTTTCTCTTGTGGGGGTGCTTACTTAGTAGGCGCCTCTATAACTTTAAGAAATGATGCTATATGAGAGGCATTACAAAATTTATTTTTAAGAATTAACTTATTAATTTTATCTTTAGATAGTAAATGTATCTTAATACCTTTCTCAGATTTTTTTTTTTTAATTATATTATTTGAATAATAACAGTAGATTTTAGTTGTTAGTCTTCCTGGCTCACAATTTATTGTGAATATTTTTTTTGGTGTACCTGATATTTTATATCCTGTCTCCTCATAAAATTCTCTACAAGCTGCACTTAAAGGATTTTCTCCTTTATCAATTATACCAGATGGAAATTCATAGGTGACTTTACTAACTGGGACTCTTTTCTGACTTACTACAACAAATTTATCTTTTTTAATTTCACATACTATCAAGGATAAATTAGCTGTTTTTAAAAAATGATAATAACCTTTTTTTTTAAATGGTTTATTAATTAGTTTTATATTGTTTGTTAAATTAATATTTTTCATGCATCTATAACATATTTTTATTTGACTAATATTAAAGTTTTTTTTAATCCTGAAATGAATTAAATTATTTTTTCTGAAATTAATTTGGAAATTCTTGGTATTAGTTCCATGGTATTGCTGTTCATTGGATTAATATATGAAGATTCAAGAAAGCTATTATATGCTTTTTCGTACTCTTTCATTTCCACATATACTTGTCCTTTCCCGATTAAAGCACCAAAATGTCTTTTTTCGAGTTTTAATACTATATCAATATCCTTTAATGCATTTTTATGTTTGCCCATTAAATACAAAGTGGTTGCTCGTCTATTCCAAGCCTCTGCCCAATTAGGGTCTTTATCAATAATTTTACTAAAAATATTGTAAGCTTTTAAATAATTTCGATTTTGGACGAGCCTAGATCCTTCTTTTAAATCTATTGTTAATTGGAAGTTAGTTGGGTGTGTCTCCCATAACCTCCATATCTTATTTTCAAGTATTTTAGATTGTTTTTGTGAATTACATTCCTTTAACTGAATAAAAAGTTCATTTAATTTTGTATTTGTAGTCTCAGCATTTAAACTTAAGGATGAGAATACAAGTATAAATAAAACGTAATAGTATTTTTTCATTTGTAATAAATTTGTAATATTTTTGTAACATTAATGAAACAATAAGAAAAATTCAATAAAGACAATAAAACTAAGAGTTTCTAACAAATAAAAGGTATAAGCAATATTCGTTCTCTAAATTTAACTAATTTGATTCGAAAATTAAATGAAAAATACAAAAATAGAGGCAATTGTTTTTGATTTAGCTGGCACTCTAATAGATTTTGGAAGTCAAGCACCATCTAAAGTTCTTATTCATATTTTTAATGATAATGGAATACCAATAACTAGGAAAGAAGCTATTGGTCCTATGGGCATTGAAAAAAGAGCACATATAAGTCAATTAATCTATTCAAAGAAAATAAATCTACTATGGAAAAAAAAGTATAAAAAAAAACCCAGTAAGAATGATATAAATAAATTATTTAAACTTTTTAATCCTGAGCTTAAAAAAATTATTAAAAAACACTCTAAATTAATTACAGGGAGTAAAAAAACTATTGAGTTTATAAAAAATAAAAAAATTAAAATAGCTACAAATACTGGATACTCTGATGATATTTTAAAAATTATATTGTCGGAATTAAAAAAACAAAAATTTACACCAGACATTTCATATGGTTCTTCATATGCAAAAATTGGAAGACCAACAGCAGAGATAATATACAAAATTTTTTCTGACCTAAATATAACAAAGGGTTCAAAATGTATAAAAGTAGACGATACTATTCCTGGACTATTAGAAGGAGTAAATGCTGGGATGTGGGCAGTAGGTGTCATTTTTTCAGGTAATGAATTTGGTAAAACAGAGGACGAATTTAATAAACTATCTTACAAAGATAAATCTAAATTTAGAAAAATGATCAAGAATAAATTTAAAAAAGTTGGTGCTGACTATGTAATAGATACAATTAAAGATTTACCTAAAGTAATTAAATTAATTGAGAAAAGAATTACGTAAAATCACCTATTGAAAAGCATTTTTTTAACCACAAATATTGCTAACATTGCACCTAGTAACTCTGCAATAATAAATAAAGGTGTATTTAAATAATTGATACCAGTAAATGTGTCTGTAAAGGTTCTAGCTATAGCAACAGCAGGATTTGCAAATGAGGTTGATGAAGTAAACCAGTATCCCGCGGTTATGTAGAATCCAACACACGCAGCGGTTACAACTTTTCCACTTTTCATTGATCCAAAAATTACTAAAATTAATCCAAACGTAGCTACTATTTCTGCAACAAATATATAAATACCATCTCTAGTTTTTGATGATAATTCATATATAGGTAATTCAAAAAAAAAATTCGCTAATCCAACACCTACAAGGCAACCTGATATTTGTGAAAAAATATAAATATGAATTAATTTAAATTTTAATTTTCCTGTAAAAACCATACTTAAACTTACAAATGGATTAAAATGAGCTCCTGATATATCAGAAAACACTGTTATAAGAACAAATAAACCTGCTCCTGTTGCAATTGTATTTGCCAATAACATAACTGCAAAATCGTCTGTAAGATTTTGAGCCATTATACCAGAACCAACAACTATCATCACTAGGAAGCAACTACCTAAGAATTCACTATAGATTATTTTTTTTTTGCTATCTTTCATAATTTTTAATCCATTCATTAATTCTAGTTTCTAGGTTAGAATAAGTTTTATGTATTTCTAATGAAATTAGTTCCTCTTTATTTGTTTTTTCACTATTTTCTAATTCATTAATAATATGAACAGGATCCTCAATATCCCAATGTATTATTTTTTCTGGAGATGGCCACACCGGACAAACTTCATTACTAGCATTGTTACATACAGTAAATACCTGGTCAAATTTTGTTTTTTCATCTAAAAATTTATTGAAGTTTTTTGATGATAGATTTTTTGTTTCAAAATTATTTTCATTAAGATACTTGATGACATATTTATTAATTATTCCAGATGGTTTGCTACCTGCACTATAACCAGTGAATTTATCTTTGTGATATTTATTAACCACACTTTCAGCTAATATGCTTCTATGAGAATTTCCTGTACAAACAAATAAAAGTTTTTTCATTGTTTACTTTTATAAATATAAATAATTTTTGCTAGAGTTATTGATCTTTAAATCAAAATTGTAACAAAACTGAAACATTAGTAATTTAATAAATTATTATGCATACGATTTCTAGCATTAATAAATTATTTAAAATTATAGAAAATATTGGGTCTGATAAACAATATGGAAATGAAAAAGTTTCACAACTTGAGCATGCAATTCAATGTGGATTATTGGCAAAAAAAAATAATGAGAGTGATTTTTTCATTACTGCTGCTTTGTTTCATGATATTGGTCACCTAATCATCAATGATAAAGAGGCTATAAAAAAAGGAATAGATAAAAAACATGAAAACTCTGGATCTCTTTTTCTATCTAAATTTTTCCCTGATGACGTTACAAGATTAATAAAAGGACATGTTCCGGCTAAAAGATATTTGGTTTATTGTGAAAAAGGTTATTATGAATCTTTATCTATTGCTTCAAAACGAAGTTTAGATGTCCAAGGAGGAAGTTTTTCTAAAGAGGAAGCAAACGAATTTATTAAACAACCTTTTATGCAAGATGCAGTTAGATTAAGAAAATATGATGATCTTGCTAAAATCGAAAATTTAGAAATTCCAAATATAAATTATTTTTACAAACATGTAGAGAGAAGTTTTAAATAAACCTTTTTTTGTTTAAAAAAATTGCTGTTACGTTACCAAATATTGCTAAAACAAAAAATACAAATATTAACAAATCATATCCTCCTACATTCCATACCAACGAACCAATCCATGGACCAGCAATACTACCAATCATATATTGTAAAGCTAAAATACCATGAATATTGCCAAAGTTTTTTTGGCCAAAAGTATCATTTTGAACTAGAGGTTTTAAAATAGCCATACTGCCATATGCTGAACTATTAAATAAAACAAATAAAAATGCTAAGTAATGATTAATATTTATAAAGTATAAAAATATCATTCCAACTACCATCGAGTAAAAACAAATTACAAATAATTTTAAATTTGACTTATCACCTCCATATATCATAACTAAAATTCTACCTATTACTTGTCCTGGTCCAAACAGAGATGCTGTCAATACAGCTTGGGATAGGCTCATCCCTTTTTCCTGCAACATTGGAATTACATGAGTTGTAATAGCACCAATATTAAATCCAATAACAAACAATGAAAAACTAAATAACCAAAATCTAAAATCTTTAAGTATTATTTTAATCTTTGAATTTTGATCTGTTTTCTTTTCAATTTTTTTAAATTCTTTTAGAATTATATTTTTGAAACCAAAATAATTAGCTGGTGAACTAATCAATATATTTAATATTCCAAAAATAAATACAGTAAATCTCCAGTCATATTGTTCTGTTAAATAAGTAGCAGTAGGAAATGTGTATGTGCTTGCAAATCCAGCAAATAAAGTAATTATTGCAATAGATGTTTTGGCCTTTGATTTTAAATTAATAGTAATGACACTAAAAAGCATCGTATAAAGACAGCCACCCGAGGTTGCACTTACAAGTATCCAGGCAACTAAAAATTCAGTGTATGTGTTTGCTAAGGATAGATAGATTACACTTAATCCCAGCAATATTGGACTTACCCACATCATAGGAAAACTAAGATTTTTATCAACAAACTTACCAAGAATCGGTAACAATAAACTATGTACAACCAAGCCTAGAGAATAAATAAAGGTTAAATTATTCCTTGAAATACTAAGTTCATTTTCCCAAGTTAGCAACAACGCTGAGAACAGATACATACAACTGCTGTAACAAAAGGTAACTGATATACCTATTAAAAATGCAGACAAATATTTCACAAATTTTTTTATTTCTTTAACATTTTTTTAACAAAAGTAAGTTAATAGATTATTATGAATAAAATTCTAATCTCATTTATATTAACTTTATCCACAATTTCTATTACTCAAGCTGACAATCATGCTAAAATAACAGAGCAACAAGCCGGCAGTAGTTATTCACAAAATACTGAGGATACATTTAAAAATGAAATAGGGAATTGTGAAGACCCTGGCGTACTTATGTTAAGAGCCACTGTTAAAAATGATATTTCAAGATCTAGTCCCGAAAAAGCATCTGAGGCAGAAGCATTAATGAAAGAGGGCATGAAATTGTGTAATGAAAATAGAGTTTTTGAGGCAAAACTAAAATTAGAAGATGCTAAAACAACTGCCCGTGCAGGATTGGTAGACGGAGAAGATCCATCCGTAACTAAAATTGTTGCTGAAAATAATGAAACACCAAAGGAAGAAAAACCATGGTGGAAATTTTGGTAAAATAATTTCTAATTTTTTTTTATCTTACAATTAATTGATCTGTTCCAATTAGTATTCTTCTAAGCCAAGCAGATAATCTATCCATAAATATTACAACAGCCAAAACTAATATTGCCATGTAGGCGACATTTTCAAAATCATTTCCAGTACCTAGTGCACCTAAAAATTGTAAACCAATTCCTCCTGCGCCCATTGCACCTATTATTACGGCTCCTCTAGTATTTGACTCTAAATAGTATAAGGATTGAGATACAAAAATTGGAAGTATTTGAGGAATTATACCAAATCTATGTTGTAGAAATTTGCTAGCCCCTGTAGATTGAACTCCTTCTTGTTGTTTCTTCTCAGTATTTTCAATTGCTTCAGAATACAATTTCCCTAACGTACCTGTATCGGTAAAACCAATTGCAAAAATACCAGTGAAGGGTCCTGGACCAAAAGCTCTTAAAAATATTAAACTCCAAATTAAAAAGTCTATTCCTCTTAAAGTATCAAATAATCTTCTCAACGTAAATCTTAGAGCTTTAATAGGTGTAACGTTGTATGCAGCAAGGAATGACAAGGGCAGAGCCATCACCGTAGCAAACATTGTCCCAAGTACAGCCATAACTATTGTTTCGAGCATTGCCCACCAAACTCTACCGTGCATAAATGCTTCATTGTCTTTAATTTCTGTTAAGAAAAGTTTTAAATTAGACATTTCAGGAACAACTCTTTCTTTAGAAAAAGTCAAACCTAATGCTTCGAAAAAACTATATGGTTCTAACGGACTTGAGAAATCAAACCAAAAATATTTCCATCCTATGCTGTAACGATGAATTTCTACTTTTTTAGGATATACCTGAACTCTCTCATGTAAAGTTGGTCTAAATTCAACTCTGTTTTCTGTAATTCTAAAACCTTTTAAGTCATCTTTAGCTAAGTCTTCCGAACCTACTACGTAAGGTTTACCATTTGTGTTTAATTTTATGGTAAAATCTCTTTCGTATTTAGGGAAATTTACAATTTCAACCCTATCTTTGTATAATATTGCTTTACCTTGATTATTAAATTCAATGACATTTCCAATATTATCAGAATTTTTATAAAACCATTCTGGAATTGATTTATCAAGATTGTCTCTTCCATAAACACTTCTATAGTTACCCTCAAAAGCTATTTTAATATCGTCAGGATTTTCCCATTTCATAGTAACATGATCTTTGTGAGCGTATGTGTCTAAAACAAACATCGCCGCATTTTGTGGCTTCCATTTTTTTGGAATATCCACAACATCTAAAGTAAAAAAACCTATTATTAAATATATTAAAATGAGAAAGAAAATTATTTGACCTTTTATTCTACTTTTTCTAGCTTGAATGAATGTGTCAGGAAATAATTTTCGAATATTATCTCTTTCAATTGCTAAACTAGAACTCATTGATTTACTCCAATTAAATTATGTCTCCAATATGCAGACAAATAATCCAATGCAATTATCGTACCAACCAACAAGAACATACATGCCAAAACATCAGCTCCATAATTCCATTGTATTAAAGCTGCTAACATTTCTCCAATTCCACCCGCACCAACAAAACCTAATATTGTAGATTCTCTAACATTAATTTCTAATCTTAAAATTCCATAACTTAGAAAAAGAGGAAGCACTTGTGGAAGAACTGAGAACCTTATTTTTTGTGTCCAAGTCGCACCAACAGAACTTAAACCCTCAATAGGTTTTCCATCACAATTTTCTATAGCTTCCGTGAATAATTTACCAAGTGCTCCTGCAGTATGTATTGTTATGGCAATCACTGCTGGTAAAGATGATTTACCCATCAAATATAAAAACACCATTGCTATTATTAATGTTGGAAATGATCTTGTCACATCCATTAAAAATTTTGTAAATTGAATAACTCTTTTATTTCTTATTAAATTTCTACTAGAGAAGATTGCAAAAATAACTGCCAAAACAAATCCGATCGAAGTTGAAAATAATGCAATATTTAATGTAGTAATTAATTCAGGTATGTATTTTACAACTCTTGGCCAATATTTCCATCCCATCTCAAATGTATCAATAAATAAATCTCTTGGATAATTAAAAAAATTAGCTATACCTCTACTAAAAGATCCTGCATTTGCTTCTAACGATACCAGGGTACCACTAAAAAAAACTAATATTAAAATTGCAATACCTAATAGTGAGGATCTAGTTCTCTGGTTTGTTAATTTTTTTAAATTAACTTCAATTTGTTCTAAATTTGCTGGTAATGCTTTTGACATAATATTAAAAACCAAAAAAAATTAGAGGCAAAGATTTTAAGTCTTTGCCTCTAAATGGGGTACTTAATTAATTATTTTTTTGTGCTTCAATTTTAGCTTTTCTTGCAGCTACAACCGACTCATAAAAAGAATGATCTACCGGAACCCATTTTTTAACGATACCGTTTGCAACGTTTTCACTGCACTTTGGATCGTTTTCGTGTATCCATTGTTTCATTCCAATCATTACTTGATGTGCTCTAACAGGTAAAAAAGTAGGCATCACAATTGGACCATTAGGAATTAATTTTGAAGACCAAATTTGAACAATGTCGTCCATATTTAAAATCCCTTTATCAACCATTTTTCTTAAATTCCCTGACGAATATCCTTCTTCCCAGCTACCAACACCAGATACCCATGTTACAGCAGCATCAACATCTCCATTCATTAATGCTAATACATTGTTTTCATGTCCACCAGAAAATTGTGTTTTTGAAAAATATGTGTCTGGATCCATACCCATAGCCTTTAATTCAATTGAAGGAATTAAAAAACCTGATGTAGAGTTAGGGTCAGCCCAACCAAAGGATTTACCTTTAAGGTCTGCCATTGATTTAATTCCAGATGCTTTAGTTGCTACTGCAACAGAGTAGTAACCCATATCACCTGTTGGCTGCATTCTTGTTAGTACTGGTACTACTGCAGTTGGATCTTTAAGATACATACCCGCATATCCGGATGAACCAAACCATGTGTAATCTAGATTACCACCTAGCATCGACTCCATTGTTCCTGCGTAATCTTTAAATGTAAAGAATTTAGCAGGTACACCATATGCTGCTTCGATATACGGCATGAAACATTCATTTCTAGCTATAATATCTTGTGCTGCTTCGTCACCTAAAAAACCAACTCTAAACTCTGGTTGGTATTTACTTAAGTCCATTTTTGGACCCGTGTAAGTTACCGCATTAGCTTGGGTTGAAAAAAACACCATAGCTAAAAGTGCAATAACTCTTGTTAGTTTATTAAACATAATTGTCTCCTTTTTATAATTTTAGTCTCTCGACTTATTTGTATTTGTAACGATGAGTTATTGATCTCATGCAGTTGCAAATTCTTTCTCAACATCTCCATTTATCTTTTTTTTTGTTTTAAGCTCAGTGGATGTTACTTGTGGTTCAAAAGCTTCATCAGCTTCTGCACCATAAATTTCTCTTGCAAGTTTGTCTGATAATTTTTCTGGTAAATCATCAAAGACAATTGCGCCATCTTTCATTCCAATAATACGGTCACAATAGGTTTTTGCTGTATCTAGGGTATGAAGATTTGAAATGACCGTTAAATTTTTTTCATCATGAATTTTTCTTAATGACTCCATTACCATTCTTGCATTCATTGGGTCTAAAGATGCTATAGGTTCATCTGCCAAAATCATTTTAGGATTTTGCATTAATGCTCTGCATATAGCTACACGTTGTTGTTGACCACCAGATAAAGTTTCTGCTCTTTGAAGTGCAGTATTAGCCATACCAAGGGTGTTAAGCAAAATTAAAGCATCAGCTCTCTCATCTCGAGAAAACATTTTTAATGATGCTCTTAATGATCCTTGGTAATTTAATCTACCTAAAATGACATTTGTTAATACATCAAGTCTCGGTACTAAGTTAAATTGTTGAAAAATCATTGCACAATTTCTCTGCCAGGATCTTTTTTCTTTGCTTTTTAGTTGTAATATATTTTGACCATCGACTTCTACTTCTCCATCTGTTGCATCAGTGAGTCGATTTATGATCCTGAGAAGAGTGGATTTACCTGCACCTGATCTTCCAATAATTCCTATCATTTGAGGTTTATTGACCTCAAAAGAAACATTCTTAACAGCGTGATTATTGCCAAAGAATTTATTTACTTTGCTTATTTGCATGACTATTTATGCATCTCATTTTTTGAGAAAATGTTAAAATTTTGTTAATAAAATTTATAAGTTTTGTTTAGTAAATGTTAAAATAAAACCTCAAGTAGAAAGTCTAGTTTTTTATCAATCTAAACTTTAACAAGTATCTGAATTTTAGACCCGTCAAAATAACTTTCACTAAGCTCTATTGGTTTTTTGTTGAAGTCAACATTAATGGATGTTGTTTTTATTAAAGGTTTTCCAACATCAATATTTAAAAAATTTGATTTTATTTTGTCTGAAATTTCTGCGTTTATTAACGTTTTAGATCTTATTATTTTTTTAACATTTAATAAATTAAATGTTTTAGTTACAGACTGTTTTTTAACAAAATGATTAATAAATTTTGGAAATCTTTTATGTGGTATAGATCTAAATGTTATCACTGAAGGAGAGTTATTTATATAACCAATACTATTTATTCTAGTCACTTTTTCATTTTTTTTTAAATCTAACTCTTTTTTTTCAAATAAATTGCATTCTGCAATATCAAAACTCTTAATTTCAATTCGTGCTGATTTGTTTTCTTCAAGAATATTTTCAGTAAAACGAACATTTTTGCTTATTGAATAACTAATTTTTGATGATTTAACAAAAACACCCAAACCTCTTTTTGAATATATTAAATTATCATTTTTAAGTTCTTTAAAAGCTCTTCTTATCGTGTGTCTATTTACATTAAATTGTTTTGCATAGTCACCTTCGGAATCTAATTTTTTATTAATTTTGTACTTGTTTAAAACAATTTCTCTTTTGATTGAATTGTATATTTCCTTCCAAAGCAAATCTTTTGTTGTCATAAAATTTTAATAAATAATTTATTGAAATTTTTTTTAATTTTGTTACTTGTCTAGTTGTATAGTATTATGCAAAATGAATCAAGAAAACAATGGTTAAGTTATTTAGCAACAGCAGATGAAAATTATCTCATTTCGCTTTGGGATAATTTAAATATGAAAATAGAATATAATTGGTTAAGAGAACCTGAGATTGGCAGTATTATGGTTCAAGGAAAAGCAGGCGCCACAGGTGATAATTTTAATGTTGGAGAAGTAACTATAACGAGATGTTCATTAAATTTAGATAAAAAAATTCAAGGACATGGTTATGTTCAAGGTAGAAATAAATATAAATCTAAAATTGCAGCTTTGTGTGATGCATTGATGCAAACTGAAAAAAAAGAAATAATTAAAAGAAATATAATAGATAAATTAATTAAATATAAAAATAACAAAAGAAATGAAATATTATCTAAAACAGAAGCTACTAAAGTTGATTTTTTTACCTTGGTAAGAGGTGAGGATAAATAATTTATGGAAGTTGTTTCAAAAAAAAATAATTCTCAAACAAGTGCTGATTATTTTAGAAGTATTTTGTTTGCAACTTCATATCCTGGTTCGATCGAAATATTAGACAATATAAATTCGCCTTCGAACATGTTTTCAGCCAGTTGCTCTATTATTAAAACTTTTTGTGACAGTTATTCAAATATTTTTTTAGGTCGTAATATTAATAATCCAGAAATTATTGAATGGATTAAATTTAATACAGGTGCAAACATTACAGATAAAAAAAATGCAAATTTTGCAATTGGTACTTGGGATGATCTTTTACCACTAGGTGAATTTAAAAAGGGGGACGAGCAAAATCCTGATCAATCGTGTACTATTATTTGTCAGTCTCAATTTGAAAAACCAAATGCCATAATTACTGGTCCTGGTATTAAAAGTTCTAAAAGTATATTTTTACCTGATAGAGAGATTATAAAAAAAAATAACCAGCAATTTCCATTAGGACTTGATTTCTATTTTGTTGATAATGAAAAATTCTATTCAATACCAAGATCATTAAAAATAGGAGTGCTATAAAATGTATGTATCAGTAAAAGGGGGAGAAAAGGCAATCAATAATGCACATTCATGGTTATCTGAAATAAGAAGAGGTGATGTAAATATAGCAGAGTTAAATATTAAGCAAATTAGTGAACAACTAACTTTAAGTGTAGACAGAGTTATGTCTGAAGGATCTTTGTATGATAAAGACTTGTCCGCTCTTGCAATCAAACAGTCTAGAGGTGATTTGATTGAAGCAATTTTTTTAATGAGAGCCTATAGAACTACATTACCTAGAATTGGTTCTAGTAAACCTATCGAAACTAGCAAAATGTTATGTCTAAGAAGAATATCTGCAACATTTAAAGATATACCAGGTAAACAAAAGTTAGGTCCAACATTTGATTACACTCACCGTTTACTTGACTTTAAACTTCTTGCTGATGGTGAGTATGAAAAAGCTAAGATCGAAAAATATGATGATAAAGAAATCCCCCATGTTTTAAGCTTTTTAAATAAAGAAGGATTAATTCAGAAAGAAATACCTAGTGGCAAAACATCTAAGGATATTACAAGAAACCCAATTAATTTTCCTTTAACAAGATCTGAACGACTGCAATCTCTTTCAAGAGGAGATGAAGGTTTTCTTCTTGGTTTAGCTTACTCAACACAGAGAGGGTATGCTAGAAACCATGCATTTGTTGGTGAATTAAGAACTGGTTACGTTGAAGTTCAATTTGAAATTCCAGAATTAGGTATAGAAATAAATATTGCTGATGTCATGTTTACTGAGTGTGAGTCAGTAAACCAATTTAAAGGTAGTAAAAAAATACCTGCTCAATTTACTCGTGGATATGGTTTAGTTTTTGGTCAATTAGAGAGAAAAGCAATTTCAATGGCTTTGGTTGATAGATCAATGAGATGGAAAGAATTTGGTGAGGAGTACTTGGGTGTTGCTGCTCAAGATGAAGAATTTGTTATATCACATTGTGATAATATTCAAGCTACTGGTTTTTTAGAACATATCAAATTACCTCATTATGTAGATTTTCAGGCGGAATTGGATTTAGTAAGAAAAATTAGAGAAGAATATAATAAAAATGAACAACGTACTTAAATTTAAAAATAAAAAAGCTAATGTTGTAGCTCAAGATGAAATTTATAATTTTGCTTATTTAGACGAAAATACAAAAAGAATGATAAGAAGAGCTTTAATCAAAGCTCTTTGTATACCAGGTTATCAGGTCCCATTTTCATCCAGAGAAATGCCAATGCCTTACGGATGGGGTACAGGCGGTGTGCAAGTAACTTCATCTTGTTTAACAACAGACGATGTCCTTAAAGTTATTGATCAGGGAGCAGATGATACTACTAATGCAGTTTCAATAAGAAATTTTTTTAAAAAAACAGCAAATATTGAGACTACTGAAACAACTGGAGATGCTTCAATAATACAAACAAGACATAGAATACCAGAGAATCAATTAAATGAAAAACAGATACTTGTTTATCAAGTTCCAATTCCGGAGCCACTTGCTTTTCTAGAACCTAGATATCAAGAGACAAAAAAAATGCACGCTTTATCAGAATACGGAATTATGCATGTTAAGCTTTATGAGGATATCACTAAAAATGGACATATAGAAACCGCATATGCGTATCCAGTGAAAACAAATGATAGATACATAATGGATCCATCGCCTATACCAAAATTTGATAATCCAAAGATGAATAACAATCCTGCTATACAATTGTTTGGTGCCGGTAGAGAACAAAGAATTTATGCAATACCACCATATACTGAAGTAACGAGTCTTGATTTTGAAGATTATCCATTTGATCCTTCAAAAGCACCACATAAATGTTCTATTTGTGGATCAAATGATAGTTTTTTAGATGAAATAATTACTGACGATGATGGTAATAGATCGTTCATATGTTCAGATACAAATTACTGCAATCAAAGAATGAAAGATAAGTAAATGGAACCAATTTTATCTGTTCAAAATTTAAATAAATATTATGGCGATCAAGTTGGATGTAAAAATATGAATATGAAATTGTATCCAGGTGAAGTCGTAGGAGTAGTAGGAGAGTCTGGCTCAGGAAAAACAACTTTTATAAATTCAATATCGGGAAATCTGAACCCTGATCGTGGAAAAATCCTAATTAATAAAGATAATGAAATTATTAATTTCTTAGAAATATCAGAGTCATTGAAAAGATTATTGATAAGAACTGAATTAGCTTTTGTTCACCAAAATCCTAGAGATGGATTAAGATTGGACGTAAGTGCTGGCGGAAATATTAGTGAAAGATTAATGTCTATTGGACAAAGAAATTATGGAAACATTAGGCAAACTATTTTTAAATGGTTAGATAAAGTGGAGATCGATAAAAGTAGGGTAGATGATTTTCCAAGAACATTTTCTGGTGGAATGTTACAGAGATTACAAATAGCAAAAAACTTGGTTACGAGTCCTAAAATAATTTTCATGGATGAACCAACAGGAGGACTTGATGTTTCTGTTCAAGCAAAAATTTTAGATTTGTTAAGAAAATTAGTTAGAGAATTACATTTATCAGTTGTCATTGTTTCTCACGATCTTGCAGTTATTAGATTGTTAGCTGATAAAATTATTGTTATGAAAAATGGTGAGGCTGTTGAGTCTGGACTTTGCGATCAGGTATTAGATGATCCACAACATTCTTATACTCAGTTATTAGTCAGCTCAGTACTTCAGGTTTAAAATGATTGAACTTAATAATATTACAAAAAAATTTACACTTCATAATCAAGGAAGAACAAACATATCAGTTTTTAAAAATTTGAATTTGAAAATTAATCCTGGAGAAATTGTAGCTTTGACAGGACCATCTGGTGTTGGAAAATCTAGTATTTTAAAAATGATTTATGGAAATTATGTTTTTCAATCAGGAGAAATTAAAATTAATAATTACAAAATAGATCATAAATATCCTAGAAATATTATTGAACTTAGAAAAAATACAATAGGATATGTTAGTCAATTTCTAAGAGTGATACCTCGTGTTCCTACAATTGAAATTGTTATGGAGCCATTATTAGAAATAAATTTTGATCAAAAGGAAGTTCGTGAAAGAGCTGAAAAAATTTTACTAGATCTTAATATCGATAAGAATTTATGGAATTTATCGCCACTTACTTTTTCAGGAGGTGAGCAACAGAGAGTAAATGTTGCTAGGGGATTGATTAGAAATTATCCATGCTTGTTACTAGATGAACCAACCGCTAGCTTGGACAATGTTAACAAAGATATTGTTTTGAATTTGATTAATGAAAAAAAAGATAAAGGATCTTCAATAATTGGTATTTTTCATGATGAATCTTCACGTAAATATTTAAATGCTAGAGAAATAGATATTACAAAAATATCACATGCAAACTAACGGTCAGCTTTTTGTAGTCGTTGGACCATCTGGCTCAGGAAAAGATACATTATTAAAAAAAGTAATAAATAAAATTCCTAATTCCATTTTGGTTAAAAGGTACATTACCAGGAAAAAAGATATTAAAAATGAAAATCATTACAGTATATCAATTAAAAATTTTGAAGATAAAATTTCAAAAAAATTTTTCTTCATCTACTGGAAAGCTCATGGTTTTTCATACGGTATTCCGTTCAAAGAAATAAAGAAAATAAAGCAAGGTAAAAAAGTAATTTTTAATGGTTCTAGAAAAATACTTTTTAAAATAAAAAAAAAGGTTAATAACGTAAAAATAATAAACATTACTGCCTCATCAACAATTATAAAAAGGAGACTCGTAAATCGAGCAAGAGAAGACAAAAAATCAATTATTAAAAGGATAAAAAGAAAAATTAATTTACTTCCAAAAAATACAATTACAATAATCAATAATAAATCAATATCTATAGGTACAAATAAATTAAAAAAAATAATTTTAGCTGAGTGAAAAATTTTCTAAATTCTCAAACATTCCTTTTTGGTTTTCACCAAATATATATATTTTATCAAAATCATTTGTTTCATTTAAGATAATTTCTTTGTTTTTTTCGATTTTTTTTAATTCAAAGTACAATTTGTTTCCTGATACCTCAGATGCAAGGGTCATGTGAAAATTAAATTCTGACATTAAATAGGGATATCCCCATTTATATAAAATACTTAATTGTAATTTACTTAGTTTAGAGGGATTTCTTCTATCAATTTCTTTTTTTGTAAGAGGTGACCTAAATTTAAATAACTCTCTAACAAGTCTATTTGATAACTTATTAATGTTATTATTCTTTTTAGATTGTACAAAAGCATAAAAATTATCAATTTTTTTTAATTTAAATTTATAAAAATTAAATTTTTTATATTTTTTAGCTACAACCTCAATTTTTTTAAATAATTTTTTTCTATTATAATTATTTTTTAGTTTAAAAGGAGGTATAAGTGTCCCATGAAATCCATATTTTTTTGCCATTAAAATATTATTATCTATGCTTTTTAAGTTTTTTATTCCAAATCTGTTTAGATAATTAATTCTTTGCTTATTATTTATAAATTTTGCGACAAGGGGATCCCAACCAAACCAATATTTGCCAAATTCTTCTAGATCGCTTCCTTTTGGAGGGGCGTAATAAATTGCAAATCTAGAATATTTTTTCATAATTCAACTTATAATACTTATATAAATTTTCTCTAATTTAAAATATTTGTAACAATTCATCTGTAATAAAAGTTGATGCATGAATATATTTTAAATAATGCCATGATAATTAAAAAGGATGAGATTATTCATGGTCATATAAGGATAAAAGATAACAAGATTATCGATATAAGTAGTGGATTAACTAATAACAAAACTTCAATAGACTGCGAAAAAGATTACATCTCTCCAGGATTGGTTGAATTACATACTGACAATCTTGAAAGACACATGACACCAAGACCTAAAGTTTCATTTCCAGTAGAAAATGCAATTTTATCTCATGATAGAGAATTAGCATCTGTTGGAATAACTACAGTTTTTGACGCATTGAGAGTTGGCTCTATTGAAAAAACAGGAAAATATAAAAAATATGCAAAAAACTGTTCAGATATAATTTCAAATTTTAAAAAGGATAATATTCTCAAGATTGATCATAAAATACATTTAAGAGCCGAAACATGTTCAGAGAATTTGATTGATGAATTAGATGAATACAATGAAACTCACGATGTAAAACTGATTAGTATTATGGATCATACACCAGGTCAGCGGCAATTTAGAGTTATAGATAAGTATAAAGAATACCTATCAATTAAACATGGTATGACAGAAAATGAAATGGAAATTCATTTTGATCACTTAAAAAATCTCCAAAAAAAAAATAGCAAGAAACACATAGATAGAATTCTAGAATTTAAATCCTCATATGATTGTATTTTAGCTAGTCATGACGATACTACAAAAAATGACGTACATAACTCAAATAAATATGGTGTAAAATTAGCTGAATTTCCAACAACATTAGAAGCAGCCAAGACTTCAAAGGAATATGATATTAAAATTATGATGGGTTCTCCTAATTTAATGAGAGGTGGCTCACACTCTGGTAATATATCAGCAAAAGAGCTTTTAGAAAATGATTGTCTAGATATTTTAAGCTCAGATTATATTCCATCCTCATTAATTATTTCTGTTATTAAATGGGGTTTAGAAATTGATAATCTTCCGAAAGCATTTGCAGCAGCTAGTCACGCTCCATCTTTAGCTACAAATTTAAATGATAGAGGTTTAATTGACAATAACAAAAGAGCAGATTTAGTAAGGTTTAAAATTTACCAAAATTTACCTGTTGTAAAAAATGTTTGGTCAAATGGATACCAAGTAAGCTAAAATATTCCTGTTGTATAAGAGTATTTAATTATACCTGCTATCATTATCGGTATTTGTAAAGAAAAATTTGTTAATAATGGTTTATCCTTTGTAATAGTGCCAACAATTGTCCAACCAATTATACCTAAGCTGTGTGGTATCATGCTGTAAGGATAGTAATCCAAATAAAAAGTTAATATACCTAAAAGTGTTAATACTGTACTTGTCCATTTTAATACTCTGATATTTGTAGTCATTTTTCTCCTTAATATTTTTTAAGTCTATTATCGTTTTAATAAACAGTAATATCATATTAAAGATTTGTTAAAATTAATTTTAATTAATTCTTTGAATAAACTAACAAATTAGCAACCTTTAAATGATGCTGACATATTTTTAATCAAAGAAAAATATAAATCTTTACCTGGATTTAATGTTGCTCCTAATGGATCAATTACACCAGTTTTTATATTCATATCTTTTGCTACAGCTTTAATTATATCAGGATTAAATTGTGGTTCTGAAAATACACATGCAACTTTATCGTGTTCGATTATTTCTCTAATTTCCGCTAATTGCTCAGCTCCAGGCATTACATCAGTATTAACTGTAAAAGCACCTAAAATATTTACGTTAAATCTCTTTTCAAAATATTGATAAGCATCATGAAATACGATCGAGGAAACACTGTTACTTAATTCAGTCATTACATCAATTGTAAGTTTATCTATATCCTTTAAAGCTTCATCTAAATTACTTTTATATTTAGCCTCATTTTTTGGATCATTTTCAATTAAATGCTCAACCATTTCATTTAATATTACCTTTGCATTAATTGGATCTAACCAAATGTGTGGATCAAATTCACCGTGTGCATGTCTTTCATGATCATCGTGATCTTCTTTTTTACCATGATCATCGTGATCTTCCTTTTTAGCATGTGAGTCATGATCTTCCTTTTTATCATGATCATCATGTCCATGATCATCGTGATCATCAAAAATATTTCTTTCTCTAAACTTTAAAACTTGAAGTCCCTTTATTTGCATTAATTCAATTTTTTCTGCTTTTTTAGCAATTGATCCTAATGGCTTTTCTAGAAAATTTTCCACATCTTCACCAACCCAAAAAATTAAATCAGCATTTTGTAACATCTTTGCATGAGATGGCTTCATCGCAAATCCGTGTGGAGATGCATATCCATCTACGATTAAGTCAGGTTTAGCCACTCCGTTCATAAGGTAACTAGCTAACGAATGTATTGGTTTAATTGAGGCAACTACTTTAATATCAGCATTAGCTGGTACAAAAAAAGTAAATAAAGATAAAATGGATATTATTATTGGGAGTTTGTTTAAAATTTTCATCAATACACTATTAATTGGTTGTTATAACATAACACTATGTAATAATATAACATTTACAAGTCAAGGGTTAAATGAATTCTAATAATAATATTTTAGTTAAATTAAATAATGCTGGTTTTCGTCAAAGCGAAAAATGGTTAGTGGAAGGTGTTTCTCTTACGGTTGAAAAAGGTAAAATTGTAACTCTCATCGGACCAAATGGTTCTGGTAAAAGTACCACTGCTAAAATCGCTTTAGGAATTTATAAAAATATTGAGGGGACTGTTGAAAAATATACAACCAAAGTTGGTTATGTTCCCCAAAAAATTTCAATTGATTGGACTTTACCTATTAGAGTTTATGATTTTATGCTTTTAACAGAAACTATAGAAGATAGTGCTATTGATGAAGCACTATCATTAACAGGCGTAATTCATCTTAAAAACAAAAATTTAGGTAGTTTATCAGGTGGAGAATTTCAAAGAGTTTTAATTGCAAGAGCAATTTCTAAAAAACCAGAATTATTAGTGTTAGATGAACCAGTGCAGGGAGTTGATTATACAGGTGAGATTGATTTGTATAAATTAATTAAAAAAATATCTGATACTTTAAATTGTGGAATATTATTAATCTCTCATGATCTGCACATGGTGATGAAAGCAACTGATCACGTAGTTTGTTTAAATGGTCATGTTTGTTGTTCAGGCTCACCAATAGATGTAGCAAAAAATAATGAATATAAAGCTTTGTTTGGTGAAAAAGCTTCTCAAATTTTAACAACATACGAACATAAGCATGATCATGTTCATTCTGATGAGGGGGAAATCAAGAAAAATTAATGTTTGATGATTTTTTTATAAGAGCACTAATTGCAGGTATTGGAATAGCATTTGTAACTGGTCCACTTGGATGTTTTGTTGTGTGGAGAAGATTGTCTTATTTTGGAGATACGCTTTCTCACTCAGCTCTTCTTGGAGTTACAATGGCTTACACATTTGATTTAAACATCGCTATTTCAGTATTTTTAATTTCATCAGTTATTGCACTAATATTAATTCAGCTTCAGAAAAAAACTAATCTTCCAGGTGATGCATTGCTAGGTCTTTTAGCTCATTCATCATTAGCCGTTGGATTAGTAGTTATTGGTTTCTTAACATTTATAAGATTTGATATTATGGGTTTATTATTTGGTGATATTTTAGCGGTAACGACCGATGATTTACTTGTAATTTGGACAGGCGGAGCATTAATTTTAATTGTACTTAAATTAATTTGGAAACCTTTGCTTGCATCAACTGTTAATTATGAATTAGCTGAGGCAGAGGGATTAAACCCTGATAGAGCAAAGGCTATTTTCACAATATTAATGGCAGCGGTAATTGCTATTTCTATCAAAATGGTTGGATTATTATTGATTACAGGAATGTTAATTATCCCTGCTGCAATGGCTAGAAATATCTCTGATAGTCCTCAGAAAATGGTTCTATTTTCTATAATTGGGGGCCTATTATCTGTTATCTTAGGACTATATTCTTCATTAGAATTTAATACATCTTCCGGACCTTCAATTATTGCAGCGGCGTTGATATTGTTCATATTATCTTTGTTTAAAATTAAACAATCGATTAAATTAAAAAACTAAGTAGAAATTTAAAATGGAAAAACAACATAATCTTTCAAAAAACCAAAAAATTATTTTTGATTTAATTGATAAATCTCATGAGCCGTTAAAAGCATATTCAATTCTTTTTAATGTACAGAAAAAAGGTATCAATGCGCCTCTACAAGTTTATAGAGCATTAGATAAATTAGTTGAAATAGGTAAAATCCACAAAATTGAAAGTAGAAATGCATTCATCGCATGTCAGAATTCTAGTTGCCAAATTTCTAAGGCTACAGCATTTTCAATTTGTGAAAGTTGTGAAAAAGTTTCTGAAATAAGTAACACTAAACTATCAAAATATTTATCAAACTTTACTGATGAAGCAGGGATGAAATACAGTAAATACAATTTAGAATTTTTTGGTTTATGTAAGAAATGTAAATCAAAAGAATGAACACTGTTTCATTAACCCTAGACGAAATTAATAATTTAGCGAAAAAAACTCTCTTAGCAAATGGATGTGATGAAGATACAGCATCAATACTTTCAGAATTAATTACAAATGCAGAAAGAGATGGTTCGCTTTCTCATGGTTTATTTAGATTACCAGCTTATGTTTCGGGATTAAAAAGTGGAAAAATAAATGGTAAAGGAAAACCTGAAATTAAAAAAATGTCACCATCTGTAATTAAAGTTGCAGGAAATAATTGTTTAGCTCCAGTGGTATTAAATAAAAGTTTACCAGAATTAAGTAAAGCTGCTAAAGAAAATGGTGTTGCTGTCTTAGCAATAAATAATTCACATCATATGGCTGCTATGTGGCCTGAAACTGAAAAATTAGCTGAAGATGGTTTAGTTGCTTTTGCATGCACTTCTTATAAGCCTGCCGTTGCACCTGCTGGTGCAATTAAACCTCTTTTTGGAACAAACCCAATTTCATTTGCTTGGCCTAGACCTGGAAAGACACCTGTAATTTATGATATGGCAACTGCTTCAATGGCTATGGGGGAAGTACAAGTTGCTAAAAGAGAAGGGCACAAAGTTCCATTAGGAACAGGACTTACGAAAGATGGTAAAGAAACTACTGATCCAGGACAAATAGCTGATGGTGGAGTGTTGCTTCCTTTTGGTGGCTACAAAGGTTCTGCAATTGCTATGATGGTAGAATTATTAGCTGGTGCTCTCGTTGGTGATAATTTTAGTTTTGAAACAGCTGCTAAAGATAACAATGATGGTGGTCCTCCAAGTGGGGGTGAATTTATTTTAGCAATTAGTCCAGATAAAACATCAGGAACAGACTGGCAAAAACATGCAGATGAGTTTTTTGATAAAATGAAGTCTATGGGTGAAGTAAGACTTCCAGGTGAGAGAAGACATAAAAATAGATTAGACAAAAGTCCAAGAAATATTAACGAGGAATTGGTTAATAAAATTAAATCTTTAAGCTAAGTTAATCTCAATTGGAGTGTGATCCGAAGGTTTTTCTCTTCCACGAGGATCTTTATTTATATTAATACCTTTAATATTATCAATTATTGAGCTTGATACTAAAAAGTGATCAATTCTCATTCCATTATTTTTTTGCCATGCACCTCTCATATAATCCCAAAAGGTATAGCCTTCTTTATCTTCATTAAAATGTCGGTAAACATCACTAAATCCAAGATTTAACATTTCTCTAAATTTTTTTCTTATTTCAAGTCGATACAAAGCATCATCTTCAAAACTTTTCACATTATAAACATCCTCTGCAGCAGGAATAACATTAAAATCTCCAGCAAGTATTATTTTAGAATTTTTCTTTGATAAGGATTTTAATTGTTTAATTAATTGATCCATCCAATTTTTTTTATAATCATATTTTTCTGAATCAACCGGATTTCCATTTGGAGTATAAATGTTTATTAATTGAATAGCTTTTTTTTTATATTCAACTTCAGCAGAAATAATTCTCGATTGTTTTAATTTATCCTTAATTAAATCTGTTCTAATATTAGTTAGTTTTTTTTTTGAAATAATTGCTACACCATTATAGCTTTTTTGACCAAATACATGACTTTCATAATCCATTGATGAAAAGTCATCATAAGGGAAATTAATATCCTCAGTTTTTATTTCCTGCATCATTAAAATATCTGGTTTATATTTTAGAAGATAGCTTTTGATATTTTCTATTCTCGCTCTAACAGAATTAACATTCCACGATGAGATGAGCATTAAAGAGAGAATGAAACTCCACACCCACAAGAAGATTTTGTTTGAGGGTTTGAAATTTTAAAAGACTCACCAATTAATTCAGATACATAATCAACTTCAGATCCTTTTAATAAGTCAGCAGATGCCTTATCAATTAAAATATTTTGATAATTAAGATCATCAGCTTGCTTTGATTTATCGAAAGTAAATTCATATTGAAAACCAGAACAACCACCACCTTTAATAGCGATTCTAAAAAAAGAACCTTCGTCTTTTTTTGACAATAAATTTTCTATTTGTTTTAAAGCTTTATCCGTAAATTTAATTTCTTTAATCATGACTGAACACTGGTATTACTAATATAATACTTAATTATTTAAATTAAAGGATGAAAAAAGACACTTTGTTGGGCGTATTTAAAAGTAAAGGTAGACTTAATAAAGAAGCTAGCTCTAAGTATCGATCACCTTTTCAAAGAGACAGAGACAGAATTATCCATAGTGCGTCGTTTCGAAGACTAAAGCATAAGACGCAAGTTTTTGTAAATACTGAAGGTGATCATTTTAGAACCAGAATAACTCATTCAATTGAAGTTGCCCAAATAGCAAGATCGATCTCAAAATATTTGGACCTAAATGAGGATTTGGCGGAAACTTTAAGCCTTGCTCATGACTTAGGCCATACACCGTTTGGACATGCTGGAGAGGATGCATTGCATGAATGTATGGATAATCATGGTGGTTTTGATCACAACCTACAAACTTTAAGAATTGTTATGTTTTTAGAGAACAAATATTTAAAATTTAAAGGTTTGAATCTCACAATTGAAACCTTAGAGGGACTTTTAAAACATAATGGACCAATTAATGAATTGACCACAATAAATAAACTTATTGGATCAAAAGTTTTTAAAAATAAAATTAAATTTAATACTTTTCCCTCATTAGAAGCGCAAATTTCAGCTATTTCAGACGATATAGCTTACAATAATCATGATATTCAAGATGGAATTAAAGCAAATCTTTTTAAATTAGAAGAGCTATGTGAGATTAACTTTCTTAAAAATATTTATGTAAATTATAAAAAAAAGATAAATAAAAAAAATTATAAAATAGCAATTAATCAAATAGTAAGAGACTCAATTGATCTAATGATAAAAGACCTAATCACTAATACACAAAAAAATTTAAAGAGATTAAAAATAAAATCTCTTAAAGATATTGCAAAATCAAAAGAATTAATAGTTTGTTTCTCTAAAAATATTCAAAGTTCAGAGAAAGAAATTAAATCATTTTTAAGATCTAACATGTATGATAATAAATCTGTTTTAAGAAAAAACCAAAGAGGTAAAAAAATTATAAAAAAATTATTCAATATAATTCAATCTTCACCTAGAAAGTTTCTTACAAAAGAACAATTGACTAAAGATAAATATAGAGCTATCTCAGATTTTATTTCTGGTATGACTGATCGTTATGCTATCAACCTTTATAATGCAAATAAATGAACATTTTTGAAATTTATCTAGAAAAAATCAAATCTATAATTAGTGAACTTCAAAAAGATAATAAAATAATTGTTCCCGATAATTTTAATAGAATAAATGCTGAAATTCCTCCACCTAAATTTAATTGCGACATCTCAACTAATGTTGCAATGGTTTTATCTAAAATTAATAGCAAATCACCTATTGATCTAGCAGAACAACTTGCACCTATAATAAAAGATAAAGATAAACTAATTGAAACAATAACTATAGCAAAGCCTGGTTTTATTAACATAAAGTTTAAGAAATCTTTCTGGGCAAATTTTACTAAAGAAATCAGTGAAAATTCTGAAACTTTTGGAATTAATTTAAAAGAAAAAAAGAATAATTATCTTGTAGAATTTGTGTCTGCAAACCCAACAGGTCCATTACACGTTGGTCATTGTCGTGGTGCAATACTTGGTGACGTAATTTCAAACATATTAACTTTCAACAATCATAAAGTTACTAAAGAATACTATGTAAATGACTATGGTAATCAAATCATTAATTTTACTAAATCAGTATATTTTCGAATACGTGAAATAACTCATAAAGAACCTTTTCCATCTGATAATGCTGATTTATATCCTGGTGATTATTTAAAAGATTTTGCCAATAATATATCTTCTAACTCGAATTTGAATTTTGATAATTATGATGAAATTAGTGAGAATTTAACTGAACTATCAATAGAACAAGCATTACTGTTAATTAAAAACAATCTTAATAGTCTTGGTATAAATCACGACAATTTTGTAAGTGAAAAAAAAATTGTTTTAGATAAAGAAGTTGAAAATGTTGTTCAGTTTTTAGAAAAAAATAAGTTTGTTTATAAAGGTAAAATCAAAGCACCAGAAGGTGAGGACAATAATAATTGGGTAGAACGTGAGCAATTGCTGTTTAAATCCACAGATTTTGGTGATGATAAAGATCGTGCTCTCCAGAAATCAGACGGATCATGGACATATTTTGCAAGCGATGTTGCTTATCATAAAAACAAAGTTGATAGAAAATTTGATTATCTGATTAATATACTTGGCGCAGATCATGCTGGATATATAAAAAGAATTTCATCATCAGTCGAAGCACTTTCAGGAGAGAAAGATAAATTAATTTGTAAAATTAGTCAGTTAGTAAAACTTATAAAAGACAATAAACCTTTTAAAATGTCTAAAAGAAAAGGAGACTATATTACTGTTGATGATCTTATAGAAGAAGTTGGCAAAGATGCCACTCGATTTATAATGTTGAACAGAAGTAGTGATGCAGAACTCGATTTTGATTTTGATGCAGTAAAAGAAAAGTCAAAAGATAATCCATTATATTATGTACAATATTGTTATGCACGAATTTCATCTGTATTCAGACACATTAATAAAGATTTAAATAAAAAAATTGATATTAATAATTTTAATTTTGAATATTCTGAAGATGAAATTAAAATTTTAAAAAAATTATCTGAATGGCCAAAGTGTATTGATATATCAAGTGCAAAACTTGAGCCACATAGAATTCCTGTTTATCTATATGAGTTAGCCTCAGAATTTCACTCATATTGGAATCTTGGAAAACAACAACCAGAAAAACGATTTATAAATGAACAAAAAGAAGTTCCTTTAGACAAGTTGGTATTTTTAAAAGTTATTTCTAATGTAATAAAATCTGGAATGGATATTGTTGGTGTTGATACTCCATCCAAAATGTAATGTTAAAAGAAGTTAAATATTTAATTTTTATAATAGTTATTTTGGTATTTATTTTTTTTACTGGTAGATACTATTTTTCTGATGAAAATTTAAAAAATTCGTATCGTTCCTATAAAAATAATGATGAGAAGATAAAACTGTATTCAGAAAAATTACCCATATTAGAAAATGATACTCAAGACATCATCGAGTATGTAAAACAAACAAATAAAGATAAGAAAAAAAAGTTTAATTTTTGGAAACTTTTAGAAAATGATAAGTAAAAGAAAAGCCTTTATTACTGGTATTAAATCACTGAAATTAACAACAAGTGAAGTAAAATTTTTAAAAAAACAAAAACCTTGGGGAATAATATTATTTTCAAGAAATATTAAATCTATAAACCAGACCAAACTATTAACAAATAGCATCAGAAAGCTATTCAAAGATCCCCATTATCCTATTTTGATTGATCAAGAGGGAGGTAGAGTGAACAGGTTAAAAAATATTATAACTTTTGATAATTTGACAGGTGAATATTTTGGAAAATTATATGTCCAGGATAAAAGAAAATTTAATATTATTTATAAATTATTTATTGATAAGTCTTCATATCTTCTAAAACAAATAGGTGTAAATATTAATACACTACCTATACTGGATCTTAGAATTAAAGGGGCGAGTAATATTATTGGCGACAGATCGTTTTCAGAAAATAAGAAAATTGTTTCAAAGGTAGGTGATATTTGTATTGATTTATTTAACCAAAACTCAATAGGCACAGTAATCAAGCATATACCAGGTCATGGACTTGCAAAGGTGGATAGTCATAATTTTACACCAATTGTTGATAAGAACATTAATTACCTTATTAAAAATGATTTCTTTCCTTTTAAAAATAAAGACAGTTTATTCGCCATGACTGCCCATATTATTTATAAAAAAATTGACCCACTTAACACTGCAACGCATTCCAAAAAAATTATAAATATTATTCGTAAAAAAATACGGTTTAAAAATGTTTTGATTTCTGATGACTTATCGATGAAGAGTTTAAAATATGATTTAAGCACTAATACAATTAAAAGTTTTGAAGCTGGATGCAACCTAGCATTACATTGTAATGGTAATTTCAATGAAATGAAGGTTGTTGCTGAAAATTCACCTCTAGTAAATAATTTTATTATAAAAAAAACATCACTATTTTATAAGAATTTAAGTTAATATCTCATCATGTCCGAGTCTGATTCTGCTTTGTTTAATGTTGATATAAATAACTATAACGGTCCATTAGATGTTCTTTTAGATTTAGCAAAAGCTCAAAAAGTTGATCTTGAAGAAATATCAATAACAAAGCTGGCAGATCAATTTCATGAATATATTACAAAAGAAAAAGACTTAAATTTAGAAATAGCTTCTGAGTATTTATTAATGGCAACATGGCTTGCTTATTTAAAATCTAAGTTATTGCTACCAGGAACTCCAGAGGAAGAGTTTAAAGTTCAAGAAGTGGCAGAAAAATTAAAGTTACAACTAAAAAAATTAGAACTTATTCGTTTACTTTCTGAACAAATGCTTAAAAGAAAAAGATTAGGTCGTGAAATAAGAACAAGAGGGATGAAGGGAAATATCAGATCTATTTATAGCACTGAATATAATTTAAGTTTATTTGAACTTTTAAAAACCTATTCAACTATTATTATGACTAAAGATTTTCAAAGGGTGAACATTCCAAAATTGCCAGTTTTTACTACTGAGGATGGAATTAAAACTATTAAAGATTTTTTTGGAAAACTAGCTGACTGGAAAAAACTCGATGAATTAATACCTGCAAATTTTAAATCTGGTTCAAGATATAAAAGAACTGGTAAAGCAGGAATTTTTGCTGGGTCCCTTGAGCTTGCTAAAGAGGGAAATCTATCAATTAAACAGGAAAAACTATTTGATGATATCTATGTAAAGGAATTAAGTGATTAAAAAACAAAAAATAAATAAAGATAATGTAGTCAAGTTTCCCTCAAAATTAACTGAAATTGAGAAAGAAATAGAGGGTGTAATTTTTGCTGCTGCTGAACCACTTGATGTTGATACTATTGAAAGCAAACTTTCAAAAAAATTAAATGTTTTAAAATCACTAGAAAAATTACAACAAGAGTACTCAAATCGAGGAATAAATTTAGTATGCATTAAGAATAAATGGTCTTTTAGAACATCTCCAAAATTAGCAAACCTTATGTCTCAAGAGAGAACTGTTGAAAAAAAATTATCTAGAGCTGCTGTCGAAACTTTAGCTATAATTGTTTATCACCAACCTGTAACAAGAGCTGAAATTGAGGAGATAAGAGGTGTAGCTTTTGGAACAAATACACTTGATATTCTAATGGAGCTTAATTGGGTTAAACCTGGTGGAAGAAAAGATGTGCCTGGAAGACCTATTCAATATGTAACTACAGATGATTTTTTAAGTCACTTTAATATCCAAAAACTATCAGATCTTCCAAATATAGATGAATTAGGTGCAGCAGGTATGATTGATAGCTCTAGCGTTGATAGCGCTATTTTTGGAACAGGTAACTTTTATAAAGAAAAGCAGGAAGAAAAAAAAGAAGATATTTATTCTAATATTGATGAGATGCTGAATAGTACTCTTGATAGTGAAGAGAAAGAGTAACAAAAAAGTAACTTTTAAATTTATAATAAAAAGGTTATAAGTTTCTATGAGCATAGGAATTTGGCAAATAGCAGTTGTTGTAATATTGGTAGTCTTATTATTTGGACGAGGTAAAATCTCTAGTTTAATGGGAGATGTTGCCAAAGGTATTAAAAGCTTTAAAAAAGGTATGGCGTCAGATGTAACTGACGATACGGAGCCAAAAAATATTTCCGACGAAAATAAAGACTCCAATAACAAAGAATAACTCACATGCCTACTATTGGTTGGTTTGAGATATTGATAGTTGTTGCTATCGCTATAGTTGTTCTTGGTCCAAAAGATTTTCCAATTATGTTAAAAAAAGCAGGTTCATGGATTGGCACTGCAAAAAGATATGTCAGCAATATTCAAAACGAGGTTTCTAATTTAGAAATCGATGATGAAAAAACTAATAACGAAGTAAAAAAAGAAATAAAAAAAGATGAATAATGAGGAAAAAGACAGTGGCTTTGTTAGTCATTTAACTGAATTAAGAAAAAGGCTTATACATAGTTTTATTTTTTTATTTATATTTTTTATTTTCTGCTATTTTTTTGCTGAATATATTTATGGTTTTCTAGTAGACCCATTTGCACAAGCTGTAAAAGATGATGGTTCAGATAGAAGATTAATCTTTACTGCACTTCAAGAGACCTTTCTAACTTATTTAAAAGTATCTTTTTTTACAGCATTTTTTGTAACTTGCCCTTTTATATTAATGCAAATATGGAAGTTTATTGCGCCAGGTTTATATAAACATGAAAAAATTGCAATTTTACCTTACTTAATACTTACCCCAATACTTTTTTTTCTAGGTGGTATGTTGGTTTATTATTTGATCATGCCATTAGCAATTAAGTTCTTTTTATCTTTTGAGAGCACCGGTTTATCAACGAGCCTACCAATACAATTGGAAGCAAAAGTAAATGAATACTTGTCTTTAGTAATGAAATTAATTTTTGCCTTTGGAATTAGTTTTCAATTACCTGTTGTGTTAAGTCTTCTTGCAAGAATAGGTGTTGTAGATAGCCAGTTTTTAAAAGACAGAAGAAAGTATGTTGTGGTAATAATTTTTGCTGCTGCAGCTTTGTTAACTCCTCCAGATCCAATTACACAAATAGGATTAGCAATACCATTGTTAATTTTATATGAATTATCAATATTTTCAGTAAAATTTATAGAAAACAAAAATTTAGAAAAAACTGATGCATAATTTAAAGGAAATTAGAAAAGATTTCCCTGGTTTTGAAAAAGCTCTAGAAAAAAGATCTATTAAAATTGATTTTAAAAAATTACAAAATTTGGACGAAGAAAATCGAGATTTAATTCAAAAAAAAGAAGCTATTGAAAAAGAAAAAAAAGATATTTCAAAATCTAAAGACGAAACTTTATTCAAAAAATCTAAAGAGCTCAGTTTGGAATTAGATAAATTATCTGATTTACAAAAAAAAATTAAAAAAGAGTTAGATAGTTTACTCTCTAATATACCCAATATTCCTCATGCTGATGTCCCTAGCGGTAAAGATGAAAATGATAATGTAGAGATATTAAAATCAGGAAATATACCAAAATTTGATTTTAAACCTAAATCTCACTATGAGCTTGGTGAAAACCTTGGAATGTTAGATTTTGACTTAGCAACTAAAACAACAGGATCTAGATTTGTTTTTGTAAAAAACCATTTAGCATTGCTAGAACGAGCCTTATCTAACTTTATGTTGGATACACATATAAATAAAAATGGATATCAAGAAATATCACCACCTTTAATTGCATCAGATAACACAATGTATGGAACCGGACAGTTACCTAAATTTGAAAATGATCAGTTTGAAATTAAATTCGATGAAGGATCAGATAGAAAATTTTTAATTCCTACAGCTGAAGTAATTTTAACAAACATCGTGAAAGACAAAATAGTTGATCAAAATCATCTCCCAATGAGATTTGTAGCATCAACTCCTTGCTTTAGAAAAGAAGCAGGAAGTTATGGTAAAGATACAAAAGGTATGATTAGACAGCATCAGTTTTATAAAGTTGAACTAGTAAGCATTGTCGAAAAAGAAAATTGTTTAGAAGAGTTAGAAAGAATGACAAATTGTGCAACTGACATTCTTGATAAATTGGAACTTCCTTACAGAAAAGTTATTTTATGTTCTGGTGATATGGGTTTTAGTGCTGAAAAAACCTATGATATTGAAGTTTGGCTGCCATCAGAAAACAAGTTTCGTGAAATTTCATCATGCTCATCTTGTTCAACATTTCAGGCTCAAAGAATGAAAACTAGATATAAAAACAAAAATAAAGAAACAGTCTTTGTTGGAACTTTAAATGGAAGCGGTCTTGCCATTGGTAGGACTTTAATAGCAGTATTAGAAAATTATCAGCAAAAAGATGGTTCGATCGTTGTTCCTAAAGTTCTTAGAGAATATATGAATAATTTAGAATTAATTTCACAGAAATAAAGTTGTTTTAGAGATACAGATAGTATAAATATTCACCATACTTAAAAGGAGAATTATGGAAGGTTCAGGAATAGGACAATTTATACCGTTAATTTTAATATTTGTTATTTTTTATTTTTTCTTAATTAGACCTCAACAAAAAAAAGTAAAAGAACATAAAGCTATGGTTGAAAACCTTAAAAGAGGCGACAAAGTTATTACCTCAGGTGGTATCACTGGTACGGTTGAGAGACTTATAGATAATGACAAGGTAGAAGTAGAAATAGCTGAAAATATTAAAGTTGAAGTTGTAAAAGCTACTGGTATTCAAAGTCTTCAAAATACTCAAGAAGTTAAAAAATAAACAATTTTAGATAAGTGCTTTATTTTTCTAAGTTAAGAATTGTTTTTATAACTATTTTTTCTTTATTATTTGTTCTAATCGCTTCATCAAATTTGTTTAAGTTTGATGATAGTTTTTTTGATAAGAAAATAAATTTAGGTTTAGATCTTCAGGGTGGCTCTTACTTATTACTTGAAATTGATAACGAGCCCGTAATAGAACAAAAATTACAAAATTTAACAACTACAATTAGAAATTTTTTCAAAGACAAAGACATTAGAATAAATAATATAAAAATAGATAAACAAAATATTTTTTTTAATGTTTCAGACGAAAATAAGCAACAAGTCATAGAAATTTTTGAAGATGAAAATAGTGAAATTAATCCTTATTATCCAAGATTTAAATCACATCAGTTAGAAATTGAAGATACTGGCCTCAACTTAAAGATTAATTTTTCGCGACAAGGTCTTATAAATCTAAAAACCTCTTCTCAAGATCAAGCTATTGAAATTGTAAGAAGAAGAGTTGATGAAGTGGGAACTAATGAACCTAATATTCTCAAAAGAGGTAACAGCCGGATTTTGGTAGAACTTCCGGGTTTAGACGATCCTATGAGAGTTAAATCTCTTTTAGGTAAAACTGCAAATCTCACATTTAGATTTGTTACGCAAAACGAGGACGACAGATTTGGTGTTGAAAAATTAGAATTTGAGGATGGAACTCAAGAAGCAGTAGTTAGTAAGAGGATTATAATTAGCGGTGAAAACCTACTTGATGCACAGCCCAAGATGGATACACAAAATAATCAAACAATTGTTTCTTTTACTTTAGACAGAGTAGGAGCCAAAAGATTTGGTAAAGCAACCTCAACAGGTATAGGAAAACAATTAGCTATAGTCTTAGATGGAAAAATAATAAGTGCTCCAGTAGTAAGAGATACTATTGCAAGTGGTGCTGGACAAATTAGTGGAGGATTTACTTTTCAATCAGCAACTGATCTAGCTTTATTGTTAAGATCAGGTGCATTACCAGCTCCTTTAGAAATAATTGAAGAAAGAACAGTTGGTCCTGACCTTGGTCAAGACTCAATAAATGCTGGTATGATTGCTTTATCAATTGGTTTTTTGTTAGTGATTATCTTTATGTTTGTTAAGTACAGATTTTTTGGTTTAATAACAAACGTTACTCTAATAATAAATTTATTTATACTTTTAGGTGTGCTTACTCTATTTGAAGCAACCTTAACCTTACCAGGTATTGCAGGAATAATTTTGACTGTTGGTATGGCTGTTGATGCAAATGTTTTGATTTTTGAAAGAATTAAAGAAGAGCTTAAAGACGAAACTAATAATATTTTAGCATTTGATGGTGGCTATACTAAATCTAGAACTGCAATAATTGATGCCAATATTACAACTTTATTAGCTGCAGTAATTCTGTTTTTTATGGGATCAGGACCAGTTAAAGGTTTTGCTGTAACTTTAGGTGTTGGAATATTTACAACACTATTTTCAGTCTATTTTATCGCCAGATTATTCACCAGTCTTTATGTGACTAAAAACAAAAATAGTGGGAAGTTGATCTAATGATTGCATTTAACAAATATTATAATCATTTTAATGTCTTATCTGGTGCCTTAATTATTATTTCGTTACTGTTACTTATATTTAAGGGTCTTAATTTTGGTATTGATTTTAAAGGTGGAACGTTAATCGAATTAAGATCTAACGATACAAAAATAAATGTAAGCTCACTTCGTGATAAATTTAGTCAAATGAACCTAGGTGATGTCTCAGTTAAAAAATTTGGATCTGATAATGATTTTTTAATTAAATTTGAAAATAAAGATAATAAGAAAAATATAATTGAGGAGATAAAGGTAAATCTTGATAAGTCATTTGGTAATAGCTATGATTTTAGAAGAGTTGAAAATGTAGGACCAAAAGTAAGTGCCGAATTATTAAAATCTGGTGTAATAGCGATTTCTTTATCACTTGCAATAATGCTTATTTATATTTGGGTTAGATTTGAATGGCAGTTTAGTCTTGGAGCTATTTTAGCTCTATTTCATGACGTTATTGTTACGCTTGGTGTATTTTCATTATTTAGTCTAGAGATCAACTTATCAATTATTGCTGCGGTGTTGACTATTGTAGGTTATTCAATGAATGACACTGTTGTAATATTTGATCGTGTAAGAGAAAATTTAAGAAAATATTCAGATATTAAGATATTTGAACTAACTAATATTTCAATTAATGAAACTTTATCTAGAACAATAATTACTTCTGCAACAACTTTACTTGCATTACTTGCAATTTATTTTTTTGGTGGTGAAATCTTAAAAGGATTTTCACTAGCTATGATTTTAGGAGTTGTTTTTGGAACTTATTCATCAATTTACATAGCCAATACTGTATTGGTAAGATTAAGAGTTTCTCAAAAAACTGTCTTAAGAGAAGACGATAGTAAATAAATTAATAAATATTTTGTGCAGCTACCATCGTAAGTAACATTGGTAGAGAAAGAAGAGTATTTGTTCTAGAGAACAGCATTGCTGTTTTTGCAGATTTTGCTTTTGTTTCAGGATCGGTCTCAACAATTCCTAAGGCTCTCTTTTGATTTGGCCATATTACAAACCAAACGTTAAAAGCCATTATTATACCTAACCACATGCCAATTCCTATTGCAGTATGTTTTGGTATCCCAGAGCCAATACTAAAAGTCATTGCATCATGCAGATAACCATTTAACCAAGCTAGAATTAAACCTGATAAAACAGTAAAAGCTGCAGCCCATCTAAAATAAAATAAAGCTGCTGGAGCAATTACTTTTCCAATTGCTGGCTTTTGTTCATCTGGAATTTTAGTCATGTTTGGAATTTGAACAAAATTGAAATACCAAAGTAATCCAATCCACATTATTGCAACAAGGACATGTATATATCTAAATAACCAACTCCAAAACAATGTATCAAAAGCAATACCTTCATTTTGGAAGAACATTCCAACAAACAAAATTATAGCTAAAGCTAAAGACGCATGAACTGTTTTTGATAAAGAAGATAATAAATTACTCATGATTCTTAAAACTATACACTAAAATTAGATTATTTTTAAGTTTTTATATTTAATTTAATAAGGGTTTTAAAAATTGACCAGTATAACTCTCTTTAATTTTGGTAACTTCTTCAGGTTTACCCTCTGCGATAATTTTTCCTCCCTTTACACCACCTTCAGGACCCATATCAACAATATAATCAGCTGTTTTTATAACATCTAAATTATGTTCAATTACAATAACTGTGTTACCAAGTTTTACAAATGTGTGAAGAATTTCTAAAAGTTTTTTAATATCATGTTGATGTAAACCAGTTGTTGGTTCATCTAAAATATACATTGTTCGTCCTGTAGATCTTTTTGATAACTCTTTAGCAAGTTTAATTCTTTGAGCCTCACCACCCGAAAGGGTTGTTGCTTGCTGACCAATTTTTATATAGCCCAATCCAACTTTTTTTAATGTTAATAATTTTGTTTTAATATTTGATATATTTTCAAAATATTCGCAACCTTCATCAACAGACATATCCAAAACATCAGCAATACTTTTACCTTTAAATTTTATCTCTAAAGTTTCTCTATTATATCTCGTACCTTTACATTCATCACATTGAATATAAACATCTGGTAAAAAGTGCATTTCATAAGTAATCACACCATCACCCTCACAAGCCTCACATCTACCACCTTTAACATTAAACGAAAAACGCCCTGGTTTATAACCTCGAGTTTTAGATTCTGGCAAACTTGTAAACCAATCTCTTATTGGACCAAATGCACCTGTATATGTAGCAGGATTAGATCTTGGTGTTCTTCCAATGGGTGATTGGTCTATATCAATAATTTTATCAATTAATTCAACACCTTTGTAACCTTTAAAAGCTTTTGGAGCTTTTTTAGCCTTATTATTAAGCGTTAAATTCAAAGCATGGAATAGTGTTTGTAATATTAGTGTAGATTTTCCACTTCCCGATACACCAGTAACGCAAGTGAAAGTTCCTGTAGGAATTTTAAGATTAACATTGTTTAAATTATTTCCTGTTGCACCATTGATTTCAACAAACCTTCCATTTTTAGCTAAACGTCTTGTATTTGGAATGTCAATTTTCTTTTTATTTGCAAGATATTGTCCAGTGATACTATTCTTATCTTTTTTAATCTCATCATATGTGCCCTGGGACGATATTTGACCACCATTAGTACCTGCCTCTGGACCTAAGTCTATAATATGATCTGCATTCTCCATAGTCTCAGTATCGTGCTCAACTACTATTACAGTATTTCCAAGATCTCTTAATCTTTTAAGTGCATTGATAAGTTTAACATTATCTTTTTGATGCAAACCAATCGATGGTTCGTCCAACACATAAAGAACACCAGTTAAACCAGAACCTATTTGAGAGGCTAATCTTATTCGTTGAGCCTCACCACCAGATAATGTTCCAGACTCTCTAGATAGGGTTAAATAATCCAAGCCTACATTTAATAAAAAATTTAATCTTTCATTTATTTCCTTTAATACATGCTCAGCAATTTTAAATTGTCTTTTGTCTATATGATTTACTAAATCTTTAAACCACTCAGCAGCATCAAATATTGATTTCTTTGTCACTTCGCTAATATTTAGATTGTTAATTTTTACACATAATGCCTCTTCCTTTAAACGATCTCCATTACATGCTTCGCAGGCAGTATCAGATTGATACTCTGCAATAGCTTCTCTTTTCCATTCACTATCAGACTCTAAAAATCTTCTTTCAAGGTTGTTAATGACACCTTCAAACGTTTTTTTATAAGAATATTTTTCGTAACCATCGTCATAATTAAACTTAATTTCATCCTCGTCTGATCCATAAAGAACAATATCTTTTATTTTTTTTGGTAGTTTTTTCCATTTTTCATCTAAAGAAAAACCATAATGTTTAGCTAGTGATGATAGTGTTTGAGCATAATATAAAGTTGTAGATTTTGACCAAGGTTCAATAGCACCATCAGCAAGACTTTTTCTTTCATCTGGTACAACAAGATTAGGATCCACATTTAACTTCATACCAATACCTTCACACTCTTCACAGGCTCCGTAAGGACTATTAAATGAGAATAATCTTGGTTCTATTTCTTCAATTGTAAATCCACTTTCTGGACACGCAAATTTTGTTGAATAAATTAATTTCTCTACTTTTCTGTGTTTTTGAGGCAAAGTCTCATCTTCATATTCAACAAAAACTAATCCGTTTGCAAGATTAACAGCTGTTTCAATACTTTCGGCTAGTCTATTTCCTAGCTTTGAGTTTAAAACAATTCTATCAACCAAAACTGAAATATCGTGTTTAAGTTTTTTGTCTAAATTTGGAGATTTTTCTATATCGTATAAGACATTATCAATCTTAATTTTTCTAAAACCTCTTCTTTTGTAACTTAAAATATCTTTTCTATATTCACCTTTACGACCTCTAACTACAGGAGCGTATATGTAAATTGTAGATTTTTTAGGTAGTTTTTTAATTAAATCAACTATTTGAGTTATCGTTTGTGAAGTTATTGGTTTACCAGTAAATGGTGAATAGGGAATACCAGCTCTTGCATAGAGTACCCTCATGTAATCATAAATTTCAGTAACTGTTGCAACCGTAGATCTTGGGTTTTTTGAAGTATTTTTTTGTTCAATTGCAATCGCTGGACTTAATCCTTCAATAAGATCAACATTTGGCTTTTTCATTTTATCCAAAAACTGTCTTGCATATGCAGATAAACTTTCAACGTATCTTCGTTGTCCCTCGGCATAAATAGTATCGAATGCTAAAGATGATTTTCCTGAACCAGAGAGACCTGTAATTACCACAAATTTATCTTTAGGAATCTCTACAGAAACATTCTTCAAATTATGTTCTTTAGCACCCTTAATAACTATCTTTTTCATCATAATTTTTGTTGCTTTGAATTAATAAAATTAATATTCAGAAGAATTGTGGTATAAATCTAATTAATTAAATAAACAAATATAAAAATATTATGGCTGGAAGTTTAAATAAAGTGTTATTAATTGGTCGTTTGGGCGCAGATCCAGAAATTAAACAAATGGTAAATGGCAAGAGTGTAGCTAGATTAAGCCTAGCAACAAGTCAATCTTGGAAAGATAAAAATACTGGAGAAAAAAAAGAAAAAACTGAATGGCACCGTATAGTTGTATTTAATGAAGGTTTAGTAAATGTTGTTCAACAGTATCTTAAGAAAGGTGCTCAAATTTATGTTGAGGGTCAAATAACAACAAGAAAATGGAAAGATGAACAATCTGGTCAGGATAAATATTCTACTGAAGTTGTTATTCAAGGATATAATTCTTCGTTAACAATGTTGGGTGGTGGTAATGGGGGTGGCATTCAAAATGATCCTAATCCACAAAATAATATAGAGGACTCTTCTCAAATATCTAACGACATGGATGATGAAATTCCCTTTTAGTTTCTATGCAAAAATCTGAAGAGACAAAAGATAATAATATTAAACTAATCTCAATGCATGATGAGATGAGCTCATCATATCTTTCTTATGCAATGAGCGTAATAGTTAGCCGTGCTCTACCAGATATTAGAGATGGCCTTAAACCTGTTCATCGTAGAATTTTATATGCGATGTATAAAGGTGGTTATGATTGGTCAAAACAATTTAGAAAATCTGCAAGAATAGTTGGAGATGTTATTGGTAAATATCATCCTCATGGAGATCAATCTGTTTATGATGCTCTTGTTAGAATGGTACAAGATTTTTCAATGAGCTTACCTTTGGTTCAGGGTCAAGGAAACTTTGGTTCAATTGATGGAGATCCAGCAGCAGCTATGAGATATACTGAAACACGTCTATCAAAAGTTTCACAATTTTTAATTGATGATATTGAGAAAAATACCATTTCATTTAAAAGCAACTATGATGAAACCGAAAAAGAGCCAAGTGTTTTACCTGCACAATTTCCAAATTTATTAGTAAATGGTGCCGGAGGTATTGCAGTAGGGATGGCCACGAGTATTCCACCTCACAATTTAGGTGAAATAATTGATGGAACTTTAGCTCTTATAGGAGACAAAGATATTAAAATTAAAGAATTAATGAAACATATACCTGGTCCAGATTTTCCAACAGGAGGTGTAATCATTGGAAAAGATATTATTAAACAGGGTTATAATAACGGAAGAGGATCTTTTAAAATTAGAGGTGAAGTATCAATAGAACAACAAAAAAATGGAAGAGAAAGATTAGTTATCACTTCGATACCTTATCAAGTAAACAAATCAGTTTTAAATGAAAGAATTGCTCAGCTTGTAAGGGAAAAAAAAATTGAAGGAATTAAAGATATAAGAGACGAGTCTAACAGAGAAGGAATAAGAGTAGCAATTGATTTGAGAAATGGCGTTGAGCCAGAAACAATTAAAAGACAACTTTATAAGAATACTCAAATTGAGAGCTCTTTTGGATTTAACACTCTAGCTATTGTTGAAGGTAAACCTAAAACTTGCACACTTAAAGATTTCTTAGCAAATTTTTTATCTTTTAGAGAAGATGTTGTAATAAAAAAAACAAAATTTGAATTACAAAAAGCAGAAGAGCGAGCACATATCTTATTGGGGTTATCAGTTTCGGTGGAAAATTTAGATAAAATTATAAAAATAATTCGATCCTCAAAAACACCTGATCACGCTAAAGGATCTATATTAAAAACTAAGTGGAAAATTAATAAATCTCAAAAATTAATTTCCTTAGTTGATGGCAAAAAAAGCAAAAACTTATACTCTTTATCTGAGCCTCAAGTTCTAGCTATTCTAGAATTAAGATTACAAAAATTAACTGCGCTTGGAATAAATGAAATTGAAGTTGAAATAAAAAAACTAGCAGATCTGATTGCGAACTTTAAAAAAATTATATCTTCAAAAAAAGAATTGCTAAAAGTGATAGGTGAAGAACTTAAAAATATTAAAGAAAAATTTGCTGTACCAAGAAGAACTAAAATAATCGATGCAGTTTTAAACTACGATATTGAAGAAACAATTCAAAAACAATCTGTAATCATTACAGTGACACTTCAGGGATACATTAAAAGGGGCTCATTGGATGGTGTTAAAAAACAAAAAAGAGGTGGTAAAGGTAAATCAGGAATTACAACTAGAGACCAAGACTCTGTGATACAAACCTTATCTGTAAATACACATACTTCAGTCTTGTTTTTTTCTACAGAAGGGTTGGTTTACAAGGTAAAAGCTTGGAAAATACCTGAAGGATCATCTACATCAAAGGGTAAATCTTTATTTAATATTTTACCTTTGAAGAGCCATCAAGCAATCAGTTCAATTATGCCAATGCCCGAAGATGAAACAGAATCTAAAAATTATCAAATAATCTTTGCTACAGCTCTTGGTAAAGTTAGAAAAAATAGTTTAGATGATTTTTCATCTATTAATGCCTCTGGGAAAATTGCGATGAAATTAGATAACAACGACAAGATAGTAGGGGTTAAAATTTGTAAAGATGATCAAGACGTAATTTTAAGTACAAAATTTGGTAAATGTATAAGATTTGAAGCAAAAAAATTAAGAGTTTTTAAAGGAAGATCTTCAAAAGGTATTAAGGGAATTGAATTAGCACCCGATGATCAAATAGTTTCTTTATCTGTTATTGATAGTGACAAAATTAAGAAAAATGGAAAAAAAACCAAAGATGAAAAATCTGAATTAAATGCAAAAGAGAAGTTTGTTTTATCAATAAGTGAAAATGGATTTGGTAAAAAAACCTCTCATTTTGACTACAGAGCTACAAACAGGGGAGGTAAGGGTATTATTGGCATTGTTAATTCACCAAGAAATGGAAACATTACATCCTCATTCCCTGTTAATGAGGGTGATGAAATTTTGATATCAACTAACAAAGGTAGAGTTATACGGGTTGCTGTTAAAGAAATTAGAACTGCTGGTAGAAACACACAAGGTGTTAGGATTATTAAATTATCTGGTGAGGAAAAAGTTGTGTCTGCTATTAAAATAGATGATAACTTAATTTAATATAATGAGTAAAATAGCTATATACCCTGGCACATTTGATCCAATCACCTATGGGCACATAGATGTAATAAAAAAAGCCTTAAAATTAGTTGATAAGATTGTTGTTGGAGTATCTGATGTAAGTAGTAAAAATTATCTTTTTAGTTCTGAGGAGAGAATTGAGATTCTCAACAAAGCTTTATTTAAAGATTTAAAACTTAATAAAAAAAAAATTATAGTTGTATCTTTTAGTTCATTAACCACAGATTTGTGTAAAAAATATAAATCAAACATTATCTTAAGGGGATTAAGAGCTGTGTCAGATTTTGAGTATGAATTCCAATTAGCTGGAATGAATAGAAAATTAAATCAGAATATCGAAACAATCTTTTTAATGTCAGATGTTGAAAATCAAATAATCTCTTCTAGATTTGTTAAAGAGATTGTTAAATTAAACGGTGATATTAAGAAATTTACTACTAAAAGTACTATCAAATCTTTAAAAGAAAAATATGAATAAAATCTTAATTAATTTATTTATCTTATTTTTTTTTATTACTAATCAATCAACAGCTGAGGAGAACATAATGATTTTAAAATTAAAAGATGGAGATGTAAAAATAGAGTTATTTGAAGATATAGCTCCAAATCACGTAAAAAGAATTAAAGAACTAGCAAACGATGGCAAATACGATAACGTTGTTTTTCACAGAGTTATTGATGGCTTTATGGCTCAAACTGGTGATGTTAAGTTTGGGAATTCAGAGTCTAAAGATTTTGATTTAAGAAGAGCTGGAATGGGAGGTTCTGATTTGCCAGATTTAAAGCAAGAATTTAGTAGTTTGCCCCATGATAGGGGAACTTTATCAATGGCTAGATCTTCGGATCCAAATAGTGCAAATAGTCAATTTTTTATATGCTTTAAACCAGCACCTTTTTTAGACAGACAATATACTGTTTTTGGTAAAGTAATTGACGGAATGGATTTAGTAGACAAAATAAAAAGAGGTGATGAAAGCAATAACGGATCTGTATCTGATCCAGATAAGATCATTAGCTTTAAATCGCAATAATCTATTGGATGGCATCAAAAAATTTTGCCTTTAAAGTTCTAAAAAAAAATAAGTTTGCTAGATCAGGTGTTATAGAAACACATCGTGGAAGAATAAATACCCCAGCTTTTATGCCAGTTGGTACACAGGCAACTGTTAAAGCTTGTAAAATTGAAGACATAAAAAAAACTGGTTCTCAAATAATTTTGTCTAACACTTACCATTTAATGATTAGACCAGGTGTTGAACGAATTAAATCTGCTGGTGGCCTACATAAATTTATGAATTGTGATTTACCAATTTTAACAGACTCTGGTGGCTTTCAAGTAATGTCTCTTTCTAAATTAAATAAAATTGATCGTGAAAAAGGAGCTATATTTAATTCACATGTAGATGGTAAAAAATTTTACTTAAGCCCTGAAGAAAGTATAAGAATTCAACTAGGGTTAAATTCTGATATCGTTATGATTATGGATGAGTGTCCAAAAAAAACAAAAGATTATGATTTAATAAAAAAATCTATGGATTTATCTTTGTATTGGGCAGAAAGGTCAAAAAAGGCATTTGGTATAAATCCACATAAAGCTTTATTTGGTATTGTGCAAGGAGGGTTATTCAAGGATTTGCGAATTAAGTCATTAAATGAATTAATGAATATAGGTTTTGACGGTTATGCATTAGGGGGACTTGCCGTTGGTGAAACTCAACAAGAAATGTTTGCAGTTTTAGATGATGTAAAAGAACATCTGCCTGATGAAAAACCTCATTATTTGATGGGTGTTGGTACACCCTCCGATATTCTTGGAGCTGTCAAACGTGGTATTGATATGTTTGATTGTGTTCTGCCTACTAGATCTGGAAGAACTGGACTTGCCTTTACTTGGGAAGGAAGAATAAATATAAAAAATAATAAATATCAAAACGATAATACACCTTTGGATTCTAATTGTGATAATTTAAGCCTCAATAAATATTCTAAAAATTATCTAAACCATCTTTTTAATACAAATGAAATACTGGCTTCAATGCTATTGACACTACACAATATCAACTTTTATCAAGAATTAATGTCTTCTATTAGAGACAATATTGAGGCAGGTACGTTTGATAAATTTCATGATAAATACATAGATAAGTTGTAGTAGAATTTAATATTTGCCTAAATTGACATTTGAAAAAATAAAATAAATCTGTATATAACAATCATTCAGTTTGAATAAATTGGGGGCCCTTAGCTCAGTTGGTAGAGCAATTCCCTTTTAAGGAATGGGTCGATGGTTCGAGTCCATCAGGGCTCACCATAATTCTTCTAAACTGTCTTAATTGGCGGATAATCTAAAATCACTTGGTTCATTTTTTCATTTAAATCTTTGATTCTATTATCAGAAGAAGGGTGGGTGCTCATAAATTCATGGGGTTCTTTTCCTTTATTAAGTTTTTTCATTCTCTCCCAAATTTTTACTGTCTCTCTTATATCATAACCAGATAGAGATGAAAATATCATACCTAAATAGTCTGCTTCGCTTTCTTGTTTTCTGTTAAAAGGATTTAAAATTCCCAATTGAGCCAATAAACCAACAGTGTTCATGCCTGTTGTTCTGTTGATATCTGAAAGCACTCCACCTGAGGCAATATCAATTATCTTTGTTCCAACATTTAATAAAGTTCCTCTGCTAGCTCTTTCAACTGAATGTTTTGCAACAGCATGGGCAATTTCATGTCCCATAACAGCAGCTAAACCATCGGTATTTTTTGTTGCTTCAAGAATACCTGTGTATACAGCAATCTTTCCACCCGGCATACACCAAGCGTTTCTAACTTTTTTTTTATCTATTAAAATATATTCCCAATCAAAATTAGCAGTAGGATCGTTTAAACCTTCTCGATCAAAATATTCAGATATAGAATTTTCCATTTTTCTTCCAATCTGTTTAATTTCATTAAGAGTTTTTTTATCATCACTCATGTTTTCTTTTTCTTTAACTTTTTCATAAATTTGTGCTGCTTGAGCATTTAGCTTAGCTTCAGAAACAATTTTTAATTGTTTTCTCTCAGTAATCGGTGCGGTAGTACAAGAGGGCAAGAAATATCCACAACAACTACAACCAACATAAGATAAAAATTTTCTTCTATTCATAAGTGTATAAATTGATAATATTACAATATCATGAATCTTAATAATAAAATTTTAATTGTTTTGTTTATCATTGCAATTATTTTTGTTATTTATTCAAGTTATAATTAGACCTATGGCTAAAAAAAATTCAAAAAAATCATTATCTTTAACATTAAGAAACTATTTTATAGCAGGTGTAGTTGTTTTAATACCAATTGGTTTTACCCTGTATCTTAGTAAAATTCTTATTGGTATTTCATCAAATTTAATACCAGCAAATATTAATCCTAATAGTTATTTGCCCTTTAATATACCTGGTGTTGAAATAATTATTTCAATCATATTTATTACTTTTGTTGGTGGTTTGTCACTTTCTTTTTTTGGAAGAAGAATTTTAAAATTAATTGATGATCTATTTAAAAGAATTCCTTTTTTAAGAACTGTTTATTCGGCAATAGTTCAAATGACTGAAACATTTTCTAAAAAAGATAACGGTCAAAAAAGTGTTGTGTTAATCGAATATCCTAGAAAAGGGGTTTGGGCTGTTGGTTTTGCAACTAAAGAAAATACTGGAGAGATGGCTCAAAAAACTAATATGAAACTAGTAAATGTTTTTGTTCCCACAACCCCAAATCCTACAAGTGGATTTTTACTAATGTTTCCTGTTGAAGATGTTATCTATTTAAATATGTCATTTGAAGAGGCCTCTAAATTTATAGTGTCTGCAGGAACGTCATCAAAGACCTAAGCAATATCATTGATAATATCTGCTCTATCGTAAAGCTTAATAAGTGGCTTAAACTTACTAATATCTTCATTAGTGTTTTCGATTCTTTTTATTTCTTTTTCAGCAAGTAAAAAAAGATCACTATTATGAATAGGGTCAGCTAATTTAAAATTTTTAATACCACTCTGTTTAAAGCCAAGTAGGTCTCCAAAACCTCTAATTTTCATATCTTCTTCAGATATAAAAAAACCATCATTACTTTGTTTTAATATATTAATTCTTTTTTTTGCATTTTCAGATAAATTTGACTTGAACATTAATATACATGTTGACTCTTTATCTCCTCGACCAACACGACCTCTTAGCTGGTGTAGCTGTGATAAACCAAACTTGTTTGCATTTTCAATAATTATTACATTTGCATTAGGAAAGTCAATTCCAACTTCAATAATTGTTGTTGAAACAAGAATTTTAAATTTATTTTTTTGAAAATTATTTAATATTTTTTCTTTTTCATTTATTTCAGTTTTTCCATGTAATAGTAAAACTTGATTTGGAAATAATTTTTTTAAAAATTCAAATTTATTAACGGCGGAAGTATGATCTAATTTTTTAGACTCTTCTATTAAAGGACATACCCAAAAAATTTGATTTCCTGAATTTATCTCTTTTTTAATAAATTTAAGTACATCGTCAATTTTGCTCTCTAATTTACTGTATGTTTTAATTGGTTTTCTAGATTTAGGTTTTTCCTTTATTATTGATAAATCCATATCACCATAAATTGTCATGGTTAAAGTTCGCGGTATTGGTGTAGCTGTCATCAACAAAATATCACAATCATCACCACCTTTATCAGATAGTTTTTTTCTTTGATTAACTCCAAACTTGTGTTGTTCATCGATAATAATTAATCCAAGTTTTTTATAGCTGACTTTTTTTTGAAATATTGCGTGAGTTCCAATTATTATATCTATTTTATTATTTTTTAATTTCTCTAAAATTACTTTTTTATTTTTATAATCAGATTTTCCTGAAATTAATTCAATTTTTTTACTAGCGGGAAAAATTTCTCTCGCTAAATTATAATGCTGACGTGCTAATATTTCTGTAGGAGCCATAAAGGCAACTTGGTATCCTGCATTTATAGTGTTGTAGGCTGAAAGAAGTGCAATAATTGTTTTACCACTTCCAACATCACCTTGTAAAAGTCTAAACATTTTAGTCGATGTACTTAAATCTTTATTAATTTCTTTTAGGGAATTTACTTGGTCATTTGTTAAAGAAAAACTTAACTTATTTATTAAATCATTTTGTAAATTAAAATTAATTTTTTTTTTCCTTTTTTTAATTTTTTTAATTTTTTTTCTTATTTCTGAATTTACTAAAAAAGTTGAAAATATTTCGTCATAAGCAAGTCTCTGATAAAAATTATCTCTATATTTCCCAATATTCTCTGGTTTGTGAAGTTCCACAATGGAATTATTCCAACTTAAATTTCCAAATTTTTTAATAATTTGTTTAGAATGCCACTCATCTAACGAAGGTAATTTACTAATAATTTGGTTAATAATTTTATTATAAACTTTTTCAGATATACCTTCTGTTAAAGAGTAGTGATTATACACTTGTTTTATTAGAGAAGAGTCTTCAGATATATATTTTGGGTTTGTTAATTGATGTTTGTTTTTAAAATAACTAATTTTTCCACTTATAGTTATTTCCTTACCCAGTGGGAGAATTTTTTTTACATATCCCTCGTAACTATTAAAAAAAACACAATCTAATTTTCCAGAGTCATCTGAACAAATAACTCTATTGGGTAAATTTCTTATTCTAGGAAATAAATATTTTTGAGGTGTAACTGTAACAGTTTGATTCTCACCAATTTTAAGATCTTTTATTTTCGACGATAAACTTCTATCCGTATAAGATTTTGGAAGCTTCCACAAAATATCAAATAAATTATTAATATTTTTTTTTTTAAGTAAATTTGTTGTTTTAACTCCGACACCTTTTAATGCTGTTAAATCTGATAATAAATATTTATAATTACTTTTAATATCCATATTAAATTAATATATTCTAATAATGACTATCAATATAGATGAATTAAAAAAAAAAATTATTTATAGATCTAATTATCGTGGTACGAAAGAAATGGATAAACTTTTGGGCACATTTACAAAAAAAAATATTAATTATTTGAATTATGAAGATTTAATTGATTTAGAAAAATTACTCAATATTGACGATACAAATTTGTATAATTTTTATATCGGTGCTGAAACTGATTTTGAAATAGAAAATAATAAGGTAAATTTACTTTTTAAAAATTTTAAATATTAAATAATGGCGGAGAGACTGGGATTCGAACCCAGGAAAGAGTTGCCCCTTTGCCGGTTTTCAAGACCGGTGCTTTCAACCGCTCAGCCATCTCTCCGTTCGCAAGGTTTTATAATTATAATTATTTAATTCAACCTTAAAATAGTCTATTAAAAACTAATAAAGACTAATTCCATTAAATCTTATGAACAAAGAATTCAATAAGGGGTTACTACTCGCTGGTTCTGGCTCATTTTGGTGGGGGTTTATAGGTGTTATTTATTTTAAATCCATCACTTATATTGGTCATATAGAACTTGTTGTTCATAGATGTCTTTGGTCAACTGTAACATTAATAATAACTACCTTTTTTTTTTCTAAATGGCATATTTTTTTCGAAATTATAAAAAATAAAAAAAATATAATTTATCTTTTTTTTTCAGGTAGCTTGATTTTTATAAATTGGGCAGCTTGGATTTATGCAATAGCAACAAATAGAATTATTGATGCTAGCTTTGGCTATTTTATAATGCCAATTCTTAGTGTGATGCTAGGGTATATTTTTTTTAAGGAAGTTCTTAACAAGAAGAGAATTTTTTCAATTATATTGGTTATATTATCTATTCTTTACTTAATTATAATGAGTTATAAATCTTTACCCTGGTTAGGTTTGATCGTAGCGTTCAGTTGGGGTTTTTATAATCTTTTTAGAAAAAAAATTAATGTTGATACTGATGTTGGTTTACTAATAGAGAGCTTATTTATATTGCCATTTGCTGTTGCTGCATTCTATTTAATATCAATTAATGGATTTAACGATTTTAAAATTGAAGACCCCTCAATGATGCTTTTAATTTTTTTGGCAGGACCAATGACTGTAATACCTCTTTTTTTATATGTAAGGGGTGTAGAGTTGTGTGGGCTAGGTCCAACAGGTATGATTTTTTATATAACTCCAACTTTACAATTTTTACTAGGTTTTTTTTACTATGACGAGGTTTTTTCATTTAATAAATTAGTTAGTTTTATTTTTATTTGGATTGCTGTAATTGTATATTTGAAAGATTTACATGAAAATAACTAAGTATTTATTTATCATCCTACTCACTTTTAACGCAAATGTTTATGCTGATATTAATACAGAGTTCGAAAATTGGAAAAAAAATTTTAAAAAAATAGCGCTTGCAAATAATATTTCCGAAAAAACTTTTGATAAAGTTATGTCTAATACAAAATTTCTTCCTAACGTAATTAAATATGATAGGTTTCAACCTGAGTTTTATGAGGATACAAAAACTTATATTTCAAAAAGAACTTCTGACAAGAAGGTTTCTAAAGGATTATCATTTTATAAAAAAAATTCAAATCTAGTCAAATCAGTAGAAAATAAATTTAATGTAGAACAAGAATTGCTAATATCATTAATGGGTATTGAAACAAATTTTGGAACTTATGTTGGAAAAATGGATATTTTATCATCTCTTGCTACATTAAGTTTTGATCAAAGAAGGTCAGAGTTTTTCTCAAATGAACTATTAATACTTTTAAATCTGATTGAAAAACAGCAGGTTAACTATGAAACACTCTTTGGATCCTGGGCTGGTGCATTTGGTTTTTTTCAATTTATGCCTTCTACGATGAAAAACTATGCAATAGATTATGATAACAATGGTTCAATTGATTTAAAAAATAACAAAGATGCATATGCGTCAGCTGGAAACTACTTAAATCAAATTGGTTGGAAAGCTGGTCAACCTTGTTTTTTAAGAGTTAATTTATCTAATGATATACCAAAAAAATATTTAAATGTTTCAGCAAAGAAACTGCATAATAAACAAAAATTAAAATCGTTTGGTAAATTTATTACAAATTTTGACGATATTGAAAATAAATATGAAAATCTTCAAGTAGCTATAATTACACCCGATAAAGATATAATACCTGATGCTGACACATTAAATCCAGCATTTATTGTTTTTGATAATTATGAAATTATACTACAATGGAACAGATCATTAAGATTTGCGTTAGCTGTTTGTACTTTAAAAGATAAATTTAAAAATGAACTTCAATAAAATTTTAACTATATTTTTAATTTTTTTTTTAACAGCTTGTCAACAATTTGATGATGAAAAGAAAGTAATAAATTACTCCAATTTTCTAAAATATAGTAACACAGGATTTACTTTAATTTATGACGAACAGCTTAAAAAAGATAATAAAATATCAAAAAAAATTGATGATAGAGCTTTAGTTATTTTTCATAAAAAAATTAAAAAAAATTCTTTTGTAAAAATTACCAATCCAGTAAATAATAAATCTATTATTGCTAAAGTTATTTCAAATAACGCTCAATTTTCTGACTTTTATAATTCAGTAATAACATCAAGAATTGCTAATGAGCTATCTATTGATTTAGACGAGCCTTTTGTTGATCTTGTTCTCATTTCTGAAAATTCCACATTTATTGCCAAAAAAGCAAAAACATTTGATGAAGAAAAAAAAGTAGCTGAAAAGGCACCTGTTGATGGCATTATTATTGACAATCTGGGTGCTGACTTAAATAAAAAAAATAAAGTAAAAAAACATAAATTTTTATATTCAATAAAGATTGCTGATTTTTATTATAAAGACTCAGCAGAAAATATGATCTTAAGAATTAAAAAAGAGACAAATTTGAAAAATCCATTAATAAAAAAACTTTCGAAGACTAAATATAGGGTATTATTAGGACCATTTAGTGATATAAAAAAACTTGAAGAGTCATTTGATAAAATAAAATTATTAGAATTTGAAAACTTAGAAATATTAAAAGATGCTTAATAAAATATTATTTTATATTTTTCTTAATTCATTTTTCTTCTCAATTTCTCATGCTAATTTTGACGTAAAAGCAAGAACTGCAATATTACAGGATTATTATTCAGGAGAAATTTTGTATGAAAAAGAACCAGATAGATCTATTTATCCTGCTTCAATGACTAAAATCATGACTTCAATAATCGCTTTTGACTTAATCAAATCAGGTGATTTAAGTTTTGATGAAAAATTTATTATTTCAGAAAAGGCTTGGAGATTGTCCACTGCTGGTTATTCCTCTATGTTTATTATGGTTGGAGATCAAGTTTCAGTTGAAAATTTGCTTAAAGGTATAATTATTGCCTCAGGTAATGACGCATGTATAGCTTTAGCAGAGGGTATAGCTGGTACAGAAGAAGAATTTGCTTTGTTAATGACAGCAAAAGCAAGAGAAATAGGAATGGAAAATACGAATTTTACAAATTCTTCAGGGATTAATGATCCTGATAACTATTCTACCGTGAGAGATATAATGATTATGTCTAGATATTTAATTGAAAAACACCCTGAGTTTTACAAAATGTTTGCCGAAAAAGAATTTACTTGGGATCGCACCGGTGGTGATCCAATTACACAAGGTAACAGAAACCCTCTCTTATATAAAAACCTTGGAGCAGATGGGATTAAAACCGGATATCTTGCTGTTGAAAAATATTCTTTAGCCTCATCTATAGAGCGAAACGGTAGAAGACTGATAGCAGTAGGCAGTGGTTTTAATACAAAAAATGCAAGATCCAAAGAAAGCACAAAGCTTTTAACATACGGCTTAACTAACTATGATTTGGTTGAAATAGCAAAAACAAATAAGCCTTTTCAAAAAATTAATGTCTGGCTTGGTAAACAAGATTCAGTAGATGCTTACACTGATCAAGATATTTATAAAACTATCAAAAAAGCTAAAAAAAAATTATTGAAAGTTTCTGTCAAATATGAAGGACCAGTAGAGGCTCCAATTCAAAAAGATCAGAAAATAGCAACATTAAGAGTAGTATACGACCAAGAATTAGTTGGTGAATATGATCTTTTGTCGTCAAAAGACGTTAAAAAAGTAAATTTTATATCCAGATTAATTAAATCAATAAACTATTTAATCTGGGGTGATGTCTAAAAAACCTATAATTGTTTTTGAGGGAATTGAGGGTAGTGGAAAAAGTTTCCATTTAGCTTCTGTTGCAAGATATTTAAAGCAAAAAAAAATCAGCTTTATTAAAATACGAGAACCTGGTGGCAGTCTTAATTCTGAAAAGATCAGGAAACTAATGTTAAATAATAAATCAAATTTTAATAAGAATACAGATCTATTGTTATTTTTATCATCAAGAAGCGAGAATATAAGTTTAATAAAAAAAAATTATAATAAAAAAATTATTCTTATTGATAGGTTTAGAGACTCAACTATTGCATATCAACATTATGGTATGGGTGTTAATTTGAAATTAATCAATTTATTAAATAATTATTTACTTAAAAATATCAAAATAAATTTTACTTTCTTAAATATAGTAAATAATAAAAACTTATTTTTAAGACTTAAAAAAAGAAAATCTCTTAATAGGTATGATAAATTTGACTCAGCGTTTTATAGTAAAGTGCAAAAAGGTTTTATTAAATTAGCTAACTCAAAAAAAAATTCATATATGATAATTAATTCAAATTTAGAAATTGAGAAAAATCGAAAATCAATATTAGATAAAATAAAAAAATTAATTTAGTATATATGGAATCTTCATTTCAACAAAGTTTATTTGGACATTATGAAATTTTTGACAAATTCAAAAATTTATATTTAAGCAAAAAGTTTCCTAATAAAATAATTTTATCGGGTGAGAAGGGTATAGGTAAATGTACCTTAGCTTATCATTTAATTAATTATACTTTATCCCTAAATGAAGATCATAGTTATGATACGAAAAATTATAAAATTAATAGTGAAAATAAATCTTTTAAGTTAATTAAGAATAAATCAAATCCTAATTTTAATCACATTGATGTTGAGGAAGGAAAAAAAAATATTGATATTAATCAAATCAGAGATCTAATTTCCAATTTAAACAAAACATCATTTAACAAAAACCAAAGGTTTGTCTTGATTGATAATATTAATTTACTTAACCTCAATTCTGTTAATGCGTTACTCAAAATAATTGAAGAACCAAATGATAATATAAACTTTATCTTAATAAATAATAATAAACGAGTACTTCCTACCTTAAAATCGAGATGTATAAATTTTAAAATCTCTCTTTCTCGAAATCAAACTATTCAAATAGCTAAAAAGATTATAAATCAAGATATTTACGATGTATTCAATGAAGAATTAATTAATTATTATACTACACCTGGACAATTATTAAAAATTTTAAAAGTTTCAGAAGAGTTTAAAATAGATGTAAAAAATTTGTCATTAAAAAATTTTTTATCATTAATAATTAAAAATAAACTTTACAAAAAAGATAAAAGATTGATCGAATTAACCTACTCATTTATTGAAAATTACTTTAGGAGTAAAGTTAATATTAAAAATGTTGAAATATTAAATTTTTATAACCTTTTTTTAAAAAAAATTTTAAATACTAAAATTTATAATTTAGACGAAGAAACTCTTTTTATGGAATTTGAAGATCGAATATTAAATGGATAAAAATTTTTATATCACAACACCAATATACTACCCTTCTGCAAGACCTCACATGGGACATGCTTATTCAAGTATTATTGCTGATTTTTTTTCACGATTTAAAACTATTGATGGGTACAAAGTTTATTTCCTAACTGGAACTGACGAACATGGACTTAAAATACAAAGATCAGCAGAAAAAGAAGGTCTAAATCCTCTTAAATTCTGCGATCAAATTAGTAAGACCTTTAGAGATTTATCCAAAATTTTAAATTTAACCAATACAGATTTTATACGAACTACTGAAGATCGACATAAAAAAACAGTTCAACATTTATGGAGAGAACTAGAGAAGAATAATGATATTTATCTATCTAATTATTCAGGATGGTACTCTGTTTCAGATGAAGCTTTTTATAATGAAGATGAAATAGAAGAAGTAGAAGGTAAAAAAATTTCAATTAGTTCTAAATCATCTGTTGAATGGATAGAGGAAGAGTCATATTTTTTTAGACTTTCCAAGTGGGAAAAGCCCTTGTTAGATTTTTATGAAAAAAACCCTAATTTTATCTCACCTGCATCAAGAAAAAACGAGGTAATAAGTTTTGTTAAAAGTGGACTTAAAGATCTTTCAGTAAGCAGAAAATCTTTTTCATGGGGTATTAAAGTACCCGGAAATGATAACCATGTTATCTATGTTTGGCTTGATGCACTTACCAACTATATAAGTGCTTTAAATTACCCCAACAAAGAAGATGAATTGTTTAAAAAATTTTGGCCTGCCTCAATACATTTAATTGGTAAAGATATTTTAAGATTTCATGCTGTATATTGGCCAGCTTTTTTATTAGCTGCTAAAATTGAATTACCAAAAAAAGTTTATGGTCACGGATGGATACTTTCTGGAGATCAAAAAATGTCTAAATCAAAAGGCAATATTTTAGATCCTTTGCAAATTATCGATGAATATGGCTTAGATCCATTAAGGTATTATTTAATAAAAGAAGTTTCTTTTGGCAATGACGGAAATATATCCCAAGATAGATTAGAGGACTGTATAAATAGTGATTTAGCAAATAATTATGGAAATCTATGTCAACGCGTTACTGCTTTTGCAATAAAGCATTGTGATGGAAAAATACCAGAGAAAATAAAATTTGAAGAAGATGATTTAAATATTCTAAATAAATTTAGAGATAATTTAGAAAATATTAGATCTAAAATAGACAAACAAAATTTAAATTTTTATATTGATTATATAGTCAACTCACTCTTTGAGGCCAATAAATATTTTAATGACCAAGAACCGTGGAAAAAGAAAGACCATATTATTAGATTAAATACTATTGTATTTACCGCCTTGGAAATTATTAGAAAAATAAGTTTTTTACTCTATCCAATAATCCCAGGGTCAGTATTAAAGGCTTTAAAAATATTTAATCTTGGTGAAAATGACATTAAATTAGAAGACATATCTAAAAATGAATTTTTAATTAAAGGAAATAGTATAAATAAAATAGATATACTTTTTAAAAAAATAGAAAAAGATAATGATTGATTCACACTGTCATCTTGATCATGAACCATTAATAAGTGATCTTAATAATGTAATACAAAGATCAAAAGATGTTGGCATTAAAAAATTGCTAACCATATCAACATCAATAGATAGTTTTTCTAAAATTAAACAATTGATCCATAAAGACGACATTATTTATGGTACAGTTGGTATTCATCCACACGAAAGTGATAAAAATGTTTTAACTTCCTCTCAATTAGTTCAGAAATTTAAAGAAAATGATAAGATTATTGGCATAGGTGAAACTGGACTAGATTTTTATTATAATAATAGTGATCGCAGCAAACAAATATCGAGTTTTAAAGAACATATAGAAGCTTCAATTGAGACCAAGTCACCATTAATTGTTCATTCAAGAAACGCAGAAGATGAAACATATGAAATACTTAATTCATATAAAAATAATAACCTTAAAATTTTAATGCATTGTTTTACAGGGTCTAAAGAATTTTCAAAAAAACTTTTACTATTGAACTCGTATTTTTCAGCAAGTGGTATTATTACATTTAAAAACTCCTTAGATTTGCAAGATACCTTTAAGTCCTTACCTCTAGAAAAAGTATTGATTTAAACCGACAGTCCCTTTTTAGCACCTGTACCAAATAGGGGTAAAAAAAATGAACCATCATTTATTGATTTTACAGCTGTTAAACTTGCAGAAATCAAAGAAATACCAAAGTCAAAACTTATTGAAATAACTACAAATAATTTTAATCAACTGTTCTTTAACTAATAGTTATGAAATTTATTATATTAGGTTGTGGTAGTTCAATGGGTGTTCCAAGACCAGATGGTTTTTATGGTAATTGTGATCCAAGTAATAAAAAAAACTATAGAACAAGATGCTCAGCATTATTTCAAACTTCCGATGAAAATATTTTGATAGATACTTCACCAGACCTTAGACAGCAACTATTGAGACATAAAATTAAAAAGATAAATAAAGTACTTTATTCACATATGCACGGTGATCAAACCCATGGTATTAATGATTTAAGATCTTTCTTTATTAATAGTAGAAAACCTATTGATGTTTATGCTGATAAATTTACCTCAAATTATCTTTTAAAAACTTTTTCTTATATTTTTAAAAGCTATACGAAAGAATATCCTGCAACATTAAACTTAAAAAAATTAAAAAATAATTTCTTCACATCCAATAAAAACAGAAAAGTAAAAATTAAATCTGTTGAAGTAGAGCATGGTAGAGTAAAATCAAATTGCTTTATAATAGATAAGAAATTAGCCTATATAAGTGACGTAAGTAAAATATATAATAAAGACTATAAATATTTCAAAAATTTAAGATTTTTAGTAATTGATTGCTTATGGTATAATTTTCACCCATCCCACTTCAATCTAGAAAATTCTTTATTAATGATTAAAAAATTCAAACCTAAAAATGCTATTCTAACAAATTTATCACCCGTATTAGATTACAATGTTTTAAAAAAACTTTTACCTAAAAATGTAATCCCAGCACATGATGGTTTGACAATAAAACTATAGTATACTTTCAATTTTTTTTATTAATTTGCTAGACATAGGTTTAGTAAATGATGCGAAAGTATCTTCAATTTTGCCTTCCCTATTAATCAATATTTTATAAAAATTCCATTTTGGAACTGCTGATTTTCCATAGTTTTTTTTTGCCCATTTATATATTTCATGTGCATTATCACCTTTTACTTCTGTAATAGCAGATAAAGGAAAGTTTATATTAAAATTTACCTCACAAAACTTTTTAACTTCATCATTAGCTTTTTTTTCTTGATTAAACGTATTTGAGGGTATGCCTAAAACTACTAAGTCCTTTGATTTATAAGTTTCCCATAGTTCTTGTAGCTCTTCATATTGATTAGTAAAACCACAATAACTTGCTGTATTAACCACTAAGATAGGTTTGTTTTCATATTTTTTAAAATTTATTATATCTCCAGTTATGCTTTCTATGTTTAAATCATAAAAGGTTTTTTCATACTCAGCTTTAACTAGATTATTAAAAAAAAACATAATTATTAATATACTACTTAAAAATATTTTGTTCATGTATTGTAATTACTTTTTAGGTTTATTGGGTGTAAGGAGTATTAAGAAATATCCAAATAAAGTGGACAATAATGACCCAGTCAATACACCGATTTTAACTCCATCCATATACTCAATATTCTCTGCAAAAGCTAAATTTCCTACAAAAAGACTCATTGTGAAACCAATACCAGTTAGTACACCGACACCATAAAAATTATACCAGCTCGTATCACTAGGCATTTGTGCTATTTTTGTTTTAATAGAAATATAAGAGAAAATAAAAACACCAAGTTGTTTACCAACAAATAATCCTAATAAAATTCCTAATGGTACTTTATTTAATAAAGACCCAAAAGTTAAACCCTCTAAAGACACACCTGCATTAGCGAAGGCAAATAATGGCATTATACCAAAGGCAACATAAGGACTAATAGCGTGTTCAATTTTGATTAATAATGAAAAATCTTTCTCTTTTTTTCTATGTGGTATTGTCATAGCTAGCAGAACACCGGCAATGGTTGCGTGCACCCCCGAGTTATGAGTAAAATCCCATAGAAACAATCCGACAATCAAGTAGGGTAGAAATTTTTTGACATTAAATTTGTTGATCAGTAATAAAATGATAAATGCCGCCAGCATCAATATTAAATATTTTATATTTAAGTCACCTGAGTAAAAAAGAGCTATAATAACTATCGCTCCTAAGTCATCTATAATAGCTAGTGCAGTTAAAAAGACTTTTAAAGATAAAGGCACTCTTTTTCCAAGTAGTGATAAAACACCTAGTGAAAAAGCTATATCTGTAGCTGAAGGTATAGCCCATCCCTTCAAAGTTTCACTGTCACCAAAATTTATAAAAACATAAAACAATGCAGGTACTAACATTCCACCCACTGCTGCAATTATTGGAAGTAAGGCTTGCTTAATATTTGAAAGTTCTCCCTGTAAAAATTCTCTTTTTATCTCAAGTGTTACAAAAAAGAAAAATATTGCCATTAAGGCATCATTAATCCAATGAATTACAGATAGTTTTAATCCAAAATTATTAATACCAATGAATAGATATTTATTTAATGTTGAAAAGTATAAATCTGATAGGTTTGAATTACTTATAAATAAAGCAATGATAGCAGCAAATAACAAAACTAATCCACTAGCTGCTTCTAATTTAAAGAACCATTTAAAAGGCTTTGATATATAATTAATCATAGAATTATGAAAGGTCTATAATAAATAGTTTAATATCTTTCAATGTTTCATATAGGTTGAAAAGTAACACTTCTAATCCTGGAAATATGTTTATTAATGGTGTTTTTAGAGTGTCCAGTAAAATAATTAGTGCTCCTAATGAAATTATAAATACAGTTAAATATGAAAAAAACTTACTACTTTTAGTTTTATCAATTACTTCAGATTTACTTTTGGTTTCCTTAATAACTGATAATTCAGATTTTTCTTTTTTATTCTCTTCAACTATTTGTTTTATTAATTGATCTTTAGATTTATCATCATTTAATTTGGCAATATCTTCTTTTTTTTTAACGGCAATATCCTCATTTATCTGTAAAGGTTCTGAAATTGGTTCTTGTTTTTTGTAAAACCAAATATGTTCACATGATCCACACTGTAAATCACGACCTTCAGATGGAATTAAGTTAATATCTATATTAAATTTTTTTTTGCACGATGGGCAAATAATAATCATGAATTCCTATATATCAGAAATTTATTAAAATTCTTTTAATTTCGAAGCTTTAATCGTTGAAAATATCAATATCTAATGTATTAGTAATGCTCTCGGAGTGTAGCGCAGCCTGGTAGCGCATCTGGTTTGGGACCAGAGGGTCGCAGGTTCGAATCCTGCCACTCCGACCATCATTATGAAAAAAGCAATAATTTATATTCCTAACAAAAGTCCAATGCAATCAGGTCTTGCAAAAGCAAATAAGTGGATACTAGAATTTAAAACAAAAGACCCGACAAAAAATCCTTTAATGGGATGGGAAAGTTCTGATGATACTTTGACTGAGTTGAAATTAGAATTTTCATCTAAAGAACTAGCAATAAATTATGCCAAAAAGAAAAAAATAGAATTTGAGCTAATTGAACCAAGAAAAAGAAAAACTGTAAAAAAATCTTATGCGGATAATTTTTTAAAGTAAATTATGTTTAGATTTTTTACTGAAAGAAATTGGTATTTGTGGTCCTGGCTAGGATCTTTTATAATTCTTTCAACACTTTGGATACAAGTAAAAATTGATGTAAAAATAAATGAGTGGTTTGGTGAATTTTATGACATGATCCAAAAAGCACTTGGAGCTCCAAATGCAATAACTATAGAGGAATATTGGTCGAGTTTACTTTCATTTATAATTTTAGCAGCAATGTACGTTGGTGTTGCAGTATTAGTTAGTTTTTTTACATCACACTATTTGTTTAGGTGGAGAGCTGCTATGGTTGAATGGTACCACTCTGTTTATGACAAGGCTCGTAGAATTGAAGGTGCCGCTCAAAGAGTTCAAGAAGACACTATAAAATTTTCAAGAATAATGGAGTCTTTAGGAACAAGTTTAATTGAAGCTTTAATGATTTTAATTGAATTTATGCCAATTCTATTTGGTCTAAGTATAGGTATACCTATTTTCTTTTTTGGTGATTGGGATTATGGATTAATTGTTGGTGCTCTTATTTGGTCAATTGGTGGAACTATTTTTCTAGTAATTTTAGGACTAATTTTAAGATTGGTTGGTGTTGAATATGATTTACAAAAAAAGGAAGCAGCATACAGAAAAATATTAGTTATAGCTGAGGATGATGGAACAATAAGACCAAAAACTATAGACGAATTATTTGAAGATGTAAGAAGTATTCATTATTTAAGTTATCTAAGATATTTATATTTTAACATTGGTAGAATTGCTTACTTGCAGGCCAATGTATTATCAGCATATGTTTTTTTAGCTCCAGCAATAGTGGCAGGAGCAGTAACCCTTGGCGTAATGCAGCAAATCATAAGAGCTTTTGGTAGAGTTGAGGGTTCAATGCAATATATTTTAAAAGCGTGGCCTACAATAATTGAGCTAGCAAGTGTGTATAAACGTTTAAGGGAGTTTGAATATAAAATAAGACAAGATGAATTTGTTGATGAAAAAATTTAATGGCAATTGAACAAAAATTTATAGATCAATTTGTTAGCGTAACATCAAGAGCAGCTGTTGCTTCATATAACTTTATAGGGAAAAAAGATAAAATTGCTGCTGATAAAGCTGCTGTTGACTCGATGAGAAATGATTTAAACCAGCTAAATATTAAAGGTAAAATAGTTATTGGTGAGGGAGAACTAGATGAAGCACCGATGTTATATATAGGTGAAAAAGTAGGTACTACTAAAGGTCCTGAAATAGATATAGCTGTTGATCCATTAGAGGGTACTAATTTTGCTGCATACAATCTTCCAGGTGCTTTATCGGTAATTGCAATTGCTGAAAAAAACAATCTTTTCCATGCTCCTGAAACATACATGGAAAAAATATCCACCAAAGTAAATGAGAAAGGTGTTGTTGATTTAGATTATTCCACTAAAGAAAATATTTTTAATTTGTGTGAGTATTTGAATAAAAAACCAGAGAGTATAACGGCCTGTATTATGGATAGACCTAGACATAAAGACATTATAGATGAATTAGATATATTAGGAGTTAAAATAAAATTAATTACTGATGGTGATGTATCAGGTGCCCTATTAGTAACTGATGATAAATATGGAGTAGATATTTTTCTAGGTATAGGGGGGGGGCCAGAAGGTGTTCTTGCTTCAGCAGCCCTTGACACTTTTGAGTGCAGTTTTCAGGGAAGATTCTTATTTCATACTGAGGATGACAGAAGAAGAGCTAAAAAAATGGGTATTAAAGATTTAACAAAAAAATATCAATTGAAAGAGATTATTAAAGGTGACACAATTTTTTGTGCGACAGGTATTACATCAGGGGATTTAGTATCAGGGATAAGAACGGAAAATAATGAATTTATTACTGAAACATTAGTCACACATAAAAGTACAGGTTTAAAAAAAATAATTAAAAAAGTTGAAAATAGATAATAATGACAACTACCATAAATCTAATAAAGCTTGATTAATATACTTTTTTACAATAAAAAACAGCAATTCGGTCCCTTCGTCTATCGGTTAGGACACGTGGTTTTCATCCTCGAAAGAGGGGTTCGATTCCCCTAGGGACCGCCAGATTATTCATAAACTTTTTATGGTTTATTACGTATATTTAATAAAAACACTAGATGGTCACAAAAACAAATCATATGTTGGATATACTAATAATATAATTGCTAGAATTAATAAGCATAATTCAAATATTGGCGCAAAATCTACAAAAGGTTATAAATGGGAACTGGTTTATAAAAAAAGATTTTACTTAAAGAAAAAAGCTCTTTCTTTTGAATATAAACTTAAAAAAAATAGAAAAGAAAGATTAAAGTTAATTTATGATTTTAAAGAAAAATCAAAAACTTAAAATTGCAACTATATTACCTTATAAAGAAAACTATACAGTAGATAAAGCTTCAGCTGCATCATTATGGGTGTCTGAATTTTATAAGAATTCAAAATTTAAAAAATACAACTTCATATATGGCCATACAAAATATAAAAAATATTTAACCAAAAATTATATAAATATAAATTTAAAAAGTTTGAATTCTATAATGACAAGCACAACAAATGAGTATGCTAATAAATTAATTAAGGATTTAAATTATAAAAATTTCAATATTGTTGAAATACACAACAGACCTCAACTCTTAGATAAATTATTAAATAAGATTAAAAGTAGATTTATTTTTTATTTCCATAATGATCCATTATCAATGAAAGGATCAAAAAAAAAAAGTGAAAGATTGAAAATATTAGATTCAGTAGATAAATTAATTTTTGTAAGTGAATGGGTAAGAAATAGATTTTTTATAGATTTAGATAAAAAATTAAAGACAAAAACGCAGGTCATATATCCAAGTGTAAATGAGCAAAAACCTGTTAAAATGAAAAAAAATATTATCTTTGTTGGTAGATTGAATCATTCTAAAGGTTATGATTTATTTAAAGAAGCCATAATCAAAATTCTTGATGAGTTTCCTCTGTGGAATTCTTATTCTCTTGGCGATGAAGACAGAAGGGCAATATACATATCACATCCTAGACATAAAGAATTAGGATTTGTTAATCATAAAAATACACTTAAGATACTTAATGAGTCAGAAATAGCTGTTGTCCCTTCAAGGTGGGATGAACCATTCGGCAGAACAGCTTTAGAAGCGTCTTCAAGCGGATGTGCAACAATCATAAGTAACAAAGGTGGATTACCAGAAACGACAGATAATGCTTTAATTCTAAAAAAACTTGATGCTAGAAATCTACATAAAGAAATAAGAAAGCTTATTAACTCTCCAAAAAAAAGAAAAAAAATTCAAATGCTTAGTAGAAAAAATATTAAACATTTAGTTAAAAAAAATACAATATTGATAGATCAAATTCGCGAAAATTGTTTTCCAACATTTAATGTAAATTATATCAAAAATAAACTCAAAATTATCAATATATATAATCAAGGACAAAAACTTAATCATAGATTGTTTAATATTTCCTTAGGTAAAAAATTTACTAATGGTTTTGTTAGAAATGGACATGACGTTTTAGAAATAAGTGACAGAGATTACTTGAAAAATAATAAATCTTTTAGTTTGATACCTAGTAAAAATATTTTTCAAAAATTTCTAATTGAAAGCTTTAAAAATTATAATCCAGATATAGTATTTTTTGGTCATACTAAAAATTTACACTTAGAAACAATAGATAAATTAAAATCAATAAATAAAAATCTAATTATTTCACAATGGAATGAGGATCCAGTTATGTATGGTTTAGATTATTCAAAGCAAAATATATCTAATATCAATCATTATGCTGATTTTGTTGATCACAATTTTATTACCACACATCCTTCAGTAATTAAAAATAAAGTTAATAATAAAAATTTTCATTTTTTTTTTGTACCTGTTGATAAAAATATAGAAAGATATGATGTTTATAAACTACGACCTAAAAACGATTTATTTTATGCAATGAGTCATGGTGTTAATCGTGCAACATTAAAAGAAGATATTGAAGATAATAGGATAAATTTTTTAAACAAATTAGTAAAAAAAATACCAAATATAAAATATGATTTTTATGGCTTTGCAAATAAACAACCAATTTGGGGAAACGATTTTAATAATGCTTTAATTAATTCAAAAATGGCTCTTAATTTAAGTAGAGGCAAGCCTACCAAATATTACTCAAGCAATAGGATAGCTTCTGTAATGGGTAATGGTTTACTTACTTTTATAGATAAAAAAGTTTATTTGTCTGATTTTTTTAATAAAAATGAGATTGTGTTTTATTCAAACATAAATGAGCTCTCGGATAAAATTAAGTTTTACTCTATGAACGATAAAATTAGATCAAAAATTGCACAAAATGGTAAAAACAAATATTTCAAACTTTTTAATGAAAGAAAAATCTCTAAATATATAATTGATGTTTCACTAGGTAATAAATCTACTTTATTTTAATTTGTGACAAAATATTTTAAAAATAGGTTCATATGAAGACTGTAGCACTATATTTTTAAAAAAATTTCAGAATTGTAATATCAAATTCTTGGGTAGTTCTATATAAAGGTGGTTACTTAATTTTATGTTATTATATGTGGTTGTATTACAAAGATTTAAAAAAATCTCTCTATATAAATTAATAAGTTTATAACTTATAATATAAATGAAATTAGTTATTTCAAAATATGGCACTAGATAATTATTAAATAAAACTCTCTATAGTTTAATTTTATTTAAAGCATTATTTTTAAACAAATTTGCTTCTTTAATATATCTTCTGACCATTTCTGTAGATTTATGTCCTGTCATAGCCATTATGCTCCTTTCTTCTGCTCCTGATTCTGCAGCTGATGTGGCAAAACCTGATCTTAAACTATGACCAGAATAATTTCTGCTTTCAATGCCTGCTAGTTTTAAATAATCTTTTATAAGTAAAGCAACTGATTGGTCAGTTAATCTATTATCTGATAGTTTTGATCCTTTGGTAAATCTTCTAAAGATTGGTCCTGAGCTAATTTTCGATATTTCAATCCATTTTTTTATTGAAATTACTGGGCAATATTGTGAATTGTCAAAGTAGGGCAGTCCTTTTATAGAACCCTCACCAAATTGATCTGTTTTAGACCTTTTAAGGCTAATCTTAAGACCCTCTTGAACGAATTCAAGATCATCGTAGTTAAGTGAAACTATCTCATTTCTTCTAAATCCACCTGAGAATCCAATTAATATAATTGACCTGTCTCTGAGTTTTTTTATTTCCTCATTTTTTTCTTTATCTATTACATTTATAAGTGTTTTTAAATGATTGATTAATAATGGTTTTTTTCCTTTTTGAATGCTACCTTTTCTTCTTTTAATCCCCAATATATTTTCAATTATTGATGGGTGCTTTGTATCAAGATAGTGACCTTTAAGTTTATGTATGACGCCTATTGAAACCAATCTTCTCTTTAATGTACTCATTTTAATATCTTTAGTTGATAAATGTGTTAAATATAATGATACAATTTTTGGTTCTGATGGAAGAGATTTAAATCCATTTTGTGTACAGAACAATCCAAAATCATTAAAGTCTGATTTATAAGCTCTAACTGTATTGTTTGCCTTTGAACTTTGAAGATTTAATAAAGTCTCTTGCTGCAATGCTTTAATGTCAGTTATTATTTCACTCATATATATTACTATTGATAACCATTAATTATCATTAGTAATATATCAAGAGTTTTCAGATGTCAAATAAAATAATTAATCATTTTTAAGGACAATTAATGATGTTGCGAGCTCAGTAATGATGAAATATAATTAAAAAATGGGCATAGACGGAGTAATTGAACCAATATATTTTCTAATCACTTCTATTGGTTTTGTAATTTTGAGCTTTATTCAGTATAAAAAAACAGGAAAATCCTTAGAAACGATCTATCTATTTATTTTAGCTGTTTTTTTTATAGTTTGCTTTATTATTTTAAATTTTTATTAATGAAAGGTACTAAATTTCAATTAAAAGTCTGGAAATACCTTAAAACTATACCAAAAGGTACTGTAAAAACCTATAAAGAGGTAGCAATTGCTATAAAAAGACCTAAATCATCCCGTGCTGTAGCTAATGCATGTGGAAAAAACCTATATTCTCCCAAAATACCGTGTCATAGAGTAATTCGATCTGATGGAGGACTAGGTGGATACTCTGGCAGAGGTGGAATTAAGACAAAGCTACGTTTATTGAGATCTGAAAAAGTTGATATTTAGTGTCATTTTAGGCCTATTTTATGGTCAAAAAAACCAATAAAATCAATAATTTTTTGCTATTTAAGCCTATTTTAGTATAAATAGTTTTTTGCACCCTTCAGTTGTACTACATATTGAGATAAACCAAAATAAAGGTCCTCTATGGCCGTTTAAAACATATATTCTATAACTGCATTGCTCTACTATTTAATGATATCAAGGCTCATTTAAGAGTAAAATTTCAAAGAATTTTTTATGAATTTTTTAGCCCTACTCACTTATCCGAATATAAAATTTGAATTTTTGATTAATAAGCTTAAAAAACCATTGGTATTAAACAATTTTTACTAATATTAATTTTTCTAAAAATTTTTCCAATTTTGTCTTTATTTTTTTTCAAATAATAGTTATTTAATTTTTAATTTTCTAGGATAAATTGACTAACATAAACCAATTTATCAATATATACAAAATATAATAATATAACAATTACAGTAATTTAAACATATATATTAAAGTAATACATAATATATTAGTTAATATTTGTTTACTATTAACTAGAACCTCTTAGCAAAAATTCCCTTCTAGAGATATATAGTCCACTAAGAACGATAATAAATAAACCTAAATAAGTCCAATTATCAGGTAATTCATGGAAGAAATAGTAACTAATTAGTATATTTGTAATTATCTCAGTATAGCCCAAAGGAGCTAATTTAGATGCATCAGCGTATTTGAGTGATAATATGAGGAAAAGATGCGCTACAGAGGCTATAAGGCCTATTAAAGCCATTAAAATCCATTGATTTGACGTAGGATTAATCCAAACTGAGGGCATAAACAGGCTAATTATTATAGTTCCTATCAAACCAGAAAGTAAAAGTGTTAAAAGAGGATTATCAGAGGTGCTCAGCTTCCTGGTGATAATAAGATAAAACCCATAGCAAATTCCATTACCTAAAGCAGCCATAGTAGCCAAGTTAAGCTCAATAAAACCAGGTCTTATTACAATTAATGTTCCAATAAATCCTAAAGACACAGCGGTCCACCTTTTAACCCCTACTTTCTCATTTAAAAAAAATGGAGATAAGGCTGTAACACAAATTGGAGCAACAAAAGCTAAAGTTAAAGCTTTAGGAAGTGAAATTTCTGATATTGCATAAAAGAATAAATAAGTAGAAAAAACAAAAATTAATCCTCTAATTAATTGAAGGGCTGGTTTTTTGGTCCAAACTAATGAATGCCTATAAAAGATAAGCATTAAGGATAATGTAAAGACTACAGTAAAAAAATATCTTGCCCAAGTTATCTGTAAAACATCCATAGATGAGCTCAAATATTTAGCAAAAGCATCCATGACAGGAACAATCATCCAAGCAGATGCATTTAAAATTATTGCCTTCATAAAAGAAGGATATAGTTTAATAGAAGTATTTTAAAGCAAAGAATACAACAATTGGTAACGTAATAAATGACATAATTGTTGAAACTACGATCATACTTGCAATACTATCAACGATTTTTTTAGGTGAATACATTGAGCCAATTAAATAAGTCAAAACTGCACTTGGCATAGCACATTGAATTAAAAATACACCTGCTGCAAAACCAGATAAATTAAACATTTTTATAATACCTAGTCCAATTAATGGACCAATAAAAACTCTACATATTGAAGAGATAAAAGCTGATTTAAATGAAAAAACTTTTAATCTTGTAAGAGCTATACCTAAAGACATCAATATTAAAAATATTGCTGTATAAGCAGTAATCATAGTTGTATTCACTAAAAAAACTGGAGTTTCAATTTCATAATATATAAAGATAATTGAAATTATTATTGCATATACAGGTGGACTTTGAAGTAAAAGCTTAAAACTAAATTTTTTACTAGCCAAAAAAACATTTATTGTAAAATGAAAAAATATAACTAATGAAGAAATAGTGGCTGCAATACCTAATCCTAAATCACCATAAGCAAATAAACAAATCGGTAATCCCATGTTACCAACATTAGGTAAAACAAATGGAGGGAGTTCTCGTATTATTTCTTTTTTTAAAAAAACTAAAAAAATTACACCTACTATAGCAAAGGAAAATATTGCAATTAATGAATACCAAAAATACTCAATAAACATTGAGAATGTTACACCAGTAGTAGTGATAGCGTAAAAAACCATCGCAGGGCTTCCAACATTAGCAGCAAAATTTGTGATAAAAGAAGTATCTAATTTAGGATTTTTTTTACCAATAAAGTAACCAATACCCACCATAAAAAAAACAGGAAATAAAACTTCAAAAAGTTTAAAATAAATATCCATTAACCAAGCACTCTAATAAGTGTTGGTGTTTTTAAAATATTTTTATTTTTATTGAATACAGATAAACAATTCATGCAATTTATCTCAGAAGTTTTGTGAGTTATAATTACTATTGTTGCTTTATTTGTTTTTTTATCAGGTGTTTGGATAAGTCTTTTTACAGATATTTTATAATTAGCTAAACGATTGGTAATTTGTGATAAAACACCTGGACGATCTCTTACTTCAAATCTTAAATATAGTGAATTTGTATAATTATTTATATTATAAGATTTTAGAACTTTTAGTTGCCCAAAAGGGATTCCAAAAGGTTTTTTAATATTTCCTCTAAGTATGGACAATAAGTCCGAAAGTAGAGAAGATGAAGTAGGACCAGGACCTGCACCTTCACCTTGTAAAATACTTTCACCGACTGGTTTTCCTTCAAGAATTACTGCATTCATTACTCCATTAACGTTACCGATATAAGATTTTTTATTAACTAAACATGGGTGAACTGTTTCAAAAAGTTGATTATTTTTTAATTCTGTTATGCCAAGAAGTTTTATTCTTAAATCTAATTGATTAGCAATTTTTATATCTTTTAACTCAATTTTTTCTATCCCCTCCATTAAACATTTGTGGTGTGAGATTTTACTATTAAATGCAAGTGCAGATAAAATTCTTACCTTTGCAAAAGCATCAAAACCATTTAAATCTAATTTAGGATTACCTGGTTCAGCATAGCCAAGTTTTTGTGCTTTAATAAGAACATCATTAAATTTTTGATTGGAATTTTCCATTTCAGATAAGATATAATTTGAAGTACCATTTAATATTCCATAAATCTTTGAGATCTTGTTTGTTGCTAATCCTTCCTTAATTGATCTTAAGATAGGGATGCCTCCTGCTACAGAAGCTTCAAACTCTAAGTTAACATTATTTTTTTCAGCTAATTTTGCTAGATAATTTCCATGTTTAGAAATTAAAGCTTTATTAGGTGTAATGACGTGAACCTTACTTTTTAGAGCTTTCTCTACAATTTTTTTAGATGCACCGTCAGATAATCCTATTGCTTCAAATAAAATATCTACTTTATGTTTTTTGAGTATATCAAGAGGGTTTTTATAAAAAATTTTCTTATTAATTTTAAATTTTCTTTTTTTTTTAATATTTTTTGCTGATATCGCGACTACATTAATTTTTGTTCCTGTTTTTATTTCAATATTTTTTTTTTTAGTATTTAACTCATTAAGTAAATAAATACCAACCTGTCCTAAACCAACTACTGCAATATTATATATTTTTTTCATTTACTAATATCAGGATATTTACTTTTTTTTGTGTAGTCTTCTATATATAATTTATATTCATCTACAGTCATAGACGTTATATCTTTTGATTTTTTTAATATTTTTGAAAATTTTTTTTGCTCATTTTTTTTTTTAATAGTATCTTCAGTCCAATATTGAGAATCTTTATTTAAAGAACAGTTGCTAATAAATAATAGTATAAAAAAACAAAATATTAATCTCATATTAATCCAGTTGTTTCTGGATAGTTAAATCTATTGTTTAGACTTTGCACTGCTTGCCCTGCTCCACCTTTTATTAAATTATCTATAGCTGAGAGTATAATAATTTTATTATTAAATTTTGACTTGCAGACTGAAATTAGACAATTATTAGTATTAATAACATCATTTGTACTTATAAGGGTATTTGATTTGGAAATTTTCACAAATTTTTCTCTCTTATAAAATTTTGATAGTAAACCTAAAACCTTTGTCATATTTACATTTCTATTCAAATCTAAATATATAGTACTTAAAATTCCTTTAAACATTGGTGATAAATGTGGTGTAAAACTTACTTCAATTTTCTTCTTAGAAAATTTTTTTAACATCTGGTCAATTTCTGAATTATGACGATGATTTCCAACACCATAAGCACTTAAAGAGTCATATAAATTTTTATTTTTATATTTTTTGTGAACACCTCTTCCAGCACCAGAATAACCTGATTTGGAGTCTACTATAATATTTGAAACTTTAATTAAATTTTTATTAATCAAAGGTATTAATGGCAAAAGTATAGATGTTGGATAACAACCTGGACTTGAGATAATATTATACTTTTTAAGTTCTTTTCTATTAATTTCAGGTAGTGAATAGATACTTTTTTTTATAAGTTTAATTGCCCGATGCTTCTGTTTGTACCATTTTTTATATTCTGAAGCTTTTTCAAGTCTAAAATCTGCAGCTAAATCAATTAATATATTTTTTTTATTTAAATATTTAGATATATCTTGAGCTTCTCCATTAGGTAAAGCTGTAAAAATTATATCAACATTATCTAATATATTTTTATTAAATTTTCTTATTTTAGGTAATTTATATTTTGATAATGACTTTTCATAAAATGAAATACTCTTACCTACTGACGAATTACCACATAGATATTTTATGTTTATATATTTGTGCTTAACTAATATCTTAATTAATTGAGTACCAATATATCCAGTTGATCCAGCGACTAACGCGTTAAGCTTAGGCATTTTATATTATAACAGTTAAATATTAAAAAAAAATTATCTTTTAGAGAATTGAAAGCTTCTTCTAGCTTTTCTTCTACCAGGTTTTTTCCTCTCAACTGCTCGAGAATCTCTGGTGGTAAGTTTTTCGGTTTTTAATGTACCTTTTAAATTTTCATCAAATAAAACTAATGCTTTAGATATTCCATGAACCATTGCACCAGCTTGGCCTGTCGGTCCGCCACCTTTGACACTACATCTAACGTCATAATCTGTAGACTGATTTATAATCTCAAAAGGTCTTGTAATTTGCATTTTATGTGTTACATCCGCAAAATAATCACTAAATAATTTGCCATTAACATATATTTTACCTGAACCTTTTTTTAACCAAACTTTAGCAATTGAAGTTTTTCTTCTACCAGTTGCATATTTACTGTCTTTAAAATCCAATTTAAGTTTAGGAGATTTTGGAGATGTTTGAGTGTTTTCCATATTAATTTCTAGCTAAATTTTTACTATTCAATTTATTTAATTCGATGACCGTAGGATTTTGAGCTGAATGCGGATGTGCATTGCCTGAATAAATTTTTAATTTAGTCAATTGTTTTCGACCCAAAACACCACCAGGTAACATTCTCTTAACAGCGAGTTTTAGAGTTTCTCCAGGTTTTTTTTCATGGAGTTTTTCTGGTGTAGTAATTTTAATACCACCTGGATGGCCAGTGTGTCTGTAATATTTTTTATCTTGAAATTTGTTTCCTGTAAATTTTGCTTGTTCAATATTTTTAACCACAACAAAATCACCATCATCCATGTGTGGAGTGTAGGTTGTTTTATTTTTTCCTCTTATAATATTTGAAACAACTGTAGCTAATCTTCCAACAACAGCATTAGTTGCATCAATTTCAAACCAAGATGATGTTATTTGATCTTTTTTAAGGAATTTTGTCATTGTGCGAGGATTAATACTATTATTAAAATCAATGTCAATTTTATATTTACCTTGAAAATAGCTCTTATTTTGATAAAAAGATAATGCCGATTTGATCCTATTGCGGGCTTTAAACTGCTAAAAAGGAATTTTCTAAAATTATCGGTAGGCATTTGAACTATATTGTGCGCCTTACATTAAGTTAAAGCACTAAAAAAGGAGCAAACTATGAGTACTAAAAGAAACAACCCTGAAACTATTGCAATCCATGGTGGAGATTACAGAAGTGATCCTGCAACAAATGCAGTTGCTGTACCTATATATAGAACTACATCATATGAGTTTAACAGTACAGAGCATGCAGCTAATTTGTTTTCACTAAAAGAGTTTGGGAATATTTATACCAGAATAATGAATCCAACAAATGATGTATTAGAAAAAAGGATTGCTGCACTTGAAGGTGGTTTGTCTTGTGTAACGGTTTCATCAGGTCAAACAGCATCAACTTTTGCAGTATTAAATGTAGCTCAAGCGGGAGATAACATCGTAAGTTCCACTGATCTATATGGAGGCACTGTATCATTATTTAATAACACGCTTAGTAAACTTGGAATAGAAATACGATATGCAGATCCAAGTGATCCTAAAAATTTTGAAAAACTAATTGATGATAATACCCGCGCCTTTTACGGTGAAACTCTGCCTAACCCATATTTAAGAGTTTTCCCTATTAAAGAAGTATCTGATATTGGAAGAAAATATAATATTCCTCTAATAATGGATAATACCGCTGCCCCTATTATTTGTAAGCCTATAGAGCATGGCGCTGCTGTAGTTATTCATTCATTGACAAAATATATCGGTGGACATGGAACTGCAATTGCTGGCAGTATTGTTGATAGTGGAAATTTCGATTGGACAACTGATCCCAAAAGACAACCATTATTCAATGAACCTGATGCAAGTTATAATAATGTAATATGGGGAAAAGCAGTACCTGAAATGACAGGAGCCAACGTTCCTTTTTCTGTACGCGCTAGAGTTTGTTTGTTAAGGGATCTTGGTTCAGCCTGTCCTCCAGATAATGCTTTTGCAATCATACAAGGACTTGAGACTGTTGCTTTGAGAATGAAACAGCATTGTGAAAATGCTCAAAAGGTTGTTAATTTTTTGAAAAAACATAAAGAAGTAACCAAAGTAATTTATTCAACTGAACATGATAAACATATCTCAGATAGAGCGAAACAATACTTAAAAGGTGGAAACGGACCAATGGTTGGCATCGAGCTTAAGGGTGGAATTGATGCTGGTAAGAGATTTATTGAGTCCTTAAAAATGTTTTATCATGTTGCTAATATTGGTGATGCTAGAAGTTTAGCTATACATCCAGCTAGTACAACTCACAGCCAATTAAATGAAAAAGAGCTAGCCGCATCTGGTGTAACTCAAAGTTATGTTAGACTATGCATAGGTATAGAACATATTGATGATATTATTGAAGATTTAGATCAAGCTCTAAATAAATCTTCAAAGAGGAAACTTAAAGCAGTTAGTTAGTTCTTGTATTTATAAAGAAAAAATAAATAGAAGAGGTTACTAAAAAAATTGAGCTTACTTGGTGCGCAGCAGCAATATAAATTTGTGCACCAAGTAAAATAGTAAAAATTCCTAAAATAATCTGCAAGATTATAAATAATCCTAAAATATTAACTGATCTATACAATTTATTTATTTTATTTTTATAGACTTTAAAAAATATCAATACATAAAAAAATCCAATTACATACGCTAGGTTTCTATGGATAAATTGAACTAATGATGGGTCACTAAAAACAGAAAATTTAAATAAATTTTCGATTTTGTTGTCATTTGGAAAATAGGTGCTTCCCATAAAAGGCCAAGAATTATAAATTTTGCCTGCATCCATTCCAGATACAAACGCACCGATCACAATTTGAATTAAAATTAAAACCAAAAATATCAATGGTATTATTGAATTTATTCCCCCTGAAATATATTTATAATTTTGGTATTTTAAATAATTCCAAAAAATTAATGATAAAATCAAAAAAGCAACTAATAGATGAATAGATAATCTAAAGTGACTAACGTCTACCCTATCAACCAAACCACTGCTAACCATATACCAACCTATAAAGCCCTGAAAACAAATAAGAAAAAATATAAAATATAAATTTAATATTTTTAAGATTTTTACTTTGAAGGAGAAATATATAAGTGGGATTAAATAGCACAAACCTATTAATCTCCCTAAAAATCTGTGAGCCCATTCCCACCAAAAAATTACTTTAAATTCTTGTAATGTCATGTTGAAATTTTGTAACTTAAACTCAGGTATTTCTTTGTATAAATTGAAATACAATATCCAATCATTTTGGTTCAGAGGAGGAAGTAATCCAGAAAATAATTGCCATTCTGTTATTGAAAGACCAGAGTCAGTTAGTCTTGTTAAACCACCGACCACAATCATAATAGAAATGATAATAAACATTGCAATCAACCAAATCGACAATTGATTGTTAATTTTTGGATTAATTGTGTACATAGGCGCTTAAATATAATATTTTTTTGATAATCCAAATATATAAATGTCGCCTTTAAAAAGAAAAAAATTAGGTAAAATTAGAATTGAATTAGATAAACTTGATAATTCTCTCTTAAAATTAATAAAAAGAAGAACAAATCTTGTCAAAAAGGTTTTGGAATTAAAAGATAAAAAAAACCAAATTATTGATCAGAAAAGAATAAATATTATTTTAAGAAATATTAAGAAAAAATCAGTTAAAAATAAAATAGATCCAAAAATTACAAATAGAATCTGGAAGAATATGATTTGGGCTTATATTGAGTATGAGAAAAGAAACTTTAAAAAAAAATAGTTATTTACTGTGTGGAGGCAATTTCTTCTCTACAAACATTTCATGTTTTCTTGTATCAGGATTATATTTTTTAGCTGAAAGTTTCACTTTAGCTTTTTCTCCTCCAGCTGGTTTTTTTACATAATAAAAGAATGAGCTATCAGGCTTAGCCTCAGGAACTAATCTTACTTTAACATGTGTTTTTTTTGCCATATTATTTTAACTTTTTTATTATTTTAGAAATTTTAACTAATTTATTTTTTAAATTCTCAGCTTTTATAGATTTATCTGCAATTTCGTCAAGCTTTAAAGAAACTTCATTATTTAGGATCTTTTTTACACCATTAATTGTCATACCTTGGTCCTTTAAAAGAAACTTAACTTTCTTTAAAAGATTAATTGTTTTTTCATCATAATATCTTCTGTTTGAGTTTAATATTTTGGGTTTAATTTGCTTAAATTGTGTTTCCCAAAATCTAATTATATGGGTTGGAAGAATGCCCTTTTTATTTACTTGTAATTTTAATATTTTTGCAACTTCTCCAATAGTTTTGTAAGCACTTTCTGATTTATCCATTTTCTTTAATATTGATAAATTCTTTAAATTCTTTTGACGGCTTAAATAAAACGACTTCTCTACTTGATATTACTTTTATCTCTTTAGTTTTGGGGTTTCTGCCTATTCTTGATTTTTTCTGTCTTATAGAAAAAGTACCAAATTTTGATAATTTTAATTTTTTTTCAGATTTAATATTTTTTAATATTGTTGATAGAAAATCATCAATTAAGTTTTCTGAAATTTGCTTAGAGAAACCAAGCTGCATATATACTAAATTAACTAAGTCTTTTTTAGTTAAATTTATTCTCATCTTAAATATTATGCTTGATTTTTTCTATCAAATTACCTTTGACAATTCTATGACAAACATCAAGTGAGTTTGAAAAGCCTATAAAATCAGTTCCACCATGACTTTTAACTACTGGTGAGTCTAGCCCAATAAAAATTGCACCATTGTACAATCTGGGATCAAGTCTTTTCTTGAATTTCTTTAAATTTGATATGTTTAATAATGATGAAATTTTACCCATAATATTTTCAGTCATTGTTTTCTTTAATTCACTGGTAATAAAATTTGCAGTTCCTTCAGCAGTTTTTAATGCAACATTTCCTGTAAAGCCATCTGAAACAATGACATTTACATTACCATCCATAAGATGGTTACCTTCAATATATCCTGCAAAGTTATAATTAACAGAATTTTTTTCATTTAAAATCTTATATGTTTCTTTTATTGTTTCATTTCCTTTTAGTTCTTCAGATCCAATATTTAATAACGCTACATTAGGTTTTTCATCAGGATATAGTGAGGTGTATAAAGAAGCACCCATTATAGAAAAATCTAACAAATTTTTTGAACTACATTCAATATTTGCACCTAAATCTAATACTACACTCATACCTTTTTTATTTGGCCAAAGTGCTGACAAAGCTGGTTTGTCAATATTTTCAATCATTTTTAAATTTAGTTTAGCAACCACTAATAAAGCCCCCGTGTTACCAGCTGATATAATTATATCAGCCTTCTTTTCTTTAACACTCTGAATTGCAAGCCACATACTAGTTTCTTTACCCCTCTTTGCTCCTTCTAAAGGACTATCGGTGCTTTTGATTACTTTATCGGTATGAATAATTTCATAAAATTTACTATCAATTTTATTTTTAATTAATTCTGAGATTTGATTTTGGTCACCAAAAATTTTATAAAAAACATTTTTATTCGATTTATTATTTAAAATAATTCCATCGATAATTTTTTTTGGTGAATCATCACCTCCCATTGCATCAACTGCAATTTTAATCGAATCTGACATTTTATTGGAATATTATACTATTCTTTTGGGTCTAAAACTTTTCTTCCCTTATACATGCCAGTTTTTAAATCTAGATGATGAGATAATCTATATTCACCAGATTTTTTATCTTCGACTATGTTTTTAGTTGAATATTTCATAGTTTGAGCCCTTCTCATCCCAGTTCGGGAAGGGGTTTGTTTTCGTTTTGGTACAGCCATAATTAGAGGTTACTTACACTTTTTAAATAAGAATTCAAAGTTTTTTTTGACAAATCATCATTAAAATTTTCAAAATAATCAAGTAAATATTCAATATTTCCAAAATCACTTAAAAAAATTGAAATTTTTTTTAATTTATCAGATTTGGACAAATCCTCCCAAAAATGTATCTCAGAAACCATTGAGTGGAATAAATTTATATAATCTTTCATTTTTTTATTAATAGATTGGTCACCATAACCAATTTCTCTAATACTCAGCTCAAGTTGACGAAAATTAAAATCATAAATTTCCTGTAAGACAGTCTTATTTTCATTATTTTTGTAATTTTTTAGAAAAAAAGAAAAATGAAGTAAAAATAAGGTTAATCGATCAGAAAAGTTATCCTCTCTATTTAAATTTTTATACAACTCTTTATTTCTAGTGAAATTTATAAAATTGTTATAAATATGAATATAATTATTTTTCATGATAAATATATTATATATAATTATTTTTTCATTAATAGTTGCTAATTGCTCTCTTAAACCTGTGGTAAAACATCATGGAGTTCCTTTTTTGGAAAAAAAACAAGCATCTTTAATTTTAAATGAAAGCAATGCCAATGATATAAGAAAAATTTTGGGTAACCCATCTACTCAAAGCAAGTTTGATAATGATGTTTGGATTTATATTGAAAGAAGACAAACACAATCTGAATTAAAAAAATTTGGTAAAATGAAAATAAACAAAAACGATATTTTAGTACTTGAAATTGATAGCTATGGGATTTTAAAAAAAAAACAATTTTATAATTTAAATGATATGGAAAATATTAAAGTTGTCAAAAATACTACAGATGATAAGTTTGAGACAAACTCATTTATATATGATTTTCTATCTAGTATGCGACAAAAAGTTAATGACCCACTTGGACAGAGGGCCAAAAAACGTAGAGAAATTAGCCAGCGATAACAGCTAGCAATAACAAAGCTACTATATTTGTAATCTTAATCATTGGATTAACAGCAGGTCCAGCAGTATCTTTGTAAGGATCACCAACTGTATCTCCTGTTACTGCAGCTTTATGAGCTTCAGAACCCTTTCCACCATGATTACCATCTTCAATATATTTTTTAGCATTGTCCCATGCTCCACCACCCGCAGTCATCGAAACTGCAACAAACAAACCAGTAATAATAACACCCAACAACATTGCACCTACAGCAGCTAATGCTGCAACTTGTCCACCAATGGATAGAATTATGAAATATAATACAACTGGTGAAAGCACTGGCAATAAAGATGGAATAATCATTTCTTTAATTGCTGCAACTGTCAATAAATCTACTAATTTGGCATAGTCAGGTTTTTGTTTTCTTTTCATTATACCTGGGTATTTTTTAAATTGTCTTCTTACTTCAACAACTACAGCACCACCTGCTCTACCAACTGCTTGCATTCCCATAGAACCAAATAAATAAGGTAACATTCCACCAAATAACAGACCAACTACCACATACGGATTTGATAAATCAAAAGTAACAACTATACCCTCGAGTGCTGACCCAGCTTCTTTTGAGAAATGTTTTATATCTTCAGTATAAGCAGCAAATAAAACTAAAGCTCCCAAGCCTGCTGATCCAATGGCATATCCTTTTGTTACAGCCTTTGTAGTATTTCCAACAGCATCTAATGCATCAGTAGTTTTTCTAACTTTTTTATCTAGGTTAGACATTTCTGCAATACCCCCAGCATTATCGGTAACTGGTCCATATGCATCTAAAGCAACTACCATACCAGCTAATGCGAGCATCGTAGTAACCGCAATAGCTATACCAAAAAGACCAGCTATAGCGTTGGTAATTAAAATACCAGCAACAATTATCAAAGCTGGTATTGCAGTAGCTTCCATTGATACAGCTAATCCTTGAATTACATTGGTTCCGTGTCCTGTAGTTGAAGATAAAGCTACAGATTTAACTGGTCTGTAGTTTGTTCCTGTATAATATTCTGTTATCCAAATTAATAAACCTGTAATTACTAATCCAACAACACCACAATAATATAAATTCATACCGTTAAAAGTTTTACCATTTACTGTATATTCATTTGTAAAACCAATTACATAATCTGTAACAGGCCATAAAATAACTAATGAAGTAACAGCTGATACTATAAAGCCTTTATACAAAGCGTTCATTACGTTTTTACCTTTGCCTAATTTAACAAAAAAAGTACCAAGTATTGACGTTAATATACACGCACCACCAATACTAAGTGGATAAATCATCATATTTAAATCACCAACAAAAAAAATTGAGGACAACACCATTGTAGCAACAATAGTTACTGCATATGTTTCGAATAGGTCGGCTGCCATACCTGCGCAATCACCGACGTTATCTCCAACATTGTCTGCTATAACTGCTGGGTTTCTTGGGTCATCTTCAGGGATACCTGCCTCTACTTTTCCAACTAAATCGGCACCTACATCAGCGCCTTTAGTAAAAATTCCACCACCTAATCTTGCAAAAATTGAAATTAAAGATGCTCCAAATCCTAATGCAACAAGAGCATTAACTATTTCTCTTTCATCAACATTAAATTTTAACAATAAAAAGTAATAAACGGCAATAGCTAATAATGCCAAACCTGCAACTAACATACCAGTTACGGCACCTGATTTAAAAGCAACAGAAAGTCCTTGAGCTAGACCTTTTCTTGAAGCTTCTGCTGTTCTAACATTAGCTTCAACTGAAACTAACATACCAACGTATCCTGCAATGCCTGATAAAGCAGCACCAATTAAATACCCTAAACCAACCAAAGGACTAAAAGCTATACTAACAATTACCAAAACAACCACACCAACAATTGCTATTGTTTTATATTGTCTTGCCAAATATGCTTTTGCACCAATTTGAATAGCAGATGCAATTTCCTGCATCTTTTTGTTTCCAGCACTTTGATCAAGAATATTTTTTCCTGTAAAATATCCATAGATGATTGATAAAAAACCAGCTGCTATTGTGTATAATAAAATCGTTTCGACTGTTGCGCTCATGAAAACCTTAATGTTGTTGGTTGTTAAATTTTAAGCCCGCACAATACAAAAAAAGCTAAAAAAGACAATAATTAACTTTTAGAATTGATGAACATAACCTTTGTTTTTAAGTACTATTTCCTTACCTTTTTCATCAATAATTACTGATCTTTTTTTATTAGAACAAATTTCACCGATTTTAGAAATTTTAATACCAAGATTTTTAGATGTTCGAGCTATGATTCTAGATTTATCTTTGCATGCAGTAAACAAAATTTGATAATCATCACCATTTGATACCAGTGTAATCTTTCTCATGTTCTTCATTTTTATTATTTTTAACAAATTCTTTGAAATTGGGATTTTATTAACATTCAAGGAAAATGATAAATTTTGATTGTTTATCATTTTGCTCAAATCATCAATCAGACCATCAGACAAATCAATCGAGGAATTTGCAAAGTTTAATAACTTTTTAGTTAATTTTATTCGTATATTAGGTAAGTAGTATTTTTGAGCAAAATAGTTTCTTAATTTTTTAGAGACTTTAATTTTATTTTTCAATATTTGTAAGCCCATAAAGCTGTCACCCAAATTACCTGTTACATAAATATCGTCATTTACCAAAGCTTTATTTCTGTAAATAATTTTTTTTGAATAACCTAGCGATGTAAAAGTAAAACTAAGTTTATTAGAAAATGTGGTATCACCTCCGCATAGAGAAATATTATATTTATTTTGTTCTTCTTTTAAGGATGTTGAAATTAAAGATAAGTTTTTTTTTGTAAAAGTCTTACTATTACCTGAGCCAGCTATAAAATAAAATTTTGGCAACACACCTTTACAAATTAGATCTGAGATGGAAGATCTCAAGATTTTCTTAATAACTAAAGCAGGGTTTTTAAAGTCAATAAAATGATAACCTAAATTGTATGTATCAATAGAAATAACTATGCCCTTTTTCTTATCAAAAAATACATCATCATTTAAATTTAGGGCAGATTTATTTTTTTTTGAGATCTTTGAAAAATAATTTTTAATTAATTCAAATTCATGCATTTTTAGATCTCAATTTTTTTCCAACATTATCTAGTAAGGCATTTAGATATTTTGTCTGAGAATTTTCTAAAAAAAAATTAGATGAATTTAAATATTCCTTGATGATAATATTTAGTGACAATTGTGGCTTGTACATAAATTCATAGGTTGCAGCTTTAAGAATAGTTTGAAAAACTTTATCAAGATTTTCAAATACAAAATCATCACCTAGTTTTGTGTTTAATTCATCTAATATAAGATCATTTCTTTCTATAGTACCTGTTACTATATCTTTAATAAATTTTTTAAATTGGTGTTTTGGGAAATCTAAATTAACATCTTCATTATAGAATTTACCATATAATTTTTGAATAATTATGACTCTTGGATTATTTTTAGGGTTAAAATGAGTTCTCATTTTTGAGATAAAATAGAAATTACAGCTTTAGCAGCCTCAGCACCTTTTTGTTTTCTTTGTTTAGCTTGTTTCATATTAAGACATGTAATTATGCCGTTACCAACAGGTTTTTTATTATTTACAGATATGTCCATAATTGCATTGGTTGATGCCTGAGAAATAAAATCAAAATGAGGAGTTTGTCCTTTGATAACACATCCGAGTGCTAAAAATGCATCATACTTTTTAATATTTTTTGAGATTGTAACTGGTATTTCAAATACCCCTGGAACAGTTATAATTTTAATTATATTTGATTTTGGGATTAACCTAAGTGCACTGTTAAGTAATCCTTTCGATATATCTTTATAATAATCTGCAATAACAATTAAATATTTCTTTTTCATTAAATTAATTCCTGTTTAGTAATCTTTATATCATATCCTTCTAAACCAATAACCTTTTTCGGTGATTTAGTGATCAATATCATATTTTTAATTTTTAAATCTTTTATTATTTGAGCACCTATTCCATAATTTCTTATAAGTTTATCATTACCTCTTTTATAAAATTCTTTGTTTTTATAATCTTTTAAAGTTTGTGTAACAGATCGTAGATTAGAATCTTTTATAAAAACCAAAACACAACAAGAGTATTTTTTAAAATAATTTAAAGTTTTATTAAATGAATTTGGTAATTGTTGACTAATTAAATAATTTTGAACTACATTTGATGAAATTACCCTAACTCTAGGTGTGACACCTTTTTTAATATTTCCTTTTATTAATGCAAAATGCTCCGCACCATCTAATAAATTTTCATATATTCTTATTTTATATTTTTGATCTTTTACCTCAATATTACTTTGCTTTTTTAAGCGTATTAATTTTTCTTTTTTTAGTCTGTAAGCAATTAGATCTTCAATTTTCCCAATTTTAAGTTTATGTTTTTTTGCAAAATTAAAAAGATTGTCACCTTTTGCCATTGTCCCATCTTCATTCATAATTTCACATATAACCGCTGAATTATTTTTTTTAGCTAATCTAGATATATCTACTGATGCCTCAGTATGTCCTGCTCTAACTAATACTCCACCATCTTTAGCTATAATTGGAAAAATATGACCTGGGGAAACAATGTCATTTTTATTAGCATTTTTTTTTGAAGCAATTTTAATTGTTTTAGATCTATCTTTTGCAGAAATTCCTGTGGTTATTCCTTTTTTTGCCTCTATTGAAATTGTAAATGCAGTTTTGTTTCTCGATTGATTGATAGGTGACATTAAACTTAAATTTAATTTTTTTGCCTGTACGCTATCTAAAGCAAGACAAATTAATCCACGGCCATATTTTGCCATAAAATTTATATTTTTTGCATTAGTGTCAGAAGTTGAAATAACTAAATCTCCTTCATTCTCTCTCTTTTCATCATCTACGAGGATGAACATGCCCCCCTTTTTGGCTATATTGATTATTTGTTCAATTTTAGCAAAATTATTTTTTTTCATTAAAATAATTTCTAACGTATTTAGATAAGATATCTATCTCAATATTAACTAAGCCTGATTTCTTTAAAGTAGATAAATTTGTTTCTTTATACGTGTGTGGGATAATCCAAATTTGGAATCCATTTTTTGTAACTTTTGAAATAGTAAGGGATATACCATTTACACTAATAGATGCTTTTTCTATTAAATGTTTTCTTTCCTTCTTGGGGATTTCGAATTCAAAAACATATGACTTATCAACTTTTGAGATTCTAAGTACTTTACCAACAGTGTCTACATGACCCTGACATATATGTCCTGAAATTTTAGTCCCATATTTTAAGGGTAATTCTAAGTTTATAATATCTCTAGGTTTTAAAAATTTAAACTTTGATCGTTTGATTGTTTCATTTGAAAGATAAAATTCCATATTTTTTTTTTTAAAAGAAATCAATGTTAGGCACACGCCATCACAAGCTACTGATAAACCCATGTCTTTACTTGAAACTTTAAGGTTACTTTTTACAAAAATATTAAACCCCTTATCTCTCTTTACTATTTTAGAAATAGACCCTTGATTATAAATAATTCCGTTAAACATATTATTTGTTATAATGAGTTATTATATCTTTTCCATAGGTAGAATTAAGATTTTGTCTAAATGTATATTTTTTATTTAAGACATTTAATCCATTAAATTTAACAAAATCTGAATTTGTTGGAAGTTTTTTTTGACTTTTGAATAAATAAAATTCATTAAATATTTTATTCTTTAATAAGTTTGTTGTTAGAAGATCGCCTCCTTCCACTAAAGTATTTCTAAAACCTAAAGAATAAAGTTTTTTCAGAATTGATTTTAAATCTAAGTACTTACTGTTATTTAGTTTTGCTTTAATTAGTTCTATTTTCATTTTTTTAAACATAGAAATTCTTGACTTATTTGCTCTATTATAAAAAACGATAGTATTTTTTTTATTAGCTGACTTAAAAATATAAGTATTTTTGTTTAAACTTAAATTGTTGTCTAAGATAATTCTTACTGGAGAAAATTTTTCAAAACCTTTTATTCTGCAATTTAATTTAGGGTTATCAATATTTGCAGTTTTACTTGATGTTATTATCGAGTCGTTTTTGTACCTTAATAATTGAGTAAATTTATCAGAATATTTGTTAGTTATTTTTGTTTTAAATTTACTATAAATAAGTTTGTTTTTTGAAATAGCTATTTTGCCTGTCACAAAAGGCTTTCTATTTTTTCTATTAAAAAAATATGGAGTATAAAATTTTTTTACTTTTTCTTTTAAAAGACCTATCGAAACATCAATATTATGAGATTTTAAAATTTTAAAACTTTTTTTTCTTACTCTTTTATCAGTATCTTCTAGTGCATAAACTACTTCAGATATTTTTGATTTAATTATTTCATTTGTACATGGTGGGGTTTCACCATAATGGCTACATGGTTCCAATGTAACATACATTTTTGCACCACTGAGTTTCTCATTACAATTTTTAATTGCATTAAATTCTGCATGAGGTCTACCATTATAAGAAGTGTTACCAATTGAAATAATATTATCGTTTTTAACTATTACACATCCAACAGATGGATTTACTCCTGTTAAACCTTCTCGAGATCTTGCCAAGTCTAAGGCAATCTCCATAAATAATTTATCTTTTTTAGAAAATTTATTTTTTTTTGAAGACATCTATCTTGTCCACGAATTGAACAAAGTCTTGTTCTTCTCTGAAGTTACGATAAACAGATGCAAAACGAACATAAGCAACGGGATCTAATTCTTTTAATCCTTCCATTACCATTGTACCAATTGTACTTGTCGAAATTTCACTTTGACCAAGTTCTTCTAAAGCTCTTGAAATTTTACTAATAAACTTTTCTGCTGTTTCTGTATCAATAGGGCGTTTTTTTAAAGATAAATAAATAGATTTAGATAACTTATCTCTATCAAAAGTAGATTTTCGTCCATTCTTCTTGACAACCATTATTTCTCTAAATTGAACCCTTTCAAAAGTTGTAAAACGAGCCCCACAAACACACAGTCTTCTTCTTCTTATCGCTGTACCATCTTCTGTAGGACGTGAATCAACAACAGAGGTTTCACCCTTTTTGCAAATAGAACAAATCATTAATTAAAGATTCTTATATATCGGAAATGAAGAAGTTAAAGCAATAACTTCATTTCTAACTTCATCTTCTACTTTACTGTTGTCATCTGGGTTTTCTGATAAGCCTTTAAGAGTTTTTGTAATCAATTCACCCACTTTTTTACATTCGTTTAAACCAAAACCACGTGTTGTAATAGCTTGAGTTCCTAGTCTTATACCAGATGTTACCATTGGCTTTTCTGTATCAAAAGGAATACCATTTTTATTACACGTAATATTGGCTCTTGATAAGCTTTCAGCTGCTAAGTTACCTTTTACATTGTAAGGACGTAAATCAACCAACATTAGATGAGTATCCGTACCATCAGAATAAATTTTAAAACCATTATTTTTTAAAGTTTCTGCTAAAATTTTTGCATTTGCTAAAACGGATTTAATATAGTCTTGAAAGTCAGGCTGAAGAGCTTCTAAAAAACCAGCTGCCTTAGCTGCAATGACATGCATTAATGGTCCACCCTGGTAGCCAGGAAAAACTGCTGTGTTAAATTTTTTAGATAATTCTTCGTGATTAGTTAAAATTATTCCACCCCTCGCACTTCTAAAAACTTTATGCGTAGTAGATGTTACTACATGAGCATAGTCACATGGGTTTGGATATCCCTTTCCAGCAACCAAACCTGAAAAATGTGCCATATCAACCATTAGATATGCTCCAACTTTATCTGCAATTTCTCTAAATCTTTTAAAATCTATAACTCTGGAATATGCACTTCCACCTGCAATTATCAATTTAGGTTTATGTTCTAAGGCAAGTTTTTCAACATTGTCATAATCTATAAGTTCAGATTTTTTATCAACATCATACCCTATCGGATTAAACCATTTTCCTGACATTGAAATTTTTAAACCATGGGTGATATGACCTCCTGAATTTAAACTCATACCCATAAAAGTATCACCAGGTTTTAACAGCGCCAAAAATACAGCACCATTAGCTTGTGCTCCTGAGTGTGGCTGAGCATTAGCAAATTTACAATTAAAAAGTTTTTTTAATCTTTCTATTGCTAAATTTTCAGCAACGTCAACATGTTCGCAGCCATTATAATATCTTTTACCAGGATAACCTTCTGCGTATTTATTTGTTAGCACTGAACCTTGAGCTTCTAAAACTGCCTGAGAAACAATATTCTCTGATGCAATCAATTCTATATGTTGCTGTTGTCTTATCAGTTCATCTTGAATTGCCTTGTGAAGCTCTGGGTCTTTTGAAGATAAACTGTCTTCAAAAAAGCTTTTATAACTATCGTTTATATAATTTTTTTCACTAGACATTATATTTTTTTAATTCTTTTTAAGTGTCTACCACCTTCAAATTTGGTATTCAAAAAAACACCAACACAATTTAAAGCATTTTTTTTAGTTAACAACCTTGAACCTAATGTAATGATATTTGCATCATTATGCAATCTTGATAATTTTGTTGATTTTAAATTAAAACATTGAGCAGCTCGAATATTACTATGTTTATTTGCAGCTATATTCATCCCCATTCCAGAACCACAAACTAAAATTCCAACATTATTTTTGCTAATTTTTACTTTTCGAGCAACCTTATGAGCGTAATCAGGGTAATCTACTCTGTTATCAGAGGACGGTCCTAGATCAAAATAATTCATTTTTTTTTTAAGTAGGTATTTTTTTATTATTTCCTTTAATTTAAAACCAGCGTGATCAGAAGAAATATATATTTTTTTCAAACTAATTAAATTTATAATCAAGAACACAAGCTACAAGGTGAATTCTATTTTCTTCACCTCCGTTAAATGCATTGTGATATTTAGTATTATTTGTAACCCATACAGAACCATCTGCAGGCATATGTTTTGCAACGTTATCTATTACCATTAAACAGCCTGGGTTAGTAATAATTGGTATGTGAAGTCTTGGTTCAGGGTCTCTATGCCAACTCAAAGTAGATCTTGGTTCTTTTATAAGAATTCTTATTCTACCCAATTTATATTTTGAAGAAAGCACATCATGTACTTCCTTAAAATATGTGTTTTCATAATCTTTAATAAATTCCGAATATTGAGACTCATCGACCTTAATATCTCTTGAGACTTCTTTCCCAGTTTTATCAGGTTTAGTCCAATAAACTCCCCTAGCCTTGCTGCCTTTTATTGAGTCTGGATCCCCAGGTATTTGAGTTAGTGAAATGGCTCCAAAGTGAGTTACGCCACCACCATCATCAAATTTTTTTATGTTTACAATTTGATTGTATGCTTCTTGCAACTTATCTATGTCAAATTTTATGTTCTGTTTTTGAAAATCACTGAAATCTAAAATTCTTTCCTCTTTTTTTATATTCAGGTCTATAATTTTTGTGTTATCTATAGTCATCGAAATTGTGTTTTACTTATAATTTTATATATTTGTATAATACTTTTGTCGCATTAATAAAGTATATTTAAAGATGATTACAGGAAAATATCCAAATTTAAGATTAAGAAGAAATAGAAAGGAATTATGGACTAGAAGGTTGGTTCAAGAAAACACACTCAGTCCGAATGATTTTATATTACCAATTTTCTTAATAGATGGGTCAAACAAAAAAGAATCAATATCTACAATGCCAGGCGTTTTTAGATACACAATAAATAGAGTTTCACAAATAGTAGATAAAGCAATTCAAAAAGGTATTCCAATGGTTGCACTTTTTCCTAAAACGAAAAATTCTTTAAAAAATGATTTGGGTACGGAGTCATTAAATAGAAATAATTTAGTTTGCAGGGCCATATTAGAAATTAAAAAAAGATATAAAAATCAAATTGGAATTATGTGTGATGTTGCTCTCGATCCTTATACTTCACACGGTCATGACGGATTAATAAAGTCTAACCAAATAATTAATGACGAAACAATCGAGGTACTAATAAATCAATCTCTAATACAAGCAGAAATGGGCTGTGATGTTCTAGCTCCATCAGATATGATGGATGGAAGAATAGGTAAAATTAGAAAAGCCTTAGATAAATCAAATTATAAAAATATTCAAATTTTATCATATGCCGTAAAGTATGCCTCAAGTTTTTACGGACCTTTTAGAGACGCTGTTGGATCTAAAAGTTCCCTAAGAGGTGATAAAAAAACATATCAAATGGATTTTAGAAATAGTGATGAGGCTATAAGAGAAGTTGCATTAGATATTAAAGAGGGTGCTGATATGATTATGGTTAAGCCAGGAATGCCATACCTTGATATAATAAAATCAATTAAAGAAAGATTTAAAGTACCTGTTTTTGCTTACCAGGTTTCAGGGGAATATAGTTTATTAGAAACTGCTATTAACAAAAAAATAGTTCAAAAAAATGCCATATATGAAAGTTTAATTTCATTTAAAAGAGCTGGTGCAAACGCAATAGTTTCATATTATGCGGATAGACTTGATAAAATTTTAGAATAATTATTTTAAAGAATTTAAAAAAACCACTCTACTATTTGGATAATTCAAATTATTTGGTTTTAAAATTGTTTTATCTAAATAATCTCCAACTAATCTTAATCCACTTAGTAAAATATTTATATCTTTAACTTCTAAATCCCTTTCGATTAAAAAATTAGGTACATATTTTTTTTCATTATAAGAACTTGCGAAATAAACTGTTTTATTGTCAACTTTACCTTTTTCAACTAAATTTTCTAATTCGAGGTCGTATCCTAATAACTTTAGTAATTCTAGTTCCCAAAAAATATATCTTTTAAGCCAATTATTCTCATTTAGTAAATCAAAGAGATTATTTATAAGAGTAAAAATTTTTTTATTAGCCTGTGCTTCGGCTGTTAATATTTTTATCAGATTCATTGCTGATGTGATGCAAGAAAGCTTTTGTTTGTGATCAAAATAAAACGGGCTATATGCATTTAAAATTTCAATTTTAAAATGACCCATTCTTTTATCATTTTTTGAATTATTATTAACATGAAGTCTATTTCCTATTTGAAGATAATTTTTAATTTTTTTTGATGTTCCACCAAAAATAATTCCTGAGACTTTTCCTTTATTTAAAGTGTACAATTCAGCAATAATAGAATTTTCACTGTATTTACTTTTACTTAATAAGAAACCTTGATCTATCCAATTCATATTTAGCTCAATTTAAATTTTTTAAACATTCTTTAGCAGCATTTTGCTCAGCATCTTTTTTTGATTTACCTGAAGAAGTAAAATATTTTGTATTTGGAAGTTTAACAGCTACTTTAAAAATTGGCTTATGACGTGGACCTGTATTTGAAATAACTTTATAGGTTGGTAATTGTTTAAATTTTTTTAAAGCTAACTCTTGAAGTTTTGTTTTTGCATCAATTTGTGTAATAACACTCTTTTCTATATGAGCTTTCCATAATTTTAAGATAACTTTTTCAACCACATTTAAACCTTTATCTAAATAGACAGCTCCTATAAGTGCTTCACAGCTATCAGAGATAATTTTATCTTCTATTTTAATTATTTTATTTTTGGGGTTGAAAGTTTTTATATATTTTTCTAATTCAATCGTTTTTGCAACTTCTAAACACGTTTTTTTGTTTACTAAAGAAGCGAATTTTTTATCTAGTATACCCTCTTTTTCTTTTGGATATATTTTTAATAATTTTTGAGCAATAATTAACCCAAGAACTCTATCTCCTAAGAATTCAATTTTTTCGTTGTTTTCATCGGGATTAAAACTTTTATGAGTTAATGATTTAATTAATAGATTTTTATTTTTAAATTTTACATTTAATTTTTTTTCTAAAATTTGATAATCAGACTTCATTAATTAATTCTATCAAATGTTCGTTTAAATCTTATAGATTTATGCCATTTCCAGATTTCAAAAAGACTTCCAATTTTTCTATCTGATGAAAAAAAAATAAATTGAGCTTTGCCTACCAGATTGTCTTTATGAACATAGCCAACACTTGTTAAAAATCTACTATCTTTTGAACAATCTCGGTTATCTCCTAAAAAAAAATAATGATTATCAGGTACAGTAAAAATATCTGAATTTTGAAATGTATAGTCTTTTAAATAGACAGTATGAAATTTTTTTCCGTTTGGTAAATTTTCTTCAAATTTAAAAACATCAATAATTTTATTTCCACAATAAATACTATTTTTATTAAGAATTTTTGACTTTAAAATTTCACTATTGTTTAGATACAAGTTAGCGTCAATAAATTGAATTTTATCACCAGGTAAACCAATAAGTCTTTTTATGTAATCTGTCCTGTTGTCGGTAGGTGTTTTAAAAACAACAACATCACCTCTTTCAGGGTTATTGAACATAATTCTCTTATTAAGAATTGGAGGACTAAAAGGAAATGAATGTCTGCTATATCCATAAGAATACTTTGTAACAAATAATCTATCACCCACTAATAATGTGGGCTCCATTGATGACGAAGGAATGTAAAACGGTTGAACTAAAAATGATCTAATAATAACAGCAATAACTAAGGCATATAATAATGTTTTAATATTTTCTGAAAAAAAATTTTTATCTATCTTCATGTTGATTGAATAATTGCAAAAGCTGTTGAATAATCTTTCTCATCAGAAATTGACAGAAAAGAATTAAATTTTTTAATTCTGTACTTTTTTTGAACAATTTTTATAATTTTTTTATTTTTAGCATATTTTGGCTTTCCTTTTTTATCATTTACAATCTCTATATCTTTAAAATTTAAATTTTCAGAAAATCCAGTTCCTAGCGCTTTAGAAAAAGCTTCCTTTGCAGCAAATCTTTTAGAAAAATAAGCAACTTTATTTTTAACATTTTTAGATAGTTTGAGTTCATTGCTACTATAAACACGTTTTTTAAATTTATTGTTTTTAATTGATGTTTTGATCCTATTATTTTCAATTATATCGACCCCAATACCCAGAATTTTCATATTATTTTAATAATTTTTTGAAATTTTTAATTACTTTTGAAAATCCATAAAATATAGATTCTCCTATTATAAAATGACCGATGTTATATTCCTCAATTTCCTTAATTTTTGATAGTAATTTAGTGGTTTTGTAATCAAGACCATGTCCTGCATGGACTTCTATACCAAAAGAATTTGCAAGTTTTGAACTTTTGATAATTCTATTAAGCTCATTGGTGTGATTTATATTTGCCTTTATTTTGTTCGATAATTTTCCTGTGTGAATTTCAATGCAATCAACCTTAAGTAATTTAGCGAGCTTAATATCATTTAACGAAGGGTTTATAAATAAACTAGTTCTTATTTTTGCTTTTTTAAATTTAAAAATAATTGTTTTTAATTTAACAAAGTTTTTTCTTATATTTAAACCTCCTTCTGTGGTAATTTCTCTTCTATTTTCTGGAACTATACAAATATAATCTGGTTTCATTTTAAGAGCATTTGAAATAATATCTTTGTTCATAGATACTTCGAGATTAACTAATACTTTTTTCAAATCACAGATACTTTTTGCATCTTTATCTTTAATATGCCGTCTGTCTTCTCTAAGATGTATAGTTACAGAGTCTGCTCCACATTTAACAACATATAGAGCGGCGTTGATTGGGTTAGGGTGCCATTCACCTCTAGCATTTCTTAATGTTGCAACATGATCGATATTTACACCTAATCTTTTCACTTAATAAATCTACTTCCTGGAGTTGTTATAGGTATAGATTTAAGTATTTCAGGTAATTTTTTTGGACTATATACAGGCACATCAATTTTTAAATGAGAAATAATTTTGGTTTTTATTTTCAAAGATTTTCTAGAAGATCTATCTATAATAGATGCAAATCCCAATAACTTAGCATTAGCTTTTTTTATTAATTTAACACATTCTAAACTAGATTTTCCAGTTGTTATAACATCTTCTATAACTAAAACTTTAGCACCTTTATTTATACTGAAACCTCTTCGTAATGTAAAATTACCCTTAACTCTCTCACAAAAAATTGTTTCTTTTTTCAAAAGTTTGCCAATTTCATAACCAATTATTATTCCACCCATAGCTGGGGCAAGAATTAAATCTATTTTTTTATATTTTTTTTTAATTTTACTTGCTAGTGATTTACAAATTTCTTCTGCAAGGTTTGGAAAACTTAGAAGTTTTGCACATTGTATATATTTTGATGAATGTAAACCGGATGATAAAATGAAGTGTCCTTCCAACAAAGCATTAGTTTTTTTTAAAATACCTAAGGATTTTTTGTGTGAAAGCATTTCTTTTTTCTTCGTGTCTAATTATCTTAAATTTTATACCTTTTTGCTTTAACACTGCAATAAAATTTGTAAAATTTTTAAGGTTTCTTATGATTAGTTTGAATTTAAAATTAATATAATTTGGGTTTTTGCCTGCCATCTCCAAACTAGATATATTTAGTTTATGACTTCCAATCAGTGAACTAATATCTCCAAGTTGACCTGGTTTATCAGGTAATGACATCCATAATGTGGTATTATATTTTTTTATTTTCTCCTCTTTTTGTTCACCTTTATCATGCCAATAACGTCTTATAGCTGCTCTAGCTTTTCCAGTTTTTGTTGTAGGTATCCAGTGAAGTGATGGTGAATTATTTTTTGAGGTAATGATATTAACACGGTCACCATTATGAAGAATTGTTTGTAAGTCATTTTTATTACCATTGATTTCACATCCAGTAGCAGAGTTACCAATCTTGGTATGAACAGCGTAGGCAAAATCTATAGCAGTAGCTTCTTTAGGCAATTTAATCACTGAACCTTTGGGAGTAAAACAAAAAACGTTTTCCTGAAACATCTGTAGTTTTGTGTACTCATATGAGTGTTCTGGATTTTCATTTTTTTCAATTATTTCAACTAGATCTTTTAACCAGTCGTATTCTTTCCAGCTTAGAGAATTAAATTTTTCTGAAGATTTATATTTCCAATGTGATGCTATACCTCTTTCAGCGAATTCATGCATTTCCTTTGTTCTTATTTGAATTTCAATAGGTTTCTTATTTGAACCAATTACTGAAGTATGTATAGACTCGTAACCATTAATTTTTGGAGATGATATGTAATCTTTAAATTTTCCAGGGATACAATTCCATTTTTTATGAAAAATTCCTAATGTTTTGTAACAATCATCAATATTATTTAAAATTACTCTAAATCCAATAATGTCAGTTACCTGTTCTAATGAAACTCTTTTTTTTTGTACTTTTCTCCATATAGAAAAAGGTGTTTTTTCTCTTCCATAAATTTCTACCTTAAGGTGATTTTCATTTAAAATAGAACTCAATTCAAATGAAAGTTCTTCAAAAAGGTTTTTCTTATCTAGTTTAATCTCATCTAATCTTTTTTTTATTAATTTTCTTGCATCATTATTTAAAATTTCAAAAGATAAATCTTCAAGCTCATCACGAATTCTATGCATTCCCATTCTATCTGCCAAAGGTGCATAAATTTCCATTGTTTCTTGTGCAATTCTTTTTCTTTTATCTTCTTTAGTTATTGCTTTAATTGTTCTCATATTATGAAGTCGATCAGCAATCTTAACTAATAGAACCCTGATATCTTTAGAGGTTGCCAAAATTAATTTTCTAAAGTTTTCTGCCTTTGAATTAAAACTTGCAGTGTTTTCAAAAACTGAAATTTTTGTAACTCCGTCTACAAGATCAGCAACTTCTGGTCCAAATTCATTTTTGATTGTTTCATATGTAGCGAAAGTATCTTCAATAGTGTCATGTAATAAACCTGTAGTAATTGTTGCACTGTCTAATTTTAATTCTGTAAGAATATTAGCAACTTCAATTGGATGAACAGAATAAGGATCACCAGAAGCTCTTTTTTGATTTTGATGTGCTTTCACAGCAAAGTTATATGCTTTATCTAATCTCTCATGATTAAGAAATTTATTATACACTTTTACTTTATTTATGAGTTCGTTTGAATCCAACATACTTCATTATATCATTAAATTAAATTTGTTTAATAGATGTAATATCGTCCATAGGTAGTGATGAAATTAGGGTCTTAATATCTAATTTTTTAGATGGGTGTTTCCATTTTTTTTCAATTTCAAATAAAGGAATTAAAACAAAATTTCTTTTATGCATTCTTGCATGAGGTAAATTAAGCTTACTTTTGATATTTAATTTCATTCCATTATAATCAATAATGTCAATATCACATGTTCGGGGTGAGTTTTTTTTCGATTTTTTTCTGCCTAAATTAATTTCTATTTCTTTGCATATATTAAGTAATTTTAAGGGACTATGATTGCATTTAACTTTTAATATTATATTTAAATATTTTGGATATTCCAGATTAGGCCAGGATGGGGTTTCATAATAATTTGAAACTAAAAGAAAATTTATTTTATTTTGTTTTAAAAAAAGTTTAGCTTTTTCAATATTCTCTTTCCTTTCACCAAGATTAGATCCGACTGCTAAATAAACTGTTTTAGCTAGATCTTCTGATATATCTTGATTTTTCACGATTCCAATCTCTATTTTTTTTAGTAGCTCTTTTATCGTATTGTTTTTTTCCTTTAGCAACTGCTAGTTCAATTTTAGCTTTCCCTTTTTTAAAATACATTTTTGTTGGCACAATAGTAAAACCATCTCTCTTCATTTTTCCAATAAGTTTATTTATTTCTCTTTTATTTAATAAAAGTTTTCTTTCATCTGTTGGGTAGTGATTTGAATAGCTTGCTTGTTTGTATGGAGAAATATGTGAATTAATAAGAACTATTTCACCTTTTTTTTCAACAGCATATGCTTCAGCTATATTAACTTTACCGTCTCTAATAGATTTTATCTCTGAACCTTTTAAAACTATTCCCGCCTCTAAAAGATCTTCAAAAAAATAATTAAAACTTGCTTTTCTATTTAAACAAATGATTTTTAAACCAGGATTGGTTTTTTTGTTCATTAAATAAGTTTTGCAGTCTCTATGGCTTTTTTTACAATTATTTTAGTCTCATCGGTAATTTTAACCAATGGTAATCTCACTTCATCATCACACAAATTCATTAGTTTAGCTGCATATTTAACTGGACTAGGATTGCTTTCTATAAACATTGCAGTATGGACCGGTTGTAAAATATTATCTAACTCTTTTGCTTTAGCAAGATCCTCGTCATTTTTAGATATTGAATTTTTTTGGAATTCTGAACAAAGTTTTGGTGCGATATTTGCAGTCACACTAATAGTGCCTACTCCTCCTCTTTTGTTGAATTCAAACGCATTATCATCATTTCCAGTTAATTGAATAAAGTCTTTACCCATTTTATTTAATTGTTTATTAACTCTATCTAGGTCACCTGTAGCATCTTTTACACCAACAATATTCTTTAATTCATATAATCTTGCCATGGTATCAACCGACATATCAATTACTGATCTACCTGGAATATTATAAATTATAATAGGGATCCCACATTTATTATTAATAGCTTTGTAATGTTGGTATAGTCCTTCTTGAGTAGGCTTATTATAGTATGGTGTTACAACTAAGGCACCATTTGCTCCAGCCTTTTCTGCATGAGAGGTTAAAGATATTGCCTCCTCAGTAGAATTAGATCCTGTTCCAGCGATAACTGGTATTTTTCCATTACTCTCTTTGATACACAAATCAATCACACGCTCATGTTCAGTATGGCTGAGAGTTGGAGATTCTCCAGTAGTACCTGCTGGAACCAGCCCAGATGTACCATTGTCAATATGAAAATGAATTAGCTTTATATATGCATCTTCATCTAGACCATTATTTTTAAATGGAGTGATTAAGGCAACATTTGATCCTTTAAACATAAATACTTATAACATAGTTTACAGATTCATATACTAAAAGATTATGTACAAAAAAATATTAGTTATTATTGGAACGGTCTTATTTGTTTCTCTTAAAATAACTAACCTTTACGCAGAGACAATACAAATTGTTCCTCCTCAAAAACCTACTTTATCATCAGAAGAGATAATTAAAAAAATATCAAAAAATATTATTACTCCTCTTAAAAAACCTACAAAATTAAAAAAGGTTGAAAAAAAGGTTGTTGTTAAGGAAATAAAAGAGAAAAAGTTAAGTTTTAAAATCCCTAAAAAAAAACCAAGTGTTGCAGGAGTAACAACTACTAAAAACATTAAAATATCTAAATATTATAGCAAAAAAGATTTTGGTTTGGCAAAAAAAGCGATTTCTGAAATGCAAAAAAGTAAATGGACTTCAGCTTTAAATATTTCCAAAAAAGCTAAGGATAAATCTATTTATAATTTTATTCAGTGGAGACATCTACTAACAATTGGAAATCAAGCCTCTTTTTACGATTATAAGGTTTTTATTGACAGTAATCCTGAATATCCAAGAATTGATAGATTAAGATATTTGGCAGAATATAAATTGTCTACGGCTAATGTTTCGCCCAAGAAGATCATTACATGGTTTGGAGCTAACGAACCGCTTAGTGGATATGGTAAAATGATATTAGGTGAAAGTCACCTATTAATTGGTGATAAATCTAAGGGTACAAATTTAATTAAAAAAGGTTGGATTACAGCAAAATTATCTAGGAATGATTTAAAGTTTTTTAGAAAAAAATTTAAAAAAAGTCTAAATGCAGATGATTATATTAAAAGAGCAGATTATCTTGCATGGAATGGAAAGCATTGGGATCTTAAAAGACTAACAAGATATTTACCAAAAGATTATGAGCTTTTATATACCGCAAGACAAATACTAATAAGTAAGGGATATGGAGTTGATCAAGCAATTAAAAATGTGCCACAAAAATTTAAAAATGATGCAGGTCTTAATTATGATCGTTTGAAATGGAGAAGAAAAAAAGGCCGTGTAGACTCTTCAACAGAGATTCTTCTAAAAATTAGAAATGATAAAGATTATTTAGTGATGCCAGAAAAATGGTGGAAAGAAAGAGAAATAATTTCACGGGCTCTAATTTATAAAAAAAAATACGAAATTGCTTATAAAATATCAAGTAATCACGGTATGACTGAAGGGTCAGACTTTGCAGCAGCAGAGTGGATGAGTGGCTGGATAGCTTTGAGTTTTTTAAATGATCCTTTAACAGCAAAAAAACATTTTAAAAATTTTTATGACAATGTTAACTATCCAATTAGTACCTCTAGAGGAGCTTATTGGCTTGCTAGTGCATATGAGAAACTTGGAGATAAAAAGCAATCGAATGAATGGTATTTAGAAGCATCAAAATATTTAACTACTTATTATGGTCAATTAGCATTTTTAAAGATCAATCCAAATAGAAAATTTGAACTTAATAAAGATATGGAAGTTGATAAAAAATATCGACTTATTTTTTTTAATAAAGAACTGGTTAAGATTACTTATCTTTTAGATGAGCTTAAAAAAGATAAATATACTAAATTTATTTTAAGACATCTAGCCAATGATGATATTTCCAAAGGCAGTGAAATACTAGCAGCTGAACTTGCAACAAATATAAATAGATATGACTTTGCTATACAAGTTTCTAAAATTGCTTCCTATCAAAAAAGGTTTCATAATAAATTTAATTATCCAATAATTAGTACTCCAAAAAGTATTAATGGAAGAAAAATCCCAGATAGCGCTTTAATTTTATCTATTATAAGACAAGAAAGTGAGTTTGATTTAGAAGCCAACAGTCACGCGGGTGCAAAAGGATTAATGCAACTAATGCCCTACACTGCAAAATTAGTTTCTAAACAAGCAAAACTTCCTTATTCAAAATCAAGATTAACTACTGATCCTGAATATAATATCAATTTAGGTTCTCATTATATTGCAGGCCTTATATTACAATATGATGGTGCATACCCTTTTGCAGTTGCCGCTTATAATGCAGGACCAAACCGAGTTAAGTATTGGAAAAAAATTAATAAAAATCCACAAAAGAAACAAATTAATTATGTTGATTGGGTTGAGTTAATAAAATTTAGAGAAACACGAAACTATGTTCAGCGGGTAATGGAAAACTACAATGTTTACAGATATATATTAGAACAAAGGCCTATTCCAATGAGAAATTTCTTTAAAGATCGTCCTCTATTTTAATGGCGGAAGAGGAGGGATTCGAACCCTCGGTACAAGTTTCCTCGCACGGTCATTTAGCAAACGACTGGTTTCAGCCTCTCACCCACTCTTCCGTATGACATTGTGTAATAAGCGATTGTATTGAAAATTCAATCTTTATAAAGTAATTATTCAATTATTATGAGAAATAAGTACTCTATATTTTCTTTATTTAAAAATGCTTTGTCGTATCATGAAAATTGGCAAAGAGCCTGGAAAGATCCAGCACCTAAAAAAGAATATGATGCTGTAATCGTTGGTGGCGGTGGTCACGGTTTAGCAACAGCATATTACTTAGCAAAAAAACATAATATGCAAAACATTGCTGTAGTAGAAAAAGGTTGGATTGGTGGTGGGAACACCGGTCGTAATACAACAATAATTAGATCAAATTATTTATGGGATGCTAGTGCAGGTTTGTATGATCATGCCTTAAAAATATGGGAAGGTTTATCACAAGAACTAAATTATAATGTTATGTTTAGTCAAAGAGGTGTAATGAATCTTGCTCACAATTTACAAGATGTGAGAGATTTAAAAAGAAGAACTCACGCAAACAGACTGAATGGAATAGATGCAGTTTATTTAAACACTGAGGAAGTAAAAAAATTTTGTCCAATTATAAATACATCACAAGATATTAGATATCCTGTTTTGGGTGGTACTTTACAAAGAAGAGCTGGTACAGCTAGACATGATGCAGTTGCATGGGGATATGCCAGGGGTGCAGATGAAATGGGAGTAGATATCATTCAAAACTGTGAAGTTAAAAGTATCAAGAGAAGTGGTGATACAGTGGAGGGTATAGAAACAACAAAAGGATTTATTAAAACTAAAAAAATTGGTGTAGTTGCAGCAGGACATTCTAGCGTAGTTGCTAATATGGCAGGTTTAAAACTTCCACTTGAAAGTAAACCCTTACAAGCTTTAGTTTCTGAACCTGTGAAACCAATTATTGACACTGTTGTTATGTCAAATGCTGTTCATGCATATGTTAGTCAATCAGATAAAGGTGAGCTAGTTATAGGTGCTGGTACAGATGATTATATTTCTTATTCTCAAAAAGGTAGCCATCAAATTGTAGAAGGCACTTTGAATGCAATTTTAGAATTATATCCAATTTTTAGTCGTATGAGAATGCTGAGACAATGGGGTGGTATTGTTGATATATGTCCTGATGCAAGTCCTATTCTAAGTAAAACATCGATCAAAGGATTATATTTTAATTGTGGTTGGGGTACAGGTGGATTTAAAGCAACACCTGGTTCTGGAGATTTATTTGCTCATACTATTGCTAATGATGAGCCTCATAAACTCAATGCTGCATTTAATTTAAATAGATTTGTAAGTGGTGACCTTGTAGATGAACATGGTGCTGCAGCAGTTGCACATTAATGTTTTTAATTAATTGTCCGTATTGTGGAGAAAGAGATCAGCAAGAATTTAAAGCTGGTGGAGAAGCACACATTGAAAGACCCAAACAACCAACTGAACTAAGTGATGATGAATGGGCAGAATATTTGTTTATGAGAAAAAATATTAAAGGTGTGCAGTTTGAAAGATGGAACCATGCTCATGGTTGTCGTAAATGGTTTAATATGGCTAGAGATACATCTAATGATGAAATAAAAGCAATTTATAAAATGGGTGAAAAACCTCCAACACAATAAAATGACACAAAATCTAAGAGTAAAATCAAGTGAATTTATAGATGAGACTAATAGAATTTCATTTAAGTTTGATGGAAAAACGTACTATGGATTTAAAGGAGATACTTTAGCATCTGCTTTAATAGCAAATAATGTTCATTTAGTTGGTAGAAGTTTTAAATATCATCGACCAAGAGGAATTATGACGTCTGGTTCTGAGGAACCGAATGCAATTGTTCAAGTAAATCCTAATTCAAATATTACAGAACCAAATGCAAGAGCAACAGAAATAGAAATTTATGAAGGTTTAGAAGCATCTAGCCAAAATTGTTGGCCAAGTGTTAATTTTGATATAGGTGGAATAAACAATTTTCTAGCTCCCCTCTTTCCAGCAGGCTTTTATTATAAAACTTTTATGTGGCCTAAAAGTTTTTGGGAGAAGTATGAATTTTTTATTAGACATTCTGCTGGCCTTGGCAAATCTCCAAATACAAGAGATCCCGATATATACGATCATAGAAATATTCATTGTGATGTATTAGTTGTGGGTGCCGGTATATCTGGAATATTAGCAGCAAAAAACGCAGCAAAAAATAATTTCAAAACTTTACTTTTAGATGAAAAGAATGAACTTGGTGGATCAACAATATTTGAAGCAAATGAAGACAATAAAATTAATCATAATTCAGCATCTGAATGGTTAAAAAAAGAAATTAATGAACTTAAAAATATTAAGAATCTTGAGATTAAAACTAGAACAAGCGTAGCTGCATATCATCAATACAATTATCTACTTGCTAGAGAAAATTTAACAGATCATTTAGTCAAAAAGGATAAAAAAAATAAAATTAGACAACGACTTCTTAAAATTAGAGCTAAAAAAGTGATTTTAGCAACAGGTGCAATAGAAAGACCTTTAATTTTTAATAATAATGATAGACCTGGTATCATGCTCTCTTCAGCTATTAAAAAATATAGTAATTTTTATGGTGTTGCATGTGGAACTAAAAACATTTTTTTCACAAATAATGATAGTGCTTATGAAAGTGCTTTATCATTGCATAATAAAGGAATTAAGGTTGAAGCTATTATAGATATCAGGGAAAATTCTGATGCAAAAATAATTAAAAAAATTAATGATGCTGGTATAAAAATATACTGGGCACATACAATTGTTGATACTAGAGGGTACAAACGATTAAGTGGCGTATCTATAATGAAACTTTCAAATGACGGTACATCGGTTACTGGTAGTAAAATTTCTATTTCTTGTGATTGCTTAGGTATTGCAGGCGGTTGGACACCTGCCGTACATTTATACACGCAATCTGGTAGTAAACTAACCTTTGATGAAGAACGAAAAATTTTTTTTCCTAAAACTGATACCAAAGAACAAATTAGTGTTGGATCCTGTGGGGGCGACTTTGAACTGAATGATATAATTACAAATTTAAATTATAAATTAAAAAAATTTTTAAACATCAACAAAACTGATTTTGAAGGTATTACTTTAGAAAATGATCATGAAACTTCAAAAAGAAATATTTGGCTTTTACCCTCTGATCAGACTATTGGTAAAACTAAGCCTTTCGTCGATTACCAGAATGATGCAACAGCAAAAGATATAAAGCTCGCATTAAGAGAGGGTTTTAGATCAATCGAGCATGTTAAAAGATATACAACAACAGGAATGGGCACTGACCAAGGTAAACTTGGAAATATGCATGCTTTAGGAATCATTGCAGATACAGCAGGTGTAAAAATGGGAGAATTAGGGACGACAACTTTTAGACCACCATACACTCCTTTAACATTTGGAACTATTGTTGGAAGAAATGTAGGAGAATTTTTTGATACATTCCGAAGAACCCCTATGAATGATTGGCACATTAAAAATAAAGCTGAATTTGAAAATGTTGGTCAGTGGAAAAGATCTTGGTATTACCCTAAGGAAGGTGAAACAATGCATCAAGCTGTACAAAGGGAAAGTAAAGCAGCTAGAAAGAGTGCTGGAATATTAGATGCTTCTACCTTAGGTAAAATTGATATTCAGGGAAGTGATGCTTCAGAATTTTTAAATAGAGTTTACACTAACGCATGGTCAAAACTTGCTATAGGTAAATGCAGATATGGATTGATGCTTAATGAGGACGGTATGGTTTATGATGATGGTGTAACGACAAGACTAGGCGAAAATCATTATATTATGACTACTACAACAGGTGGTGCTGCAAATGTTTTGGGGAAACTTGAAGATTACCTTCAGACTGAATGGCCAGAGTTAGATGTATATTTAACTTCTGTTACAGATCATTTTGCAACAGCTAGTTTGTGTGGTCCTAACAGTAAGAAAATTTTAAATAAAATTATTCCTAATTTAGATTTGTCAGATGACAATTTTCCACACATGTCATTTAAAGAGGTGTTAATTGATAAAATCAAATGTAGAATTATGAGAATAAGTTTTACAGGTGAGCTGAGTTATGAAATTAATGTACCAGCAAGTTATGGTGAGGCTATATGGCAAAAATGTATAGAGGCTGGAAAAGAATTTAATATTACTCCCTATGGAACAGAAACAATGCACTTATTAAGAGCAGAAAAAGGTTTTATAATTGTAGGTCAAGATACAGATGGAACAATGACACCTATTGATCTTCAAATGGACTGGATTGTAAGTAAGAAAAAATATGACTTTATTGGAAAAAGATCACTTTATAGATCTGACACAATGAAAGAAAATAGAAAACAATTAGTAGGTTTATTGACTGAAGATCCAAATATTGTTTTGGAAGAAGGTGCTCAAATTGTTTCTGAATTAAATCAAAAACCAGTTGAAATGCTTGGTCATGTAACATCAAGTTATTTCAGCCCAAATCTTAATAAATCAATAGCATTAGCAGTTGTTAAAGATGGAAAAAATATGATGGGTAGAAAACTTTTCGTTCCAATGGAAAATAAAAATATTAGTGTCACCGTGGCTAATACAGTATTTTATGATGAGAAAAATGAGAGGCTAAATGCTTAATTATAAAACAGCAACAAATGAAGAAATTAACTACAATGGTATCGTTGTTAAAGAAATTTCACCTACAATGAAATTAAATTTAAGAGGTAAAAAAAGAGAATTTTTTACTAATATAGGTAAAAATCTAAATATGCTTCTTCCTACAGAAGCAAATACCTCAACAATTAGTGATAAATTAACCGCTATTTGGCTTAGCCCTGATGAATGGATGATAGTTACTAACGATGAGGTGAAAAAAGATACAAACGAATATCAGCTAAATGAAATACTTTTTAATGATATATCCAAATCAAGTTTGGGTGCTATAATTGATGTTACAGATCAATTTGTTCAATTAGAAATGAAAGGGAAAAATATCTACGAAATATTTTCTGCAGGAAGTCCATTCAATTTTAGTGAATTTAAAGATAAAAAAGGTTCATCTGTGCAAACAATTTTAAATCATATAGATGTTATAGTTCACAATAAAGGAGATCAAAATATTAATTTATTTATAAGAAGGTCTTTTGCTCAACATCTTTGGTCCTGGATTAATGACAGTGCTTCAAGATTATAAATTTAATTTTTTCTCCTAAAATCCCATGGCATTTCAAATTTGCCCTGCCAAATACCAAGTTTATTATTCTTTGCATGTATTTCGTCAGAAATATATTTTTTAGAATATTTTCTATAAGCAACTGCATAACCGTTTGATACTAACCAAGAATTAAGATTTTGGTTTCTTTTATAACATTCTCCAATAAGCCTATTATATCTATCAACATCCTTTATCTTACATTTTATAATTTGATTATTTATTTTTTTAGTTAATTTATCAGTAGAAACTTGTCCACATAAGTAGCTCTTGGTGAACGAAAAAACACTAATTGTTAGGTAAGGCTTTTTACATGTTTGTTTTTTTTCTGGAGCATCTATCCCATGTAACCTAATTTTTTTATTACTTATTTTAATTGTATCTCCATCAATAATTTTTGCAAAACCAGTAATTTCCTTAATTTCTTCTGACTTAACATCATTGTAAGTAAATATAAAAACAACTAAACAAATAATAATCATTATTAAAACTTTTTTTTTGGTAAAAAACATCTTTAAGTAATTTAGATCAAATTATGTGCTGACTAATTTATTTTTTATATAATATTTAACGTAAAAGAATAAAATAATTGATATCGACCATTGAAATGTGGCCCAAATATAAAAAAATGTTTTGAAATCTGCATTAATATATCTGGCAATATGAAATGACAATATGGGTACTATAACGTTTCTTATAATATTATTTAACATGGCTTTTTCTGATTTTTTTAAAGCCATAAAAAAGCCATTTGAAAGAAAGAAAATTGGATATGCTGGTAAGATGAAGGCTGATATTTTCAAATACATAGAACCATATGCGATTACTTCAGAATTAGAGGAGAAGAATTTTGGAACAATGTCAGCACTTAAATATACAAGAACACCCGAGAATAACATTAAATACAAACCGTATTTTACTGATGTAAAATATGATTGTTCAACTCGCTTATAATATTTAGCTCCAATATTTTGAGCAATTATAGAAATAATTGCTGTATTTATTCCTAAAATAGGAAGTAAAACAACCTGTTCAATTCTAGTAGCAGAGCCATAACCTGCTACTGCATATTCGCTAGAAAAACCAACATAAGTAAAAACAATAGCAGCAGCCACTGAGTATCCTAAAATAGCAACTGTTATTGGCATAGATTGAAAGAAAATATTTTTTAGAAAAAAATACTTTACTCTAAAATAACTAAAAGTAATTTTTTTTATTCTTTCATTAGTTAGAATTTTTCTAAGTACAATTAAAAGAGAAACAAATTGAGCAATTAGCGTTGCTACACCAATTCCTGATATTCCTAAAGCTGGTATAAATAAAAAACCAAAAATAAAAATAGGATTTAAGATTATATTCAGGAAAAAGGATAAAATTAAAGCATTTCTATATGTTACTGTGTCTCCTTCTGCATGTAAAAAAGAATTTAGTGCTACAACTAAAATAAACAATATTGTACCCAAGAAAATTATATTTATATATTTTAGACCTAGACTGGTAACCTCTGTTGTTGAATTCATTAATAGAAATACTTTTTCACCAAATGTAAAACCAAGTATTGATACGATTAACGAAATAATTATTGCATAAAAAATAACGTTTATAAAATAACCTAAAATATTTTTTTCATTTTTCTCTCCAATACTACTACCAATCAAAGATGTACCAGCTACTGTAACACCAATAGATGTAGCAATTATTATAAAGAAAATTGGAAATGACTTACTTAGAGCAGAAAGTGCTTCAGGAGATATTTTTCCAGCATAAAAAGTATCAACTATTGTATACAGGGTTTGAAAAAGCGTTCCTATACTAGCTGGTATTGCAAGCTTTCTAACTAAAGTTGAAACCTCATCTTTTAATAAATTCATCTAGTTTGCTTAATGTTGTTAATATTCTTTTTGGAAGATATGTCTTTTTCCAACTTTTTTAGCAAGGTTAATTTGCTTTTGTCTCATTCTAAATCTTGTTTTTTGTTGATCTGTTAGTTTATCGTGACAATTTGGACATGAAACACCTTCTTCATATTTTTTTGAATTTTTAATCTGTGGAGAAATTGGTTTTCTGCAACCACTACAAATTGAATAGGAACCGGATTTTAGACCATGTTTTAAACTAACTCTGTTATCAAAAACAAAACATTCACCTTTCCATAAACTTTTTTTTTGATTTGTCTTTTTTAAATAATTTAAAATGCCACCTTTTAATTGATACACATTACTAAAACCTTTTTTTTCTAGATAAACTGAAGCTTTTTCACAACGAATTCCACCAGTACAAAACATTGCGATAGGTTGATTTTTTTTAAGATTTTTTAAATATTTAGGAAAATCCCTAAAATTATCAATATTTGGATTCGTAGAACCTTTAAAAGTACCAACATCATATTCAAATGGTTTTCTAGCGTCAATAACAAGTGTTTTTTTATTCCTTATTAATTTATTCCATTTGTTTGGGTCAACATGACTGTCTTTTTTTTTGATCATTTGACTAAGTTTTAAGTTCATAGGAACAACTTCAGTCTTAATTTTCACTCTAGGTTTATGAAATGGTTGAAATAAACTTTTTGATTTATTGAAACTATTAAAATCTTTAAATTTTAAAATTTTTTTTAACTTATTAATAGTAGTTTTAATATATGGTCCTTTACCAGAAATAGTACCATTTACACCTTCTTTTGAAATTATTACTGTTCCTCGAATATTATTTTTTATTAAAACTTCATTTATCAATTTCTTATTTTTTTTTAAATACTTAATATTTAAAAATCTATAGAAACCAAATACTTCGTACATTACAATTTCCTACATATAGTCATTCCATCCCCTAGAGGAATTATAGTTTTCTCTACTCTTTTATCGTTAGAGACAAATTCGTTAAAGTTTTTAATGGTCCTAGTAATTTTGTCATATTCGTTTTTCTTTGCCACTTCTCCATACCAAAGGACATTATCAATTATAATTAAGCCACTTGTCTCAAGCAAACTCAATGATCTTTCATAGTATTCTTTATAGTTTCCTTTATCGGCATCTATGAATATGAGTTCAAATTTTTCTTTAATTTCGTCTAAGCTCTCTAGAGCTGGTTTAATTAAAGTTGTAATTTTATGTTCTTGTTTTGCTTTTTTAAAAAAATTAACAGCAACTTTATTTGTTTGCTCATTTTTATCTAAAGCAATTATTTTACCATCATCTGGTAATGCTAGTGACATAGATAAAGTACTTAAACCTGTAAATGTACCAATTTCTAATACTTTTTTTATGTTGGAAACTTTAATAATAAGATGAAGTAACTGAGTTTGTGAGATTGATATCTGCATTTTTTTTATGTCACCAAGTGATGTATTGTACTCAATTATTTCTTTTTGGACTGGGTGAAGATTATGTCCATGTTCTAAAATATAGTCTTGCAGCTCTTGTGTAATATTAAGGTCTGAGCCCATAAACTTTAAAGTTTTTTCTTTAAAATCTCATTTACTAATTGAGGGTTGGCTTTTCCACCTGATACTTTCATTACTTGTCCAACAAAAAAACCAAATAATTTTACTTTACCTGATTTGTATTCAGTGGCTTTTTCTCGGTTATCATCAATAACTTTATCAATTAGTGTTTCTAGAGCTTTAGGATCACTTTCTTGTTTTAATCCTTTTTCTTCGACTATTTTTTTTGGGTCTTTGTCCCCTTCCATCATATGTTCAAAAACAGTTTTAGCTATTTTCCCAGAAATAGTTCCATCTTTAATTAAATTTATTAATTTTGATAAATTACCTGCACTTATCGGACTTTCAGTGATTTCTAGATTCTTTTCATTTAAAGCAGCAAACAATTCACCAATTATCCAGTTAGTAGCAAGTTTCACATCAGATTTTTTTATCACATTTTCAAAATAATTAGAGGTTTCATTATCTGAAACTAAAATGGTTGCCTCATAAGGAGATACTTTGAATTTTTCAATAAATCTTTTTTTCTTTTCATCAGGTAACTCTGGAATTTCTAATTTTAACTTTTCAATAAAATCATCTGAAACCTCTAGAGGCAAAAGGTCTGGATCAGGAAAATATCTATAGTCATGTGCATCTTCTTTAGATCTCATTGATCTTGTTTCATTTTTTTTGATATCAAATAGTCTAGTCTCTTGATCAATAGATTGACCATCCTCAATTAGATCTACTTGTCTATTTGCTTCGTATTCAATTGCCATTTGCATAAATTTTATTGAATTTACATTTTTGATTTCACATCTTGTTCCAAATTCTTTGATGCCTTTTCTTCTTACAGAAACATTTACATCAGCTCTTAGGGAACCTTCTTGCATGTTTCCATCGCAAGTTCCAAGATATCTCATTATTGATCTTAATTTTTTTACGTAAGCGTTTACTTCATCAGGTGATCTTAAATCTGGTTTACTAACAATTTCCATCAAGGCAACACCTGATCTATTTAGATCTACAAATGTATTTTTTGGATCCAAATCATGTATACTTTTACCTGCGTCTTGCTCTAAGTGTAATCTTTCAATACCAACCTCTTTTTGACCATCTGGCATATCTAATATAACTTTACCTTCACCAACAATTGGATCTTTAAATTGTGATATTTGATATCCTTGTGGAAGATCTGCGTAAAAATAATTTTTTCTATCAAAAACAGAACGTTTATTAATTTTAGCTTTAAGTCCTATGCCAGTTTTTATTGCTTGTTTTACACAAAATTCATTTATTACTGGTAGCATGCCTGGAAAAGCTGCATCTACTAAACTTACTTGAGTATTAGGTTCTGCACCGAATTTTGTGGATGATGTTGAAAATAACTTTGATTCTGAAGTAACTTGCGCGTGAACCTCTAAGCCAATTACAACCTCATACTGATTATCTTTTCTATTAATTAGATATTCTGGCTTATCTTTACTCATTTAATCCACCAATCAGTAATTTTATTTTTAAAATTTATCTTTTCTTCCATTGCATAAGCAATATTTAATATGTTTTGTTCATCAAATGCTTTACCAATTATTTGTAATCCTAAAGGATAACCCTTTGCATCATGACCAGCGGGTATCGAAATTCCAGGTAAACCTGCTAAATTTACTGGAACTGTAAAAATATCGTTCAAATACATCGAAACAGGATCATTTGTCTTTTCACCAATTTTGAACGCTGAACTTGGAGTTGATGGAGTTAATATAGCATCAACTTTTTTATAAGCTTCATCAAAATCATTTTTAATAAGCTTTCTTACTTTTTGAGCCTTAAGATAATATGCATCGTAATATCCTGATGATAAAACATAAGTCCCAATCATTATTCTTCTTTGAACCTCTGCTCCAAAACCTTCAGATCTAGTTTTCTCATACATATCTATCAAATTTTCTCCATTAGCTCTAAATCCATATTTAACACCGTCATATCGCGCAAGATTAGATGAGGCTTCTGCCGGAGCTACAATATAATAAGTGGGTAAAGCATAATTAGTGTGAGGTAGTGAAATATCTATAATTTCAGCACCACAATCTTTTACATAATCAATACCTTTCTTCCAAAGATCTTCTATTTCCTTGGGCATCGCATCAACTCTATACTCTTTTGGTATTCCTATTTTTTTTCCTTTGATATTATTAGTTAATTCTTTAACGTAATTGTTTCGCTTAAAGTCTATGGATGTAGAATCTTTTTCGTCATAAGAACTAATTACCTCATGTAATAAAGCACAATCTCTTACGTTTTGAGCCATTGGTCCTGCTTGATCTAAAGAAGATGCAAATGCTACAATTCCATATCTTGAACAACTTCCATAAGTTGGTTTTAAACCAACGATGCCTGTGAAGGATGCAGGTTGTCTAATTGAACCACCAGTATCTGTTCCTATTGTAATTGGTGTTAATTGTGCTGCAACAGCTGAAGATGAGCCACCTGAAGATCCACCAGGAACTAAATCTTTATCAATTGGGTTCTGCACACAACCAAAAAAACTTGTTTCATTAGAAGATCCCATAGCAAACTCATCACAATTTAATTTTCCAAGAAGAATAGCTCCCTCATTCCAAATATTTTGAGTAACTGTGGACTCGTAAGTTGGAATGAAATTATTCAAAATTTTACTCCCTGCAGTAGTTTTAACATTTTTTGTACAAAATAGATCTTTAACAGCCATTGGTATTCCAGGTAATTTTAAATCTAAATTAGGGTTTTCATCAAACTTTTTAGCTTTATCAATTGCAGCTGAAAAGTCTTCTGTTACATAGGCATTTAAGTCTTTGGAATTTTCAGACCTTTCTACAAATGCTTTTGTAACTTCAGTAGATGAAAGTTTTTTATCTTTAATATTTTTAATTAATTCTGAAAGTGATTGTTTTGTAATATCAGACATTATTCAATCACCTTTGGCACAACAAAATAATCCTCATTTTCCTGGGGAGAGTTTTTAATTATTTGCTCTCTTAAATTTTTACTTTTTACCTCATCATCTCTTAACTTTAATGTTGTTTCTGCAACCGAAGTTAAAGGTTGAACATTATCTGTCTTTAATTCATTAAGTTTTTCAATAAATTCAAAAATTGAATTTAAATCTCCTGCCAATTTCTCTGCTTTTTTTTCATCAACAGAAATTCTTGATAATTTTGATATGTGCTTTATTGTTTTAAGATCGATACTCATATGATAATTAAATATGTCGCAAACTATCACTTAAGTCTAAATTATACAATATGATCACTATAGAAGAGTTTAAAAAAAAACAGTCAGAAACATGTAGATTAATTGGTCTAGATCTTGGCTCTAAAAGAATTGGTGTTTCAATCTGTGATGAAAAACAATCTATAGCTACACCATTAAAAACATTAAATAAAACTAGTGCAGATAATTTAATCAATGAATTAAAAATGATTATTGAGGAAAATAGTATTAAGGGAATTATAATAGGATATCCTATTAATATGGATGGAACTTTGGGCAGATCTGCCCAGTCTGTTCATGATGTCTCTAACAATCTTGATAAGAAATTAGATATTGATGTTTGTTTATGGGATGAAAGACTTTCAACGGTAGGTGCGTTCAATTTATCTAGTCAATTGGATATAAATGTAACTAAAAGAGAAAAAAATATAGATCAGAATGCTGCTGCATTCATACTTCAAGGAGCAATAGATTTTTTAAATAATTAATGCTTGCCAACTAACTGTATTATAGTTATAGAGTTAATTTTAATGGCATCTAAAACCAATAAAGCTATTAAAATCTCTCAAAAACATTTGTTAGGTATTCAAGATTTGTCAGTTAGTGACATAAATATTATTCTTGATGAAGCTCAAACCTTTATAAAAGTAAATCGAAGTAAGAATAAAAAAATTGACATTTTAAGAGGCAAAACTCAAATAAACCTCTTTTTTGAACCTTCAACCAGAACTCAAAGCTCATTTGAATTAGCAGGAAAAAGATTAGGAGCTGATGTCATGTCAATGAACATGGATAATTCAGCAATTAAAAAAGGTGAAACACTAATTGACACTGCTATGACTTTAAATGCAATGCATCCAGATATCATAGTGATTAGACATCAAGATTCAGGGGCTTGCAATCTTCTTTCACAAAAAGTTAATTGTGTAGTATTAAATGCTGGGGATGGGCGAAGAGAACATCCTACCCAAGCGTTACTAGATGCGCTAACAATAATTAATCGAAAAGACAAAATTCAAGGATTAAAAATTGCAATATGTGGAGATATTTTGCATTCACGTGTAGCTAGGTCAAATATTTACTTGTTAACTATGCTTGGAGCTGAGGTAAATATAGTTGCTCCTACGAATTTGATGCCAAAAGAAATAGAAAAATTTGGGGTTAATACTTTTACTGATATGAAAAAAGGACTGAAAGATTGTGACATTGTAATGATGTTAAGATTGCAAAATGAGAGAATGACCAGTTCTTTATTGTCATCTAATAGAGAATATTATGAATACTATGGTTTAACACCAGACAAATTAGATCATGCAAAATCTGATGCCCTTATTATGCATCCAGGTCCAATGAACAGGGGTATCGAAATTGATACCAGGTTAGCTGACGATATCAACAAGAGTGTTATTAAGGAACAGGTTGAACTTGGTGTTGCTGTAAGAATGGCGTGTTTAAAAATATTTTGTGAATAAATGAAAAAACAATACTTTATAAATGCAAATATTATAGATCCTCATAATTCATTAAACGAAAATGGTGGATTGATTATTGATGAAGATGGAAAGATTGAAGCAATAGGTAAAAAAGTAAACAACAATAATCTTCCATCACGAGAAAAACCAATTGATTTAAAAGGAAAATATATCTTCCCTGGTCTTGTAGATATGAGAGTGTTTGTAGGTGAACCAGGTTATGAGTATAAAGAAAATTTTAGAACTCTGAGTAATGCAGCTTTATCTGGGGGAGTAACCTCTGTCGTAACCATGCCAAACACAGATCCAATTATAGACAATGTTTCTATTGTTGATTTTTTAAAAAGAAGAGGAAGAGATAAATCTAAGATAAACATTTTTCCATGCGCGTCTTTAACTCATAATATCGAAGGAACTAACATGACCGAATTTGGTCTTTTGGCTAAAAAAGGAATAATTGCATTTACTGATGGCGTCAAAACTATTCAAAATACAAGACTAATGTCCAGAATAATGAATTCAGCAAAAGACCTAGGTTGTTTAATCATGCAACACGCTGAAGATTTGCATTTATCAGAAAACGGTATGATTAATTCTGGAATAATTGCCTCGAAGCTAGGGCTGTCTGGAATACCAGATATTGCAGAAAGAATTATAATTGAAAGAGATTTGACATTGCTTGAAAAGGTTAAATGTAGATATCACATTTCACAAATTTCTTCTTCAAAATCAGTAGATATAATTAGACAAAGAAAAGAAGATATAAAATTTACATCAGGAGTTTCAATAAATAATTTATCTCTGAATGAAAATGACATTGGAGATTTTAGAACTTTTTTAAAATTATCCCCTCCTCTCAGGAAAGAAGAAGATAGAGAAGCATTGGTCCAAGGATTAAAAGATGGCATGATTGATGTAATCGTTTCAGATCATAAACCTGAAGACGAAGAGTCTAAAAGATTAACATTTTCTCAAGCTGCAACTGGAGCATCAGGTATTGAAACACTATTATCATTAAGCTTAGAATTATTTCATAATGGATCTATTAAACTGGATACTATAATTCAGGCACTGACATCAAATCCTGCAAAAATATTAAATATAAATAAAGGAAACTTATCTATTGGAAATGAAGCTGATTTTTGTATTGTAGATATAGACAAACCTTGGGTTGTTAAAAAAGAAAATTTAATCTCTAAATCAAAAAATACATCTATAGAGGATAAAAAATTGCAAGGAAAAGTAACCAATACTTTTGTAAAAGGTCAGGAATTATTTAAAGTATAAAAATGGAATTTTTAACTATAGGCATAATCTCATACCTAATGGGTTCTATACCTTTTGGATTTATACTCACAAAAATTTTTTTAAAAAAAGATATAAGAGAAATTGGATCTGGAAATATTGGTGCAACAAATGCACTAAGAACAGGTAATAAATTAATAGGTTATTCAACACTTTTATTAGATGTTGTGAAAGCTATACTTCCTGTACTATATGTAAAAATTAATCATCCAGAATTAATTTATATTTCATCTCTTTGTGCTTTTTTAGGTCATGTTTTTCCAGTTTGGTTAAAGTTTAAAGGTGGTAAGGGTGTCGCCACATATCTAGGTATATTGTTTACTATAAATATTCTTTTAGGTTTTATTTTTTGTGTGTCTTGGTTGCTAATTTTTTTAATATCAAAATACTCTTCTTTGTCATCACTTATTAGTTCACTAACGATACCAGTATATATTTTTTTTAATGATCAAATGAGTAATGCACTTTTTTTTGGAATTATGTTTGTATTGATATTTTATACCCACAGAGAAAATATTAAACGTCTGAAAAATAAAGAAGAAAATAAGACAAAAATTTATTAAATTGACTATCAACTACTTTTAAGTAGTTTGTTAAATTATGAATCTAGTCATAGTTGAAAGTCCTGCAAAAGCCAAAACAATTAATAAATACTTAGGAGATAATTATACTGTTTTAGCTAGTTACGGTCATATTAGAGATTTACCATCAAAAAATGGTTCGGTTGATCCAGATCAAAATTTTAAAATGGAATGGGAAATTGATAACTTTTCAAAAAAATATCTTAAAGATATTACTGATGCTGCAAAAGAATCATCTAAAATTATTTTAGCAACAGACCCTGATCGTGAAGGAGAAGCTATAGCATGGCATGTAAAAGAATATTTAAATGAGAAAAAACTACTCAAAGATAAAGAGGTTGAAAGAGTTGTGTTCAACGAAATTACTAAAAAGGCTGTTACTTTTGGAATTGAAAATCCAAGGCAAATCGAACCCTTGCTAGTTGATGCTTATATGGCAAGAAGAGCACTTGATTATCTTGTTGGTTTTAATATTTCACCAATATTGTGGACAAAACTTCCTGGGTCAAAATCAGCAGGTAGAGTGCAATCTGTTGCTTTAAAATTAATAACAGAAAGAGAGCATGAAATTGAGTTATTTAATCCAGAAGAGTTTTGGACTTTAAGTTTAAAATTTCAAGATGAGAAAAAAAATTCAATTACCGCAAGCATCTATCAATTAGATGGGGAAAAAATTGAAAAATTTACGTTTAAAAAAAAAGAAAATATTGAAAAGACAATCTCTGGATTAAAGAATAAAAAATTTAATATTAGTGATATTTCATCAAAAATTGTTAATAGAAATCCATCTGGTCCATTTACAACTTCTACACTTCAACAAGTTGCTTCAAGTAGATTGGGATTTGGTGCTTCTAGAACTATGCAAATTGCACAAAAACTTTATCAAGGAATTGAAATTGAGGGAGATACAGTTGGTTTAATAACCTACATGAGAACCGATGGTACAAACTTGTCGGCTGATGCTATTAGTGATTTTAGAAATTTTATTAAAAAAAGTTATGGGAATGAGTATATACCTGAAAAAGCTAATAATTATTCAGGTAAAAAAGCCAAAAATGCACAAGAAGCTCATGAAGCGATAAGGCCGACAGATATTAATAGATCTCCTGAAACTGTTAAAAAATATTTAAGTACTGACCAAAATAAATTGTATAATTTGATATGGAGCAGAGCTCTATCCTCTCAAATGGTATCTGCTAAGTTTGATAGAAATACAATAACTATTGAAACTCAGGATAAAAATACTATTTGTAAAGCAAGTGGATCAGTTTTAAAATTTGATGGCTTTTTAAAAGTTTATAAAAATCCTAATTCAGAAGAAGATGATGAAATACTTCCAGAAGTAAAAAAAGGACCTATTAATATTGAGTCATTTTTAGATGAACAACATTTTACACAACCACCTCCAAGATATTCAGAAGCAAGCTTGGTTAAGAAATTAGAGGAACTTGGAATCGGACGACCTTCTACCTATGCAAGTATTATATCTACAATTTCTAACCGTGGATACGCTGAGATAACTAATAAAAGATTTTTTCCAACCGATCGTGGAAAATTAATTTCTGCTTTTTTAGAAAAATTATTTTCTAAATATGTTGATTATAATTTTACTGCAGGATTAGAAGATCAATTAGACGAAATTACAACTGGAAAAGAAAGTTGGATAAATGTTTTAGAATTATTTTGGAAAGATTTTAACAACAATGTATCAGAAGTAAAAGAGAAAAGAACTAGAGAAGTTTTGGATTTACTAAATGAAAGTTTGGGTGCGTTAATTTTTGATAAAGATGATAGTGGTAATGTTGTCAGAAAGTGCCAATTGTGCAATACAGGATCATTAAGTTTAAAAAATAGTTTTAGAGGTGGCGCATTTATCGGTTGTTCTAATTATCCAGAATGTAAGTTTACTAGACCCTTGTCAAAAGCTAAGGCTGCAGCACAGGCTCAATTAGCTGAACCAAAATATCTAGGCAAACATAATAATGGAAATGATATTTTTCTTAAAAATGGAAGATTTGGACCTTATTTACAATATGAAAAACTTCTAGAAAGCATTGAAAAAGAAAATAAGAAAAAAAAGAAAAAAACAAAAAAAGCTAAAAAAGATGTAAATGAATTGTTAAAAAATGTCTCCATTCCAAAAGGAATTGAATTAGACAGTATTGATATTGATAAAGCAAGATTTTTATGTTCACTACCTAAATCTTTAGGTATCAATCCAGATAATCAAAAAGAGATTTCTCTAAACACAGGAAGATTTGGCCCTTATTTAAAGTGTGAAAATAAGTCTGCTAGACTAGAAAATATTGAGGAGATTTTTTCAATAGGTTTGAACAGAGCAATAACATTAATAGCTGATGCCAAACCAGGAAGAATGTCATCCTCAATTATAAAAGATCTTGGCGAACATCCTGAAGACAAAAAACCTGTAAGAATCATGAAAGGGCAATACGGTCCTTATATAAAATACAAATCCCTTAATGCAACAATTCCTGAGGAAAAAGACCCCACAGAGCTTAATATGGAAGAGGCTCTTATCCTTATTGAGAAAAGACGTGAATACGATAAAATTAAGAAATCTAAAAAAAAGAAAAAAAAATGAAAATTATATTTTTTTTAACATTCAGCTTTTTAATTACAAATATTACACTTGCAGAAGAAAAAAAATGTTTGAGTTTAAACAAACTCTCAAAAGAATTTATTATATGTGCTGCTAAAAATATTAAAGATGGAACCAATAGAAAAAATAAGCAATTTAAAGAAGTATCGTCTAAAAAAACCAAAGAAATAGCATCAGGTGCAAAAGAAATAATAAATAAAGTAAAAAATAAAATTATTAAAAATTAGAAACTATGAATTTTGAAAAAAAAATTGAAGAACTTAAAATAGTACTACCAGAACCCAAATCTCCAGTCGGTTCATATGTGGCTACAAAAATTGTTGGAAAATTATTATTTGTATCAGGACAAATATCAATTAATGAAAACGGTGAATTAATTAAAGGCAAAATTGGTCAAGAGCTAACAACTGAAGATGGTTATAACGCAGCAAAAAGATGCGGTTTAAGTATTATTTCACAAGTCAAGAATGCATGTAATGGTGATTTGTCAAAAGTAAAATCCTGTGTGAAATTAAATGGATTTGTTAATTCAAATGAAAATTTCATAGAACAACCTAAGGTGATAAATGGTGCCTCAGATATTATAGCTTCAATATTTGGTGATGCAGGTATGCATACCAGAGCAGCCGTTAGTACTAATAGTTTGCCGTTAGGAGTGTCTGTCGAGGTTGATGCAATATTTGAGTTAAATTGATTTATCTTCCAACACCAAAATAATCAATATTCAATTTTTTCATTTTCAAAGAGGAATACATATTTCGCATATCGTATATTTTAAATTTCTTTTTTCTTATTATTTTTTTGAAATTCAATAATTTAAAATCATTCCACTCAGTGTGTAAAATTACTAAATCTGCATTTAAGCAAGCAGAAGAAATTGTATTGCAGTAATTAACGTTATTTAAACCTTTAAAATCATCTTTTTCACCTGAGGGATCGTAATATTTAATTTTACTTTTTTTTTTATTTAGATATTCAATCATTGGTATGCTTGATGCCTCACGCATATCATCTGTGTTTGGTTTAAATGTTACACCCAAAAAAGTAATAATCTTATTTTTTAAATTACCACCAAGAATTTTTACAACTCTTTTAATTAATAAATTTTTTCGATTATCATTTGAATTAACTACACTTTTAACAATGGACAAATCAGTTTTGAATTTATTTCCAATATCAATCAATGCACGAGTATCCTTTGGAAAACAGGATCCACCATAAGCTGGTCCTGCTCTCAAAAACCTATCACCTATTCTTTCATCTAAACCCATGCCCAGAGATACATCTTTAATGTCAACGCCTACTTTTTCACATAAATTGGCTATTTCATTAATATATGAAATCTTTGTCGCTAGAAAAGCATTAGAAGCATATTTTATAAGTTCTGCACCTCTTCTTGAGGTATTAAAGTATCTACTTGTTTTTTTAATAATTGGAAAGTAAAGAGATTTCAATATTCTGTTAGCTTTGTCGCTGTCTGTTCCAATAATAACTCTGTCAGGATAAATAAAATCTCTTATTGCTTCACCCTCTCTCAAAAACTCAGGATTTGACACAACATCAACTAATTTCTTTTTCTTTAAATTCCTTAAAATCTTCTCAATTTTATCTCCTGTTGATACAGGTACTGTAGATTTGGTAATTATTATTTTATATTTTTTTTTAATTATTTTCTTTAAATCTTTAGCTACACTAAAAACATATTTCAAATCAGCTGAATTAGTATTTTTTTTAGTGGGTGTCCCAACACAAATAAAAATTATATCTGAATTTATTACTGCATTTTTTAAATCTGATGTGAAAATTAATCGCTTTTGCTTATAATTTTTTTTTAAAATCTCTTCAAGGCCTGGTTCAAAAATAGGGATAATACCTTTATTTAATAAATCAATTTTTTTCTGATCTTTATCTACACAATAAACTGTATTTCCAATATCAGAAAAACATACTCCACTGACAAGACCAACGTAACCAGTACCTATCATGCAAAGTTTCATAATTTACTTATTTCAATATTAGATTTTATAAATCCATTCATTGTACCGCAGTCTAAATATTTACCAGTAAAATTATGTGCAATAAATTTTTCATTTTCATTAATTAAAGATTGTATTGCATCAGTTATGTGAATTTCACCACCTTTACCAGGCACTTGGTTAGATAATTTATTAAAAATCGTCTTTGGTAAAATATATCTACCAATTACCGCTTTATTTGAGGGGGCATTTTTTATAGATGGTTTTTCTACGACTTGTTTAATAATAAAATTATTTTTAGATACTTTTTTACTTAAATTATAAATACCCCATCTGGATACTGTTTTTTTTTCAACTTTCATGCTAGCCATGATAGATGATTTGTGTCTCTTATGAGCAGAAATCATAGATTTTGAACAATTATGTTTCATTATCAAATCATCAGGTAACAACATTAAAAAATATTTATCTTTGATAAATTTTTTTGTTTTAAGAACAGCGTCACCTGTTCCTTTAGGTTTATTTTGATAAACAAATTTTATCATTTTTTTGTATTTAAGAATTTTATTATATTCCTCAATAATTTTTGGATCTTTTTTCTTTTTGATAATATTATTATAAAATGCATCACTGTAAAAATACTTTTTAATCATCATTTTCTTCTTGGAAATAATAAAAATTATTTCTTGTATGCCAGCATCAATACATTCGTCTAATATATATTCAATACCAGGTTTGCCATTTATTGGTAATAACTCTTTTGCAAAAACACTTGTCAAAGGTAATAATCTGGTCCCTAGACCAGCTAATGGAATTATAGCTTGTTTAATCATTTAAATGTTTTACTTATTTAATACTTTTACACAAATGAAAATTTTATTAAATAAAAAATCATTGACTAAATCATTGGGGCCTTTTAATGACATTGGGTTTGTTCCTACTATGGGCTCTATACATAAAGGACATTTATCACTTATTAATAGATCTAATCAAGTTTGCAATAAAACAATTGTTAGTATTTTTGTAAATCCAAAACAATTTAATAATAAAAAAGATTTTAAAACTTATCCAAAAAATATGAAGAAAGATTTACAATTATTGAGAAAAACAAAACAAGTTGACTTTATCTATATTCCAAAATCAAAAGATATCTTTAACAATAACAAGAAACCAAAAATTAGAATTAATAAAAAAGATAAGATTTTATGTGCTAAATTTAGAAAGGGCCATTTTGAAGGTGTTTTGGATGTAATGGATAGGTTAACAGATATAGTAGAACCAAATAAAATTTTTATGGGTGAAAAGGATTTTCAGCAATTATTTTTAGTTAAAAAATTTTTAAAAAATAAATATAATACAAAAGTTGTAGGATGCAAAACAATTCGTCAAAAAAATAAAGTTGCTTTATCCTCAAGAAATTATTTATTATCTAAAGAAAATATTGCTTTAGCAAGTGTAATAATAAAAAAATTAATTAATTTGAAAAAAAATATTAAATTAAAAAAAAATAAAAATAGATACTTAAAAATGGTTAAAAATGATTTGGAGAAAAAATTTAATATTAATATTGAGTACTTAGAATTAAGGAATGTATACAACCTAAAATTATCTAGTGCTATTAACAAATCTAGGTTGTTTGTGGCGTATTATTTAAATGGTGTAAGATTAATAGATAATTTATAAGAAATAAGCCCCTACTCCTAGAAAAGATACAAAACCAATTACGTCTGTTATTGTGGTAACAAATACACTTGAAGCTATTGCTGGGTCAATATTCATTTTTTTTAGAGTGAAAGGAACTAATATTCCAAACAAACCTGCAATAATCATTGTTAATACCATCGAAATAGCAATTATTAATGAGAGAAGATTATCTTGAAACCATACTTGAACAATGAAAGCGCTTATTACTGCAAAAATAACTCCATTTAAAATACCAATTGAAAATTCTTTAAAAACATTTGATGAGAAATTGTTTTTAGTTAAATCATTAGTTGCAATCGTTCGAACAGTGACAGCCAATGTTTGCATTCCAGCATTTCCGCCCATAGATGCTACTATAGGCATTAAAAAAGCTAAAACCACCATTTGTTCTATTGTTGCACCAAATAAACTAATGCACCAAGTTGCTAGAAATGCAGTAAATAAATTAAGAAGTAACCAATTAAATCTTCTCTTTGTTTTTGTTATTACCCCATCTGTGATTTCCTCATCACCAACCCCTGCTAAACGTAATGCATCTTCTTCAGCTTCTTCTTTTAATACTGTTAGAACATCATCATTCATGATCATACCAACAAGCTTGTTGTTTTTATCAACAACTGCTGCTGAATTTAGATTGTAATTTTCAAATAAATTAGCAACCTCCTCCCTATCCATATCAACCGGTATTAATAATTGAGACTCTGACATTACGGTTGCCATTTTGGTATCTCTTGGTGATGTTAATACCTTGGAGGACGGAACAGTACCAACTGGATTAAAGTCTTCATTAACTATAAATATTTCTAAAAATTCCTCAGGGAGATCCTTGTTTTCTCTCAAATAATCAATTGTTTGTCCTACAGACCAGTTACTAGGTATAGCAGTAAATTCTCTTTGCATTAATCTAGCAGCCGTATCTTCTGGATAACTTAAACTCTCCAATAAAGCGAAACGATCTTTGGGTGGTAAAGAGCTAAGAATATTATTTTTATCTTCTTCAGGAACATTTTCTAAAATAGATATTGCATCATCAGAATCTAAATTTTTAATAATACTTACAATTGAATCAGAAGATAAATTAGTAATAATTTCTGTTTGTATAGATTCGTTTAACTCAACAAATACTTCTGGATCTATATTAAAGTTATTTAGTTTAATTAAACTTTCTCTATCATTTTGATTTAAGTGTTCAATTATATCTGCCGCATCAGCAGGGTGCATTTCGCTGAAAGAATTAGTAATAAATTGAGCGTCATTGTTAGCTATTTTTGAGGTAACAACTCTGATGTACTCTTTATTAAATTCAAAATTTACTTTTTTATCTTTAGTTTTTTTTGTTAAAGACATAGATCTACCTATAATTTAGATTTGCACTATTAATACATAATAAAGATAATACAATTTATAAATGAATATAGAGATCAAAAAGTCAGTAAAACCGGTAAATTATATTGATGCCATAAATATTATGGAAGAAAGACTAGAGCAAATATTTAACAATAAAAAGAAAGAATTGATTTGGACCTTAGAGCATAAGGAGATTTACACTGCTGGAACAAGTTACAACGAAATAGATATTATTGATAAATCAATCAAAATTATTGAAACTAATAGAGGTGGAAAAATTACTTGTCATGGTCCTGGGCAATTAATTTTTTACTTTGTTTTAGACTTAAGAAAAAAAAAAGATATTAGAAAATTTATTAATTCTATTGAAAAAACAATTATAGAAACTTTAAAAACTTTTGATATAGAAACTTTTTCCGATAAAGATAATATTGGGATCTGGTATAATGAAAACGGTAAAGTAAAAAAAGTTGCAGCAATTGGAGTGCGTGTGAAAAAATGGATTGCTTATCACGGTTTTGCTATAAATATAAACAATAATTTAGATCTATATAAAAAAATTATACCTTGCGGAATAAAAGATAAAGGAATTACAAATTTAATTAAAATTAAAAAAAAAGATTATTCAAAATTAGGAGATTTATTAATAGAAAAATTTATTTTAAACCTGAAAAACTAAGTCTTTTTGTTTTCAATAAATTTCTAAAATAATCGGGTAATAAAGCAGTATAAGTATGTTTAACATTATTAATAATAAATTTTATTTGATATGAGTGGAGCATTAAATTTTTATTAAGACCTTTAGTAGAATTTGATAATTTATATTTAATATCTCCAAAAATCGGCTGATCCAATGCATACAGTTGTTTTCTTAATTGATGCTTGCGACCTGTAATTGGCTTTAGTTCGACTAAACTTGCCTCTGAATTTTTATCGAGTACTTTGTATAATGTTTTAGCTTTTTCTATAATTCTTTTTTCTCCATCATATCTTATTAAATCATCATTCCATTCACCTGAATCTTTAACAAGTTCTCCATGACAGATCGCTAAATAGGTTTTATGAACTTTCCTTAGTCTAAATAAAGAAGTTAATAATTGTGCACTTTCTCTATTTTTTGCCATAATAAATACTCCAGATGTATCTTTATCTAAACGGTGAACTGAAAATGGTTTTGTGCCTTGGAAGATTTCACTTTTAGAAAAAATATCAACAAGGTTTTTTTTTGATTTAGTTCCACCTTGAACTGATATTCCAGAATTTTTATTTAATACTATGAAGTTTTCATTATTATCTATTATTTGATCTTCGTTTGATTTTATAACTTCCTTGGATGGTTTAAATTTAATTTTATTTTGTACAATCGACTCTTTAAATTCAATATTAAATAAATCAATATTATCTTTTGTACTAATTTTTTGCGAACTTTTAATTTTTTTTTTATTTAATTTGATTTTACCTGAACGTAAATATTTTTCTATTAGTCCTTGGGGTATCTTTCCAAATTTAAACCTGACCCATCGATCAATACGCATATCATGACACGTTGAATCAACGATGTAAGACTTTTTCATGACTTTAAATTTATGCTGATGCTTGTTTTTCTACACCTTTGGGTGGTTCTTTAGTTGTGTCTTTTTTTGGTTTATCTACTCTTTTGGCTTCTACATCTCTATCAACAAATTCAATTATTGCCATTGGTGCATTATCACCATATCTAAATCCAGCCTTAATAATTCTAGTATATCCACCTTTTCTGTTTTCATATCTTTTAGAAAGTGTTTTTTTAACTTTATTTGCAGACTTAATATCTTGAAGTTGCGTAACTAACATTTTAGTTGTTTGTAAAGTTTCCTTTTTTCCTAAAGTAATAATTTTATCTGCTTGAGGTTTTAAAAATTTTGCTTTTGGCAAGGTAGTTTTAATTTGTTCATATTTTATTAAAGAGTTAAGCATATTCTTTAATAAAGCTTTTCTATGCTCAGAAGTTCTATTTAACTTCTTGTTAGCCATTCCATGTCTCATTAAATGGCTTCCTCTAATTTTTTAGACATTTCTGCAATATTGTCTGGTGGCCAGTTAGGTATTTCCATACCTAGATATAATGACATACCAGTTAGAACTTCTTTAATTTCATTTAAAGATTTTCTTCCAAAATTAGGGGTCCTTAGCATTTCACCTTCAGATTTTTGAACTAAATCTCCAATGTAGATAATATTATCATTTTTCAAACAATTCATAGATCTAACAGACAGTTCTAGCTCATCTACTTTTCTTAATAAATTTTTATTGAACTCAGGTTCTGTTGAAACTTCTTTCACTGGAGCTTCAACTGGTTCATCAAAGTTGATAAACATTTTTAGTTGATCTTGAAAAATTCTTGCTGAATAAGCAACAGCGTCCTCAGCTGATATAGATCCATTAGTTTCGACTTCCATAATTAGTTTGTCATAATCGAGTGCTTTTCCTTCTCTAGCGGTACTTACAGAAAATGAAACCTTTTTTACTGGACTGTACAGTGAGTCGATAGCAATTAATCCTAACGGTGGTTCCTCTGGCTTATTAAGATCAGCTGGCACATAGCCTTTTCCAGTACTAACATTCATTTCCATATGAAAAGAAGTCTTTTCGTCTAGATTACAAATTACTAATTCTGGATTTAATATTTCAACATCAGCAACAGGTGCAATATCAGAAGCTTTAATTTCACCTGGCCCTTTGGCATCTAAAATTAATTTTTTTGTACCCTCTGAATTACATTTTAACGCTAAAGATTTAACGTTTAAAACAATATCTGTTACATCTTCTCTAACACCTTTAATTGATGTAAATTCGTGTAGAACACCATCTATTTGTATCGATGTAACTGCTGCTCCTCTTATTGAAGAAAGTAAAATTCTTCTAAGTGAATTTCCTAAAGTTAGGCCATAACCCTTTTCTAATGGTTCAGCAACTATTTTTGCATGGGTTAAGTCATCACTTATTTGCACATCTAGTTTTGACGGCTTAATTAATGACTTCCAATTTTTTATATTAACATTTTCGACTTCCATTAAACTCTCCTTTTCTTTGGTGGTCTAGTCCCATTATGAGGCATGGGTGTAGTGTCTTTAATAGACAAAATTTTAAATCCTCTTGCTTGTAAAGCTCTCAAAGCAGTTTCTCTACCTGATCCTGGTCCTTTTACTTCAACAGATAAAGTTTTCATTCCATACTCTAGTGCTTTTGAAGCAGCGGAGTCTGCAGCAATCTGTGCAGCATATGGAGTAGATTTTCTTGATCCTTTAAAACCTTTTTGACCAGCTGAAGCCCAAGATATTACATTACCATTTGTATCAGCTATTGAAATTATTGTGTTATTAAAAGTTGATTGTACATATGCAATTCCATTTAGAATATTCTTTTTAACTTTCTTCTTTTTAGAATAAGAACTTTTTGCACTCTTTTTAGAGGATTTCTCTACCTTCTGATCGTTATTTTCAATTTTATCAGATTTTGCCATGACTATTTTTTAGTTGGTGTTAATTTCTTTCCTGCAATTGCTATTGCTTTTCCTTTTCTTGTTCTTGCATTACATCTAGTTCTTTGACCTCTAACTGGTAATTTTTTTCTATGTCTGGTTCCTCTATAACAAGCTAGATCGATTAATCTTTTTATACTTAGTGAATAATCCCTTCTAAGATCTCCTTCAACTTTAAAATTTTGGTCTATATACTCACGTATTTTTAAAATTTCATCATCGGTGAGATCGTTAACTCTTTTGGCTTTTGGAATTTCAAGTGAGGAACAAATCTGATTAGAAAATTTATCTCCTATTCCATAGATATAAGTAAGTCCAATGTGGACAAGTTTGTTTTGTGGAATATTTATACCTGCGATACGAGCCATAAGATTTGTGATAAATTGTGCCTTTTATATAAGAAGATTAATCAAAGTCAACGCCTTAAACATTGATAAAAGCGTCGATTTTATTGGTTATTTGTTCGATTTCATCACTTCCATCAATTTCATGGAAATTAGAATTTTTAGAATAGAAATCTAAAACTGGTTTAGTTGTTTCCATGTAAGTGTCATACCTTTTTAAAATTGTATCCAATTCATCGTCTGATCTTTTTTCAAGGATTTTTCTTTTTTGTATTCTTTTGATTATTGTCTCTTTGTTAACATTAAGAAAAAAAACAAAATCTATCTTCTGGTTTGAACTATCAAGTAATAAGTCTAGATTTTTTGCCTGATTTATCGACCGTGGATAGCCATCAAATATTAATTTGTTTTTTTTTTGAGGATCAAATACATGTTTTTCTAAAAGTTGATTAACAATATCGTCACTAACAAACCTGCCATCATTCATAACATCAATAATTTTTTTACCAATATCTGAATTGTTTTTTATTTCCTCCCTTAAAATATCTCCTGTTGAAATTTGAAAATTACTAAGTTTTTTTACTAAATATTTAGCTTGAGTTCCTTTACCAGCACCCGGAGGTCCAAATAAAATTATATTCACTTATCTACCAAATTTAGTTTTTTTAATTAATTGTTCGTACTGTGAACTCATCAATCTAGTTTGGATTTGTGTTACAGTATCAATGGCAACTACAACAACAATTAAAATTGAAGCACCACCTAAATAAAAAGGAATAGGATAATTTGCAATTAAAAATTCAGGCATTAAACATACCAAAGTTAAATATAAAGCACCAATAGTAGTAAGTTTGGTAGAAATGTTTTCAATATACATTGCAGTGCTTTCACCCGGTCTAATACCTGGAACAAACCCACCATATTTTCTTAAATTTTCTGCCGTCTCTGTTGGGTTAAATGTTATAGATGTGTAAAAAAAAGTGAAAAATATTATTCCAGATGCATAAAGCAACATGTATAAAGGCTGACCCTGAGTGAAGAATGAACTTAAATTTAAAAAAGTTTCGTTATCTGAGAAAGAAAAATTTGAAAAAGTTACTGGTAATAATAAAAGTGCAGAAGCAAATATAGCAGGTATTACACCTGCTTGATTTATTTTTAAGGGTAAATGCGATGATTCTCCACCGTACATTTTGTTACCCATTTGTCTTTTGGGATAATTAATGAGAATTTTTCTTAGTGCTCTTTCCATAAATACAACAAACAATATTGTCAAAATCAATAAAACAAATATAGCTAAGATCATAAAGGTTGATACAGCACCTGTTCTTCCAAGTTCAAAAGTTGTCACAAGAGCCCTAGGTATTTCTGCAACAATCCCCGCGAAAATTATTAATGATATACCATTACCAATTCCTCTTTGGGTAATTTGTTCACCTAGCCACATTAAAAATATAGTACCAGCTACAATAGTTGTTACAGTTGTGATTTTAAAAAAAGCTCCAGGATTAATGACTAAATCTGCCGAAGATTCTAAACCAACTGATAATCCATAACCTTGCACAGTTGCTAACAAAACAGTTCCATATCTTGTAATTTGAGTAATTTTTGCTCTTCCAGTTTCACCTTGTGCTTTTAGGTTTTTAAAATAATCGGATACCCCAGTTAAAAGCTGAACAATAATTGCAGAAGAAATATATGGCATGATACCAAGAGCGAAAATAGCCATTCGACTAACAGCACCACCTGCAAATACGTTAAACATTCCAAGCAATCCCTTTTGATTGCCGTCCATCATTACCTTTAATTGTTCTGGATCTATACCTGGAAGAGGAACAAATGTTCCAAATCTATATACGGCAAGAATAAAGATAGTAAATATTATTCTATTTCGTAAATCAGTTGTTGATGATGAACCACTCATATCAATTAACTATTTTTTTAGTTGAATAGATCCACCAATTTTTTCAAGTTTTTCTATTGCGGACTTTGAAGCTAAATCTGCTTCAATATTAATTTTATCCTTAACTTCACCTGTACCTAAAATCTTAAGTTTTTTTGAATTCTTATTTATTAATTTTAACTTTTTTAATAATTCTGAATTAAGCATTTCATTAGGGTTTATATTTTTCTTATCAATATATGATTGAATTTTTTCTAAATTTAAAATTGCTACTCGTTCCTTTGAAATGGGATTGAATCCTCTTTTTGGTAATCTTCGATACAATGGCATTTGACCACCTTCAAAACTTTTAATAGCAACGCCAGATCTTGATTTTTGACCTTTAACTCCTCTACCAGATGTTTTGCCTTTACCAGAACCAATACCTCTTCCAACTCTAATTTTAGATTTATTTATCTTTTCTCTGTTATTTAAACTTATCATTATCCTCTTTTTTCAACTATTTCTGAAATTTTCTTATTTCTTATTGCAGATATTTGTTTGGGTGAACTTTGTTTCAGTAAAGCTTTCATTGTTGCTCTAATAACGTTGTGCGCATTAGAAGTACCCATTGATTTAGCCACAATATCTTTTACACCTAAAACTTCACAAACTGCTCTAACAGGTCCTCCAGCAATAATACCTGTTCCTTTAGATGCAGCTCTTAAAACAATTCTACCAGAACCATCTTTTGCTTTAACATCATGATGTATAGTTCTGCCTTCCCTAAGAGGAATATGAGTAAGTTTTCTTCTAGCCATTTCATTAGCTTTTTTAATGGCATCTGGAACTTGTTTCGCCTTTGCATGAGCTATTCCAATTTTTCCAGCTTGATTACCAACTACGACTAGTGCTGAAAAACCAAATCTTCTTCCACCCTTCACAACTTTAGTAATTCTGTTTATGTGAACTAATTTTTCTAGTATATCGTCGTTTTTTTTATCTTTAAAATTTTCCATATTAAAATTCCATTCCATTTTCTCTCAAGGTTTCAGCAAAAGCTTTAACTCTGCCATGATATTTGTAAGAACCTCTATCAAAATAGATTTTGGTTATGTTTTTTTCTTGAGCCTTTTTTGCTAGTTTTTGTGCCACTAGTTTAGATAGTTCAGTTTTGTTTACTTTTTCTCCAGATTTAAGATCTTTTTCAACTGACGATGCAGACAATAATGTTACTTTTTTAATATCATCAATTATTTGAGCCGAAATATTTTTAGCTGATCTTGAGATGCATAATCTAAATCTGTCGCTTGCCGCAACCCTTTTAACTTTGTTGCTTACACGAAACCTTTTTCTAATACTTGTGTTCAGTTTCATTATTTTTTCTTTCCTTCTTTTTTAAGAACATATTGTCCTTTTTCTCTTATTCCCTTACCCTTATAAGGTTCTATTTTTCTCAAGGTTTTAATTTTGGATGCAACAGCACCAACAAGTTGCTTGTCTGAGCCTGTAATTTTTAAAGTTGTTTGTTTTTCAACAACTATTTTAATCCCTTCGGGTATATCGAAATCAATATCATGACTATATCCTAATTGTAAGTTTAATTGATTACCCTTTAGTGCAGCTCTATATCCTACACCAACTAATTCTAAGATTTTTTCATAACCAGCACTAGAGCCTATAACAGCATTATTAATTAAGCTTCTATTCATGCCCCATAGTCTTTTTGAATTTTGATCAACTTTTTTAGGTTTGATTGATATTTCTTTTCCCTCTTTTATGTCTAAATTAAACATGTCAAGATCAATATTGATTGATTTTTTACCCAACGGGCCCTCTATGTTGATAATATTACCAGCTAAAGCAACTTTTACTTTTTCAGGGATTGATATATTTATTTTACCTATTTTAGACATTAAAATACCTTACAGATTATTTCTCCACCGACTTTTTGTTTTCTGGCATCGATATCAGTCATAACACCTTTTGGTGTAGAGATAATAGCAATACCAAGTCCATTATTAATTTTCGGTAGACCACTTGCGCTTGAAAAAATTCTTCTTCCAGGCTTTGAAACTCTTTCAAAAGCACTAATAACTGGATTTCCAGAATGATATTTTAATTCTAATGATAAAGTAGGTTTTTTATCTTCAGCATTTATTTTGAAATCTTTTATAAATCCTTCATTTTTTAATATATCAGCAATTTTTGTTTTAAAATTAGAAGAAGGCAATTCTACTTTTTTATGATTTCTAGCTTGAGCATTTTTTACTCTTGCTATCATATCTCCTATTGGGTCACTTAAACTCATAATTATCCTTTCTACCAGCTAGATTTAATTAGACCTGGTATCTTTCCTTGTAATCCTAATTGTCTTAATGCAATTCTTGAAATTTTTAATTTTCTATAAACGCCGTGCGGTCTTCCTGTTATTTCACATCGATTCATAACTCTAGTTTTTGCAGAATTTCTTGGTAGCTTTGATAATTTTTGTTGTGCCTTAAATCTTTCTTCAAGTGTAATTTTTTTATCCATCACTATTTTTTTTAAAGCTGCTCTTTTCTTGTAAAGCCTATCAGATAGTTTAATTCTACTTTTATTTTTATTTACAGCGCTCAATTTAGCCATGTTTAATTATCTCCTTTTTTTATAAATGGAAAATTCATTTTTTCTAATAATGCGAAACTATGTTCTTTATTAATAGCTTTAATAACAATTATAATATCTAATCCTCTAACCTTATCAGCTCTATCAAAACTAACTTCAGGGAAAATTATGTGTTCTTTGATACCAAATGTATAATTGCCAAATTTATCAAATCCTTTTGGAGATAGCCCTCTAAAATCTTTAATTCTAGGTAAAGCAATATTGACTAATCTATCTAAAAATTCATACATTTTATTTTTTCTAAGTGTGACTTTTAAACCTGCATTAGATCCTTTTCTTGTCTTAAAATTAGCAACTGACTTTTTAAATTTTGTTGTAACCGGTTTTTGTCCAGTAATCTTAGCCATGTCTTCTTCGCATGATTTTAGAATTTTTGCATCTGAAGCATCTAATCCAAGACCCATATTCAAAATAATTTTTTCAATTTTTGGTGCCATATAAATATTTTTAAATCCAAATTGATCTTTCAATGCTGGCTGAATTTCATTATTGAATATTTCTTTTAATCTAGGAGTCATTATTTTTTAGCCTCTTTTTTTTTAGCAGCTTTTTCATCAATCAACTTTAGATTAGATAAATGGATAAAGCTCTCTTTTGGAAAAATGCCACCTTTTTTCTCTTTAGTTGTCTTAACATGTTTTTTAACCATATTGATTTCTTTTACTTTTGCTCTATTATTTTCTCTATCAACTTCTATGACTTCACCCTCTTTTTTTCTATCTTTACCAGTCAAAACTCTCACTTTTAAACCTTTTTTAATCATCTTATAAAACCTCCGGGGCTAATGAGATTATCTTCATTTGACCTCTACTTCTTAATTCTCTTGTGACAGGCCCAAAAATTCTAGTCCCAACTGGTTCACCTTTGTCATCTACTAAAACTGCCGCGTTATTATCAAATTTTACTTTTGAACCATCATTTCTATGAATTCCTTTTTTAACTCTAACAACAACTGCTTTATGAACTGTACCCTTTTTGACTTTACCTTTAGGTATAGCTTCTTTAACAGCAATAACTATTGTGTCTCCGATACTTGCATATCTTCTTTTAGATCCACCAAGAACTTTAATACACTCTATTCTTTTTGCACCAGTATTATCAGCTACTTGTAATTCAGTTTGTACACCAATCATTATTTTGTATTCTCCATAACTTGAAATTTTTTATTTTTTGAAAAGGGCTTACTTTCAATTATTGAAACTTTATCACCTATTCTGAATTTGTTATTTTCGTCATGAGCATTGTAATTTTTTTTAACTCTAATTACTTTTTTAAGAACAGGATGTGAATACTTTCGCTCAACCATAACAGTTACAGTCTTGTTTGGCTTGTCACTTATAACTACACCAGTTAATATTTTTTTAGGCATTTATTTTTCCTTTTAATATAGTTTTTAACCTTGCTATTGTTTTTCTTGTTTCTCCAATTTTAGCTGGATTTGTTATTTGTGAATTCATTTTCTGAAATCTAAAATTAAAAAGATCTTTTTTAAGTTTCTCAATATTTTTCAAAACTTCATCCTTTGATAATTTTTTAATTTCTTGCTTTTTCATTATACAAATCTCTTAATTGTTTTTGTTTTAATTGGTAATTTTGCTGAAGCTTTATATAGAGCTTCTTTTGCTATTTGTTCTGAAACACCATCAACCTCAAATAAAATTCTGCCCGGTTTAACTCTACAAGCAAAATACTCTGGAGATCCTTTTCCTTTACCCATTCTAACTTCAATCGGTTTCTTGGAAACAGGTATATTAGGAAAAATCCTCGTCCAAACTCTACCTTGTCTTTTCATATGTCTTGTTAGTGCAACTCTAGCAGCTTCAATTTGTTTACCAGTTATTCTTTCTGGCTGTAAAGCTTTTAAGGCATAAGCTCCATAATTTATGGTGCTTGCTCTTGTAGCGGTACCATGAATTCTACCTTTATGAGCTTTTCTCCATTTAGTTCTAACTGGTTGTAACATTACTGTTTACCCTCTTGTGGTATTGCTTTATTTGTTTCTTGGCTAAATTCTCTTGCAAAAACTTCACCTTTGTAAATCCAAACTTTAATTCCAATAATTCCATAAGTAGTTAGAGCTTCGGCTTCAGCGTAATCAATATCTGCTCTTAATGTGTGTGAAGGAATACTTCCATCCCTTAACCACTCCGTTCTAGCGATTTCATTTCCACCTAATCTTCCACTGACAGAAACTTTTATACCTTTTGCGCCTAATCTAATACAAGATTGCATAGCTCTTTTCATTGCTCTCCTATATGAAATCCTTTTCACTAGCTGTTGTGCAATATTCTCTGCAACTAAATAAGCATTGGTCTCAGGTTTTTTTACTTCTTTAATATTTAAATTTACTTCGTTCTTAGTGAATTTCGACAGATTATTTTTTATTTTATCAATGTCACTTCCCTTTTTACCAATCACAAAACCAGGTCTAGAAGTATAGATAGTCACGTAACACTTATTAGATGTTCGTTCAATCATAACTTTGGACACACCTGAATTGATAACATTTTTTTTTATGTATTCACGGATTTTAAAATCTTCAATTAAGTAGTTACCAAAATCTTTTTTCTTAGCGTACCAAACAGAATCCCAACCTCTATTTACACCTAATCTAAAACCTACAGGATTAACTTTTTGACCCATGCTTCTCCATTTGTTTTGTTTCTGATAAAATTATTGTAACTGAAGACCAAGGTTTTAAAATTGGAGCTGCTCTCCCTTTTGCACGAGGTCTAAATCTTTTCATAACTATTTTTTTTCCACAATATGCTTCCTTAACAACTAGATTATCAATATCATACTGAAAGTTATTTTCTGCGTTTGCAACTGCTGAGCTGATAGTTTTTCTAATATCTCTTGTAATTCTTTTTTCAGAGAACTGTAAATCTCTAATTGCTACATCAACTTTTTTCCCAACTATACTTTTTAGTATCGGATTAAGTTTTCTGACACTTGATCTAACGCCATTATTTATCGACTTTACAGTCTTATCTTTATTCTTATCAATTTTATTTTTTTTACCCATAATTATTTCTTATCTGCTGTAGCAGGTTTAGCTTTTTTATCTGCAGGTGTATGACCAAAAAATGTTCTAGTTGGTGCAAACTCACCTAGCTTATGTCCAACCATATCTTCCGATATTGTAATTGGTATAAATTTTTTTCCATTATAAATCTGGAAACTAACTCCAACAAAGTCTGGTAAAATAGTTGATTTTCTTGACCATGTTTTGATAGGAATTTTTTTTGGGTCATCTTTATATTTGTCAACTTTTTTCATTAAACTTTCTTCTACAAAAGGTCCCTTCCAAACTGCTCTAGCCATTATTTAGTATCCTTCCTTTTGTTTCTTCTCTTAACTATAAATTTATCCGTTCTCTTATTATCTCTTGTTTTTAAACCTTTAGCTGATTGACCTGTGGGTGAAACAGGATGTCTACCACCAGCAGATTTACCTTCACCTCCTCCATGAGGGTGATCCACAGGGTTTTTAACAACACCTCTTGTGTGTGGTCTTCTCCCTAACCATCTTGATCTACCTGCTTTTCCAATTTTAATATTTTTTTGATCTGGATTACTTAAAATTCCTATTGTAGCTAAGGCTCTAGAATCAATTTTTCTTACTTCACCTGAAGCAAGTTTAATCAAGCTGTAATTTCCATCTAATCCACTTATTGATACAGAAGAACCTGCAGATCTAGCGATTTTTCCACCACCTCCAGGCTGAATTTCAACATTATGAATATTGATACCAACTGGAATATCTTGCAATGGCATACAGTTACCAATTTTAATCTCTTTTTTTGATCCACTTTCAATTTTGTCACCAATATTTATTTTTTGAGGTGCAAGGAAATACGAATGAGTTCCATCTTCAAATTTGACCAACATAATATAGCATGATCTATTTGGATCATATTCTACTCTTTCAACTGTAGCTTCCATGTTAAATTTCTTTCTATAAAAATCGACATGTCTGTACATTTTCTTATGACCGCCTGCTCTATTTATTGAAGTAATGTGACCATTATTATTTCTACCCTTCATGGCATTTTTAGGAGATACAAGAGATTTAAATGGTTTGCCTTTCCATAATCCGGTTCTATCAACTAAAATAGTACCTCTAGTAGATTTTGTGTAGGGTTTGAAAGTTTTTAATGCCATTTATTAAATTCCTGTAGTTAGGTCAATACTTTGACCTTTTTTAAGTGTAATTATCGCTTTTTTGTATCCTGATACTTTAACTTTTTTCCCTCTAGTAATTTTAGTTCTATTCCGTTTGGTGATAATATTAATTTTAGTAACATTTACCTTGAAAATCTTTTCAATATTTTTTTTAAGATTTTTCTTATTAGCACCCTCAGGTACTTTAAATGTAATTTTATTCAATTCAGATAAATTTGTTGATTTCTCTGTAACAACTGGTGAAAGAATTTTATCGTATAAATGTATTTTATCCATTTTAAGAATATCTCTTTTCTAGTTCTTTGACTGAACTTTCTGTGAATACAACTTTTTTGAATTTAATTATGTCGTATGCACTAAAATGATTAACATCTGTAACCTTAACGTTTGGGATATTTCTTGCGGATTTTTCAATTTTTTCTTTAGAATTTTTATCTAGTATTAATAGTGCGTTTGAAATTTCTAGTTTATTGATTATTGAGCTCATTTCTTTGGTTTTTTTTATCTCAGAACTAAAATCACTTAAAATTAATAAATTTTTATTATTATTTTTTTCAGTAATTAGTGATGCAACACTCAATTTTTTTTCATTTTTATTTAATTTTCTTTTTTTGTACGCTAGTTCACCTTTTGGTCCGTGTGCTATACCTCCTCCAACAAAAATTGGAGCTTTTCTACTAGCGTGTCTAGCTCCACCCGTACCTTTTTGTGCATAAATTTTTGAAGTAGGGCCTCTAACTTCATTTTGCTGCTTAGTTTTTGCATGTCTACCTTT
>JACWDT010000020.1 GCA_014653985.1 Pelagibacterales bacterium SAG-MED22
AAATTCTTTTATCCTCGATCCTCTTCCGCCCACTAAAATTACCAAATCTACATTTTTCATAATTTTTTTATTTTTTGTCATTTTAATATTAAATTAAATAGTCTATTAATTACAATATGAAACTAATTTCTTTTGTTTTTTCATTTAGAAATGAGGAAAAAAATTTGAATGAATTAATAAAAAGAGTTCATGAAGAAGTAAAAAAATTAAAGAATTATAATTATGAATTAATATTTGTTAATGATGATTCAGACGATAATTCAGAAATAATATTAAAAGATTTACAAAAAAATTTTCCAATAACAATTATAAACATGTCCAGAACTTTTGGTGTTGGGCCATGTGTATTGGCAGGATTTAAACATACTAGTGGTGATTGTATTGTTTATATGGATTCTGATTTACAAGATCCTCCTGAGATTGTTAATAAACTTTTAACCAAATACGAAAATGGTGCAGACGTTGTACACACAATTAGAACTAAAAGATTGGGAGAGTCTAGATTTAAATTATTAATTACTAAAATTGCATACAAGATCATAAATTTTTTATCAGACATAAAATTACCTAATGAGGCTGGGGATTTTAAATTAATCTCTAGAAAAGCTTTAGATAAAATTTTAGATCAAAATGAATTTAGACCATACATAAGAGGGTTATCTATTTGGGTAGGTTTTAAACAAGCCTACGTAGAATATGTTCGTGAATCCAGATTTGATGGTAAAACTAAATTTCCGTTATTATCTGCAGGACCAGTTCATCAATTTATAAGTGGTATTACCGCGTATTCACTTAAACCTCTATATTTAGGAATAATTATTGGAATGATTTCTATTTTTTTTTCATTTTCATTAATACTGTATACTTTATACACAAAGTTTACAGGATTAGCAGTGCCTGGTACAGCTGGAATAATCATAACTATATCTTTTTTTTCTGGAATAATTTTATTTACTTTAGGCATAACAGGAATTTATATAGCAAGGGTATTTGAGGAAGTAAGAGGGAGAAAATCATATGTTATTAAAGAAATTTTAAAACCAAAAAAAAACGAAACTCTTAAATAATTAATATATTTTTACTTTTGTGAAAAAAATAATTCCACTTCTTTTATCCTTTATTTGTGCTCTTATAATTTTAATTTTTTGGGATAGAATAAAATTACCTTATGATGAAAACAATCTCATAATAGGTAATTATTATTATAATAAAATTAATCCTTTAAATGACACAATAAGATTTTTGACATTTTTAATTGCACCATTTTTGGTCCATTTGTTATTATTTATAAAATTTAATGATAATATTTTAAGTTTAAATCCAAAAAGTAACGATTATTTTCTTATTAAATCTGAGTTAAATAATAAAGA
>JACWDT010000021.1 GCA_014653985.1 Pelagibacterales bacterium SAG-MED22
ACGACTCTGATCTAATTTTTTCAGATGCGTTTAAACAATAATTTGCAACTGCTTCTTTTAGTTCTTGAAATGTTTCAATTCTTTTTCCAAATGATCTGGATACAACACAACTTTTTCTTTTTGTTGTGGTTGTCTCTAAGCCTATACAAGGAACTCCTCTAAGCTCCATTGCTGTTCTTGAGCTTAAAACATTTGAAGATTTTTTGATCCAGGTATTTGATTTATTTTTTAATTGTTTTGCATTATAAATTCCATGCTTTTGATAAAACTTAGTCAGTTGTCTGCCAACACCCCATACGTCATTAATTTCAACTTTTTCTAAAATAGGATCTAAATTTTCTATACCAATTAAACTGGTAACTCCTGATTGTTTTTTCTTTGCAATATGATTTGCAATTTTACTTAAAGTCTTTGTTTTGGCAATCCCGATACTAGTTGGAATACCAGTCCACTGTAAAACTGTTTCTCTAATTTCTTTACCAACTTTTTCTATATCTTGATCAGGAAAATTAGATAAATCTAAAAAAGCTTCATCAATTGAATAGACTTCTATTTCTGAATTAAATCTTTTAAGAGTTCGCATCACTCTTCTAGATAAATCTCCATACAAAGAATAATTTGAGGAAAAAACCTCAACTTTATTTTTAATAATAATATCTTTACCTTTAAAGTAGGGCTCACCCATTTTAATTCCTAAAGCTTTTGCTTCGTTAGATCTTGCAATGATACAGCCATCATTATTAGATAAAACAACAACGGGTTTTTTTCTTATTTTAGGATTAAATAATCTTTCACAAGAAACGTAAAAAGAATTACAATCAACTAATGCTATTTTTTTAGTACGTAGAATGGATGACATAAGTAACTACTCCCCAAATAAAAATATCCTGTTCTTCATTAATTAAAATTCTGTCACCAAATTCTTTAGAACCAGAGGTTAAAAATTTTTTATCTCTCTCTTGAACCAAAGTTTTTACCACTAACTCATCGTGAACGTTTGCAATCACTGTTGAAAAGTTTTTTGGTTTCAAACTTTTATCAACTACCAATAAATCTCCGTCATTAATTCCAACATCAACCATGGATTTACCTTGAACTCTGATGATGAAAGTAGCTGGAACATTTCTTATTAAATGCATGTTCAGATCAATATCTTCTTCGATATAATCAGTTGCAGGGGAGGGAAAACCAGCACCTGCTTTATGTAGATAATAAGGGATTGTTAGCTTCATGTTCTTGTTTTGTTCTAATTTATAGACTATTTATACAATACACTCAAGAGGTTGTATTTTGAGTCTGAAACTGAAT
>JACWDT010000022.1 GCA_014653985.1 Pelagibacterales bacterium SAG-MED22
TCAGTTATTGTTATCGACTCTGTTGCAGCTCTAACACCAAAAGCTGAAATCGAAGGAGAGATGGGAGATCATCATGTTGGTCTTCAATCAAGATTAATGAGTCAGGCTTTAAGAAAATTAACTGGTTCAATTTCTAACACAAACACAATGATGATTTTCATTAACCAAATCAGAATGAAAATTGGAGTTATGTTTGGAAGTCCTGAAACAACATCAGGCGGAAATGCACTTAAATTTTATTCATCAGTAAGAATGGACATTAGAAGAATTGGTGCCATTAAAGATAAAGATGAAATTATTGGTAACTCAACAAGAGTTAAAGTAGTTAAAAATAAAGTTGCACCACCATTTAAAGTTGTAGAGTTTGACTTAATGTATGGAAGAGGAATTAGCAAGATGGGAGAACTCGTCGATCTTGGCTCTAAAGCGGATATAATTGAAAAATCAGGAGCATGGTATGCTTATAAAGGAGAGAAAATTGGTCAAGGTAGAGAAAATGCTAAGACTTATTTAGCTCAAAATCCTCAAGTTGCTGCAGAAATTGAAATGGCTATCAGAGAGAAAGCAGGAGTAATTTCTAAGAAAATAGAAGGAAACCCGCTTGATCCAGATAAGATTGAGAAAGAAAAGAAGGTAGCTGAAAAAGAGGAGGCTGAAAAAGCAGAAGCTACTCCTCCATCTAAAAAGAATTAATAGGTCATCTTTATTAATACAAAGGCGCTTAATTTAAGCGCCTTTCCCCCCCCTTTTTTTAAACAAAATTTTAATAAATCGGCAAAAATAATGTCATTTAAAAGTTATAAAGAATAGTTGATAAGTTTTTTATCATTATTCTCTTCCGGTTACAGGGCTTTCTAGAAAGCCCTTAACTGAGTATAAATGTATTTTACATAGATTAAAAAAGCTGTATTTTAAAAATATGGCTGACAAAACCTTAAATGAAATAAGAAATACTTTCTTAAAGTACTTTGAAAAGAATGAGCATAAAATTGTCGAGTCTAGTAATTTAGTACCTAATAACGACCCAACCTTAATGTTTGCCAACTCTGGCATGGTCCAGTTTAAAAATGTATTCACAGGTTTAGAAAAACGAGATTATGTAAGAGCTACTA
>JACWDT010000023.1 GCA_014653985.1 Pelagibacterales bacterium SAG-MED22
GAAAAGACCATCAGGTTTCAATAAAGGATATTATTATGAACCAACAGTTTTCGATGACGTTAAAGACAATTATACAATTATGAAGGAAGAGCCTTTTGGTCCGTTAGTTCCAATTTTAACATTCAAAACTTTTGATGAAGTTATTGAAAGAGCTAATGATAACGATCTAGGTTTATGCAGTTATCTCTACACAAATTCAATGGACAAAGCTCACATAGGTTCTGAAAAATTAGAAACAGGATGTGTTGCAGTTAACACAGGCGTGGTAGCACTTGCAGAAGCACCATTTGGAGGAATAAAACAAACTGGTTATGGACGTGAAGGTGGCTCAGGAGCAATCAAAGACTATTTAAATGTAAAATATACTCACATGGGTTTAAAAATCAATCGTCAAATTTAGAAAAAAAACAATTTGAGGAATTTTTAGATCAAATAAATTAGTAAGTAGCGTTATCGTCTTTTTTTGATAAAGAGCCCTTCATTTTATCTACAGTAGATTTAGCACCAGCACTTAAAGCTCTCAAATCAGATGCTATAGTTACAAAATTGAAACCTTTTTCAATCATCTTAGTTGCATACTCTGTAGTACCGTTATGAATTCCTGCAAAAATATTATTTTTTTTTGCATGTTCTAAGATTCTTAAAATTTCAGAATAAGCTTTTGTAGATTCTGGTCTATCAAAACCAGGCTTTTCACCTATTGCTAAGCTTAAGTCTGCTGGACCAATATAAATACCATCGACACCTGGTGTAGACATAATCTCATCAAGATTTTCCAAAGATTCTTTTGTTTCTATCATTGCCAGCTTTAATATTTCCTCATTAGCATGATCTGCATAATCAGCTCCTCCATAAATTAAACCTCTTACTGGGCCAAAACTTCTATAACCCTCAGGTGGATACATACATGCTTGAACAAAATTTTCTGCCTCCTTTTTATTACTCACCATTGGGCATATAATTCCATAACATCCAGCGTCTAAAATTTTCATTATTTGACCTGGTTCGTTCCAATTTACTCTTGCTAAAGGAGTTACATCTGTTGTTGATATCGTTTGCATCATTGGTAGTGCATTACTGTAATCTACTAAACCGTGTTGCGTATCCACAG
>JACWDT010000024.1 GCA_014653985.1 Pelagibacterales bacterium SAG-MED22
ATTAAAGATTATACTAGAGTTAAAACAACTTGGTATTATACATCTGATGAACCAACTTTAGATCCTTTCTCTATAAGATAATTTTTGTCTGCAAAACACACTTTACTTATTTTATTCGTAGTATTTTTGTTAGGAAGTGCTTACCCAACTGGTAAACTGGGGCTGAATGATACAATACCACCAATACTATTTGGGGCTTTAAGAATGTCAGTTGTATTTATTTGTTTAATTCCATTTTTCAAATTTCAAACAGTTGAAAAAAAATACATTATACCTTTGATTGGATTTTCAGTATGTTTTGGAGTTGCTGTAAATATGTTTTTATATTTATCTATAAATGCCTCTAGTATTCTTGCCCCGATTACTATAGGTGCGCAGCTCTCAATTCCTTTTGGAATAATACTAAGTTCAGTATTTTTAAATGAAAAGATAAGTTATAAAAAATGGTTATTAATTGCTACTTCATTTTTTGGAATTGTTTTACTTGCATTTGACCCAAAAGTAGTTGAAGAAATATTAGGCTCGCTATTAATTTGTGGTATGGCTTTTTTTTACGGAATGTCGCAAGTTTTTTCGAGATACTTAAAAGATTTAGATATTAAATTTACAAATACAATAATGAGTTTAACAGGATTTTTAATTTTAATAATTCTGTCTTCAATATTTGAAAAAAATACTTTTGAAACTATTAGAAATATTAGTTTAGGAAGTTGGTTTACAGTTTTGTATGCTGGAGCAATAATTTCTTTGCTGGGACATTTAATGATGTTTTACCTTTATAAATTTTATCCAGTTGATATGGTTCTGCCCTTCTATGCTTTATTTCCTGTTTTTGGTTTAATACTCACTTATTTCATCTTTGGAGAAATTCCCTCTTTAATAACAGTTACCGGGGGTATAATTGTAATTACATCTGTGTTTTTTGCTCAAAAAATTAGATAATTTTCTCGTTGAAAAAAATTGCTATTAAGATTTACTTACAATTATATAAATTGTTAACAATTAGAGGAAATATATGAAAAAACTAGTATTAGCGATGTTTGTATTCGTTTCTTGCTTTGTATCAAAAGCT
>JACWDT010000025.1 GCA_014653985.1 Pelagibacterales bacterium SAG-MED22
TTGGCCGAAAAATGGGATATGGCTCTAGCATACGGTGCTGGAAACTTCCATTCTGCTAATGCAACTGAATTTGCAAAAAATGTTACTGAGAAAAGTGGTGGAAAACTTACAATAGTTACTCACCCTGGAGGATCTTTATTTAAAGGAGGAGAAATCTTTAGAGCAGTAAGAACTGGTCAGGCACCAATTGGTGAAAGATTTATGTCTGCACTTGGTAAAGAAGATCCATTGTACGAAATTGACTCACTACCATTTTTAGCAACAACTTATGATGATGCTATGAAATTATACCAAGCATCTAAACCACATATTGTAAAAAGTTTAGATGAAAAGGGTTTAATATTCCTTTATGCAGTGCCGTGGCCTGCTCAAGGACTTTACAGTAAAAAGAAAATTGGAAAAGTTGGAGATTTGAATGGTTTAAAATTCAGAGCATATAATTCTGCAACTATTAGAATAGCTGAGTTAACTGGAATGGCACCAACTAAAATTGAGGCAGCTGAAATTAGTCAAGCTTTTTCAACGGGTGCTGTAGAAAGTATGATAACTTCACCAACAACTGGAAAAAATAGTAAAATTTGGGAAAACGGTGTGAAATATTTTTATGATATTGCAGCATGGTTTCCTAAAAATATGATTATTGCAAACAAAGCTTCTTGGAATAAACTTGATAAAGCTACTCAAGATTTAGTTATGAACCAAGCTGCGATTGCAGAGGAAAAAGGTTGGGAATTATCCAAACAAGGTAATACTGGTGACAAAAAAGCTTTAGCAGATGCTGGAATGGATGTAGGAAAAGTAAATTCATCTTTGAAAAAGCATTTTGAAAAAGTTGGAGCTACCATGTCTGAAGAGTGGAAAGCAAAAGCTGGAGACAGAGGTGCTGCAGTTTTATCTGCTTATAAATAAAATATATCTTAAAAAAAAGGCCAACATATATTAAGTTGGCCTTTTTACTCAATGTATCAATCAATAAATAAAAATTTAAATAAGCTCTACGTATTTTCAGGGTACATAGCTGCTTTTTTTCTGAGTTAGATAGTTTAATGAATAAAGAGGA
>JACWDT010000026.1 GCA_014653985.1 Pelagibacterales bacterium SAG-MED22
ATTACCTTCTTTGTATACAGAAGTGTCATTTACCTTAAATTCTTTTAGTTTTTTTTTTGCTTCAGTATTTTTTTTGCAAAAAAACCTTTCATAGCTTTTGTTAGCTTCGAATTTTTAATCTTACCATATCCAAGCTGTACTGCTTTATATCCACGGTTTTCTTCTTCAATAACTTGAATTACTCTAGCCTTCTCAACTTTTAAAACTGTAACCGGCACTATCTGACCAGATTTATAAAATTCTCTAGTCATTCCAATTTTTTTACCTATTAAAGCTATTTCGCTCATAATTAAATTTTAATTTCCACATCTACACCAGAAGCTAAGTCTAATTTCATTAATGCTTCCACTGTTTGAGGTGTTGGTTCAATAATATCTATTAATCTTTTGTGCGTTCTAGTCTCAAATTGTTCTCTACTTTTTTTATCAATATGAGGAGATCTTAGTACAGTATATCTCTCTATCCTTGTCGGTAGAGGAATTGGTCCTTTAATTGTAGCACCAGTTCTTTTTACTGTATTTACTATTTCTTCAGTTGACGCATCTAATACTTTGTTATCGTAGGCTCTAAGTTTAATTCTAATATTCTGCTTTTCCATAATTAACCTGCGATCTTTTTAGTTACTTCGTCCTGAACATTTTGTGGGACTTTGGAATAATGATCAAAAAACATAGAATATTGAGCTCTACCTTGTGACATTGATCTTAAATTATTAATGTATCCAAACATATTCGCTAGAGGTACCATGGCTGTAATTACAGTTGCGTTTCCTCTTTGCTCTTGGGTGCTAATTTGACCTCTTCTACTGTTTAGATCTCCAATAACATCTCCCATATAATCTTCTGGGGTTACTACTTCTACTCTCGTCACTGGTTCTAATAACTTCAAACCACCTTTTGTACACGCCTCTTTAAAGCAGGCTCTGCTTGCTAATTCAAAAGCTAAAACACTTGAGTCAACATCGTGATGAAGTCCATCTAAAATAGTTACTTTATAATCTATCATTGGGAAACCAGCT
>JACWDT010000003.1 GCA_014653985.1 Pelagibacterales bacterium SAG-MED22
CCACTCAGGTTTTTTAATTTTGATTGTTGCATCAATGGTTTCTTTAGCATCTTCTGAAATTTGACCAATCAATTGAATTTTTTTGTCTTTTATAGCAACATCTACTTCCTTTAACTCTCCATCAATGTAACATTTACCATTTCTAATTATAAGATCTAACATTTTAAGAAAATGTTATTATATTACATCTTATAATTAATCAAATATGAATATCAAAAACGTTTACATTTTAGAAGACAGGGCCATTCTTTATATAAATGGAGATGATGGTGTTAGTTTTCTTCAAAATTTAATTAGTAATGACATTAACAAGGTAAGTGAAACCTACAGTTGCTTTGCATCATTACTATCTCCCCAGGGAAAATTTTTGTATGAATTCATTATAGTTAAACATAAATCAGGTTTCTTAATCGATTGTGAAAAATCTCAAGTGGATGAATTATATAAGCAACTTAGTGTTTACAAATTAAGATCAAAAGTTGAAATTTTAAATCTTAGTAATGAGTTTGTGGTTGCTGCTTTTAGTTATGAAAAGTTTTTGACCTTTGGTGAAGTACAAGGTATTCCTGGGTTTACATTAAAGTTTAGAGAAGATCCAATATTTTTAGATCCTCGTAATAAGAAGTTAGGTGCAAGATTAATTATCAATTTAGAGAAACTCTATTTATCTTTAAAGAAATTAGAATTACATGACGCTGATATAAATGAATATTATTCACTGAGTCATAAGCTTGGAATAGTGCCAAAAAACTTAAATCAATTACAAAACAAAGCTTTTGGGATTGAATGTAATTACGATGAACTTAATGGAATTGATTTTAAAAAGGGTTGTTACGTTGGACAAGAAAATACAGCTAGGATTAAACTTAAAAATAAACTTACAAAAAGATTATTACCGATAAATATTATAAATGGGAAATTGCATGAGGGAGAGGGTATTTTCAATAAAGAAAATGAAATTGGAAAAGTATTGATAAATAATGAATATCCTTTTGCGCTAATAAAGTTTCTAGATAAAAATTTTGATGAAGATGCTGAATTCAAAACAAAAGATGCAACAATCAAAATTAAAAAACCTGAGTGGATAGGTTAATAATTAATTAATTGGTGCGGTCGGAGAGACTCGAACTCTCATGGACTAAGTCCACACGGCCCTCAACCGTGCCTGTCTACCAATTTCAGCACGACCGCAATATGTCTCATAATAAATGAATGACAACTATCTTTCAAATTGGTAAAAAACTGTATGGAATTTACACAAGAAGTAAAGCAAGCAACAGATCCTATTTATCAAAAAATTTCTAAGGTTATGCCTGAAATTGAGTGGTCAGTTCACGCACCGTATATTCATAAAATTAATAAATTAAAAAAAGACAAGAATGCAGTCATTCTTGCTCATAATTATCAAACTCCCGAAATATATCATGGAGTTGCAGATTTTTCTGCAGACTCTTTAGCTTTAGCAATTGAAGCCTCTAAAACTTCAGCAGATATAATTTTGATGGCTGGGGTTCATTTCATGGCAGAAACTGCAAAATTAATGAGTCCTAAAAAAAAAGTAATTTTACCAGATATGGATGCAGGTTGTTCTTTGTCTTCATCAATCACTGGTAAAGATGTTAGGTTATTAAAGGAAAAATATCCAGGTGTCCCAGTTGTTTCATATGTTAACACTTCTGCTGAAGTTAAAGCAGAAACTGATGTTTGTTGTACATCAGCGAATGCTGTTAAAATTGTAAAATCCCTTGGAGTTAAAAAAGTAATATTTTTACCTGATGATTACCTTGCAAAATATGTTGCTTCACAAACTGATGTGGAAATTATTTCGTGGAAAGGTATTTGTATTGTACATGATCAATTTAATGAGCAAGAAATAAACGATATTAGAAAAAATAATCCTGGAATAAAAATAATTGCACACCCTGAATGTCCTCCGGATGTTATTAAAGCAAGTGATTTTGCAGGTTCTACTTCTGGAATGATTAATTATGTTAAAGATAACCAGCCTAAGAAAGTTATGATGGTTACTGAATGCTCTATGAGTGATAACATTGAAGTTGAAAATCCTAATGTTGAATTTATCAAGCCTTGTAATATGTGTCCTCATATGAAAAAAATTACTCTTCCAAAAATTTTAGATTGTTTAGAAAATGAAACAGGTGAAATAATTATGGATAAAGAGACTATCGATAAAGCAAGAATTTCAGTAGAGAAAATGGCAGCTATCGGCAGATAATAAGTGTCAAAAATTAAACTTAGCAAAGAATTTATTCGCAATACCGTCAAGCTTGCATTAAATGAGGATCTCTATCCTTCTGGGGATATAACTTCAAGTTTAGTTAAAAATGATAAATTTGTAGTTGTTAAACTTGTATCAAATCAAAACGCAATTATTGGTGGATTGTTGTTCGCAAAGCAAGCCTTTGCACTAATTGACAATAAGATTAGATTTATAGTTAAAAAAAAAGATGGTTCAAAGGTAAAAAGAGGTTCTCTTATTGCTTTAATTAAAGGAAAAGCAAAAAATATATTAATTGCCGAAAGAGTTGCCCTTAATTTTTTATCTCACATATCTGGTATAGCAACTAAAACTAATCAATTTTGTACACTTGCCGGAAAAAAAACTAAAATTTGTTGTACAAGAAAAACTATTCCAAATTTAAGAGTAATTCAAAAATATGCTGTTAAATTAGGAGGTGGAACAAATCATCGATTTAATCTAAGTGATGAATATTTAATTAAAGATAATCATATAGCTAGTTCTGATTTAAAAACTTTAGTGTCAAAAGCTATTAAAAATAAAAAAGGTAGAAAAATTACAGTCGAAGTAGATAATATCAATCAACTAAAATCAATAATGGGGCTTAAGTTTAATAACGTATTATTTGATAATATGAGCATTAAAAGTTTGAAAAAAGGAGTCAAAATATCAAATAAACAATATGAAACTGAGGCTTCAGGAAATATAAGTTTAAAAACAGTAAAGTCTGTTGCAGCAACTGGTGTTAATAGAATTTCTGTAGGATCTATTACTCATAGTGCTCCAGCAGTTGATCTAAAATTTGAAATTTAAGATACAAATTTAGAAAGATCAGGTTTGAAATAATTTGGTCCTTTCATCACTTTCCCTGCATCATTGTATATAGGTTTTCCATTTTCATCTAACTTGCTCATATTTGAATTTTGAACCTCTTCAAAACATTTATCTAAGTCAATTCCAAATGCGTGCCCTGCCCCATAAGTAACATATAAAATATCAGTTAAAGCATCAGCTACTTCTAATAAATCATTTTTACTCATAGCATCTGTTAGTTCTTCTAATTCCTCCTTAATAAGATCTACCCTTAATTTATTGATTTTGTCTGTACTAAATGAAGGCTCTGTCTTGACTTCTTGGCCAAAAGTTTTCATGAAAGTTCCTACTTTGCTAAAATTCGACATATTGCTCCTGTATGTTTTTAAAAATTTATTGTATATTTATAATTATTTGTAACTTAGAAATTAATCAATGAAATTAAGAAAAGAATTCGATAGCATTGGAAGTGTCAATGTTCCTAATGATAAATTATGGGGAGCATCTACCCAAAGATCAAATAAATTTTTTAATATTGGCAAAATTTTAGTAAATATTTCCATCATCAAATCTATTGCGATCATTAAAAGATCTGCAGCAATAGTTCATGCAAAAGACAAATTAATTGATAACAAAATTTCTAAAGCAATCATTAGAGCTTCAGATGAGGTAATTAAAGGTAAGTTGGATGATAATTTCCCGTTAAAAGTCTGGCAAACAGGTTCTGGAACACAAACAAACATGAATGTTAATGAAGTTATTGCTAATCGTGCGATAGAAATTATGGGTGGAAAAAAAGGTTCAAAGAAACCCGTTCATCCAAATGATCATGTAAACAAATCACAATCTACAAATGATGTTTTTCCAACTGCAATGCATATTTCCGTTGCAAAAGAAACGTTAAGTAAATTGTTACCAAACTTAAAGATTTTAGAAAAAGAATTAAATAAAAAATCTAAAGAATTTAAAAATATAGTAAAAATTGGGCGAACCCATCTTCAAGATGCAACTCCTATTTCTTTAGGTCAAGAATTTTCAGGATATCACACTCAAGTTAAAAAAAGTATAGAAAGAATTGAATTTGCCTTAAAGGAAATTTTTTTTCTTGCTCAAGGTGGAACAGCGGTTGGAACAGGAATAAATTCTAAAAAAAACTTTGATAAAAAAATAGTAAAAGAGATCACAAAATTTACAAAAATAAAATTTAAACCTGCACCAAATAAATTTGCTGAACTTGCAGCGCATGATGCGATAGTTGGTTTTTCTGGAACATTGAATACTTGTGCGGTAGCTTTAATGAAAATATCAAATGATATTAGATTTCTAGGTTCAGGTCCTAGAGCAGGTTATGGAGAATTAATACTACCAGAAAATGAGCCTGGTTCATCAATTATGCCAGGTAAAGTTAACCCCACTCAATGTGAAGCTGTTACAATGGTTTGTGTAAAAGTTATTGGAAACCACAATGGCATAACAATGGCTGGATCTCATGGACATTTTGAATTGAATGTTTTTAAACCTTTGATTGCACATAATATTTTGCAATCGATAGATCTAATAGCTGACAGTACCAAAAATTTTGCTCTTTATTGTGTTAAGGGAATAAAAGCGAATAAGAAGAAAATACAGGAACACTTAGATAATTCTTTAATGCTTGTTACGGCACTTGCACCTCATATCGGCTACGACAATGCTGCTAAAATTGCGAAGACTGCTCTTAAAAACAATACTACTCTAAAATATGAAACATTAAAAACAGGGCTAATCACAGAAAAAGATTATAAAAAAATAGTTGATCCTAAAAAGATGATCTATCCAGAGTAAGATTTTAGTAGATCATTAATCATATTTTTTAAAAATATTTTATTTTGCATACTTGAACCACGAAAATAAATATTATTTAATTTACTGTTAACTTTTTGATTATATTTTCCATCAATCATAATATCACTAAGAATTATTGCTTTTTCATCAAATGAATAAGAAAAACTTAAATCGATCGTTTTTATATTTTTTCTAAAATTTTTAGGTGTTAATAAAAATTTATAAATATTTTTAGCATTCGTTATCTTTATTTTTGATTTTCCGTCTAAAAACAGTTTGCCATCCCTAACAAAAATTAATGTATCAGTTAATTTTATAAGTGAATTATCTCTCCATTCTAGTTTAGTATCATCTATATCAATTAGACCATCTTGAATTTTAGATTTTAAAAAAAGATTTATAAAATTCCTGTTATTTTTAATTTTGTTTGCTGTGATATTTAATTTAAAGTCTAAATTTTTATTATTAAAAATTTCAGTTTTTAATAATTCTGCAACGATTGCGTTTGTACTAAATAGATAAGAAAAATTTATTTCTTCCGTGTCTCCTTCAATAGAAGAATAAAAAGGTTTAAAATTAAATTTTCCTTTATATAAAAATTTTTTATTTTCTATTTTGTCAGAATAGTCAAATTCAAAGAAATTTTTATTAGTTTTATAATTTATTAAGCTTTTATCTGAGTTAAATAACAAAGCAGCTGAACCTATATTAATATCATTTTCATAATTAAATATATTTTCGATTTGAAATTTTACAAAATCAAAATCTAATTTTGTATATATTTTTTTCTCGTCTTGATGGTCTATTACCTTTAAAGAAAAAGGAGTATTAAATATTTCATTTTCTGAGTAAAGAATATTTTTTAATTCATTTGGGTCATAATAATATTTTAAATTCTTTATTATGTTAATAAATAAAATTTCATTCTCTGAATCTCTAAAAAAAATATTACTTTTTTTTATATTTAAATTAGCATCTAAAAAATTATTATCTAAAAGTTTTATAAAGAAATCGCTATTTTTAATATTTAATTCAAAATTTGTATTCTCTAGGATTACTTCATTAATATTAATATTCTTTAGAGAAAACAAATTATCTAAAGAAACATAGATTTTTAATTTATCTATTTCTGCAATTTTATTTTGATTTTCAAGAATAGAAGACTCATGACTCACAAAATGTGGTCGTGGGAAAAAATTATAATTTAACTTTTGAGTGAAATAAAAATCTAAGTTGAATTTATTTAACAGTTCATTTTTTAATTCTTTGGAAATATTAACCTGTTTATAAAAAGTTGGCACTAAAAGGTAAGAAAAAAATAAAAAAAAAAGTGCGACAAATGTAAGGATAAATTTATTATTGCTTGCTATAGTTTTTAAATTATCAAATTTTAACTTGTTTAAATTTCGCTCTAATAGACTATTAATTGACTTATTAATGTTTTTTAAATTTTTAACAAATGAGTTTGGCTTGGTCATTTTGATCAAATGATCTTATAAAGTATTATTTTAAATGATAAACAAAGATTATCTGGAAAATTTGAATGAACCTCAAAAAGAGGCTGTATTGCACCTAGATGGCCCACTTTTAATTGTTGCTGGCGCTGGTTCAGGTAAAACTAAAGTTTTAACCTCTAGAATTGCCAATATTATTAAAGAAAAAAAAGCATTTCCTAATCAAATTTTAGCAGTAACTTTTACAAATAAAGCTGCAAAAGAAATGCAAAATAGAGTAAGTAATATTTTGGGTGCAGCTGCAATCGGACTTTCTTGGCTTGGAACCTTTCATTCAATTTGCGCGAAGCTTCTTAGAAAACATGCATCCGCTGCAAACCTAAATTCAAATTTCACAATAATAGATACAGATGATCAAATAAGATTAATTAAAAATATTTGTAAAGCTGAGAATGTAGATATTAAACAATTATCACCAAGATTTATATTGGCAATTATAGATCGTTGGAAAAACAAAGGATATTATCCCTCAGAGGTCATTATTAACAAAAAAGATATTTATGAAAAAACTATTTTGCCTCTATACAAAATATATCAACAAAAATTAACTGACTTAAATTCGTGTGACTTTGGCGATTTAATTTTACATACTGTTAAAATCTTAGAGAATTATTCTGATATAAGAGAAATTTATTCTAAAAATTTCAAATATATTCTTGTTGATGAATACCAAGATACAAATTTTATTCAAAGTAGATGGCTAAATCTTTTATCTGAAAAAAATAAAAATATATGCTGTGTTGGTGATGATGATCAATCTATATACAGTTGGCGAGGAGCTGAAATTAAAAATTTTCTTGAATTTGACCAAGTTTACGAAAATACAAAAGTTATAAGACTTGAACAAAATTATAGGTCTTCACAGAATATTTTATCTGTGGCTTCCAATCTTATTGCAAACAATCAAAATCGAGTCGGAAAAAATTTGACCACTACAATGGAAGAAGGAGATTTAGTTCAATTAAACTGTTTTAAAAATGGTAAAGATGAAGCTATTGGGGTTTCAGATGAAATTGAAAAAAAAATTAAAAAAAAGTTTTCCTACAATAATGTTGCAATTCTGGTTAGAGCCATTTTTCAAACTCGAGAATTTGAAGAAAGGTTTCTTAAAATTGGAATGCCTTATAGAATTTTAGGAGGAACTAAATTTTATGAAAGAGCAGAAATTAAAGATTGTGTTGCTTATCTTAGGTTGATTCACCAAGAAAAAGACGATTTAGCTTTTGAAAGAATCGTAAACAACCCCAAAAGAGCAATAGGAGATAGTACCCTAAAAAATATTCATGAATTTGCAAAAGTAAATAATTTAAATTTAGAAAGAGCATCTATTAAGATGTTAGAACAAAATCTTATTAAGCCAAAAGCAAAAATTGGTTTGGGCTTTTTTATTAATTCTTTAAATAAATGGAGAAATGATTTGGAAATTAAAAAATCAAATCATGTCAAATTATTACAAATTGTGCTGGACGAGTCAGGTTATTCAGCAATGCTTAAAAATAAAAAAGATTTAGATAACGAAAATAGACTAGAGAATATCAAAGAATTACTAAGTGCTATGAAGGAATTTGATAATTTGGAAAGTTTTTTAGAGCATGTCTCACTAGCAACCTCGGTAGATCAGGAATGGGATGGAGAAAAAGTTAATATGATGACAATGCATGCTGCAAAAGGTTTAGAATTTGATGTAGTTTTTTTACCTGGCTGGGAAGAAGGATTATTCCCACACCAAAAATCTATTGAAGAAAAGGGCCAAAAAGGCCTCGAAGAGGAAAGAAGGCTTGCTTATGTTGGGATAACTAGAGCTAAACAAAAAGCTATAATTTCATTTTCAATGAATAGATTTTATCAAGGCGACTGGATTGACAGTATGGCGTCAAGATTTATTGAGGAGTTACCAGAAAAAAATTTAGAAAAAAATTCATTTTTTGATGATGAAGCTAATACTGAAGAGGATTTTGATTTTAACCAAGATTTTGAGTTAGAAGAAGGAACCAGAAGTCCAGGATGGATACGATACCAAAAAAGAATAAAGTGATGAATAAAATTAAGATTTTAAGAAATAAATTAAAACTACACAACATAGATGGATATGTTATTCCAAAAAATGATGATTATTTTACTGAATATTCTAAAATTAACAGACTTAAAATAATATCAAATTTTAGTGGATCTGCCGGATTTGCAATAATTTTAAAAAATAAAAATTACTTGTTTACTGACGGTAGATACACAATTCAAAGTCAGATTGAATGTGGTAAAAATTTTAAAATAATTGGTATTGAAAAATTAGTTAATTGTAATTTATTTAAAAATCTTACTCTAGGTATTGATCCAAAACTTTTTACTCATAAACAAATTAAAAAATTTTTCTTAAAATTTAATTATATAAAATTTATCAATGAAAACTTAATAGATCAAATAGAAAAATTTAAAGTCACTGATACACATCCATTTTTTCATTTAAATAAAAATATTGTTGGGGAAAGTCAAAATTCTAAATTAAATAAAATTTCAAGATATTTAAAAAAAAATAAGTCTGATTATTTATTTATCAGTGCACCAGAGAATGTAGCATGGACTTTAAATATAAGGGGTAAAGACGGGCCAAATACACCTATGCCTAACTCAAGATTGATAGTTAGCAAAACAAAAAAAATTTATTTGATGGCTAATAAAATAAAATGTAAAAAAATAATTAATCAAAAAATTATAAATTCTAATCAAATTATAGATTTAAAAGAAATTTCAAAATTAAAAGGTAATAGTTTTATAATTGATGAAAATACTTGTTCTATTTATTTTGAAAATTTAATTAAATCAAAATTTAAAATTAAAAAAAAAGAAGATCCAATTTATAATTTTAAATCAATTAAAAATAAGACTGAAATCAGTAATATGATAAAATCGCATATATCTGATGGTGCAGCACTAACCAAATTTTTATATTGGATGAAGAATAGTAATAAAAAATATATCACCGAAATACAGGCACAAAACAAATTAGAAAAATTTAGAAAGCAAAACAAAAATTATCTTTATCCAAGTTTTGATACAATTGCTGGAACTGGAAAAAATGGAGCAATAGTTCATTATAGAGCGAAACCAGATAGTTGTCAGATTATAAGAAAAAAAGATATATTTTTATGTGACTCAGGTGGACAATACAAATATGGAACAACAGACGTTACTAGAACTCTTTGTTTCTCTAAGCAAAGCCAAAATATTAAAAATATTTATACCAAAGTTTTAAAAGGACACATTGCCGTAGCAACTTCGGATTTAACAAAAAACGATATTGGAAAAAAAATTGACATTAGAGCAAGAAAATTCCTTAAAAAGAGTAACTTAGATTATGCCCATGGAACTGGCCACGGGGTTGGGTTTTTTCTTAACGTCCATGAAGGTCCACAGTCAATATCCAAAGTAAACAAGGTAAAAATTAAAGAGGGTATGATTTTAAGTAATGAACCTGGCTTTTACAAAAAAAATCAATTTGGAATTCGTATTGAAAATTTAGTCTACGTCAAAAGGCTAAATAAAAAATTATTTTTTGAAAATTTGACATTGGCACCAATTGAAAAAGATTTAATCAATTTTAAATTGCTAACAAACTTTGAAAAAAATTATTTATTTAAATATCATTTAAATGTGTATTCTAAAATATCAAAATATTTAACTGCGAATGAAAAAAAGTGGTTAGCTAGTCTTATTTAACATTTTTAGAAATTCTTTTTGATTTATAATTTTAATCTTTAAAGCTTTAGCATTCTCTATTTTTTTCTTAGTTGGTTTTTCACCAGTAATTAAATAATTTAACTTTTTAGATATACTGCTTACAGTTGTGCCAGAATTTTCTTCAATTAAAGATTTCACTTCTGCTCGACTTATATTATCTAATTTACCTGTTACTAAAAAAGACATGTCTTTTAATAAACCATTTTTCACCTCATTTTTAGATTTTTTTATATTTAATAATTTTTCTAGTTCGTCTAAAACTTTTAAATTAATTGGAACTGAAAAAAAATTTTTTACCGAATTAACCTGTGTTTCACCAATTCCATCGATGATTAATAATTCGTTATATTTATTTGTTTTAGATAAGTTTTTAAAGTTGGTAAATGAAGTAAAGTATTTTGATAGTAATTTTGCATTTTCTAAACCAATATGCCTAATACCTAGAGCGTATATTAATCTTTCTAATGAAATTTTTTTTTTTTCATTAATAGAATATTTTAAATTCTCTACTGAGAGTTTACCCCACCCTTCCAAATTTTCAATTTTACTATAATCTAATTTAAAAATATCTTGTGGAAATTGTACTAATTTTAAATTCCAGAAACTCTCTACAATTTTCTTTCCAAAGCCATCAATATTAAAAGCATCCTTTGAGACAAAATGTTTTAATTTTTCTACAGATATTTTCTCACAAAAATAACCTTCACTTGAACATCTTCTAACAGCATCATTTTTCTTTGTTATTGAATTGTATTCTTTTATTGTTTTTGAACCACAGGAAGGGCACTTTTCTGGAAAATTAAATTTTAACTGACCTTTTTTTCTTTTTTTAAAATCAACAGAAAGTATATGTGGTATTACATCTCCAGCTCTTTCTACTGTTACAGTATCACCAATCCTAATATCTTTTCTAATAATTTCATCTTCATTATGCAAAGTTGCATTAGATACTTGCACTCCACCAATATTAATTGGTTTAATTTTTGCAACTGGAGTTAAAGCACCAGTTCTTCCAATTTGTATCTCTATATCTTTGATTTGAGATACGGCCTTAATTGAGGAAAATTTATGTGCAACAGCCCATCTTGGAGCATTAGCAACGTTTCCTAACCTTTTTTGAAGAGCAAAATCGTTAACTTTATAAACAATTCCATCTATATCAAAATTTAAATCAGCTCTTTTTTTTTCAATCTCGTTATAGTTATCTAATAAATTTTCAACTCCACTAATTAATTTATTTAAAGGATTTATTTCAAAACCCCATTCTTTTAATTTTTTTAGATAATCAGATTGATTTTCAACTTTTAAACCATTCTCAAAACCAAAAGTATAAGCAATAAAATTTAAAGGAATTTTTTTAGTATCTTCAGAATTTTTTTGTCTTAATGAGCCAGAGGCAGCATTTCTAGGGTTAGCAAATTTATCTTTCAAATTTTCAAAATCAGAATTTTGAATAAAAACTTCTCCCCTAATGTCAATTTCTTCTGGAAAGTCTTTTGATGATATGTGAAGTGGAATATCTTTAATGGTTTTTAAATTATTAGTTATATCCTCACCTTCTTTACCGTCTCCTCTTGAAAGACCTTTAACAAAATGTCCATTTTTGTAAGTTAATGAAGCTGAGATACCATCAATTTTTGGTTCAGCACTATATGAAATTTCAAAACCTTCTTTTTTTGAGAGAAAATTTGAAATTTTTTTTTCAAAATTTATTAAATCTTCCTCTGAAAAAGCATTAGCAAGTGATAACATTGGAACTTTATGATTTACTTTTTTAAAATTTTTAGAAGGTTTGTGGCCTACAGATTTCGAAGGAGAATAATTTGATTTTAAAAATTCATATTTATTTTCTAAAAGTATAATTTCTCTTTTCAAATCATCATATTCCTTATCTGAAACAATTGGAGCACTTTTATAAAAATAAAATTTATTATATTTAGTAAGTAATTTTATTTTTTTGTTATACTTTTTGTAAATTTCTTCCTTTTTCATCTCACTGAAATAGAGATTTAAATTTTCTGATAACTATATTACTTTTCTTCTCTTTATTTTGCAAAAATTTTTTCCTTTCTTCATACTTTTTGTCAAATAAAGCATAAGATTTTTCATACCATACAGAAGAATTATAATTGTATCCTAAAAGTTGAGCATATTTTTTTGACTCTTCCTTTAGTCCAATAATATAATATACTTCAACCAATCTATATAAAGCTTCCTCCGTATATACTGTCGTTTCATAATCATCGACTACATTTCGAAATCTATTTATTGCAGCTATCCATTTTTTTTTTATCTAAATAATATCTTCCTATATAAATTTCCTTTGAAGCAAGAATATCATCAATTAAATCTAATTTGAATTGTGCATCTATTGCATACTCAGTATTTGGGAATTTTTTTATTAAAGTCTGAAATGTTTCTTTTGATTGTACTATAGATTGCATATCTTTTTTTTCATCAACTATTTGTTCAAAATAACAAATTCCTAGTAGATAATGCGCATAATCTAAATCTTTATCCTTTGGATAGACTTTCAAAAATCTTATTAATTCTGCTATTGAGTCTCCATAATAATCTTGAATGTAATATGCGTATGCTGCCATTAAAGCAGATTTTGGTGCTGATTCAGATTGTGGGAATAACATTTCAGCTTCATTAAATTTTTTTGCAGCATATAAAACATCTCCTTCTTTAAAAGACTTTAAACCCTCTTCATAAGCCTCCATAACCTGAAGATTTAAGTCATCTTCCTGAATTATAGATATTTTTACTTCCTCTTTAGAACAAGAGATAATTAAAATAGATAGTAAAATTGTTAGAAAAATTTTCTTTAAGTGCATAACCAATTTATACTTACTTTAAGTGAATTTAAAAGTTATCTTTAAATCTAAGCTATTGATTTTAGTAAATTTTTATTAATAAGAGTATGAGGAAGATTTTTTTCTTTAATTTCCAAAATAGAGAAATTTTCCTTATTTTGAAAAACTTTTCTCAATAGTTGGTTAGTGAGGTAATGACCTCCTTGGGAACATATAATATTAGCTACAATTCTATAACCTGTAGTGTAAAGGTCTCCAATACAGTCTAAAATTTTATGATTTACAAATTCTCTGTCGTTTCTTAATCCATCTAAATTTAATATTTCTTTATCTTTTACTACTATCGCATTATCTAAGCTTCCACCTTTTGCTAGTCCATTTTTTTTGATAATTTCAATGTCTTCAAATAAGCAAAAAGTTCTAGAATTATATATATCTTCTAAATTATCTTCATAAACTTTGACTTTATTTCTCTGGTTCCCAATTATTGGATTTTTATATTTTAACTCAAAATCTATATTCAAACTTAATGTTGATGGTTTAATTGAAATAAATCTCTCACCCTCTGAATAGCTGATATCTTTATTTATTTTAATTACTTTGATAGGTGCAGTACTTAGTTCAAAACCTGATGAAATTATTTTTTCTATAAAAATTTTTGCTGAACCATCTAAGATTGGAACCTCTTCATTATCAATTTCAATTAATGCGTTGTCGACTCCTAATCCAAATAAGGCCCCCATTAGATGTTCTATTGTTGAAACTTTAGCCCCAAATTCATTCTCTACTGTTGTATTTAAAGATGTATTGGTGACATTATTAAAGTTTGGATAAACTATGTTGTTTGATTTTAAATCTACTCTTTGAAAAACAACTCCAAAATCAGGTTTTGCTGGCTTGATGCAAACATTAACGTTACATCCACTATGAAGGGCAATTCCACTAAAATAAATATTATGTTTAACTGTTTTTTGAGTTAAATATGACACATTTCATGTTTAATTTGTATCAACTAAGATTAAAACACAACTAATATTACCAGATAAGACAATATTAGCTAAATAGTTGAAAAAATTTTTCAAAAAAACCTATCTTTTTCTTACTTTTCTGAACCAATCCAATCTCATTGTAATTTTGGCCACTATATATTTTAAATGCCCCTACAGATAAATCTGGAGTATCCTCTTCAAAAAAATCATTAATATATTCCCTTTCAAATAAACGTTCAATTTTAATTTCGTATTTTGCAAGTACATTGCTAATTTCTTCAATCAATGTGTTTGGTATGGAAATAAAATTTACCTCAACAAATATATTTTCACCATCAATTTCTTTATCAAATGATTTGTAATTAACCCCATCTATTAAATATTTATTTATTATAAAATGCATAATCTTATTATTTTGATAACTTAGTTTAAATAAATCCTTGAGTTCAGTTAAAGAGCTTTCGAGATATTGTTTATTAATCTTTTCACCATAATTTATTTTTTTAGTTCCAATTGATAAATTTAAAATTTGTTTATTTTCAATTATTAGCAGTATACTTTTTAAAAAATTACCAATTAATTTTTCAATTTTAAAAATATTTTTATCTAGAAAGTTACTTAATAAATTATAATCAATTGTGTCCGATTCATCTTCAATAAAAATTTCATCTGTAAAAACATTTTTTAAATTTTTTTTATTTAACAAGTAAATCTCAAATTTTTTTTTAGAAATACATAAATAAACTTCAAAATTTAATTCTTCAGTCATTTAAAATGATTTGATTTTTAATTCTTGCATCTACAACTTTAATATTATTAAAATTGTTATCATTTAAAATTTCAAAAGCTTGATCCAAGGAAAGTTGCGTGTGATCATTTGATAATTTTAATATTATATTATTTTTAAGTTCTAAATCCCATCTTCTGGATGGAAAGAAGTATAAATTTTTAACTTGATTAAGCGAAAACTTAGATTGCTGAATTATATTTGTAAATTTAATAAATTCATCTATTTCTGGTTTACCAAATATAAATGGTAACTCTTTATCTGAAAATTTAACATCAGATAACTTACCATTTGATCCTATAAGAAATATTTTTCCTTTATTATTAATCTTTGCTAAAAAGTTAGTCTTTTTAATTTTGATATCTATGGTGTCAGGATATATTTTAAATATTTCATGATTTTGAACCAAACTGTTTGAACTTATTATTTTAGAAATTTCTTTTCCATTAAGAAAAAAAATATTTTTTAAATTTAGCTCTTTAATGCTTTCTAAAAAATCTATATTTTGATTTTGATTTAATCCTGAAATTTGAATACTTTTAATTGTATCAAATCTGACTTTTGTTAATGTAGTTTTATTAATAGAGCTAACTATAAGAAATAAAAATAAATAAATAAAAATTTTTTTACTTTTTTGTTGAGGCATCTTTTAATATCCACTCTATTAATTTTATAAAGCTCAAACCGTGATGGGCAGCTATTTCAGGAACTAAAGAAAGTTTTGTCATGCCAGGTTGAGTGTTTATCTCTAGCAAATAAAATTTACCATTAAAGTATTTAAAGTCTGATCTAGTAACTCCTCTACATCTGATTATTTTATGAGCTTTGTGGGCTATCTCTAATACTTCATTTAATTTTCTTTTTGGTAGATCAATCTTTATAATATGTTGAGTTTTAGCATTAGTATTATACTTGGCTTGATAATCATAAAATTTTCTCTTAGGTTTTAGTTCTATCGCTCCTAATTTTTTATTTCCTAATATTGCAACTTGTATTTCTCTACCTCCAATAAATTTTTCAATGATTACCTTTTTGTAGTTTTTAAGTGAATTTAAAATTCTAAATATATTTTTTCTATTACAGATAAACACATTTACACTTGAGCCTTCATTTAATGGTTTGACTACAACTGGAAATTTTAATTTACTATTAATTAATTTAATAAGTTGTGATTTTTTTTTATCAAACGAGTATATAATGAACTTTGGAGTATTTATTTTATATTTTATAAATAATTTTTTAGATATTTCTTTATCCATTGCTATTGCAGATGGAATTACACCTGAATGAGTATATGGTATTTTAAACTTTTCAAGTATAGTTTGAATATAACCATCTTCCCCAAACTGTCCGTGTAATGCATTAAAAATCACTTCAGGATTAAATTTATTGATATTTTTTTGTAGATTATTATTTGGCTCAGAAATTTTTACGATATATGAATTTTTTCGTAATTCTTTTGCAACTTGCAATCCAGTATCAAGGCTAATTAGTCTCTCTTTTGAAATTCCCCCTGATATTATTAAAATTTTCTTTTTCAATTTATTCTATTATTTTAATTTCTGTTTCAAGCTTGATACCAGTTTTTTTGAAAACACAATCAGATACAAATTTAATCAAATCCCTCATGTCTTCAAATTTAGCATTACCTTTGTTTACAAAAAAATTGCAGTGCTTCTCTGAAATTGAAGCATCTCCAAATGATTTTTTAAGTGGTACAGACTCTCTAATTAACTGCCATACCTTTTTATCAGTTTGGTTGATAGGGTTTTTAAACGTACTTCCACTAGTTTTTATTCTTGTAGGTTGAGCTTGTTTTTTTTTTTCAACTAATTTTTGAACTTCACTCTTTATTAAAGCTTTATCTTTCTTGTATCCCTTAAAGGATGCGCTCAAAAATATGAGATCGTCTGAAAGTCCACTCTCTCTATATTTAAAATCTATATCTTTAGCTGGAATAGTTAAAACCTTACCTGATTTATCTACCGCTTGAATAGAAATGAGGATATCTTTAAATTCTCTGCCAAAGCATCCTGCATTCATTTTTATACCACCACCAATTGTTCCTGGAATACATGATAAAAATTCAAAGCCACCTAAACCATTAGTAATGGCGAATTCTGATAGCGATTTGTCACTAACAGCACTGCCTGCAATTATTATTTCTTCTGATAATAAAGAAATATTATTAAAGTTATTTAATAATTTAATTACAACGCCATCATAATCATTGTCTGTAATTAATGTGTTTGAGCCCCCTCCTAAAATAAAAATCTTTTCTTTATTATTTATCTTTTTTAAAAACTTGATTAATTCTTTTAAATTTTTTGCTTTATAATAAATCTTTGTTTTGCCACCAATATTAAACCAATTCTTTTTCTTCAAATCATAATTTAATTTTAGATTTTCACTAAATTCTGAAGATAATTTTTTTAAATAATCACTCATTACAAAAATTTAGGCAGTTCTCTCATCCATGATGAAATGGAACCCGCACCCATACCTATTACTATTTTATCCCCATAAATATTATGTTTTATATATTTTGCTAATTGATATTTGTCATTCACTAGAAATAGTTGAACTTTAGATTTTTTTATTATTTCTTTTGCAAAATTATAATAACTAAAACCTAATTTGATTTTTTCACCTGCAGTATATATTGGAAAAAGAATTACTTTGTCTGCATCTTTAAATGCAGAGGCAAATTCTGACTTTAAATCTTTCAATCTTGATATCCTGTGTGGTTGAAAAATACATATTTTTTCATAATTTGAATATACTTTTTTTACTCCATTAAGAACTTCTTTAATTTCAGTTGGATGATGAGCATAATCATCAAAAAAATCAACTTTGTTAAAGGTAAAAATTTTATTAAATCTTCTTTGAACGCCTTTAAAGTTTTTAAGTCCTTTTTTTACATTTGAAACACTTAAGCCAACATTAAGTGCTACAGCAGTTGCAGCTACCGAATTTTTAATATTATGCAAGCCCAATAATGGAATTTTTATTTTTCTAATTATTATAATTTTCTTATTAGGCAATGTAATTTTTAAATCATACTCAGAGTATTCTCTAAACTGTTTTATATTTTTAACACTATAGTTAGATTTGTTATTTATACCGTAAGTATAAAAATTTTTATTTTTTAACTTTTTTAATAAGTTTTTATTATTTTTATTATCTAAACAAATAAATGATTTTCCAAAGGATGGAACTTTGTTAACAAAATTTACAAAATATTTATTTAATTTATCCATAGAACCATAATAGTCCATGTGTTCTCTATCAATATTTGTTATGATCGCATACGTTGGAGGGGTATGAACAAAGCTACCGTCTGACTCATCGGCTTCTAATATTGACCACTCACTTTTACCAAGTTTCGCAGAATTATTTATAGAGTTGATTACGCCTCCATTAATGATAGTTGGATCTATTTTTGTTTCTTGAAAAATAGAAGCAATTAGAGATGTGGTAGTAGTCTTGCCATGAGAACCCACAACAACAATATTTTTTGTTAAAGACACAATATTTGCTAACATTTCGCCTCTTTTATAAATGGGCAACTGTTTCTTAATTGCCTCTAACATTTCCGGATTATTTTTTTTTATAGCTGAAGATATAACTAATATTGTTGCCTTATTTATATTTTGTTTTTGATGTCCTATGAAGACTTTTATTTTTTCTTTTTTTAGCCTTTCAATATTTTTATTAATAGAAATATCGCTACCTTGGACTCTAAAACCTTTACCTTTCATTATTAAAGCTAAACCACTCATACCAATACCACCAATGCCAATAAAATGTATTAACTCAGTTTTTGCTAATTTAATTTTCATTTAAAATTGATAATAAATTTTGATTAACATTAATCCATGTATTTTGATAATTTAAATTTCTTAAATTCTTTTTTTTAAACAAATATTCCTCTTTATTTTTAATTATCTTGTGCAAAAGGTCTTCTAAATTTTTTTTGTCAAGATTTTCTTGATTTACAATCCAACAAGAGTTTTGATCCCCATAAAATTTTGCATTTTCATATTGATGGTTGTCCATAGATGATGGAAGAGGGATAGATATAAATGGGACATTTAATAATGACAACTCTGCTAAACTTGAAGCACCACCTCTTGTAATACATAAATCAGTTTTAATTAAAAGTTTATTGAGATCTTTTTCAAACACAAAAACGTGGTGTTCAATTTTATTTTCTTTGTAAAAATTTATAAGAAAATTTTGATTACTTTCACTTGTTTGGTGAATAATTTTTATTTTTATACTTTTTGAAACTTTAGCTAAAGTTTGATGTAATAAATTATCAAATATTTTGGCACCCTGACTACCTCCTATGATAGTAATAGTAAATAACCTTTTTTCTTCAATATTCGTTAATTCTTCATAATATTTTTTTCTTACTAAAGGTTTAAGAATTCTTAACTTTTTTTCAAATTTTTTAGGAAAATCAATTATATTTTTTGAGTAACAAATAAAAATTTTTGAAAATTTTAAAAAAAATTTATTTGCTCTACCTATAACCATATTTGGTTCAATTAAATAAATTTTAATACCCAATAATTTTGCAGCAAAACATAACGGTAAAGACATATATCCACCTGTTGAAATTAAAATCGATATTTTTTTTTTTTTTAGAATACTCAAAGATTTTATTATTAATAAAAAAACTTTAAAAATTACAAAAGGAAAAAAAATAGAGATTTTTAGTTTTGGAGTATCAACAATAAAAGGTTTATAATTTTCTGTTTCAAAATATTTTAAACCTCTTTGATCACTTGAAATAAACATATCGTACTCAGTTTTTAAATGATCATAAATTGTCAAAGCTGGTAATACATGTCCACCCGATCCACCTGTAGTAATCAAAATTTTTTTTTTCATTAACTAATTTATTTTTCTTTTAGTCAAATTTAATATAATGCCTGCTAATATAGATGTGCTTATAATTGACGAACCTCCATAACTTAAAAAAGGTAAAGTCATCCCAGTAGTTGGAAATAATCTAATATTTACCCCAATATGAATTGTTGCTTGCATCAATATTAAACTTATAGAACCAATTAATATTAACTTAGTTTTATCATCCGTTTCAAAACTAATTTTTTTAAAGACCATATAAATGAAAATTAAAAATAATAATAATATTAACATTATGGCCACCACTCCAAATTCTTCCGAAATTACAGAGATGATATAGTCTGTATGCGCCTCAGGCACTCTGTTTTTAAGTATCCCTTCTCCAATTCCTTTACCAAAAAAACCTCCACTAGTAATAGAATCTATCGCTTTGTCAGATTGGAAATTGTGAGTTCCAGTCTCCCTATCGAAGAAAGAGAGAATACGTCCCTGTATGTATTCAAACTTAGGTATGTATATTATTAAATATGTTAACAAAATTATTGCTAAACAGAAAAATGCTAAAAGAATAAATATATTAATCCCTGATGTAAAAATTAAAATAGACCAAGAGAAAACTACTAACAAAGTTTGCCCTATGTCTGGCTGAATTATTAGTAAAAGAGATATAATTGAGATAGTTAATGTCGTTAATAGGTATTTAATAGTTAAATTAGTTTTTTCAGTACAAAGAATGGTAGATAAAAAAACTATTAAAAAGGGCTTTAAAACTTCTATAGGTTGAAACCTTGGTAAAAAAAATATATCTATCCATCGCTTAGAGCCCTTGACCTCAACACCTAAAATTGGAACTAATACTAATGAAATTAAGGAAACAAAAAACAGTACTATTGAATATTTGATTAATTGTTCTTTCTTAAAAGAAGAAAATACAAAGACAACAAAAATACCAAGAACAACATATATTAAGTGTTTAAAAAAAAAGAAATAACTATTTGTATCTAATTTATCAGACGCTATTAAAGATGTAGAGACTAAAGAAAAGAATAGACCAATAATAAATAATAAACTAATTATAAAAAAAATAGATTTATCAATATTTTTCCACCACTGATAGTAAAATTTATAAAAAAAACTATCACTTCTCATTTAAGTATTTTTTTATTATTTGATTGAAATATAGGCCTCTATCCTCAAAATTTTTAAAATTATCAAATGATGCTCCAGCAGGACTAAATAAAATTGTATTTTTTTCTCCTTTATTATATTTAATCTCTAAAAATATTTGATTAAGTGTATCTTTTAAATTTTTAAACTTTTTAATTATTAATTTATTCTCAAGAATTTTGCTAAATTGTATTTGATATTTGCCAAATATATAGCCCTTAAAATTTTTACATTGAAATTTAGTAAGATTAAACTTATCTCTTTTTTTTGGTATACCACACAAGATCCAGTAAACATTTTTAAGGTTTTTAAGAAGATTCTCTGATGAAGCTAAGCTAGTGGATTTTGAGTCGTTAATTACAGTTAAATAATTATTAACAAAAATTATTTGTTGACGATATTTTAGTCCTTTAAATTTATTTATTGTTCTTAATATTTTTTTTTCATTTATTTTTAAAATTTTACATATTTTCAAAACAAAAATTAAATTTTCTGTATTACCGGATGACATAAAATACTTATTTCTAATATTTTTAAAAATTGGAGGTTGAAGTGAAGTATCTATTTTAATAATTTTTTGTTTATAATTTTTACTCTTCAATTTTTTGATTATAACAGGATCGTTTCTTTTTACAAAAGCTACAGATTTTGTACATTGTGCATCTAATAATCTAAATTTAGCTTGAATATAATTCTTAAAACTTTTGTGTCTTTCAATGTGATCAGGTGTGATATTAAGAATTACTGAATATTTTGATTTAAAAATTTTACTATATTCAAGCTGATAAGAAGATGCTTCAATTACAAAAAAAGTTTTTTTTGTAATTTTTTTTTCTAAAAGAATGGGATTACCAATATTTCCAACAAGTCTAGCATCTTTTTTTTGATTCTTTAAAACATCATATAAAAGTTTTGCAGTGGTTGATTTACCGTTAGTGCCAGTTATTGTGACACTGTCATTGCTAAAAAATGAGCAAAAAACATCAAGATCTGTGTGAACTTTAGATAAATTTTGCTTTAAGTATTTTGCTAATCTACATTTAGAGAAGTCTATACCTGGACTAATTATGATGAAATCAAATTTACTTTTAAGAATTTTGTTAAAGCTAAGACTTCTTTTAGTAAATTTAGGATCGTTTTTAGGGTTGTCATCAAACAATTTTATTTGAGCTTTATGTTTTAAAAAATTATAAGTAGATATTCCACTTTTACCTAATCCATAAATTAATATTTTTTTTTTTAAAAAAATATTATTGATTTTCTTCATTATCTTAACTTTAAAGTCGCTAATCCTATCATTGCTAAAATGATAGAGATGATCCAGAATCTTATAACTACTGTTGACTCAGGCCAACCTTTTTTCTCAAAGTGATGATGAATTGGTGCCATTCTAAAAATTCGTTTTCCAGTTAGTTTAAAGGAAATAACTTGAACCATCACAGAAACTGCTTCGAGTACAAAAAGTCCACCTGTTATTGCAAGAACAATTTCATGTTTGGTTATTATTCCAACCGCTCCAAGAGATCCTCCTAAGGATAAGGATCCAGTATCTCCCATAAAAATTTTAGCTGGTGGAGCATTGAACCATAGAAAACCTAAACAAGATCCTATGATTGCTCCACAGAAAATTGAGATTTCACCTGTACCCTCTATGTATGGTATTTGTAAGTAATCAGAAAAAACAATATTTCCAGTTACATAGCTTATAAATGCAAAGCATCCTGCAACCAAAATGACTGGAACGGTCGCTAACCCATCTAAACCATCAGTTAGATTAACTGCATTAGATGAACCAATTAAAACAAACACAGCAAATGGTATAAAGAACCATCCCAAATTAATAATTAAGTTTTTAAAAAACGGAAAATATAAGTTTGTTATGATCTGACTCTCAACATAATAAACAAAAAAACAAACACCTATAATTGCTAAAATAATCTGAGAAATTATTTTAAATTTTGATGATACACCAGAAGAATTGCTGTATTTAATTTTTTTATAATCATCAAAAGCACCTAAAACACCAAACGAAATAGCAATATAAATACAAAAAAGAATATTTACATTTGTTAAGTCTCCCCAACACAAAACTGAAACTAATAAACCTATTAAAATAATTACACCACCCATTGTTGGTGTACCTATTTTTTTTACAATGTGCCCTTCGGGCCCATCATCTCGAATAGGATTCAAAATTTTTTGGCTTGAAAAATATTTAATAAAAGGTCCGCCAATAATTAGAACAATAGCTAATGATGTAAATAGAGATAATCCAGTTCTAAAAGTAATATATTTGAAAACATTTAAAAAACTAAATGTGTCAACAAAGTTTAGTAAAAATTGATAAAGCATTTAATTTGTACCTTTTAATTCTTTTACAATCTTATTGAAACCTGTCGCATTTGAGGCCTTTATCATTAAGAAATCATCATTATCAAAGTTATTTTCAATTAGATCATTTATTTGCAATTTATTCTTAAAAACAAAGCCTTTTTTAAATTTAGAAATTTTATTATATAAGGAGGAAATTTCCTTTCCTTTGACAAAAACTTTATCAATATTCGTTCTATTGATTAATGGTGCTATAGATTCATGAAGTTTTTTTGAATGATGACCAAGCTCCAACATATCACCAAGTATAAGATACTTTTTGGAGTTTTTTGTTTTGATCTTATCATAATTTAATATTGCAGTCTTTAAAGACAATGGATTAGAATTATAACTTTCATCAATTAGGTTTATTATTTTTTTATTCACTTTAATTTTTTTGATATCACCCCTTCCCTCTGGAGTTCTAAAATTTAAAAATATATTTTTATCTAATTTTAAAATATTAAAGAAAACGCTTTTAACAGTTAAGGCTGCTAAAATATTATAAATATAATTTTGGAAATCATTTGAAACTATAAAATCTTTTTTAATTTTATTTATTTTAATACAAATTTTATATTTTTTTTTTGATTTTATAATATTATGTAGTTTAATATCTGCATATTGGTTGTTTATCCCAAAAGATAATACTTTGATTTTCTTTTTATATGCTATTTTCTTATGTAAACTAAAAAAAGCATCATCAGCGTTAAGGACTACATAGCCGTTATCTTTAGTATTATCAATTATTTCAGCTTTTGCTAAAGCAATTTGTCTTATGTTTTTAAAATTTTTTGCATGTGCGTAGTTAATATTTGTGATTACACTTATATCAGGTTGAATAATTTTTGAGAGTTGATCTATTTCTCCTTTTTTATCCATTCCAACTTCAATAACACCATAATCATCACTTTGATTTATATTAAAAAGACTTAAGGGAACACCATATTTATTATTGTATGATTTTGGAGAAATAGTTGTTTTAGATACTTTATTTAAGGTGTTACCCAACAATTCTTTTAGAGAAGTTTTTCCACAACTACCTGTTATGGCAATAATTTTTGTAGAAATATTTTTCCTAAAAATTTTTGCAGTTTCTGTGAGTAAACCTAAAGGGTTTATTGTGCTTGCTTGTTTATTGGCAGGAAGTTTCTTTTGAATTTTATTTACTACAGTTATTGATGCCTTTTTTTGAATTGCTTGTTTAGCAAATTTATTACCATCATTTTTTTTTCCTTTTATTGCAAAAAAAATATCATTTTTTTTAACACTCTTAGAGTTTATACTAGCTTTATTAATTACTGATTTAGATGATAGAACATTTCGATCAAATCTTTCGTTAAGAATGTTTAATTTTAAATTTTTAGATAAGTTAAAATTCTTTTTTTTAATTGAATTTAAAATTATTTGTCGATCTGATAAAAAAACTTTTCTATTTCCAATCTGCTGAATTTTTTCATGGCCTTTGCCTGCAACTATTAAAATATCTCCTGTATTTAAGTTATTAATTGCTTTTACAATTGCTTCTTTTCTATTAGAAATTTCAATAATTTGACGTTTCTTTATACCCCTTTTTATCTCGTCTCGAATTTTCTTAGGCTTTTCATGTCTAGGATTATCATCTGTAAGATAAATTTTATCCGCATATTTATCAACTATCTTGCCCATTTTCGATCTTTTGCCCTTATCTCTGTCACCACCACATCCAAAGAGCACGGAAATATGTTTATCAGTGAATTGTTCTCTAATATTTAGAATACAAGTTTGTAAGGCATCTGGTGTATGAGCGTAATCAAGAAATACTAAAGATTTATTTTTAATTTTTCCTATTTTTTCAAATCTACCCTCAACTGAAGATAGTCTAGGAATAACACTAAATATTTTTTTTAAGTCTAAATTACTTTTTGAAGCTGCTATGACAGCCATCAAAATATTTTTTAATTGAATTTTTCCTACAAGATTGACTCTTATTTCATGTATTAAGTTTTCGTGTTTTATTTTTAATGTTTGAGCTTCATTTTTATAATTATGGGACACAATTTGGAAATATTTATTTTTAAGGGTAAATAATTTTAATTCTTTTTTAAAACTGATATTTTTAATCTTTTTGAATTCAGGTATTTTGTCATCAGTTATAACAAATCCATTTTTTTTTATCAGATTATGAAATAAATAAAGTTTAGCATTAAAATAATTTTTAAAATTTTTATGATAGTCTAAATGATCTTGGGATAAATTAGTAAATATAGCTGAATTAAACAATAGTCCATCTAATCTATTTTGGTGTAACCCATGACTTGATGCTTCCATAATTACATTTTCTATTTTTCTTTTTTTTAATTCGTTTAAGATTTTTCCTAAATAAATAGGATCAATAGTTGTATTAAATAAATTTAAATTAAAGTTATTTGATCTCACTCCTAGTGTTCCTATAGAAGCAACTTTTTTATTGTTAAGACGTAAAATTTGATAATAAAAATTTGAAACTGAAGATTTACCATTTGTGCCTGTCACAGCAATTAGGTTATTTGGTTTTTTTTTAAAGATACTAAATGAAATTTGAGCTAGTAATTTTCTAATATTTTTTGTTTTGATAAATAAAACCCCATTTTTCCATTCATCAAAATTTTTCTCAGTAACAATTATTTTACACCCTTTTTTAATAACTGATGATATAAAATTATTACCATCTAAATTATTTCCTTTGATTGCAAAAAAAATATAATTTTTTTTTATTTTTCTATGATCAAAACAAATCCCAGAAAAAAAAGTTTTATGATATTTTTTTTTTATTTTATGAAAGTGATCGCCTAAAAGCATGATTATTTAATTTCTATATATTTTGTGGCTAAAATGGGCCCAACTTTATCTATAATCTTTCCTGCTACTTCCACAGAAGTCCAACCAGCAGTATTATATAAAGTTCCTTTCCATCCACCTTTTCTATGTCTGTATTTATAATAGTAATCTTTTGCTTTTTGTGGAGTATCTAACATCACTATAAATACATATTGAGGATTTGAAGTAGGGAATATAGATGCAAAAGTATTTATTTTAGCTTCTGAGTATTCTCCATCTTTAGGTTGATCTGCAGTTCCAGTTTTTCCACCTATTTCAAAATATTCTACATCTGCAAATTTTGCAGTTCCTTCTTCTGTGCTAACTATTTTTCTAAGAGCATTTACAACCTGTTCTGAAACACCTTCGTTTAGTAATTTTTTTTTCTTGACATTTTTTTTGAGATTTTTTTCAACAAGAGTTGGTATTATGTCGTATCCACCATTCGATAAGATTGCATAACCTTTTGCGAGCTTGAGAATTGTAGTAGCTACACCATGACCAAAAGATGCCGTTGCTAGTTTACATTTTCCAAAATTATAGTTTTTTTGAGGTGCCACCTCCTCTATATCAAACTGAATATCACTGAGAACACCTATTTTTTCCAAAAATAACTTGAATTTTTCTGGACCAACCTTTTGAGCGATTCTTACTGAACCAATATTTCCAGATCTTACAAAGATTTGTTCTGCAGTTAAATCAGATGGAATTTCATTATCATATTCTCTTATTGGAAAACTAGAACAATTGATTGATTTTGGAAGATCTAAAAATTCAGTTTCTGGCTTAATTAATTTTTCATTTAATGCACTTGCAAATGTAAATGCCTTAAAAACTGAGCCCAACTCATAGGTTCCTTTTGTTACTCTATTTATGTAATTTACATCAGTTAAATTTTGTCTTTCATTAGGATCAAAGTCAGGCAAAGAAACAAGGGATAAAATATTTCCATTATGGATATCCATTAAAATTGAGGCACTACCTTTACTTTTAAAAATTTCTTGATATCTGATTAATTCTTCCCGAATTAGAAATTGTAAATCTTTGTCTACTGTCAACCTGATGGATTTTCTGGATTTTATTAAAAGCTCATTTAAAGATTTCTCTAGTCCAGAAATTCCAATATTATCATTATCTATTTGACCAATAATGTGGCTAAAAAGATTTTTTTGTGGGTAAATCCTCAAAACTTTTTCCTCAGGTTTCAAAGACTTATCTCCAAGTTTCATCAATTTTTCATAATTTTCCTCTGAGACTTTTTTTTCAAGATAAAAAAATTTTTTTTGGTCCATTTTATTTCCAATTTCATCAAAATCTTTGTCTGGAAAAATTAAATTTAAACTTAGTAATAATTTTTTTTGATTTATAACGTCAGATGTTTTTAAACCTATATCAATTGAATTTACTGTTTTTGCTAAATAATTACCGTTAGTATCTACAATATCAGCTCTATAAAGCTTTTCATTAATTAATGGGGTATTTGTTTTTTCTATTTTTGAATAGCGAGTACCAAGTTTAATTAAATGAATAGAGTAAATTGTATAAATTATAAAAAAGATAAAAAAAATAAAGGCTACTCTATTAAACTTAATATTTAGTCCAGTTTTTTTCTTTTGATATACAAAATCATTTTCATTATCCTCTATAGTTAAATTTGATTTAGATTTAGTCATTAATCCTTGGCTATTTTTAAATCTTGTATATTTTTTTGATTTTTAAAAATTTTATAAATTTTGATATTTTTTATATTTTTTTGAATTAGCTGATCCTCAAAATATAAAGATTGAAATTCAAGTAGTTTTTCAGCAGAGCTCAAATAATCATACTCTAACAAAATATTCTCATATTCAGTTTCTAGTACTCTTATATTTTCGTTTACTGTAAATAATTCATCTTCAATTTGTTTTGTTGTGTTTTTTATTATTGTAGTGAATAAAATTAATGAAAAAATGACTGATATTAGAACAATTTTTTTCATAATTTTTCTCCAAATTTTTCAATATCTAATAAATTTTTAAATTGATCTTCAATATCAGTTTCAAAATCAAAAAAATCGTTTTTTTTTATCGCAAATCTTAATTTTGCAGACCTCGAGGAAGGGTTTTCACTTAACTCCTCTTCATTTGGTGTAATTGGTTTTTTTTTTGTTAAATGAAATAGCTTATCAGTTTGTTCAGTTAAAGGAGCATATCTAGAAATACTCTTATTTTCTGAAAGACTTTTTAAAAAATATTTAACTATTTTGTCCTCTAAAGAGTGGAAGGTGACTACTGCTAAGACCCCATCATTCTTTAGGATTTTTGCAGCGTTAATCAATCCATAAATTAATTCGCTAATCTCTTTATTAACAAATATTCTTAAAGCTTGAAAAGCTTTAGTAGAATTATTAACTCTAAAATTTTTTCTTCTTTTAGATCTATCAATTATTTTAACAAGGCCTTGTGTATCAATTTTTTTACTAACTCTTTCTTTAACAATGCTTCTTGCTATATATTTTCCTTCTTTTTCATCCCCAAAAAACTTAAAAATTTTTTCTAATTCTGTTTGTTCTAATTTGTTTATTGCTTCTTCTGCGGAATAAGAATTTAAACCAAGTTGCATATTTAATTTGCCAACAGAGTCAAAAGATAAGCCTTTATTCGGGTCTTTTATTTGAGTATAAGAGTATCCTAAATCAAATATAACACCTTTAACATTATCATTTTTTAATTTTAAATTATTTAATTGGCTAAATTTAATATTTTTAAACTTAAATCTTTCTTCAAACTCTTCTTCTAGTTTTAAAGCAATCTTTTTACTTTCTGGATCTCTATCTAAAGCTATTACTTTAGTTTTATCAAATTCTAATATTTTTTTGGTGTAACCACCTTGACCAAAAGTGCAGTCGATAAAGGTGCCGCCATATTGAGGGGAAATAATGCTAATAATTTCTTTTAGCAACACCGGATAATGCTTTTGCATCATTGGTGTTATGGCGGCGTCCATTTATTTCTTTGAAGACCATTAATTTTTTTGTCTTCTCAAGAATGCTGGTATCTCAAGATCATCCTCTTCCTCATCGTCAGTGGATAATAAATCTTCTGGAGTTGAATTTTCTGTTTCTGAGTTAAATAAATCTGGAGAGTCTGAGTCTACGCCAAATTCTTTTAAGTCGTTTGATGCATCTTCTTCAACACTTTCTGGTGTATTTATCTCAGATTGTGTCTCAACAGCCTCTTGTGTAAAAGATTTCTCCATCTCATTTACTGTTGCATCTTCAACAACACTTTCTGTCTCAAGATGTGTACTCTGTAAAACTTCATGATTTGTAACATTTGTTTGATTAGTTTCACTCTGTTGCTCCTGAACTATTTCATTTTCAAGCTTTAAAGCATTTGCGCCATGTGAAATTGGACTTGAAGTTGGGTTTGAAAAATTGAAAGATGTTGATGATCCCATATTAGAAAAGTCAGAGTATCCAGGATTTCGATTTTGTATTCGATGCACCATATTTATTACTGACTTTGTTTCAGGTTGTTGACCATCTAAAGATGTTGCAACAATTGAAACTCTCATTTTGCCATCAAGCTCTGAGTCTGTAATTGCACCAATAATTAATTCAGCTTCAGGATCAACTTCTGCTCTTACTTTATTTACCGCTTCATCCACTTCAAAAAGTTTAAGGTCTTTACCACCAGTAATATTTACTAATAATCCTTTTGCACCTTTTAAAGTATAATCATCTATTAATGGATTACTTATTGCCATCTCTGCTGCTTTAGTTGCTCTGCCTTCGCCTTCAGCTTCACCTGTACCCATCATTGCTTTACCCATTGAGGCCATAACGGTTTCAACATCTGCAAAGTCCAAATTGATTAAGCCTGGTCTAACCATTAGATCAGTAATACTTTGAACACCATGCATTAAGACGTTATTTGAAAGATTAAATGACTCTTCAAACGTTGTTTGCTCATTTGCTATTTTAAACAAGTTTTGATTTGGAATGACAATAATAGTATCAACATGTTTTCTCAATTCTTCTAAACCTTGTTGTGCTCTTCTCATTCTTGAAGGGCCTTCATATAAAAACGGAAGTGTTACAACACCTACAGTTAAAATATTTAATTCTTTAGCAGCTCTAGCGATGACATGAGCAGCACCAGTACCCGTTCCACCACCCATACCTGCTGCAATAAAAACCATGTTTGCACCCTGTAGAGTATTTATAATTTCATTTAAAGACTCATCTGCTGCAGCTTGTCCAATATCAAGTTTTGCACCTGCACCTAAACCCTTAGTTAAATTTAATCCTATTTGAATTCTTGATTTTGCTTTACTTAATTTTAAATCCTGAGCATCAGTATTAACTGCAATAAATTCTACTCCTTGTAGATTATTTTCAATCATTTCATTAATTGCATTTCCACCTGCTCCTCCAACTCCTAATACTAATAGTCGTGGTTGTAGTTCTTTAATTTCTGGCGCTTTAAAGTTAATTGTCATCTTAGTTCCCCTCATTGTTGTTTAAATGTTTTTCCCATTTAAGGTTAGCTCGATTTAAATTTGCTTTTTTTCTGGCGTTTACCTTAAATTTTTCAAAGGCTGTTGGCTCCCATATTTGAAAAGTTTGACCTTGACCAACAAACAACATGCTATTTTTTATTTTTGCATGTTTTAATAATTTTAACGAAATTAAAATTCTTCCTTCGCTATCAAATTGTAAATTAGCGCTTTCTGCTAGAATTGAAGTTGCAAAAAAATCTCTTTTTTCTTCAAATGGATTTAAAGAGTCTATTGCTGATGAAATTTTTTCAATTCGATCCTGAGAACAAGCTTCGATAGATAGGTTATTAAATGATGGATAACAAATAACACCATTATATCCTAAATTAGAAAGATGAGATCTAAAGCTAGCTGGCACTGAAACCCGACCTTTTTTGTCTAATTTGTTCTCGTATGTACTTAAAAACATAATTTTTATAATATTTAAATTCCATAATTGGGAATATATGGGAATATATGGGTATTTTAATTAGCTGTCAAACTATGAATCTGGACTATTTTTCAATGAATTTAATGATTTTCTTTTTAGAATCTTTATAAAATTTAAATAGAAAGATTTATTGTTTTACAATTTGATAAAAAAAAAGAGAACATTAAATTTATTTTGAGAATTAATAAGTTTGCCAGATAAACTATAAGCCGGGTTCTGTCATTTAAACTTATCATTTGTCTAGGCTTAAGATCACTCTTAAGCTCAAGCAACTAACCCTGATGACTAGCCAAGGAAGGCTTTTAGTTTTTTAACAATGTCATCTCTACTTAGTCTTGCTCTCAGTGGGGTTTTCCAGCGTTCATTGTTACCAATAGAACCGGTGTGCTCTTACCACACCTTTTCACCCTTGCCATGTTATGGCGGTTTATTTTCTGTGGCACTATCCCTAGGGTTGCCCCCGCCAGGTATTACCTGGCACTGTTTCCTTGTAGAGCCCGGACTTTCCTCTTTAACAAGTTAAAGCGATAAGTCGTTTATCTGGCAAGAAGAATTTACAACTAAGCTATAAAATATCAAGAAATTTTATTTCAGGTTTTTTGCTAGGTTATTGCTAATAAAAAGACATTCTTGATCAATTGTACCATTTACAAGTTCTTGTCTAAATCTTCTTTGAAATGCAGTTATTAATAATTTTGTATATTTATGTTTATTAAACAAAACATTTTTTTGGTATCCTATTTTATACAAATTTTTAAAAAATTTATTCTTTCCTAGTTTATCAACTATTTGATTCCTTTTTTTAAAAATATTTTTTTCATTTAAATTATGCCTATAACCGATTTTATTTTTTGATAAATATTTCCAAGGAAACTTTTCCCCTGGATCTTTTTTTCTATCTGGAGCTATATCAGAATGACCTAATATAAAATTTGATTTAATTTTATATTTTTTTCTTAAATAAGTGCTCAATTTTAAAATTGATTTAATTTGTTTTTTTGAAAATTTTTTATATGAATATTCATGTCCAGGATTACTAATTTCTATTCCTATAGAATATTTATTAATTGATTTATAATTTTTCCATGATGATACTCCTGCGTGCCAAGCAACATATAAATCAGGGACTAAAGTTAGTATTTCGCCATTATTTTTTATTAAATAATGGCTACTAACTTTTGATTTGGTATCTGTTAAACGAGTGATTGCTTGATTTTCTTTTTTCATCCCAGTGTAATGAAAAATAATAAATTTAATTTCTTTTACTTTTCTTTTTTTTACATCAAAATTTGGCGAGTAATTCAGGGTTGTATTCATTTTTGATTTTGGCATAAATTAAGTCTATTTATAAACACTTTATCGACATTTTTTAAATTTAAATGCTATTAAATATTCTAATTTTTTATAATATATATATGCTCATGTACAAAAAATTTGTAATAACCTTAATTTCAATTTTCTTATTATCCTTTAATGCAATTGCAGGTTCTGATGGTGAATTGGTATTATCAGAAAATGAGAAACCCAAAAAAATAAAAGACTGTTTTGAAAAACTCAATAGAGTTACCTTTTCATTTAATCAAAGTTTAGACAGGGCTGTTATTAAGCCATTAGCAAAGGGATATAGAAAATTACCAGATCCCATCCAAAAGGGTACGAGTAACGCAGTAAAAAATTTATCTACCTTAATCACAATACCTAATAACGTTTTACAAGGAGATGTAAAAACTGCAGCGATTAATACTGGAAGGTTAGTTGTAAATACAACAGTTGGACTATTGGGTATGATTGACGTAGCAAATAAAATAGGCTTTCCAAAATATGTTAAGGAAGATTATGGTCAAACTTTAGGCGCTTGGGGTGTTGGCCCAGGTTGTTATTTAGTTCTTCCAGTTTTAGGTCCTTCAACAATAAGAGACTCAGCTGGATCTTTTGCTAATGTATTGGGAGGAGATCCTTGGTATAATGCTTCAATACATGGTAATAACGAGTTTTTAAATGAAGGAGTTTTTCTGACATCAAAAGCTCTAAGTGGTATTGAGTTTAGAGCAAATAATATTGAGTCCCTAGATAATCTTGAAAAAAATTCAGTAGATTTTTATGCTTCAGTTAAAAGTTTATATCTACAAGATAGAGAGAATAAAATTGAAAATCAAAATAGAGGAAATATTGAGGTTATTTATAAAAATGAAGAAGACTGGGAAGAAATAGACAGCCAATAAAAAATTTCTTTGTAAATGAAAAAAATTTTCCTAATTTTATTACTGTTTAGCATAAATACTTCAAACGTTTACTCTATTGAGCCAGATGTATTTATTCAATCTACTGTAAACAGAGCATCACAAATTCTATCTAAAAATATATCAAAAGAAGAAAAAATAAATCAGCTTAAATCTATAGCTAAAGAGACTGTTGATATAAAAGGAGTTGGTTTTTACTCTCTAGGGTCAGCAAGGAAAAATCTAAATGATAGTCAAAAAATTGAATATTTAAAATTATTTGAAGATTATTTTTTAAAAAGTTTTTCTAGTCGATTGGCTGAATATACTAATCCTGAAATAGAGGTTAATGATAAAAAATTTTTAAATGAAAACTATACAATCGTAAATAGTTTGTTGGTAGGAACTTCTGAAAGACCTGAGGTAAAAATTGATTGGAGAGTTTATACAAAAGATTCTAAAAACCCATTAATTAGAGATTTAATTATAGAGGGTTTAAGTTTAGCAAGAACACAAAAGGAAGAGTTTTCATCAATCTTAAATTCTAATGATGGAGATATTAACGCCTTATTCAAAACTTTAGAGGAATTTTCAAAAAATTAATTTAGTTGGTGGGCCCGCCAGGACTCGAACCTGGGACCAATACATTATGAGTGTACTGCTCTAACCAACTGAGCTACAGGCCCAAAACTTAAAATTAGTTATATCATTTTTTTTAAGTTATCAATTAAAGATATTTGTTTGTGGTGGGCCGTGTTGGTTACGCTCCAACTACCCCTGCAATGTCAATGCAGTACTCTACTATTGAGCTAACGGCCCAGTATTAACTTTCTAAAAAGCTTTTAAGTTGTTTTGATCTACTAGGATGCTTTAATTTTCTTAGAGCCTTGGCTTCGATTTGTCGAATTCTCTCTCTTGTGACAGAAAACTGTAATCCAACTTCCTCCAAAGTATGATCGGTATTCATACCTACCCCAAATCTCATTCTTAATACCCTTTCCTCTCTTGGTGTTAATGTGGATAGTATTTTAGTAGTTGCTTCTCCAAGATTTGACTTAATTGCTTGTTCGAGTGGTGCTAGTGCTTTTGTATCTTCAATAAAATCTCCTAGACTGCTATCCTCTTCATCACCCACTGGTTTTTCTAAGGAGACTGGTTCTTTTGAAATTTTTAAAACTTTTCTAACTTTATCAAGTGGCATTCTCAATTTTTGAGCTAATTCTTCAGGAGTAGCCTCTCTTCCGAATTCACTTAAAATTAATCTTTGGGTTCTTACAATTTTATTAATTGTTTCAATCATGTGAACAGGAATACGTATTGTTCTAGCTTGATCAGCAATTGATCTAGTTATTGCTTGCCTAATCCACCAAGTTGCATATGTTGAAAACTTATATCCTCTTCTATATTCAAATTTATCAACCGCTTTCATCAGGCCAATATTTCCCTCTTGAATTAAATCTAAAAACTGAAGTCCACGGTTTGTATATTTTTTTGCAATTGAGATAACTAACCTTAAATTAGCTTCAACCATCTCTTTTTTTGCAATTCTAGACTCTTTTTCACCTTTTTGAACTCTGCTTACTAGTTTTTTGAAATCTGTTACTGATATTCCAAGTTTATGACTAATTTCAATTAATCTCTCTCTAATATTTTTAAATTCTTCTTTGTTTTTACTAAAAAATTGTTTCCAAATATTATTGGTATCTAGGAATTTTTTTAAATTTGGGTTAATTTCATTTCCAATATAAAATTTGATAAATTCATTTCTTGGAATTTTGTGGTCCATTGCAAGTCTTAAAAGATTACCCTCAAGAGAAATAATTTTTTTATTTTCAACATAATGTTTTTGCACGAGTTCCTCTAAAACTGATGGGGATAATTGAAGTGATTTAATATTCTCTAAAATATCACTAACAATTTTATCGTAACCTTTTTCTTTTGCTGGCGAAAAATTTTGCGAATTTAGGACACAATCTAATTTTTCTTTTTGGTATTTAATTAACTTTGTGTATTCTTTAGTTAATGTGTTAACAGTTTTTAGAACTTTAGGCTTAATCTCAGTTTCCATTGCAGCAAGAGTGGGATTGAAGTCATCATCCTCATCAGAAGAACCTTCTTCTTTGTCAGTCTCACCAGCATTTTTTTGTTTAGCGCTTGGCCCTGTCGACTCATCCTCCATATAATTAGTGTCAATATCAATAATTTCTCTTACTAAAATTTCGTCTTTTTGTAATTTATCATTCCATTCAAAAAACTGTTGAGCAGTTATTGGACTTTGAGAAAGCGCAATTAACATGACATCTTTTCCAGCCTCAATTCTTTTTGCAATTGCAATTTCACCTTCTCTAGAAAGAAGTTCTACACCACCCATCTCACGTAAATACATCCTAATAGGATCATCACTTTTTTCGATTGTCTTTCCTTCTTCTTTGCCAGAGTTTTCTTTTTTTCTTAAAACTTTAAAATCAGATTTTTTTTCAACTAAGGAAACATTTTCATTTAAAATATGAATAAAAGCTTGAGCCAAGTTATCATCGGATAAGTTTCTTTTTCCAAGAGACTTGCTTAATTCTTCATAGGTTATGAAACCTCTATGAGTTCCTCGACCCATTAATCTAGCAAATGATTTTGTTATAATTCTTTCCACGGCAATAAAAGTTTGGGAGTCTTATATAATGTCAAATCTGCAAAAATCCATGACTAAATTAGCTGGATTAATTGAGATTCTGCTTTTTTTTTAGCTCTTTTAGCTCATTAAATGTAGTCTCGCTCATATCAACTGAGAACTTCGATTCTAATTCTTGAATTCTAAACTCAAGATCATAATTCATTAAATCTCTTGAAATATCTTCTAACAATTCGATCGTTTTTTGGTCATCATCAGCCTGATTTTTAAGAATATGTTTAATGGGTGCAAATTTATTTATCTTTTCTAACAATTGATTGTCTAACTTTAAATCCTCAATTATAATTTGCTCTCCAGATTTCAGTTTCTCAATTATTAATTCAAATATTTTTTTATTAAATTCTGTAAATAGCTTAATATTTTCAATTAAATGTATATTTGCTTGTAACAAATTTAAATTATTCATTACTAAATATAATAAAGAAAATTCCTTAAGCTCAACCCCTGTCAACAATTGACTGTCATTGAAATGCTTTTTTGTTGTATCAAGTGATTTTGCTCTTTTAACAAAAAATTTTTTCTTATTTTGATTAGAATGTGGTGTTAATTCTGCAATTTTTTCTAAAAAATATTCTAGTACATATTTTTTTATAAAATCATCCTTAATTGTACTTGTAATACTCCTCAATTTTTTTTCAAAGATTGCTAATGAAGAAGGATTATTTTCTGTTTGTTTTTTATAATGACTAAAAATAAATTGATGTATAGAAAGCTTACTTTGTTTGGTAAAATCTATGAAATTAGCTTTACCATTTTTATTCACATAACTGTCAGGATCTTCTTTATCTGGTAAAAATAAAAATGAAATATTTTTTTCTGGTTTTAATTCTTTAATAGAGTTTTCTGCTGCTCTTAATGCAGCTTTATAACCACTTTCATCACCATCAAAGCATATAATAATGTCATCAAAAAACTGATTAAGAGTTAAAATTTGTTTATCAGTCAAAGAAGTTCCAAGATTGGCAACTGCATTATCAATACCATTTTTACTCAAACCGACAACATCCATATATCCCTCAACTAAATAGATATGATCCATTTTATTAGAAAGTTTTCGAGCTAAATCTAAATTATATAAATTGGACCCTTTTCTAAAAAAATTTGTTTCAGGTGAATTTATATATTTAGCCAAATAATCTAAGTTTTCGATTATTCTTCCCCCTAAAGCTATTGGTTGACCTGAGATGTTATTGATTGGAAAAATTAATCGTCCTCTAAATCTTTCAACATATATTTTCTTTTTTTCATCTAAGTAAAATAAACCTGTTTCAACTAAAGTTTGCTCACTATAATTATCTTTTAATTTCTCAAAAAAATTTGGATTTCTTTCTATATATCCAATTTTAAATTTTTTGACTTCATCTTTAGTTAAAGATCTATTTTTTAAATAATCTCTTGCAATAGAGTAGCTCTCATTTTTTAATAATTCATTGTGATAAAAATCTACATACTGGCTAAAGATTGATTGGTACTCTTTCCATTTTTTTTCTCTTTCTTCATCTTGTTTCGAAAACATGTAGGGCTGCATTCCAGCTAATTGAGCTAAATGCTTTACTGCTTCACCAAATCTAAGATTTTGAATTTTCATAACAAAATCAAAAATGTTTCCGTGCTCTGAAGTTGCAAAACAATGATAAAATTCTTTTTCATCATTTACTGTAAATGAAGGTGTTTTTTCGTTTTTAAATGGAGACAAACCAACAAACTCTTTACCTCTTTTTTTTAAGGAAACTGTTTTTGAGACAACTGTTGATACTTTCAACCTTGTCTTAATTTCATCAAGGTATTCTTTTGGATATTTCATTGTTTGTTTAATAGATCTTTGATCATCGGGCCTGCTTTAGCAAAATCAATTTCATCCGAATGGGTTTTCTTTAACTCCCCCATTACTTTGCCCATATCTTTTATTGAATTAACACCCAGTTTAGCAATTAAATCTGCACAGATTTTTTTGGTTTCCTCTTCTCCAAGTTGTTTTGGTAGAAATGCAGTTAAAATATCATATTCATTTTGTTCAACCTCTAGCAAATCATTACGGTTATTTTTTTTATATATATCAATCGATTCGGCTCGTTGTTTAACCATTTTTTTCAAAAGCTTCTTGATGTCTTCATCATCTGTATCTTTTTTATTAGGTCCAGATCGGTTGACTATGTCTAGATCCTTAATTGATGACAATATTAACCTATAGGTTGATATCTTATTTTTATCTTTTGATTTAAGAGCAGTTTTATATTCGTTTTCGATAGTATCTTTTAAAGACATAATTTTTTTTAATCTACTGCAAAGAAATAATTCTTCAAAAGAAAAATTGTTTTTTTACAATTTTATCATACATCTCTGTTGCGATAATAGTGCAATTATTGTATTAACCTTTAACTTATGAGTTGTAATTGATCAAAAAAGCAAAAAAAACAAACTCAAAAAATTCACAAATTAATACAGGCGTTTTAGTTCTTGAAAATAAGAAGGTTTTTAAAGGGATTGGGATTGGCTATCAAGGAGAAGCAACTGGAGAAGTTTGCTTTAATACCTCATTAACTGGTTACCAAGAAATTATTTCAGATCCTTCTTATGCAGGTCAGATTATAAATTTCACATTCCCACATATTGGAAATGTCGGAACCAATAAAGAGGATGTTGAGTCTGATAAAATCTGGACAAGAGGAGTAATCTTTAATTCAGAAATAACCTCTCCTTCAAATTATAGAGCATTTCTACATTTAGATGCCTGGCTCAAAAAAAATAAAATTGTAGGAATTACTGGTCTGGATACTCGAAGTTTAACAAACTTTATTAGAGATAAAGGTGCACCTAAGGGAACAATTGCTTACTTAAAAAATGGTAAGTTTAATGTTAGTAAATTAACAAATTCAACCATTAAATGGGGTGGTTTAAAAAACCTTGATCTTGCAAAAACTGTTACAACCTCAAAAAACTATATTTGGAAAGGATTTCAAACTTGGAAAAAAGAAATAGGATATAAAAAGAATACAAAAAACCTTTTCCATGTCGTTGCAATTGATTATGGAATTAAAAGAAATATTTTGAGATATTTTTCAGACTTCAAATGTAAAGTAACTGTTGTTTCTTGTAAAACTTCTGCAGAAAAAATTTTAAATCTTAAGCCAAATGGAATATTTTTGTCCAATGGTCCTGGTGATCCAGCAGCTACAGGAAAATATGCAATAGAAATACTTAATGAATTAATCAAAAAAAATTTACCTATATTTGGAATTTGTTTAGGTCATCAAATTTTAGCTTTAGCTTTGGGTGGTAAAACAAAAAAAATGAAGTTGGGCCACAGAGGAGCTAATCATCCTGTTAAAAATTTAGTCCACGATAAAGTTGAAATCACCAGTCAAAATCATGGTTTTGTAGTAGTTGAGGAAACATTACCTAAAAAAATTGAAGTAACTCATAAGTCTCTATTTGATAACACTATTGAGGGAATAAGGCTTAAAAACAAACCTATATTTTCAGTACAATATCATCCAGAGTCTAACCCTGGACCACAAGATAGCGTCTACCTCTTTCAAGAATTTATTAACAACATGAAAAAAAATGCCAAAAAGAAAAGATATTAAAAAAATATTAGTTGTTGGAGCTGGACCTATTATCATTGGTCAAGCATGTGAGTTTGATTACTCGGGTACACAGGCTTGTAAAGCGTTAAAAGATGAGGGTTATAAAGTAATATTAATAAACTCAAATCCCGCAACCATCATGACTGATCCAGATGTTGCGGATAAAACTTATATCGAGCCTATAACATTAGAGGTTTTAGACAAAATACTTATCAAAGAAAAACCTGATGCAATTCTTCCTACAATGGGTGGTCAAACTGCACTCAATCTTGCAATGGAGGCTGAAAAAAAAGGAATTTTAAAAAAATATAAAATTGAACTCATAGGTGCAAATTCTAAAGCAATTGCCAATGCAGAGGATAGGAAAAAATTTAGAAAAAATATGATAGATATTGGTTTAGATTTACCTAAATCTGAGATTGTCAACAATATCAACCAAGCCTCAAAAGTTTTAAAAAAAATTGGTTTACCTGCAATCATAAGACCTGCATTTACACTTGGAGGTCTTGGCGGTGGTATTGCTAAAAATAAAAAGGATTACTTAAAAATAATTAAAAGTGGACTACACGAGTCTCCAGTTAGCCAAGTATTAGTAGAAGAATGTTTGGAAGGCTGGAAAGAATTTGAGATGGAAGTGGTAAGAGATAAAAAAGATAACTGTATTATTATATGTTCTATTGAAAATGTTGATCCTATGGGAATTCATACTGGAGACTCAGTAACAGTTGCCCCCGCACTAACCCTTACTGATAAAGAATATCAAGTGATGAGAAATGCTTCCATTGCTTGCCTAAGAAAAATTGGAGTGGAGACAGGTGGATCCAATGTTCAATTTGCAATCAATCCAAAAAATGGACGAATGGTTGTTATAGAAATGAACCCAAGAGTTTCTAGATCATCAGCACTCGCATCAAAAGCAACTGGTTTTCCAATTGCAAAAGTTGCAGCAAAACTAGCTGTTGGTTACACGCTGGATGAATTAAAAAACGAAATTACAAAAGTTACGCCAGCATCCTTTGAGCCTAGCATTGATTATGTAGTAACAAAAATTCCAAGATTTACTTTTGAAAAATTTTCAACCTCTCCAGCAATATTAGGTACCTCAATGAAATCAGTTGGAGAAGCAATGGCAATTGGTAGAAATTTTAAAGAGTCACTTCAAAAAGCATTGGTTTCTCTTGAAACAGGTTTTTCAGGATTAGATAGAGTGTTTGATCTGAATAAAAAGCAAATTGAAAAAAAACTTAAAGAAAATATTCCAAATAAACTTCTTATTGTTGCTGAAGCATTAAGAAAAAAAATTAACTTAAAAAGAATATTCACATTATCCAAAATTGATCCATGGTTTTTAGAGCAAATTAAAGAAATCGTAGATAATGAAACTATGATCAAAAAGAAAGGATTACCAAAGGATTTTGCTGAATTTAATAGAATAAAATCAATTGGCTTTTCTGATAAAAAACTTTCTGAATTAACCAAAACTTCTGAGGATATTGTCAGAAGAAAAAGAACAGCTCTAAAAATTTTACCTGTATTTAAAAAGGTTGATACTTGTGCTGCTGAATTTAAGTCCTTTACACCTTACATGTATTCTACATATCAACGAAATTTCTCTCTTAATTCAGAGTGTGAAGCAGATCCCTCTTCAAAGAAAAAAATTATAATTTTAGGAGGCGGGCCTAACCGAATAGGACAAGGTATAGAATTTGATTATTGCTGTTGTCAGGCAAGTTTTTCTTTAAAGGAAGCTGGTTTTGAAACAATCATGATCAATTGTAATCCTGAAACTGTCTCGACCGATTATGACACCAGTGACAGACTTTATTTTGAGCCCCTAAAAGAAGAGTATGTTTTTAATATTATTAAGAAAGAGCAAGAAAAAGGAAATCTTGTTGGAATTATTGCTCAGTTTGGTGGGCAAACCCCAATTAAACTTGCAAAATTTTTACACGACCACAAACTTCCAATTCTAGGAACTCAGTACACTTCAATAGATTTAGCTGAAGACAGAGATCGATTTAGAAATTTGTTAAGTAAACTAAAATTAAAACAAGCAGAAAGTGGGATTGCAAAAACATTTAAACAAGCAATACAAATTTCTGAAAAAATTGGTTTACCTTTAATGGTAAGACCTTCTTATGTGTTAGGTGGAAGAGCAATGGAAATTGTTCATGAAAAAAGCCAACTTAAAAATTTTGTAGAAGAGGCCTTTAAAGCTGCTGAGGAAAATCCAATTTTAATCGATAAATTTATTGATCATGCAATGGAGGTTGATGTTGATGCCATCTCAGATGGAAAACAAGTTCATGTTGCAGGGATCATGCAGCACATAGAAGAAGCTGGTATCCACTCTGGGGACTCTGCATGTAGTTTACCTCCCGTATCTATAAAACCATTTTTGATTAAAGAAATTGAAAACCAAACTAAGAAACTAGCATTAGCTTTAAAAGTTAAAGGTTTTATGAATATTCAATATGCAATTAAAAAAGATGAAATTTATGTAATTGAAGTAAATCCTAGAGCAAGTCGAACAGTACCATTTGTATCTAAAGCAAAAGGATTGCCCTTTGCAAAAATTGCATCGCGTGTAATGGCAGGTGAAAAATTATCAAAATTTAATTTAAGAGATAAATCTAAAGGAATGTATGCAGTTAAAGAAGCTGTGTTCCCTTTTAATAAATTTCCAAACAGCGATCTGCTTTTAGGTCCTGAAATGAAATCAACAGGTGAAGTGATGGGATTTGATAAAAACTTTGGAATGGCTTTTGCAAAAAGCCAAATAGCCTCTGCTAACTCTTTACCTAAAGATGGATTAGCGTTTATCTCTTTAAAAGATAGTCACAAAGATGAAGGGATAGGCCTTGCTAAAGAATTAATTAAATTAAAATTTAAGCTTTGTGCAACACGTGGAACGGCGGAATATATTAGAAAACATGGGATGAGATGTAGAATTATTAATAAAGTCAGTAGTGGCTCACCTCATATAGTAGATGTATTAGACTCTAAAAAAATTGGTCTAGTTATTAATACTGGTGGCGGAAATACTGAACACAGATTAAATGATGCAATAGCACTAAGAAGAGGAACGCTTAAAAATAAAGTTCCTTATTGTACCAATATGTCAACAGCACTAGCATGTTTAGAAGCAATCAAGTCACTTAAAACAAAAAAATTAGAAGTTAATTCTCTTCAAGATATATAAAAATTTAAACATCAACGATTAGTGTATCTTTAGATCCACCACCTTGAGAACTATTAACAATAGTACTCCCTTTTCTTAGAGCAACTCTTGTCAATCCTCCTGTGCTTACATAAGTAGTTTTTCCACTTAGCACAAATGGTCTTAAATCAAGATGCCTAGGCTCAATATCATTTTCAGTAATTGTGGGTGCGGTTGAAAGAATTTCAAGCGGTTGAGCAATGTACTCTCTAGGATTTTTCTTAATTTTGGCAATCACATCATCTCTTTCTTTTTTATCTGCTTTTGGACCTATCATTATTCCATAACCACCTGAAGCATTAGCAGGCTTCACAACTAACTTAGAAATGTTTTCAATGACATAGTTTCTTTCATTTTTATTGTGACACAAATAGGTTTCTACCTGATTTAAAATAGGTTGTTCACCAAGATAATAAACAATCATTTTATTAACATAAGAGTAAACTACTTTGTCATCAGCGATCCCTGTGCCTATAGCATTTATAATGCCAACATTCCCTTTACGCCAACTTTTAAATAATCCTGGAACGCCTATAACTGACTCTTTATTAAATACCTTGGGATCTAAAAAATTATCATCAAGACGTCTGTATATGCAATCAACTTTTAGAGGACCCTTTACAGTCTTCATATAAACAATATCGTTTTCAACAAACAAATCTTTTCCTTCAACTAAAGCAATACCCATCTGATCTGCCAAGAAAGAATGCTCAAAGTATGCAGAGTTATATATACCAGGTGTTAAAACTACCATGTGAGGATTTGCAGTTTTTTTGGGGATACACTCAACCATACAATTGAATAGTTTATTTGTGTACTGGTGAATTGATGCAACTTTATACCTCGTAAACAGTTCAGGAAACACATCTCTCATGACCATTCTATTTTCAAGCATATAAGAAACTCCAGACGGAACTCTTAAATTATCCTCTAAAACTAAATAATCACCATTTGTATTTCTTATTAAATCTACTCCTGAAATATTTGACCAAGCTTTGTGTTTAGGAGAAAACCCTTCACATTCTTTTATATAATAGGGAGAGTTAAAAATTATTTCTTTTGGAACAACTTTATCTTTGAATATTTTTTTTTGATTATAAGCATCATCAATAAACAAATTTAAAGCTTTTACACGTTGCTTTAAACCTTTTGAAACTTTATTCCATTGTGTTTTTGGAATAATTCGTGGAATAATATCAAGAGGCCATTTTTTTTCTTCCGCTCTATTATTCGCAGCATATACTCTAAAATTTATTCCTCTCGCGCTTATTGTGCTTTGGCAATTCTTCTCAATTTCTTGAAGCTTTTTTTTTCCATATCTCTCTAAGATTGATGAAATGATGGTAGCATGCTTTCGTAGTTTATTATCCTTGGTAAAATAACCATCATAAGCATGAGTCGAATTATAGTTTTTCCAAAGCTTAGAAACCATAACTTAATAGTGTTTATTACTTAAATAAAATAAGCAAATGCGTATTGGATATATCTGTTATGCTTTTAATTGATTATGAAAAAATGTTATAATTTACTAATTATTTAAATGAGATGACTTACTGCATAGGTATTAAAACGAATGAAGGGCTTGTTTTTGCATCGGACTCAAGAACTAACGCTGGTTTAGATAATGTAAATATTTATTCTAAAATGATGACTCACGATGTGGGTGATCGAACCATTGTAATTGTAACATCAGGAAATTTAGGAACATCTCAAGCCGTTTTTAAATCAATTGAAAAAGATTTAAAAAGTTCATCAGGTATAATGAATTTAAATACTTGTAGTGATTTTGAACAAATAGCATCTTATGTTGGATCACTAAATATTGAGCACTCAGCACCGCAAGGTATAAATACTGACAACGTTTTGTTAGGTTCTACTTTCATTGTTGGTGGACAAATCAAAGGACAGCATCATGAATTATATTTAGTTTATCCTCAAGGTAATTACATAAGACCAGCAGATAGTAAACCATACCTTGTAATTGGAGAGGTAAAATATGGCAAACCGATACTTGATAGAGTTATAAAGCCAACTGTTTCAATTGGTGATGCATCACGCTGTGCACTAATTTCAATGGACTCCACATTAAAAAGTGACCTTACTGTTGGACCTCCAATAGATTTTGCAGTTCTTAAAAAAGATGCTGATAAACTTTCTACGCTAGAGTGTTTAAATGTTTCAGATGACAATTACGCAAAGGTTTGTAATCAATGGTCAGAGGGAATTTTTAAAGTTTTTGATTCTTTTCCAAGATTTGATTGGGAAAAATAAAATTACTCAACTTTCCAATCCGTTTCAAAAGTCACATAATTGACTTGCAAACATCGTCTCTCTTTTAGAATTTTCTTTTTTTCCATTCCATGCCAAGTGTTAGGCCCACTCGTAAAAAGATAACCATAATTATTTCTATAAGGTAAAGTTTTAACTTTTTCTAACTTATCGTTATAAAAATCTGTACCTAAATCCTCAGACTCATTGGTATTATTGACGAATATCAATCCAGACATTAATTTTTCTTTAATATCACAATGAGGTTTTAACCAAAATCCCTCTCGATCACAAATAACTTCAACTCGTACATATGAATTTGATAAGTCCCTACCAATCATTTCAGAAATAGTTTTATATGTTTCTTTAGATTGTAGTTCATTAATAAATTTGACTAGATGTGGAAACTGAGTTGCATTTTCTTTAGATACAAAACATCTGAATTTTATTGCTTTACCTCCCGATGCAATACCTTCTCGAAATTCTGCGCTACCACCATCAATTGCCCTTGTTCCATCATATGAAAGATTAAGTTTACTTAAATCTGGAATATCTGCTTTGATTATTTCTTCAATTGAGCCTTCACTTAGTGCATCACTATACTCCCAATGATCAAAAGGAATTTTATGTTTTGTTGAATTATTTTTTATTGAATTTAAAAATGACATTAAAATTGAATTTTCTGTTTTATAAGTTTTGCCACTCTATTCGTTTCATCTAGTTTTTCATAGTTCCAATTTTCAACTTCCTCCCCTAGGTTTCTTGTAATATTCAATTCTCTAAATAAGTTTCGAAATCTTTGAAATCTTTTATCATTTTTTTTTGGAAGAATATTTGCAACATAAATAGGTTTTCCAGTTAATGCAGCCTCTGAAATCATTGAACTTGAGTCACACGTGACTACTATATTTTCTGACATTGCAAGTGCAGATAAGTATGCTTTTTTATCTACATCCATTATTATTGTATGATTTTCTCCAAAAAATTCCTTAGCATAATGAATTGTATTAAGTGGCGTTCTCATTGATGGAATAACTACAAGTTGGAAATCATGTTTTTTCATTAATTTATAAAACATTGAAAAAATATGTTTCATGTTTTTTGTAGAATAATCATAATATTTTGTGGGTCCTCCCATAATTAAAGCCCATATTTTTCTATTATCTTTTTTTATAAAAGATTTTAAATATTCTTTATTTTCAAAAATTTCTTGCTCAGTTAAGTAATGAATAGCACCCTTTGTACTGATGACGTTCTCTCCTTCTATAGCATCGTGCTCAGGTGCAACAATAAAATCAAAATGCTTATAATCTACTTTTGGATCTTGAATATGAATATTAAATATTTTTTTATTAGAAATACTTTTTAAGTGAATTGACGGAATAACACTTTTTCTTCCACATGAAATTATTATATCAAAATCTGTTTGATTTATTTTTTTATAAACACTTTGTGAAATTGGAGAGAGTCTTGGAGGAACGATCTTCCAAATATTATTTGTTTCAACCTTGTAGTGTATGAAGTCAATATCAAGAGCTTTTGCTAAGCCCTCTACTTGACTAATCATTCCATGCATGCCCTGAGTTAATAATAAACCTTTTAATTTAGACATTTATCACTATATAGCTTTCATATGAGTCAAAATCCAACTAAACACACAAAAGTGTTAATAATTGGATCCGGTCCAGCTGGATACACGGCTGCAGTTTATGCTGCTAGGGCAATGTTGAGTCCTATTTTAGTTTACGGTGCAGAACCAGGCGGACAACTGACAACTACAACAGATGTTGAAAATTTTCCAGGATTTGCAGATGTAATTCAAGGACCGTGGTTGATGGATCAAATGAAAGAACAAGCGAAAGCAGTTGGAACTGAGATGATAGAAGATCATATTGCATCCGTTAATTTAAAATCACAACCTTTTGAAGCTGTAGGAGATAGTGGTAAAAAATATACTGCAGACAGCATAATTATATCTACAGGCGCTCAAGCAAGATGGTTAAATATTAAATCAGAACAGGAGTTCAGAGGGTATGGTGTCTCTGCATGTGCAACATGTGATGGTTTCTTTTTCAAAGATAAAGAAGTTGCAGTAGTTGGCGGTGGAAATGCTGCTGTCGAAGAAGCAATGTTCCTTACAAAATTTGCATCAAAAGTTAAATTGATACATAGACGTGATAGTTTGCGAGCTGAAAAAATGCTTCAAAAAAAATTAATGGAAAATAAAAAAATAGAAATTATTTGGGACTCCGTCGTTGAAGATGTAATCGGAGACAATGAACCTAAAAATGTAAAGGGAATTAAAATTAAAAATGTTAAAACAAATAATATTGAGGAAATAAAACTTGATGGGGTATTTATTGCGATTGGTCACGACCCTGCAACCCAGCTTTTTAAAGATCAATTAGAAATGGATAATGAAGGATACCTAATTACAAAATCTGACTCAACGGAAACAAATGTTCCAGGTGTTTATGCAGCTGGAGATGTAAAAGACAAAACGTTTAGGCAAGCCGTGACTGCTGCAGGAATGGGATGTATGGCAGCTTTAGAAGCTGAAAAATTTTTATCACACTAAAAAAATAAACGCGATTGATTTGTAATTACTAATAAGAACAGAAAGCTAATTGATAGAACAGTTAAAGAGGGTTCAAAAAAGCTTCTTTTTATCTGTCCATGGACCTTTTTTTGTCTTAGGTAAAAACTTTCTGAGATCAATAAGGACTTTTTCGGACAATTTTCTGTAGGTGGTAAGTTTTCCTCCATATATATTCAATAAAGGTAATTTTTTTATAATTTTTAAATCAAAAACATAGTCTCTTGTTACTTTTGAAGCTGTATTAAAATCTTCAATTAGAGGTCTTATCCCTGAATAAGTATCTACAATGTCCTTTGTTCTGATTTGTTTTTTTAAGTAATTATTTACTGATTGAATTAAATATCTAATTTCTTTTTTTGATATTCCTTTATTTTCTGGTGATTTAACTTCCACTTCTGTAGTTCCAATTAAAGAAAACTTCCCTTTATAAGGTATTACAAATATTATTCTTTTATCAGTATTTTGAAACGTGAATGCAACGTTTTCTTTGTACAATTTTTTTGTAATAATATGACTTCCTTTAACCAATCTTATTTTTTTCTTAGATTTAATTTTTATATTTTTAATTAAGGTTTCATTTATCCATGGTCCAGATGCGTTAATTAAAATTTTTGACTTTACTTTTTCATCATTTTCAAGACTAATAATCCATTCATTACCAATAATCTCAGCTTTATTAACTTTGTTATATTCTAGTATTTTAGCATTATTTCTTTTTGCATCTTTAGCATTTAGTTTAGTTAATTTTTTATCGTCAATTTGTATATCAAAATATTGAAAACCAGTTTTGTATTTTTCTTTAAGAATATTTGGAAATTTTTTTGTTAAATCAAATGTTTTTGATTTTGGTATATTACTTTTGCCACCTAAATTGTCATACAAAAATAAACCAATTTTAATTAACCAAGCTGGTCGAATTTTATCTGCATAAGGAATTATAAAAGGAATAGGTTTAGAAATATGTCTAGCAATTTTATAAACAATTTCTCTTTCTTTCAAAGATTCTCTAACTAATTTAAATTCATAATTTTCTAAATAACGAAGACCACCATGTACTAATTTCGTCGACCAAGATGAGGTTGCTCCTCCAATTTCACCTTTGTCAGCTAAACAAACTGATAAACCTCTGCCTGCAGCATCCCTTGCAATACCTGCACCGTTTATACCGCCACCTATTATGAACAAATCGAATACTTTAGACATTTAAATTATGAATCGTTTATAAAATATACAACCTATTTTAGAAATTTTAAATTTTTTAAATTCAAGTTTTAATAATTTCATTATTTATTAACATTTAGAAAAAAAAATTTAAGTATAGACTAGAATTGTGAAAAAATTTCTTGTTGCTATCGACCAAGGTACAACATCAACTAGAGCAATTCTCTTTGATTTAGATGGTAATATAAAATTCACATCTCAGTTTGAATTTAATCAATATTTTCCAAGAATTGGATGGGTAGAGCATAATCCAAACGAAATTTGGCTTACAACTCTAAAAGCATTGAAAAAAGTAATAAAAAAAGCATCTCTATTAAGAGGAAAAATATTAAGTATAGGAATAACTAATCAGAGAGAGACAACTATTCTTTGGAATAAGAAAACAGGAAAACCAGTGTACAATGCAATTGTTTGGCAAGATAGAAGAACCCAAGATTATTGTGAAGAGTTAAAGAAAAAAAATTATGAAAAAATTTTTAGAAAAAAAACTGGATTATTTATTGACCCATATTTTTCTGCAACTAAAATTAAATGGATATTAGAAAACGTAAAAAATGTTAAGAAACTTTTAAAATCAAATAATTTATTATTTGGTACTGTTGATACTTTCCTTATTTGGAAACTCACTAATGGGCAACATCATTTAACAGAAGCAACTAATGCTTGTAGGACCATGTTATTTAATATTAACAATAATAAATGGGATAAAGAAATCTTAAAAAAACTTAAAATCTCTGAAAATATTTTGCCAGAAATTAAAAATTCAGCTGATAATTTTGGTTCAACAAGTAAGAGAATTGTTGGCAGCGAAATACCAATATCAGCAGTTCTAGGAGACCAACAAGCAGCTGCTGTAGGACAGTCTTGCTTCGAAAGAGGTTCAATAAAAAGCACATATGGAACAGGTGCTTTTGTTATAATGAATACTGGTTCAAAAAAAATTTATTCTAAAAATAAATTATTAACAACAATTTGTTACAGATTGAATGGAAAAAATACTTATGCTCTTGAAGGATCTATTTTTATTGCAGGTGCAGGTGTGCAATGGTTAAGAGATAAATTAAAATTTATTAATAATGCTTTCGATACGGAAAGAATTGCTCGATCAAAAAAAAATAATGAGGGTGTATACGTTGTGCCTGCTTTCAGTGGAATGGGAGCACCTTATTGGAGGCCTGATGCAAGAGGGTTAATAACAGGTCTAACAAGAAATAGTGATTGGAAAACCATAGTTAGAGCGGTATTAGAGTCAGTTGCCTATCAAAGTAATGATTTATTTAATGCAATGAAAAAAGATGGTTTAAAACCAACTAAACTTAAGATTGATGGAGGAATGGTAGAAAACAATTGGTTTTCGCAATTTTTATCTGACATCATAAATATAAATACGGAAAGACCAAAGGTATTAGAAACCACTGGTTTAGGAGTAGCTTTACTAGCTGGATATCAACTTGGATTATTTAAATCATTATATGAAATCAAGAGGAAATGGAAAAAGGATAAAATTTTTAAGCCTAAAATTAAACAGAAAGTTAGAAACAATTTAATAAATGGTTGGAAATTATCAGTACAGAAAACTCTATTATAAAAAATACAGATTTCTTGTATTTACCTATTACTTCAAATAGAAATAAAAGAATATTTTAAATTTTAAAAATTAAATGTCAGAAAAAGTATTACTTACTGGTATTAGCGGGTTTGTTGCAAAACATGTTGCTATTGAATTATTAAATTCAGGTTACAAAGTTTTAGGTACTGTTAGAAATTCAGATTCAATTGAACAAACAAAAAAAACATTAGAAGAAAATAATGTTGCAATTAATAATTTATCTTTTGTAGAATTAGATTTATTAAAAGATGAAGGTTGGAATGAAGCAGCAAACGGCTGTAAATATATCATTCATGTAGCCTCTCCCTTTCCTCTAAAAGTCTCGAATGACAGGGAATCGCTTACACCAGCTGCAAAAGATGGAACTTTAAGAGTTTTGAATGCAGGAATTAATGCAGGAGTGGAACATTTTGTTAAAACTTCTTCAATAGTATGTATGTTCAGAAAACCAAACAGATCAAATCCTTATACATTTGGTGAGAATGATTGGACTGATTTAGACTGGAATAAAACTACAGATTATTTTGTATCAAAAACTAGAGCTGAAAAAGCTGCGTGGGATCTTATGGAAAGTAAGGGTCTTAAAAATAGTCTTACTTGTATCAATCCCGGCTTTGTATTGGGAGATTTTTTGAATGAAAAAACTTGTACTTCAATGGAGTATGTAAAACAATTGCTTCAGGGAAAATTTCCAGCTGCGCCAAAATTTTCAGTAATGATATCTCACGTAAAAGATATTGCTAAAGCACATGTTCTATCTTTGACTAATGAAAGAGCTGGAGGCAGAAGATTGATTGTTGGATCTGAAGTAAGAAGTATTCTTGAATTATCACAAATAATGGCCAAAAATATTCCAAGTCATGCAAAAAAACTTCCTAAAAGAGAATTGCCGAATTTCATGGTTAAACTTCTGAGTTATGTAGATACAAGTGCAAAGAATATGGTCCCTGATCTAGGTCTCAAAATGCAAACAGACCAAACATACGCAGAAGACATTCTTCAAATGAAATTCATAGCATCTGAAATTGCAGTTGTTGATGCAGCTAAATCAGTAATTAGACTAAATATAGCCTGAAGTTAATTGAACTATTTCATCAGATTCAAAAACAGTTTTTTCTAAATTTTCGTTTGCAATTTTTATCATAGCTTTTGCAACTTTTTCTGAATTGATCGGTCTCATTTTTTTAAGTGGCCCAAATAATAAAGGTGACAATAATCCAAAAGTCAGAATGCCCATTTTTTCTCCTACTCTATTCTCTTTTCTATCTCCCATTAAAAAAGAAGGTCTTAATATTCCTAAATTAGAGAAGTTTAATTTTTTTAATTCTTCTTCAACTAAACCTTTGAACTTTACGTAATCTCCTGAACTTTTTGGATTGGCATATATTGAAGAGATAAAAATAAATGAATTTACTGAATTGATTTTTGCAATTTCCGCTATTTTTTTTGGTATTTCAAGCTCTACTTTTTGATATTCATTTTTGTCAGGTGAATTTTGTTTTGTTGTACCAATACAAAAAAAACAATCATCTCCTTTAATATCTTCTTTATAGTTATCTAAATTATTGAAATCAGTTTTAATTATTTCAACTTTGGGCTTATTAATGATTAGTTCTGAGCGTACAAATAACTTTATTTTATTGTAAATGTCATTTTTTATTAATTGATTAAGAAGATGTCCACCAATTAACCCTGATGAACCAAAAACAAGGGCTGTTTTCATTAACTTAAACTTTTACAAAAAGAAGATATTTTTTCTAATGCTTTCTTTAGATTATCCATTGAAGTTGCATAAGAAATTCTGAAAAATCCCTCAAGTCCAAATGCAGAACCCTGAACAACAGCGATACCGCTATTCTCTAAAAGAGATTGAACAAAATCTGTGTCTGATTTAATTTCTTTTCCATTGGTATCTTTTTTTCCAATTAAACCTTTACAACTAGGGAAAACATAAAAAGCACCATCAGGATTTAAGCACTCAATGCCCTCGATATCATTTAAGGCTTTAACAACAAAATCTCTTCTTTCTTGAAATGAGTCTGCTCTTTTTTTAATAAAATCTTGCGTTCCACTTAATGCTTCAACTGATGCGGCTTGACTAATTGATGAAGGATTAGTTGTTGATTGTGACTGGATTTTTGCAATGGCTTTAATAATTTCTTTTGGACCTGCCGCATAACCTATTCTCCAACCAGTCATTGAGTAAGCTTTGCTTACACCATTCATTGTAAGAACTCTTTCTTTTAAACCTTCAATTTGAGCAATAGTAAAAAATTTAAATCCTTCATAAGTTACATGTTCATAGATATCATCACTTAAAATATATACGTGAGGATGTTTTTCCAGAACTTTTGCGATTTCTCTAATATCTTTTTCTGAATAACATGCTCCTGTTGGATTAGAAGGAGAGTTTAAAATAATCCATTTTGTTTTTGGAGTTATAAATTTTTCTAAATCTGATGGATTAATTTTAAAACTTTGTTTTTCATCACACTCCATTACAACTGGTTTGCCCCCTGCTAATAAAACGATATCTGGGTAAGAGACCCAATAAGGAGCTGGAACTATAACTTCATCACCTTCATTTAATGTGGCCATCATGGCATTATAAATCACATGCTTTCCGCCTGCTCCAACAGTAATTTGATCAGCTGTATAATCTAAATTATTTTCTTTTTTAAATTTTTCGACTATTGCTTTTTTTAAAGCTGGAGTTCCATCAACAGCAGTGTACTTAGTATCTCCATCATTTATTGCTTTTATAGCTGCTTGCTTAATATTTTCTGGTGTATCAAAATCTGGTTCACCTGCTCCTAATCCGATAACATCTTTTCCTGCTGCTTTTAATTCTCTAGCTTTTTGGGTTACAGCAATAGTGGGCGAAGGTTTAATCTTTTTTAAACTGTCTGATATTATGCTCATTGAAATATAAATAAATTCTAATACCTTGTTTAATATATGGAAAATACATATCAAGATTTAATTACAGATATACAAAGCAAAAATCCTCAAATCGGTGGAAAACTTGAAGGTGGAAAAAAATTTAAAATTAAATCTGACTTCAAACCTGCAGGTGACCAACCTGAGGCTATAAAAAAATTAGTCAATGGTGCTAACAAAGACCAATTTAATCAAGTTTTACTTGGTGTTACAGGTTCAGGTAAAACTTTTACAATGGCAAAAGTTATTGAGGCGACTAACAGGCCAGCCCTAATTCTTGCTCCAAATAAAACTCTTGCTGCTCAGCTTTATGGAGAAATGAAAACTTTCTTTCCAGACAATGCAGTGGAATATTTTGTCTCCTATTACGATTATTACACCCCAGAAGCTTATGTGCCAAGATCAGACACCTACATTGAAAAAGAAGCATCAATTAACGAACAAATAGACCGAATGAGGCACTCAGCTACCAGGTCTCTTCTTGAAAGAGATGATGTGCTTATAGTTGCTAGTGTATCTTGTATTTATGGATTGGGATCTGTTGAAGCTTATAGTAAAATGACTTTAACTCTTCAAAAGAATAACGATTATAATCGTGAGGAACTGATTAAGTCCTTGGTCGCTCTTCAATATAAACGAAACGATCAAAACTTTGTTAGAGGCACGTTTAGAGCTCGAGGAGAATATTTAGAGATTTTTCCATCTCATCTTGAGGATAGAGCTTGGAGATTAAGTTTATTTGGAGACAAACTTGAACAAATTGAGGAGTTTGATCCTTTAACAGGAGACCAAATAAGAGATCTAAGCTTAGTTAAAGTATATGCAAACAGTCATTACATCACCCCTAAACCAACAATAGAACAAGCAGTCATCAATATTAAAAAAGAATTAGAAATCACTTTAAAAAAACATAGAGCAGATAATAAGTTGCTAGAAGCTCAAAGATTGGAGGAAAGAACTAAATTTGATCTTGAGATGATTGAAGCAACAGGCTCATGTGCTGGGATTGAAAATTATTCTAGATTTTTATCAGGAAGAAAACCAGGAGAACCACCTCCTACTCTTTTTGAATATTTTCCCGATAATACCCTTATTTTTGTTGATGAGTGCCACGTAACTGTTCCGCAACTTAATGGAATGTATAAAGGAGATAGATCAAGAAAAAGTACATTAGCTGAGTATGGATTTAGACTTCCCTCTTGCATGGATAATCGACCATTAAAATTTGAAGAATGGGATTTGATGAGAACTCAGACTGTATTTGTATCTGCAACTCCTGGTCCTTGGGAATTAGAACAAACTAAAGGTAAATTTATAGATCAAGTAATAAGACCAACTGGTTTGATTGATCCACCTGTAGAAATAAGACCTGCCAAAACTCAAGTGGATGATTTAATGCATGAATGTAGAAAAGTTATTGAGAATGGTCATAGAGTACTTGTTACGACATTAACTAAAAAAATGGCAGAGGATTTAACTGAATATTTACACGAAAATGGAATTAAAGTTAGATACCTTCACTCTGATATAGATACTTTAGAAAGAATAGAAATTATGCGTGACTTGAGAATGGGTGTATTCGACGTTCTTGTTGGAATTAACCTTTTAAGAGAAGGTTTGGATATCCCTGAGTGTGCACTTGTTGGTATATTGGATGCTGATAAAGAAGGGTTTCTTAGATCAGAAACTTCCTTAATTCAAACAATTGGAAGAGCCGCAAGAAATGTTGATGGAAAAGTAATTTTGTATGCTGACAAAGAAACTAAAAGTATAAAAAAAGCAATAGCAGAAACTGATAGAAGAAGACAGATTCAATTAGCCTACAATAAAAAACATAAAATTGACGCGAAGTCTGTAAAGAAAGAAATTAGTGATATCTTAGAAAGTGTTTATGAAAAGGATTATGTTAAAATCAGTGATGGATCAAATATTGGTGGTAACTTAAAGAAACACTTAAAAGGTCTAGATAAGAAAATGAAAGAGTCTGCTGCAAACCTTGAATTTGAAGAGGCTGCTAAAATAAGAGATGAAATTAGAAAATTGGAAAGTACTGAACTTGAAATTACTCTTAACCCAAAAATTAGACAGTATGATGTAAAAAATAAGCTTTATCCAAAAGGTAGATCGACAATGGGTATGCCAGGAACTAAGGTCACAAAAAAAAGAGATAAAAAATGGAAGCACGGAAAATAATCATTACGGGTGGAGCTACCAGAATTGGTGCTGCAATTGCAAAACAATTATCTGGTACTAATAAAGAAATACTAATTCACTTTAATAAATCAAAATCAAAAGCTGAAAAACTCAAAAAAGATCTAGAGTTAAATGGTACTAAAGTTTACCTTGTCAAAGGTGATTTGAGCAAAGAAAATGATGTAAGTAAAATTGTTAAATATGCAAAATCAAAATTAAAATATTTTGATTGTTTAATAAACAATGCTTCATTGTTTGAAAATGATAAACTTGAAAGTTTTACAACAGACAGCTGGGATAAACATTTAAAAACTAATTTGAGAACTCCTGCTCTATTATCAAAAGAATTTGCTAAAAATGTTAAGGGAAAAAACAACAACATAATAAACATAATTGATCAGAGAGTTTTTAAACTAACTCCATACTTTTTTTCATATACCATAAGTAAAACTGGTCTTTATACTCTCACAAAAACAAGTGCTATGAGTTTGGCACCCAATATAAGAGTTAACGGAATTGCTCCAGGACCAACAATCAAAAACCAAAGGCAATCTGAAAAACATTTTAGGAAACAATATTTAGCAACCCCTCTAAAAAGACAAGTTAATGTAGAACAAATCTGTAATGCAGTTGACTTTTTTATCAAAAATATATCTATTACAGGTCAAGTTTTAGCAATTGATAGTGGACAGAATCTAAACTGGCAAACACCTGATATAATGGGCAAAGAATGAAAAAAAATAATCTGAACATCGTTAAAATAGATAAAAATAAAACTTTATTTAATTATGAAAAGAAAATTTTAATCAAAGAATTAATTTTAGATTTAAAACTTGGTTATTACGACTTTGAAAAAGAAAATTCACAAAAAGTTAAATTTAATCTCGAAGTTGATTATGAGGATAAAAAACCAACAAGTGATGAGGATATTAAATCAATAGTTAATTATGGAAGAATAGTTAAACTAATAAAAAAACTTACAAAAAATAAACATTATAATTTTCTAGAGACACTAGCTGAAGATGTCTTTGATGTTCTATTCAAAGATAAAAGAATTGGAAAAATTATGCTCCAAATCGAAAAACTAGAAATTTTAAAAGACTGCACATCTGTTGGTATTCAAGTTACCAAAAAAAGAAGTCATGATAAGCTCTGATCTAGGTAAAGAAGTAATTAAAAAAGAACTCCCTTTAGTTCCTAAGCTTCCTGGTGTCTATAGGATGCTGAACTCTAAAGATGAAATTCTTTATGTAGGAAAAGCAAAGAATTTACCCAATAGATTGAAAAGTTATGTTTCTGAAAAAAATCACATCATTAGAACTGAAAGAATGTTATCTCAAACAAGAAAATTGGAGATAACTACTACTTCTAACGAAAGTGAAGCCTTATTACTTGAAGCAAATTTAATTAAAAAATTTAAACCAAAATTTAACATTCTTCTAAGAGATGATAAATCGTTCCCTTTCATATTTATTGGCAACCAAGATCAATGGCCTCAGATAAAAAGACATAGGGGGAAAAAAACTAAAGAGGGCTTTTATTTTGGTCCGTTTGCGTCAGCTGGATCTGCCAATTGGACAATCAAAATGATTCAAAAAATTTTCCACTTAAGAGTTTGTGATGACACTGTGTTTAAAAAAAGAGAAAGGCCTTGTATATTATATCAAATCAAACGTTGTTCAGGTCCATGTGTTGGTTATGTCACCAAAGAGGACTATCAACAAACTGTTGATGATGCGATTGAATTTGTCTCTGGAAAATCTAGAAGGATTCAAAAAAATCTTTCTAATCAAATGGAAAAAGCAAGTGAAGAACTTGACTTTGAAAAAGCAGTAATTCTAAGAGATAGAATAAAAGCATTAAATATAATTCAGTCATCTCAAAGAATAAATGAAGCAAACTTAGTTGAAGCAGATGTTGTTGCTGGATACAAAGAGTCTGGTAAAGCCTGTATCCAAGTTTTTTTTTATAGATCAAAACAAAATTGGGGCAATCAAGCTTTCTTTCCAAAACATGATCCAGATGAAAAACTTGGAGAAATTATAAATTCATTCGTTTCTCAATTTTATGAGAATAAAAGTGTTCCCTCATCGATAATTTTATCTGAAGAAATTAAAGAAAAAGTTCTAATTGAAAAAACTCTGTCAAATAAGGAAGGTAAACAAATTACTATTTCTGTTGCAAAACAAGGTTCTAAATTAAAAGTAATCAATCAAGCCATTAAAAATGCAAAAGATAGTTTAAATAGAAAACTTTATGAAAGTCAAAACAATAGAGAGTTATTTGATGCTGTTGCTAGTAAATTCAATTTAGAAACAAACATTAATTTAATTGAGGTTTATGACAACAGTCACATACAGGGTACTAATAGTGTTGGAGCATTAATTGCCTATGGGGACGAGGGTTTTATCAAAAAAAGGTATAGAAAATTTAATATTAAACACAAAAAAAATGAACAAGATGATTATGGTATGATGCGAGAGGTTTTAAATAGAAGATTCAAAAGAGCGGTTCAAGAAAAGGATAATTATTTAACTTTTCCTGACTTAGTTTTAGTTGATGGTGGAAAAGGTCAATACTCAGTTGCAAGAGAAAGCCTAAATGAACTTGGTCTTCACGGCATTCCTATCGTTGCGATTGCAAAAGGTAAACTGAGAAATAGTGGTAACGAAACCTTTTTTCATAATGGCAAAGAGTTTAAGTTTTTAAGAAATGATCCAACATTATTTTTTCTTCAAAGAATAAGAGATGAATCGCACCGATTTGCAATAAGTGCTCATAGAGCAAAAAGAAAAAAAGGAATAAGCAAATCTCTACTTGACCAAATTGATGGGATTGGGTCTATAAGAAAAAGGGCATTATTAAACCATTTTGGATCAGCAAGATCAGTAGAGTCTGCAAGTTTAGATGAAATAAAATCTGTTGAAGGTGTTGAGGAAAAAGTGGCAAAAAAGATATATAACTTCTTTCACGAATAATTATGCTTAAAAAAATTCCTAATATATTAACAATAGGACGAATAATTATTGTTCCTTTTTTTGTATTGGCATTTTACTTGCCTGGATTTTATGGAGATTTGACTGCATTAATATTATTTGTTGTTGCGTCATTTACTGATTTTCTTGATGGAATGCTTGCAAGAATGATGGGTGAAGAGTCAAAACTGGGAGAATTGTTAGATCCAATAGCTGATAAGATAATCGTTGCGACAGCTTTAATTCTTTTAGTAATGGATGGTACTATAAGAAATTATGAAGTAATTGCTGCAATTATTATTCTTACTAGAGAAATATTGATTTCAGGACTTAGAGAATTTTTAGCAAAGGGAAAAATTAAACTTCCTGTTTCTAGTCTTGCTAAATTAAAAACAGTTTTACAGATGGTTTCAATCGCTCTCCTTCTATCAGGAGATACAGGAAATAAGATTATTAACTTCCAAGATTATAATGCCCAAACTATTGGTATTATTCTTTTATGGCTATCTGCAGCATTAACACTTTTTACTGGATATGATTATATGCGTAAAGGAATTGACCACGCTATGTCTGAAGACAATAAAGATTAAGCTGCTTTTTTCTTTCTTACTAAAGTTTGATAACTTTCATTTAAATCAATTATAGTATCACAAACTTTAAACTGATTTTCTGCAATGCATGAAACTGGCGTTACTTCTGCGGCAGTGCCTGTTAAAAAACATCCAACAAAGTTTGATAACTCCTCTGGTTTTATTTTTCTCTCGTGAACTTTAATATTTTTCGATTTTGCAATTCCAATTACTGTCCTTCTTGTAATCCCATCTAAAAAAGAGTCTGGGATTGGAGTGTGAAGTTCACCATTTTTATCTTTGAAAAAAACATTGGCACCAGTTGCTTCAGCTACATTTCCTTCATGATCTAACATTAATGAGTCTGTATAACCTTGTTTTTCTGCTTCATGTTTTGATAGTGTGCAAATCATATAAAGACCAGATGCTTTAGTATCCCAAGGGATTGTATTAGGCGCAGGCCTTCTCCAGTTAGAAATATTTAATTTTATACCCTCGACTTTTAATTTTGGATCAAAATATGAACCCCACTCCCAGGTTGCAATTGCTACATGAATTTTTGTTTGTTGTGCAGAAATAGCCATCATCTCGCTGCCTCTCCATGCAACTGGTCTTACGTATCCATTTTCAACATTTTGTGAAGCAATAATTTTATTTGAAGCAATATTAATTTGTTCTTCTGAATAAGGGATATCAAAACCCATCCTCTTAGCAGAATGAAAGAATCTTGAAGTGTGTTCTTCTAATTTAAAAATTGATCCGTCATAAACTCTTTCTCCCTCAAAAACACAACTCGCATAATGTAAACCATGGCTTAAAACGTGAAGTTTGACGTCTCCCCAATCTACAAGCTCATCGTTGTACCATATTTTTCCAGATCTTTTGTCGTAAGGTATCATGATTGAAAATATTTAATTATATCTGAAAAATATCTTTGTATCTTTAATATGTCAATATAACTTACCCATAATGAAAGAACTTTTATATTTAAAAGATGATCAGCTTAAAGATTTGATAGAAAAACTTTTTGTGAGCTATAGAGAAACTTTCTCTGACTCTAAAAAGATATTAGATAAATACTCTATTGGTTTAGCACACCATAAAGTAATCCATTTATTGTCCATGTATCAGGGTATTTCGATATCTGAGCTATTAAAAAGACTAAAAGTCACAAAGCAAAGTCTTAATAGGGTTTTAAAAGATTTAATAAAATTAGACATTATTACGTTTAAAAAAGATGAGCAAGATACCCGGGTTAAGCATGTATTTTTGAATGATAAAGGGGAAAAGATATTTAATGAGGTTTTTGATCAGCAAAAAAAAAGAATTTACAACGCATTACTAAACTCAAGTTCAGAGGAAGTAATAAATTTTGATAATGTTTTGAGTAAAATTATAAATGGATAAATTTCAAGCTCATATTTTGCTAGTTGATGACGATGAAGGAATTAGATCTTTAGTAAAAAAATATTTAAATGAAAATAATTTTTTAGTTACGACAGCAGATAGTGCTGAAAATGCGTCAGAGAAAGTAAAAATAATCAAATTTGATTTAATTATCCTAGATATAATGATGTCAGGTAAAAGTGGTTTAGATTTTATTAATGACCATAAAAAAGATTTGGACACACCAATTATACTTTTGACAGCCAAGGGTGAGGCGAGTGAAAGAGTTGAGGGACTTGAATTGGGAGCAGACGATTATTTAGCTAAGCCTTTTGAGCCAAAAGAACTGATTTTAAGAATTAAAAATATTTTAACCAAAACTATTAAAACAGATCAAAAAAGAATTATTGAATTTGAAAATGTAAAAATTGATTTAAACAAATTGCTAATTATTAAAAACAAAAAAGAATTTAAAATCAATAATACTGAAAAGATAATTTTAGAAAAAATGATTAATAATCCAGGAAATACATTTTCAAGAGAAAGTATTGGTCAATTGATTAATTTAGATAAAGAAAGGTCAATTGATGTGATTATAACTCGTTTAAGAAAGAAAATAGAAATTGATCCGAAAAATCCAAAATTTTTACAAACCATAAGAGGAGCAGGATATGTTCTCTGGATTGAATAATTTATTAAGAAAAGTTTTACCTAAAAGATTGTTCTACAGAGCACTTTTAATTGTTGCAGTCCCCGTCATTGTTCTTCAGCTAATCATCACAATTGTATTTTTTGATAGCTTGTGGATTAAAACTAACAAAGGAATGACAAGAACATTAGTAAACGAAATAAGTGCGTTTATTGAAGCATATGAAAGTGAGGAGGAGGATAAACAAGAAATAAATAACTTATTTTCATTATTTTTAGATTTAAATATTCAACTTGAACTCAACGAAGAATTACAAGATCAAAAAAAAGAAAGATGGTTTAGTCCAATTGACCGAACATTAAGAAGAGAATTAAAATCAAGATTTTCAGTAGAAGACTATTGGTTCGACTCAACAAACTATAAAGAGTTAATTGATTTAAGAATTAAATATAAAGATGGATATTTTAAATTTTTAGTTCCTAAAGATCGTGTTACTAGTTCTTCTGCAAGAATATTTGCACTATGGATAACTGTACCTGCAATAATTATGGTGATCATATCTCTAATATTTTTAAAAAATCAAACAAGGCCTATTACCAATCTTGCACGTGCTGCAGAAAGATTTGGTAAAGGTGAAGAAATTGAGGAATACAAACCCTCTGGAGCTCTTGAAATAAGACAGGCGGGTCATGAATTTGATAAAATGAGAAAAAGAATTGAAAGACATCTTAATCAAAGAACAGAGATGTTGTCGGGTATAAGTCATGATTTAAGAACACCTTTAACAAGGATGAAGCTACAACTTGCATTTATTAAAGACAAAGACTCAGTAGAAAAATTAACTGAGGATATAAATGAAATGGAAAAAATGCTAAATGAATATCTTCAATTTACAAGCTCATCGTATGCTGAGAAAGATGAAGTGTTTAATCTGTCTGGACTAATTGAAGAAGTAATTAAAAAATATAATAATGAAAATATTTCAAAGCATTTGTTACCTAGGGTTTATATTAACGGTAGAAAAAATTTAATCAACAGATGTCTAAATAATCTAATTGATAACGCCTTAAAGTACGCCACTAAAGTTGAGGTAAATGTTAGTAAAAAAAATACAAATCTATTTATTATGATTGATGATGATGGTCCTGGTATCGCAAAAAGTGAACACGACAATGTATTCAAACCATTCTATAAAATAGACAAAGGAAGATCTGACTCTAAATCCAGCGTTGGACTTGGTTTATCAATTGCATCCGATATTATTAAATCCCATGGGGGAAATATTAAACTTGAAAAGTCTAAAATGGATGGCTTGAGAGTTAAGATTTTTTTACCTATTTAGTTTTTGTTTTTTTTTTACCTTCAAGCTTTTTAATTTTGATTTCTAAGTTCTCAACTCGTTTTGAAAGAATATCAAATTCATCCTTGCTTGTTAATTTCATTTTAAAAACAAATTCGTCTCTTTTAGATTTAAAAATATTTAGAATTTCAGCCGACAAATCTTTTGAGGAAACCAACCCTTGCTCAATCAATTTTGCAAACTTATCAATTATAAATTTAGAATTTTTCATATTTAAGATATACATTATAAGTATAAATTAAAATGTTCATTAATAATTTTGACCCAGTTGCAATTGAAATTTTTTCCTTAGAAATCAGATGGTATTCGTTAGCTTATATTGTTGGTATTTTGTTTGGATGGTTTGTTGCAAAAAAAATATTTATTAAAAATGACGATATCAGTAAAAAATTTGATGATTACATCACTTATTTAATAATTGGAATTATTTTAGGTGGAAGAATTGGTTACATATTATTCTACAATCTAGAATATTATTTAAATAATTTGTTGCATATTTTTAAGATTTGGGAAGGCGGTATGTCTTTTCATGGCGGATTAATTGGAATTATAATTGCGAGTATAATTTTTGGAAAAAGAAATAATCAAAATCCTTTTTTATATATGGATATTGTAGCATTAGTTGCTCCTATTGGAATTTTTTTTGGAAGACTATCAAACTTTATAAATTCAGAGCTATATGGAAAAGTAACTAATGTGCCATGGTCAGTAACTTTTGTTCAAGTAGATAATTTGCCAAGACATCCTACCCAAATATACGAAGCTATACTAGAGGGAATAATTTTAATACTAATTTTAATTAATTTTAAAAATAAAAATTTTTTGCTTAAGCCCGGTTTAATATCAAGCCTATTTTTAATTTTTTACTCAATATTTAGATTTTCTATTGAATTTTTAAGAGTTCCAGATGAGCAGTTAGGTTATTTATTATTTAATTTAACTATGGGACAAATTTTAAGTGTATTCCTAACATTGGCTGGGTTGGTCCTATTTTATTTTAAAAATGAAGATAAACAAATCAACTAACTTATCTTTAGACCAATTTATTAATTGGGCACTTTACGATAAAGACTCAGGTTACTACATGAAGCAAAACCCATTTGGCAAGGAGGGTGATTTTATTACAGCTCCAAATATCACAAGACTTTTTTCAGAAATTATAACTATTTGGTTAGTTACTTTTCTTAAAAGTTTGGGCTCCCCAAACAAATTTAATTTAATTGAGCTAGGTGCTGGAAATGGTGAAATGATGAAGGTGGTTTATCAAACATTAAAGAACTTTCCGGAACACTTTAGTTCTTGTAATTTTATGATATACGAAAAAAGTAAATATCTCATTGATCAACAGAAAATAAACCTTGAATCTGAGAAAATTACTTGGATCCAAGATTTAAAACAAAATTATTCAGAACCTACTATTTTTTTAGCAAATGAATTTTTTGATGCTTTGCCAATTAAACAGTTTTTTAAAAGACAAGATGACTGGTATGAAAAATTTGTAGATCTTTCAAATCCTAAAGAGGCAAAATTTAATGAAGTTAAAACAAATATTAAATTAATTGAGGAAAAATTAAATTTAGAGATTTCAAAAGGGCAAGATATAGTTGAATATTCTCCTGATGCTTTAGAATATTTAAATATTATAGGTAATATAATTGAAAAAAGTGAAGGTGGAATACTTCTTATAGACTATGGTTATTTAAATTCTAAAATGCAAGATACCCTTCAAGCAGTTAATAATCACAAATATTCGAATATTTTAGAAAATATTGGTGATTCTGACATTACGTACAACATCAACTTTAATTTATTTCAAAAATTTATTGATCAATTTAAAAATTTGGACACAGTAGTTACAACTCAAAAAAAATTCTTAACCAGTATGGGAATTCTTCAAAGAGCTGAAATTATAAGTAAGGATATAACTTTTTCAAAAAAAACAGACTTATTTTACAGAATAAGAAGACTTATAGATGAAAAACAGATGGGCGAATTGTTTAAAGTTATGCTTATAAAATCTAAAAATAATAAATTTCAAACAGGATTTCAAAGTGATTAAATCTAAAAAACTTTCAAATATAAAAAATTTGAAACACGGCTTCTTTAATAGCAAAGGTGGTATATCTAAAAATATTTATGAAAGTTTAAACTGTGGACCAGGATCAAGAGATAAACCAGGTAATGTAAGAAAAAATTTAGAATTAGTAAAAAAAAAAATAAATCACTCAGCTGGGGATATTTTTTTAATTAATCAAATTCACAGCAGTAAATTCATTTATATTGATGAAAAATATCATTTTAAATCAAAGCCAAAAGTAGATGCGGTGATTACTAATCAGAAAAACTTACCAATTGCTGTTTTAACAGCAGACTGTGTCCCAATTTTGATTTGTGATCAGCAAAAAAAAATAATTGGAGCAATCCATGCGGGCTGGAAAGGAGCATATAAGGGAATAGTCGATAAAGTGATCAAATTTATGATTAAGAAAGGATCTAAGCCACAAAATATTTCTGCTGTAATAGGCCCTTCTATTTCAGTTGATAACTATGAGGTTCAAAATGACTTCAAGAACAAATTTTTAAAAAAAGATAGAAGAAATAAAAAATTTTTTAGAATAAAGCACAAAAAGTTATATTTTGATTTATCAAAGTACGTAAAATCTATACTTTTAAAGAATAAAATAAAAAAAATAGAAAAAATTAAAATTGATACATTTGATGTTAAAAATAAATTCTTTAGCGCCAGAAGAGCTTTAAGTTTAAAACATGATGATTATGGTAGAAATATTTCAATAATTATGCTTAATTAGGTTTTTTCGAATGAAATTATTATCTGGAACTAGCAATAAGCCTCTCAGCAAGGATATTGCAAAATTTTTAAAATCTAAACTAGTTAATTCAAGTATCAAGAATTTTGCAGATGGTGAGATATATGTTGAGTTAAATGAAAATATAAGAGGAAATAGTATTTTCATAATTCAGTCTATCTCATCTCCTGCTAACGATAACCTAATGGAGCTTTTGCTGTGTATAGATGCTCTAAAAAGATCTTCAGCTAAAAATATAACAGCAGTTATTCCATATTTTGGTTATGCAAGACAAGATAGAAAAGTTGTTCCAAGAACATCTATCTCAGCAAAACTTGTCTCAAATTTAATAACAAAAGCTGGCGCAGACAGAGTTGTGACAGTTGATTTGCATGCAGGCCAAATTCAAGGATTTTTTGATATTCCGGTAGACAACTTGTTTTCTACACCCATTTTTGCAAGACATGTAAAAAAAAACATTAAAAGTAAAAATATTGTATGTATTGCACCTGATGTTGGTGGTACTGAAAGAGCAAGAGCGCTTGGAAAGATTTTGAATGTTGGTCTTGCAATTGTTGATAAAAGAAGACCAAAACCTGGTCAATCTCAAGTGATGAATGTAATTGGAGAAGTGAAAGATAAAACTTGTGTAATAGTGGATGATATCATTGACTCAGGTGGAACTATAGTCAATGCGGCTAAAGCATTAAAGGATCGGGGTGCAAAAGAAGTTTACGTTTATATCACCCACGGTGTTTTAACTGGAGAAGCTGTAAAAAAAATTAAAAATTCAGTAATTAAAAAATTAGTAATCACAGATACAATTGACAATAGAGACAAAACGAAAAGTGCAAAAAACATAGAAGTTCTATCTATTTCAGCCTTGATGGGAGAAGCTATTAAAAGAATATCAAACTCAACCTCCGTTTCTGATTTATTTAAATAATTACCTTGAGTTATTAAGGATCTTGAGCTAAAAACCTTTGTTTTTATGAATTCATTAGACGCCAATATAAGAGACACTAAAACTAAAGGTGAACTAAATTCCATTAGAGAAAATGGCAATGTGCCTGCTATAATTTATGGTGGAGAGACTCAAAATGAAAAAGTGGCAATCTCAAAAAAATTATTAAAATCATTAATTGAAAAAGAAAATTTTTTATCAAACATAATTTCTTTAAACGTTGATGGAAAAACACAAAATGTTCTTCCTAAAGAAATAAAATACGACATTATAACTGATGAACCTATTCATGTAGATTTTTTAAGAGTAGTGCCAGGTGTTAAAATTAAAATTGAAGTTCCAGTGAAATTTATTAATCACGAAAGCTCACCAGGACTTAAAAGAGGTGGAGTGTTAAACATTGTAAGAAGAAAAGTTGAATTGAAATGTCCAAGTGAGAAAATTCCTGAAAATCTTGTGATAGATTTAGATGGAATTGATATTGGTGAGAGTTTCAAAATTTCATCAATAAGCCTAGATGAAGAGGTAACCCCTACTATTCAAGGAAGAGACTTCGTAATTGCAACTTTAGCGGCTCCAACTGTAATGAAAGAACCTGAAAAACCAGCAGAAGCAGAAGCAGCTGAGGGAGAAGAAGGTGCAGCAGGAGCAGAAGCTGCCCCTGCAGATGGTGATAAGCCTGCAGCTGAAGGTGATAAAAAAGAAGGTGAAGATAAAAAATCTGCAGAAGAAAAAAAATAAGTTATCAAAATTGAAATTTACTTCTCACTAAAATCCATTATATGCTTTTATTTGTAGGTTTAGGTAACCCAACTCCAGATAGTGAAAATAACAGACATAATGTTGGATTCAAAATAATTGATTCTATTAATAAAAAATTTGGCTTATCAAAACAGAAACCAAAATTTAAAGGACTACTTACCACTGGTAACGTTGCTGAACAGAAGGTTTATGCTATCAAGCCATTAACCTTTATGAATAATTCCGGAATATGTATTCGAGAACTTATTGAATATTTTAAAATTGATGCTGAAGATGTAATTGTTTTCCACGATGATTTAGATGTTGAATTTGGAAAAATTAAAGCAAAGTTTGGGGGATCAAGTGCAGGACATAACGGTATAGCATCTATTGATAAATTTATCGGTAAAGATTATTCAAGAGTAAGAGTTGGAATTGGTAAACCAAAAGAAAATATAGAAGTAAGCGATTATGTTTTACAAAATTTTGATGAGGATGAAATGATGGGGTTAGAAAAAATTACAAAAGATATTACAGACTCCATTTCGATATTAGTGAATAAAAAATTAGATTTATTTTCAAGCACAGTAAATAATAAATAATGAGTTTTAAGTGTGGAATTGTTGGTTTGCCCAATGTTGGTAAATCTACTTTGTTTAATGCACTTACAAATTCTAGTAAGGCTCAGGCTGCAAACTTCCCTTTTTGTACAATAGATCCTAATGTAGGAGTTGTTCCAGTTCCAGACGAGCGACTTGAAAAATTATCCAAAGTTTCTAACTCAAAAAAAACAATTAATACGACAATTTCATTTGTTGATATTGCTGGACTTGTGAAAGGTGCTTCAAAAGGTGAGGGTTTAGGAAATAAATTTCTTTCTCACATAAGAGAGGTAGATGCTGTAATTCATATGACTAGATGCTTTGACTCTGATGATATTCAAAATGTTAATCCAACAGTAGATCCCATTAGAGATTTAGAGATTATTGAAACAGAGATGATGCTTGCAGATTTAGAGTCAATTCAAAAAAGATTAGAAAAAAACAATAAGAAAAATATAGAGGAAGAGCAACTCAAAATTCTAGAAATTGCATTAGATTGCATAAACAATGATAAAGATATTTCTGTTCTTAAATCTCAATTTGGAACTAAGCAACTTAATCAAAGTGGATTATTGTCCATTAAACCTAAGATATTTGTTTGTAATGTTGATGAACAAAGTGTGAAAGAAGGTAATAATTATACAAATGGCTTCATTGAGAAATACGGTGAAGAAAACACTTTAATAGTTTCAGCTGATATTGAAAATCAAATTAACGAATTAGAAAATGAAGAAAAAAAAAACTATATGGATATGATTGGATTAAAAGATACTGGATTGAGTATGTTAATTCAAAAGGGATACAAAATTCTAGAACTTGATACATATTTTACCTCTGGTCCTGAAGAGACAAGAGCTTGGACAATTCAAAAAAACTGTACTGCTCCAAAGGCTGCAGGTGAGATTCACACAGATTTTGAAAAAGGATTTATAAGAGCTGAAACGATTTCTTATGAAGATTTTGTTTCTAATGACGGTTGGGTGAATTCTAAAACTAATGGAAAAATGAGACTAGAAGGCAAGGACTATATTGTAAAAGACGGGGATGTCTTAAACTTCCGATTTAACACGTGACCAAATTCTCTTCATGCTGAAATAAACAAGTATTGTTAAAATTATCAAATACACGATAGCCTTGAATCCCATTTGGTGTCTAGCTTCTAAACTAGGTTCAGCAGCCCACATCAAAAATGTTGTTACATCTTTTGACATTTGCTCAACAGAAGCGTTTGTACCATCAGAATATTCAATAATTCCGTCTGATAAAGGTGCCGACATTTTAATTTTTTTACCATACATATATTTATTGTAATGAACACCGTCATCTAAAATCATTCCATTAGGAGCTTCTTCATAGCCCTGCAATAAAGAATATATATAATCTACTCCGCCTCCTCTAGCTTTTACTAATACTGACATATCTGGAGGGTATGCACCACCATTAGCTGCTTCAGCTGCTTTAACGTTTTCATAAGGCATCACAAATTTATCGGATAGTTTTCCTGGTCGTTGAAACATTTCACCATCAGCATTTGGCCCATCTGTTACCTCAAATGAGGCTGCAATTGCTTTAGCTTGAGCCACTGAAAACTCCGGCCCACCCTTTTCAGATAAATTTCTATAACTCAAATATTTCATTGAATGGCAAGCTGCACAGACTTCCGTATAGACTTGGTACCCTCTTTGAAGTGAGGCTCTATCAAATTTTCCGAATAGACCCTTGAAGGTCCAGTCAGTTTTTAAATACTCGACTTTTTCTGCAGAAATTACATTAGTAATTGATACGCAAAGCAATATTATTATTGAAAATAGTTTAAGGATTTTGTTCACTATTCTATTTTACTTTCCTTTTTTTTAGCCATGGCCATATTAGGCGATCCTCCCAGTACAGGTTCAGTAATACTTAATGGTAAAGGTATAGTCCTCTCCTTTAACCCTAGCACTGGTAAAATAACTAAAAAATGAAGGAAATAATAAGCTGTCGCAACTCTTGCAATCAATAAGTAAAGGCCTTCAGCAGGCATTGCACCCATATAACCTAATATTAAAACGTCAGCTACTAGTATCCAATAAAATTGTTTATAGAGTGGTCTAAATACTGCTGATCTTATTTTTGAGGTATCTAGCCAAGGTAAAACAGCTAAAATTAAAATCGCAGATAACATAGCTACAACTCCAAGCAACTTATCAGGAACTGATCTTAAAATTGCATAAAAAGGTAAGAGATACCACTCTGGCACGATGTGTGCTGGTGTTACTAACGGATTAGCTTCTATATAATTATCAGCATGACCTAAAATATTAGGCGCATAGAATACAAAAAAAGCAAATACAATCATGAACATCAATAATGCAAATCCATCTTTAATCACTATGTAAGGATGAAAAGGAACTGTATCTTTTGATGGTTTTTTAATATCTATTCCAACAGGATTATTGTTACCAGGAACATGTAACGCCCAAATGTGTAAAACTACTAACCCTAAAATTAAAAAAGGTATTAAATAATGTAGAGTAAAAAATCTTGTTAAAGTTGGATTATCCACAGAATATCCTCCCCACAACCATGTCACTATACCTTCACCAACAAGTGGAATTGCACTAAATAAGTTTGTTATTACAGTCGCTCCCCAGAAACTCATTTGTCCCCATGGTAAAACATAACCCATGAATGCAGCTGCCATCATCAATAAGTAAATAATTATTCCAATTATCCAAATGATTTCTCTTGGAGATTTATATGATCCATAAAATAATGATCTGAAAATATGAATATAAACTGCTAAGAAAAACATAGAAGCACCATTTGCGTGAATATATCTTATTAACCAACCATAATTAACGTCTCTCATTATATGCTCAACACTTTCGAATGCCATGTCAGCATGAGCGATATAATGCATTGCCAAAGTTAAGCCAGTAACAATTTGAGTGATTAGACAGAACGTTAAAATCCCACCAAACGTCCACCAATAGTTTAAGTTTTTTGGAGTTGGGTAATCAGTTAAATGATTTGCCAAAGTAAGTAATGGCAATCTGTCATTAAACCATTTACCTGCTTTTGACTTTGGTGTGTATTCGTGATCACTCATTTTTTTTATCCAATTTTAATTGTGTTAGCGTTAACAAATTCATACTTTGGAACTTCCATGTTCCATGGCGCTGGGCCTTTTCTAATTCTTCCAGATGTATCATAATGCGAACCATGACAAGGACAAAACCATCCATTATAATCTCCTTTGTCATTTAAAGGCACACATCCTAGATGAGTACATACACCTAACATCACTAACCATTCAGGATTTTTTGCTCTGTCTTCATCTTTTTCAGGGTGAATCAAATCTTCCATTTTAACAGACCTTGCTTCAGCTATTTCTTCCTGCGTTCGTCTTCTTATAAAAACTGGTTTTCCTCTCCAAAGCACGGTAATTGTATTACCTGGTTTTAAAGAGCTTACATCAACTTCAGTACTAGCTAACGCTTTTACAGACGCATCAGGATTCATTTGGTCCACTAATGGCCAAACAACTGCTGCAACTCCGACTGCTCCAACAGCATAAGAGGCTGTAAATAAGAAATCTCTTCTCTCTGGTTTTTTATCTGACACGATTAGTAACTGTTTATATTGTCTGTTTTGATTTAAATTACTTAATATACGAATTCATATAATATAAAATATTAATTTTACTACTGATAGAATGACACAGAATTCAACCATTTCAGGGCCAAAAATTGCATTATATGAGCCGGATATTCCACAAAATACAGCAGCAATAATAAGAACTTGTGCCTGTTTAGGTGCAAAACTAGAAATTATTGAGCCATGTGGTTTTCTGGTGTCAGACAAAAGGTTTAAGAGAGTTGTCATGGACTACATGGATCTTGAACAGATCGAATTTTATCAAAGCTCTGAGAAATTTTTTGAGAAAAAGCAGAATCAGAGAATTGTTTTAATGACAACCAAGGGATCCATATCTTATACTAAATTTAAGTTTAAATCGGATGATACAATTTTATTTGGCCGTGAAAGTGCGGGTGTTCCTGAAAAGGTTCACAAACTGATCAAAGATAGATTAAAGATCCCAATGAATGATAAAGTAAGATCACTAAATATTGCTTCATCTGTAGCTATAGTGTTGGCAGAAAGTTTAAGACAAATTAAATTAATTTAAATGGACATAGATATTAAAAAAGATCTAACAAGTAATTGGTTTAAACTATTACAAAATGCGATTTGTGATGATATCGTCAAGCTTGAGAGGAACAAATTTAAATTTAAATCTACTTCTTGGAAAAGGAATACTAAAAAAGATGAGGGGGGTGGAGAATACAGAATTCTTAGCAATGGAAAAATATTTGAAAAAGTGGGTGTAAATTACTCAAAAGTATATGGAAAATTTCCAAAAAAATTTCAGAAAAATATTCTAGGTGCTGAAAAAGATCCAAGTTTTTGGGCATCAGGGATATCAATTGTAATGCATATGCAAAATCCTCATATTCCGGCAATGCATTTTAATACTAGGTTCATTTGTACAAAAAAAAATTGGTTTGGAGGTGGCTTGGATGTCACTCCAGCTATTAAAGATATGAGTGAAAAAAATAATTTTCATAAAAAACTAAAACTTATGTGTGACCAACATGATAAAAAATATTACGCCAAATACAAAAAATGGTGTGATGAATATTTTTATTTACCACATAGAGGTGAGGCAAGAGGAATAGGTGGTATTTTTTTTGATTATAAAAATGATAACTTTGAAAAAGATTTTAAATTTGTAAGAGATGTAGGTGTAACATTTCAAATGTTATTTAATAATATTATAAGAAAAAAAATTCCAAAAAAATGGACTCTAAAAGAAAAAGAGAAGCAGTATATTAAGAGAGGACGTTATGCAGAATTTAACTTATTGTATGACAGAGGAACAAAATTTGGACTTCAAACTGGAGGTAATATAGAGGGAATACTAATGTCCTTACCTCCAATTGCAAAATGGAAATAAAAAATGGATAAAGAACCAATTACACTGAATGGTCTCAATAAATTAAAAGAAGAATTAATTTATTTAAAAGAAAAAAAAAGGCCTCAAATAGTAGCTGCAATTGCTGAAGCTAGATCTCACGGAGATTTAAAAGAAAATGCTGAGTATCATGCTGCAAAAGAGGAACAATCACATAGCGAAGGACGAATAACAGAAATTAATGACATAATTGCACGAGCAAACGTAATTGATGTAACTAAATTAAATAATGACGGTAAAGTAATTTTTGGTTCTACTGTTTATCTTGAAGATTTAGATACCGGAGAAAAAATAAATTATAAAATTGTTGGTAAAGATGAGGCTGATTTAAAACAAAAATTAATTTTTTTTCAATCTCCTATCAGTAAGGGTTTAATTGGTAAAAATAAAAAAGATTTAGTTGAAATTACCACTCCATCAGGAGTGAAAAATTTTGAGATTAAAGACGTAAAATATATTTAACCTTTAGCAATTTTTTGAACTTGTTTATCTGAGATTTGAAAGCCGTTTTGAACCCAAATTTCTTCTATCATCTTCAATTTGTTTCCTAAAACTTTGCCTTCAGGGATATTGTACTTTGACATAAGAATATTTGCCCCAACAGGTAAGGTTGGCAAAGTTTTGTTATTATAAAAATCAAGTAATTTAACTAATTTTTTTTCTAATTTTTTTGAAATAAATAACTTAAAACTAATAATATCAGTTACAGCTTGTCTGCCATTAAAATAAAAAATTTTGTTCAAATTTTTTACAGTAAAATAATTAATATTTACTTTTTGCTTATAAAAGTTATCGACAAATTTTATTCTTTTTTGATCTTTATTAGAAATTTTAAATTTATATAAAAAATAATCTGCGTTATCAGTTCCATCAATAATTAATAATGAAATCAATAAAATAAAATCAATTTTAGATAAATTTTTCTGTGCGTATGCATTTAACTTTTTAAAACTTTGAAGATTTTTTAATTGGGGGAAAATAATCTCTATTAACTCAAGGCTTTCTTTATCATTAAATAATTTAATAAACCCATCTGATTTTGTTAATTTTTTAAATTCCTCTACAAGTCTTTCAGAAGAAAGTTTTGAAATTCCTCCAATATTTCTTTTAATAGTTTTAAAAATTTCAAGCTCATGTTTGTTATTAGAATAATTTAAAAAGAAGCGTAGGTATCTTAATATCCTTAAGTAATCCTCTTGAATTCTCTCCTCTGGATTTCCTATAAATTTTACTGTTCCACTTTCTATATCTTTTTTACCATAATGTGGATCAAATAAATTTCCATCTTTATCAGAATAAATTGCATTAATAGAAAAATCTCTACGATTTGAATCATCTTTCCAGTCTAACGAAAATTCAACTTTAGCATGCCTTCCATCTGTTGAAACATCTTTTCTAAGAGTGGTGATTTCATATTTTTGATCACCTATAATTGCAGTAATTGTTCCATGGTCTATTCCTGTTTCATAAAAGTTGATATTATTTTTTTTGAGTACATCACAAACTTCTGTGGGTATTAAGTTTGTGGCTAAGTCTATATCATCAACTTCTTCTTTTTTTATAATCTTTCTAATACATCCACCAACATATCTGACTTCACTAGTTTCGTTAAAATTGTTTATAGCTTCAAATACTTTATGAGCTGAAGTTTCCTGGGTAATTTTTTTTATGTTTTGACTTATGTAATCAAGATTTCTTGATCTAAAAAATATTTTATCTAAAAATTTATCCATATATGGCTGGGGCGCTAGGATTCGAACCTAGGATGCCGGTACCAAAAACCAGTGCCTTACCGCTTGGCTACGCCCCAATATTGTTTTCATATAGCACAAAAAATCAAAATTTATATAGTTTTTGATACATTGCACCAATAATTTTTAAATTTTCTTTTAAACTGTATCTTTGCCAACTTACAATCTTTTGAGTATTGATAATAAGCACAAATAGCTGATCCTGAACCAGTCATCCTAACAAATAAAGGACTATTAAGGTTTTTCAAAAATAACTTTATGTTTTTTAGCCGCGGGTATTTTAAAAAAGCTATTTTCTCAAGAGCATTAACTTGCTGAATTAAATAGTTTGAACTGAACATTTGTTTTTTTGGAGAATTGAGGTTTGGTTTAGTGAACTTCCTAACTCCAGAGTATATTTTTTTTGTAGAACATCCAAAGTTAGGTTTGACCAAAAAAGTATTATATTTAGGACACTTTGTGAATTTTTTAATTTGATTGTTTGATTTCAAGATAGAACTAGAAAAATTTATTCCTAATATCACATCAGATCCAATTGAATTACATAGTTTTTCTATATTTATTTTTGTGAGTTTTATAATTTTTTTTTTTATAAAAAAATTTAATATCGCTGCTGCATTCATGGACCCACCACCAAGTCCAGCCTCTTGAGGGATATTTTTTTTAATACTTATTTTAAATTTTTTATTTTTTAATAAATTGGATCTATCGAGTAAATTTAGTAACTTTTGAACTGTGTTTTCTTTTTTTATATTCTTTGAAAATTTTCCATAAAAAGAAATTTTGTGATTATTGGACTTTATATTTTGAATAGAGATCAAATCGTGTAAGTCAATAAATGAAATAATGCTCTCAATTTTATGCATTGAGTTTCTTTTTCCTGTAACATTTAGTGCTAAATTAATTTTAGCGTAAGATTTAAGATAATTATTCCTCATTTAGGAATTTTTAAGGCCTTCAATTACTTTAATATTTATTTTATTCCTCATACTGTCTTCAGTATCATCAAACTTTAAAACATTATTCCAAAAATATCGTGCTTGTATTTTGCGATTTAATTTCCACAATATATCTCCGTAATGATCGTTCACTATTGGATCCTCAGGCATCAACTCCACCGCCCTTTTAAGATATTTTTCAGCCTCAATGTAATCGTCTATAAGATAATAAGCCCATCCAATTGAGTCGATGATATAAGGATCATTACTTTTTGACTCGTATGCCCTTTTCAACATTTCCATTGATTCATCGATTTTATAATCACGTTCTAGCCACGAATATGCCAAATAATTAAGAACATAAGCATCATCAGGATTTATTTTTAGAGAATTAAGTAAATCTTCGTCTGCTTTTTTATAATCTCCTAACCTTTCATAGCTTCCCCCTCTTCGGTAAAATAAATCTGCTCTAAGTTCAGATTGATCATCTAATGTTTCAATAATTTGAGAGTAATATTCAATTGCTTTTTGATAATTTTTTGAATTTTTATAAAAATTTGCAATATCAAATTGCATTTTTAAGTTTGGATTATCAATTTGATTAAACTTTGCAGTAATAAACTTTATTGCATTGTCATAATCTTGTTCCTCAACAATTATTTGAGCTTCTTTTTTTAATCTAAACCAATAATAAAACTCGTCTTTTTTATTAAATTTTGTAATGATTTTTTTAACTTTATTAAATTCTTCATTTAAATAATAGTTTTCTACAACCAAAGATAAATTAAACTCAAACTTTGGATTTAAATAATTTGATAAATTTAAATAAAAATTTGATTTCTCAAAATTATCTTGGGATGAATAAAGATTGGACACCAAAAATAAAAATTCGGAAACAACATCTTTGTGATTTTGACATGAAAAAATTTTATTAAATTCCTTAAATTTTTTATTCTCTACCCAACTTTTACTTTGGGATAGTAAAATGGTTGAGTTCATATAATCAAATTGACTAACCACATTTTCTGCTGCATTTATTTTATTTTTATCAATTAAATAATTAAGATAAAAAAAGATATATCTAGAATAATCTCCTTGTTGACTATTAATTAAATTAAGAAAATAAGCTCCAGTCTTTTCATCGTTTAAATAACATCTTTGAAAAGTTTCCGCTATTAAAGACAAATTCCCAAAATTTTTTTTATTATTTAAAATTTTTTTATTTTTAAAAGTGTGGATATATTGTTTTAAAGCCTCAAAAATAACTAAGTTTATTCTATTTTGATCTTGAAATTTTAAACTTTGAGTTAAATGTTCATCTGCCTCATCAAAATTATTTTTTTTTAGGCTATCAATAATTAAAATTAAATAGGCGTCGTAAAAATCTGCATTGTCTTTATTACCATTATTTTTGATCACATTAATTGCTTGTGGAATTTTATTGTCTAAAACTAATGAATTTACATACCTTTTTAAATAAGAGTCATGTTTGTTAAGTAAAACTTTTGAAAGATTGAAAAATTTTAATGCTTTAGAATTATTTTGATTTTCATATGCAATAATTCCTGAAAAATAATTTGATAAATCCCTAGAATTAAAGTCAGTAAAACTAGTACTTTTAGAATATATGGGTGTCTGATAGAGTAATCCAATAATAAATACCAATTTTATTAATTTTTTTAACATTTAGACATTGTATGACTAAAAAAGAAATAAATCAAAATGACAAATTTAGGGAAGAATTGATAAATACAATTGAACCAAACTTTGTTTTTAATGATAAACCTATAAATAGATTTATTAACAATGATACAATTCTTGATGATAATCAGTCTAAAAATAAGAGTGAGTTACTACTAAAACTAAAAAAACTGATCAATTCAATTGAAAATTGTAAATTGAAAGAAAATTCAAGAAATTTAATTCTAGGAGATGGAAACATAAATAGTCCTATAATGTTAATTGGTGAGGCCCCAGGTTTAGATGAAGACAGTAGCGCAAATACTTTTATGGGAGAGGTTGGAGAGCTCCTAGATAAAATGCTGCTGGCTATCGAGATAAAAAGAAAAAATATTTATTGTAGTTATTCAATAAATTTTAGACCCCCTGAAGACAGAAAGCCAACATCAGTAGAAATCAAAAGATATTCTGTGTTTTTAAAAGAGCACATATCAATAATCGAGCCAAAAATTGTTATTTTAATGGGAAGTACAGCTATGGAGGCAGTTACAGGAATTAACGGTAAAATTTCGAGTGAAAGAGGAAAATGGAAAGAGATCATACTAAATGGTCGAACCTATCCTTTGATGATAACTTTTAATCCATCATACTTAATAAGGTTTCCAGAAAATAAGAAATACTCATGGGAAGATCTCAAAAAAATAAGAGAGAAGATTAAAGGCTTAAATTTAAAAGTTTAATGAAAATAATAGCAGGTGTAGATGAAGTTGGTAGAGGAAGTTTAATTGGACCAGTTTATGCGGCAGCTGTTATTTTGAATAAATCAATTAATTCTAAAACACTCAAAGATTCTAAAACACTAACTAAGGAAAAAAGGGAAATTTTATTTAATTACATCAAAAAAAATTCTATTTGGGCTACTGGTAAGGCATCTGTTAAAGAAATAGATAAAATAAATATTCTTCAGGCAAGTTTGCTTGCCATGAAAAGAGCAATAAAAAAACTCAAAAAAAAACCTTCACAAGTTTTAATAGATGGAAATAAAATACCAGATTTAAAAAATTACAACTTAAGAGCAATAGTAAAAGGTGACCAAAAAATACCCTCTATTTCAGCTGCATCCATTATTGCTAAAGTAACTAGAGATAAATTTATAAAAACATTAGCGAAAAAGAACAAAGGATATAATTGGGATCAAAATTTTGGTTATGGAACTAAACAGCATTTAAAGGCAATAAAAAAGCTTGGTGTTAACAAACATCATAGAAAAACATTCTCACCAATATCAAAACTTAATAAACACTATATCTAGTTATATTAAATTTTAGCCACACAAAACGAGTCTAAATATTTCAATCTCAGGTTGACCGAAGAATCCATTTGGAGTCTAATTATTTTTTAAAAATGAAAACTGATTTCAAAAATAAAATTATTAACGGAGATAGTCTCGAAGAATTAAAAAAAATTCCACGTGAAACTTTTGATTTAATTTTTGCAGACCCTCCATACAATCTTCAATTAAAAAGCGAATTAGTCAGACCAGACAGATCTAAAGTAGATGCTGTAAATGACAAATGGGATCAGTTCGAAAATTTTAAAAAATACGATGAGTTTACATATGCGTGGTTATCAGAATGTAAAAGAATTTTAAAAAAAGATGGAGCAATTTGGGTTATTGGGAGTTATCATAATATTTTTAGAGTAGGAACTGCAATTCAAAATTTAGGATTTTGGATTTTAAACGATGTTATTTGGAATAAAAATAATCCAATGCCTAATTTTAGAGGAACACGATTTACCAACGCTCACGAAACTTTGATTTGGGCATCTAAAAGTGAAAAATCAAAATACACATTTAATTATCAATCACTAAAATGTTTGAATGATGATTTACAAATGAGATCAAACTGGGATCTTCCGATTTGCAGTGGTGCAGAAAGATTAAAGAAAAACGGCAAAAAAGTGCATTCAACTCAAAAACCAGAGGCTTTACTTCATAGAGTTTTATTAGCATCTACGAATAAAGATGACATGATTTTAGACCCTTTTTTAGGTTCAGGAACAACAGCAACTGTAGCGAAAAAACTTGGTAGAAATTATTTTGGTATAGAAAAAGAAAAAAATTATTTCAAAGCTGCAGAAAAAAGAATTAAAAATGCAAAACCTATTGAAGATGATTTACTTGATACTCTTAAAAATAATAGATCAAAACCTAGAATACCATTTGGATCATTAGTGGAGCTTGGGATAATTAAGCCAGGTACTAACATTTTTGACAATAAGAAAAAAATTACTGCAAAAATTTTAGCAGATGGAAGTATAAAGCATAACCAATCTGAAGGCTCTATTCATAAAGTTGCAGCTACTATTTTAGGTGCTGAAAGTTGCAATGGATGGACATATTGGCATTGTGATATCAACGGCAGAATATATCCAATAGACTACTTAAGACAAAGATTAATCTCAAAAAATTAATTATTGTAAATTTTTCCTAAATAATTTTCTAAAAATTTTTTGTTCTTAGTTAATATTTTCAATCCCATATTTCTAAAGAACACTATAATTGGATTTGATACATGAAAAGCAAATTGATTTAGTTTTGATCTTTTATTAATCATTTTTACCCTTGAAACTCTATTACTATAATAATTAGATTTGTTATTTGTGATACTTTCAAATAATTCTGATGCACCTTCAATAGACTGTGAGGCTCCTTGTGCAAAAGAAGGTGGAAAGGCAAAAAAGGCGTCTCCAACAAGATGAATATTTTCAACTGATTTATGAAAATCTTTACTAACAAAAACTGGGAAGCACTTGATATTATTTAGGTTACTTAAAATTGAAGAAGAAATTTTATTTTGTAATTTATTTTTAATTCCCTCGATAAAAGCTTTTTCCTCAAATAGGCTATGGTTTTTAAGCTCATTTGCAGTTAATTGATGCTTTAAAACACCAATAAAATTGTATTCTCCAGTACTGTTATCAATTGGGTAAATAACATAATGAAAATCAGGACCTACAAATAAAGAAATGTTCATTTCATTTAAATTAATTAAGTTAGCCCGTGGGATTTTACCTCTAATTGCAATACAATTATTATAAGTTGGTTGAATTTGATTATTAGAAATTAAGGATTTTCCTTTAGAAAAAATACCATCAGATATAATTAGATATTCACAAATAAAATTTTGATTATTTTTAAAAGTTAAATTTATTTGATCATTTTTTTTTTCTATTTTCTCAATATTATGTTCATATTTTATAACCTGCTCATCCAATCTATTTTTTAAAAATTCAACTAATGTAGATCTTTTCATTGTGGTATATTTACATTCTTCAGAATTGTATTCAGAAATATTCAAATCAGATATTTTTTTTTGATTTTCAATCTCATAAAAATCAATTTTTTCAGGATTAAATTTTTCTTTCTTTTCTATTTCATTAAATCCGATTTTGTTTAAAAGCTTGATACTATTGGTTGAAAGTTGAATCCCATACCCCTCTTCTAACTCTATTGAGTGCTTTTTTTCAAATATTATAACTTGATAATTGGGATTATCTTTAAATAAATTAGCAATAAATAAACCTGAAATTCCTGCTCCTATAATTCCAATTTTTTTCATTTATTACTTTCTAGGTATCTAACAATTCTTTTTGTAAAAGTTGGTAATGTGTAGTTTTTTAACTTCTTAGGATCGATCCAGTGGGAAGTTGGGAATGAACCTAATTTATTCTTATGTTCAATTTTTATATTCATATTCATATTTGACATCTTGAAATTAACTATATCTGTTGAACTTATAGGCTTTGATAATTCTTGCATGGGAAAAATACTAAAATTTTTCAAAAAATTAAATTTAGTATTTTTAATCAAAAGATATTTATTTTTATCTTTATATACTTTTAACAAATAATATTTATTGTTATTCTTTTTTTTGATTTTAGTAAGTAGAAAATCTTTTTTTTTTAAAGCAATACAGTTACTTGAAATTGGACATTGTTCACAATGAGGATTATTTGGTTTGCAGATTAAAGCTCCTAATTCCATTAAGGCTTGAGCATAATCACTTGCCCTATTCGAATATCCAAAGATTTTTTTTTTCTCAATTAAGTTCTCTTTATAAATTTCATTTTCTTTTTTTAAATATAAATATCTTTTAAGAACTCTTTCAATGTTTCCATCTAAAGGGATAATGCGTTTATTAAAAGCTATAGCTGATATTGCACTCGCAGTGTAATCACCAATACCTGGAAGAGATTTTAATTCTAAATAGTTTCTTGGAAGTTTTTTATCAAATTTTTTAATAACTAATTGAGCAGTTTTTTTTAAATTTCTTACCCTAGAATAATATCCAAGCCCTTCCCAAAGTTTAATCAGTTTATGATTTTCGAAATTTGCTAAAGTCTCTAAGTCAGGAATATTTTTTATAAATCTATTAAAGTAAGGGATAACTGTTGCAACCTGAGTTTGCTGTAACATAAATTCACTAACTAGTGTGTAATATTGCTTTTTTTTATGAGAGACATTTTTTCTCCAAGGTAAAACTCGCTTATTAATGTCATACCAATTAAGAATTTTATTTGTTATTATTGGTTCTTTCATATGCAATTTAAAAATAATACTAAGCAGAGAAATGTCTCCATTCAAGGCTTAAGATCTTTTAAAGACACTTTGCCAAAAAATGTAAAAAGAATTATTAATAAAAAAGGTCACATTTATTCAGAAACCCTGAGTAATTGGAAGTACCTTGTGGGTGATGAGTTGTTCAAGTGCTGTTATCCAAAAAAATTTAAAAGTTCAAATAAATTTGGTGTAAGCACATTGGTGATAATGGTCAAAAGAGGTCACGAAGTTGACATGGAATATTCTAAAAAAGATATTTTAAATAAGATGAATGCCTATTTTGGTTATTCAGTTGTTGAGAAACTTAAATTCATTAGTTTTGATAATGAACAAAAAATTTCTTCTAAACTAAAAATTAATGAGAAAAATGTGACAATAAACAAATATAAAGATAAAATTAGTAATGTTAAAAATGAAAAAATTAAGCAATCATTATTAGAGCTAACTAAAGTGTTTAAAAAAAAATGAAAAAAATCTTAATAATTTCCATATTTTTTTTCTTCAGTTCTTTAAGTACTCAAGCAGATGAAATAAAAAGAATTCTTGTAGGAAATAAGAGTGCAAAAATATCGATTATTGCTTTTGAATCTTTGACTTGTAGTCACTGTGCTAACTTTCATAAAGATGTTTATCCTTTATTAAAAAAAGAATATTTAGATACAGGTTTAGCTAAGATTGAGTTTAGACATTTTCCTCTAGATAATGCTGCTTTTAATGCTTCAAAAGTTGCTCAATGTAAAAATGATGGGAATATAGAGATATTGGAAAGTTTGTATGCTAATCAACAAAAGTGGGTAAAAGGAAGTTCAGTTGAGGAAGCGAATATTAATCTTAAAAAATTTTTATCAACACAAGGTTTCAATATTGATTTTGAAAGTTGCATTAACGACAAGCAAATTGAAGATTTTGTATTAAATGACCGAATCGATGGAGCCAAAAACTTCAAAGTAAATGCTACCCCTACGATAATAATTAATGACGAAAAGTTTGATAAAACCTTAAATTACAAAAATTTAAAAAAAGCTCTTGAAAAACTGATATAAGTTTGTGAATGGAGTTTAAAAAAATCCAGTTAAACGGATTTAAATCTTTTGCAGAAAAAGCAGATTTTTTAATCGAAGATGGCTTAACTGGTATTGTTGGACCTAACGGGTGTGGAAAATCTAATATAGTTGAATCTCTAAGATGGGCAATGGGTGAAACATCTGCAAAAAGCATGCGTGGATCTGGGATGGAGGATGTAATTTTTTCAGGCACTTCAAATAAAGCTTCAAAGAATATTGCCGAAGTTACTATAGAAGTTGAAAATAAAGATAAAGAAGGTCCAATTCAGTATCGAGAGCATGATCAAGTTCAAATTAAAAGAAAAATAGAAAGAGATAAAGGTTCTAAATTTTACATAAACGGTAAAGAAGTACGAGCTAGAGATGCTCAAATGTTTTTTGCTGATCTATCTACTGGTGCACATTCTCCATCTATGATTAGTCAAGGAAGAATTGGAGCTTTAGTAACTGCAAAACCTACAGATCGAAGAGCAATATTAGAGGAAGCTGCAGGTATTTCTGGGCTGCATGTGAGAAGACATGAAGCAGAATTAAGATTGGGTGCTGCAGAAAATAATCTTAAAAGAGCTGATGAGCTTAGAAGACAACAAGAAAAGCAATTAGCAAATCTTCAAAAACAGGCAGAGGAAGCTACAAAATATAAACTTATCTCTGAAGAAATAAAAAAAATTGAGGCTGGTTTATATTATTTAAAATTAATTGAGATAGACAAAGAAATCAGGATAGAAAATGAAATAAATAATGAAGCTGAAGGTGAAGTTGATGGATTTAATACTAAAATATCAGAGCTGGAAAGTTTAATAAAACTTTCAACTGATAAAGTTTCACCACTTAGAGAAAAAAATATAGAAAATTTGTCAAGAATTCAAAGACTTAATCTAGAGCTTCAAAGTTTAGATGAAGAAAACACAAGAACTCAAGATGAAATAGAAACTATTAAAAAATCAATTCAAACTCTTGATGACGATATCGCAAGAGAAAAAGGGATAATTATTGACGCTAATTCTAATGAAAAACGACTAAAAGAGGAAAAATCGGATTTAATAGAGACAGACTCTAAATATTTTGAAACAGAAAAGCTTTCTAACGAAGAGCTAGAAGTAGAAAAAAATAGATTAATGGAAGAACAAAAAGCTGTTGATGATGTTATAAATAGCTTTGCTGAGCAGACGATCAATATTAGCTTGGGCCCAATTAAAAATGTCCAAAGTTCAATCCTAAGGGTTAAAGAATTAATTGATAGTAATGAAATTAATCAGGCAGTTACTTTACTAGACAGATGTAACATGGAGCTTAATAATTTTTTAAATGACCTAAAAGATGACAAATCTAGGGATGAATTATTAAGTGTTAATGAAAAATCACAAAATATAAAATTACTGCAAGAAAAATATGCTGATGCTTATAGTAAAAATCAATCTATCAAAAATGAATCTATAAAAAGAAATGAAAGAATCAAAACCATTGAAACTGAAATTGAAAGTTGGAAAAATTTATTATCAAATTCAGAAAAAATGGTTTTAGAACTTACTGAAAGAAAAAATAAATTGTCATCTCAATTGAATGATTTAGAAAATCAACCAAGAGTTCAGGCTGAACGGAAAGGTCAAATTTCAGAAAATTTGAGAATTTCTGATAAGGAAAAAATTGATAACGAATTAATTATTGATGAAACTGACAAAAAAATTGAAACTTTAAGAAGTGAATTAAATCAAATTCAAGAGCAATCAATACAAATCAGAGAGAGAAAAGCTAGTTCAGGTGCAACTATTGAAGGTCTTCAAAAAAGAAAAGGAGATTTATTAGACCGTATAAGTTCTGAACTTAATCTTAATGAAGAAAACATTTTAGAAAATTCAAATTTAAATGGTGTTGATGAGCTTCCCAACGCTGTTGATCAAGAAGATGCGTTGGATAAAAAAAAGCAAGAAAGAGAAAGGTTTGGCTCTGTAAATTTAAAAGCAGATGAGGAAACTAATAAATATGAGGAAGAGATTAAAAAAATGGAGCAAGACCGAGCAGATTTAGTAACAGCTATTGTAAAATTAAAAGATAGCATAAATGAACTTAATCAAAAGGGACGTGAAAGATTAATAGAGGCTTTCGAGAAAGTTAATAGAAAGTTTAATGAGGTCTATACAAAATTGTTTAATGGAGGGAATGCAAAACTAGAATTAGTTGACTCTGATGATCCTCTTGAGGCTGGATTAGAGATGTTGGTAAGCCCTCCTGGAAAAAGATTACAATCAATAACCTTATTATCTGGGGGAGAACAAGCACTAACTGCACTTTCATTGATCTTTGCAGTATTTTTAACTAACCCTTCTCCAATTTGTGTTTTGGATGAGGTTGATGCTCCACTGGATGACGCAAATGTAACAAGATTTTGCAGTCTACTTGAAGAGTTGACTAAAATAACAAATACTAAATTTATCATTGTAACTCATCATGCTTTAACCATGTCTAAAATGAATAGATTATATGGGGTAACGATGCCTCAAAAAGGTATTAGTCAGTTAGTTGCTGTTGATTTACAAAAAGCAGAGAGTATGGTTGCCTAAACTATACAAATGCCAAAAGATCCGTTAAAAACTCGCCTAGAGATTGCAAAAAACAAGGTTTCGAAGAGAAATCTTTTTGATAAAAAAAATAATCCCTCACCTATTGGAACAGCCTTTAAATTAAGCACTGAACTGGTCGCTGCAGTTGCTGTAGGGACAATTATTGGGTTTATTTTTGATAAGACCTTTGGTACTAAACCCTGGTTTATATTAATATTTTTTTTTGTGGGAGTGGTTGCTGGAATAACGAACGTAATTAGATCTGCAAAAAATATGCAAAAATAAATACTTATGGCAGCAAATCCTATGTCTCAATTCGATGTTTATCGAATTGGACCTGAAATAAAAATTGGAGCATTTGATATATCATTTACTAACGCCAGTTTGTTTATGATCATTAGTACAGTTTCGATCTTACTTGTGTTTAACTTTGGCTCAAAAAGAAATTCGGTATTACCAAATAAAATGCAATTACTAGCAGAGCTTAGTTATACATTCGTTGCGAAAATGATAAGTGATACAGCTGGATCAAAAGCAAAACCTTATTTTGCATTTATATTTTCTCTATTCATGTTTGTTCTATTTTGTAACATGTTTGGTATGATCCCTTACACATTTACTGTAACGAGTCATATAATAGTTACATTTATTTTGGCTTCATTCATTTTTATTGGAGTGACAATTATTGGCTTTATCAAACATGGATTTGGTTATCTAAAATTATTTGTGCCTAGTGGGGTACCAGCTGTGCTACTACCTTTAATAGTAGTCATAGAAATTATATCTTATTTAAGTAGACCAATAAGTTTATCGGTTCGATTATTTGCGAATATGATGGCTGGTCACACAATGATGAAAGTTTTCGGAGGCTTTGTGATAAGTCTTGGATTAGTCGGTGGTTGGCTTCCACTGAGTTTTTCGGTTGCATTAACAGGTTTAGAGATCTTAGTTGCTTTTCTTCAAGCTTATGTTTTTGCGATCTTAACCTGCATCTATTTAAATGATGCATTAAATTTACACCATTAATTAACCAAGGAGGAAATAATGGAATTAGAAGCAGCAAAAATGATCGGAGCTGGTTTAGCAGCAATTGCTTTAGCAGGTGCCGGTGTAGGTATCGGAATAATTTTTGGAAATTATTTGTCTGGAGCGATGAGAAATCCGTCCGCAGCACAAAAACAGTTTCCTAATTTGCTTTTAGGTTTCGCTCTAGCGGAAGCTACAGGATTATTTGGATTAGTAGTTGCATTAATCATTTTATTTGCGTTTTAAATTAATGATTAAAAAAATATATTTTCAGTCGATATTTTTTAGCTTCTTATTTTTAAAAGAAGCTTTTGCAGCTGAAAGCGGAGGTATGCCTCAATTAAATCCTGAGTTTTGGATTTCTCAAATTTTTTGGTTAATACTTACTTTTGGAACTATGTATGTTGTTTTGTCAAAATTCATACTACCAAAAATTAGTAACAATTTAGAGTCGAGAAAATCTCAAATTTTAGAAAATATTGAGGCGGCAGAAAAACAAAGAGAAGATAGTGAGGCTAAGCTTAAGGAATATGATGAAATTATATTAAAGAGCAAGAGTGAGGCTAAAACTATGTTTAATCAAACAAGAGAAAAAGTGCTAAAAGATATAATGGCTAAAAAAGAGGTTTTAGATCAGCAAATAGATGATGAAATTAATAAAGCTGAAAAAGAAATAGAAGTTTTAAGAGTTAGCGCTCCAGATAAAATAAATAAAATAGCAATTGAGACTTCTTCAGAACTTTTAGAAAAATTAATTGGTTCTGGCGTAAACAGTAGTAGCATATCTGCAATTGTTGATGATCTATCAAAAAGAAATGGGGATAAATACTATGGCAATTGATGCAACATTTTGGGTAGCAGTATCATTTGTAATCTTTTTTGGTGCTTTAATTTATTTAAAAATTCCACAAAAGATTTCTCAAATTTTAGATAAGATGATCTCTGATATTAAAAATGAAATTAATGAGAGTGAAAAATTAAGAACTGAAGCAAAAAATTTGCTAGATAATGCTCAAAAAAAATTAGACACCACTCAAACGGTTAGTAATGACATTTTAGATCAAGCAAAAAAAGATTCGGATAGATTGGTAATAGAATTGAACGATAAATTCCATAAATCTTCTGAGATCAAAAAAAATCTTGCTCAAAATAAAATAAGTCAAATGAAAGAAGCAGCTATAAAAGAGATAAAAGATGCTTCAATTAAAATAGCAGTGGACTCAGTTAAAAAAATTATTTCCACATCAGTAGATAAATCAAAACTCGATGCTGTATTTCAAAAAAATTTAGATGAAACTAAAGAGCAGCTAAAAAAAATTAGCTCATAATACACTTACAATTTTCTAAAAAAACTATAAATTATTAATATGAATTCTATAGTGATTGGATCTGGATTTGGAGGAATTGCTGCAGCTTTGCGCCTAAAGGCAAAAGGACATCAAGTTAAATTAATTGAAAAACATCCTGATCTTGGGGGTAGAGCAAGAGTGTTTAAGAAAAATGGTTTTATATTTGATGGTGGCCCAACTGTAATTACTGCACCCTACTTAATTAATGAGTTGTTTGAATTATTTAAAAAGGATCCAAAAAACTACATTGAGTTATCTCCTCTTAAAATTTGGTATCAATTTATTTTTGAGGATAAATCTAAATTTAATTATTCTGGTGATGAGGATAATATGGTTAAACAAATTGAGGATATAAGCAAAGATGATGTTAAAGGATATCAAAAATTAGTAAGTTTTACCAAAAAGATTTTTGATAAAGGGTTTACAGAGTTAGCAGATGTTCCTTTTGATAAACCTTTTGTAATGATGCAACAACTTCCAGCGCTACTTAAACTTAAAAGCTATAAATCAGTTTACTCATTAGTATCTTCATTTATAAAAAATGAAAAATTAAGAAGAATGCTCAGTATGCATCCACTATTGGTAGGAGGTAATCCATTCACCACTACTTCAATTTATGGACTAATACTTTACTTAGAAAAAAAATGGGGAATCCATTATTCTATGGGAGGCACAGGAAATATTATTAAAGGTCTAGAAAAACTTATGCTTGAAGAGGGAATTGATATAATAAAAAATAGTGAAGTTACTGAAATCATTTCAAAAGGTAATAAAGTTACTGGTATTAAATTAAATAACCAAGAAATCATTGAGGCTGAAAATGTTGTTTGTAATGCAGATCCACCGGCTTTTTACGAAAAAATGTTAAAAAAAAATGGTCAAAGCTCTTTTGTTTTTAATTGGAAAAAGAAAAGAATGGAATATTCAATGGGTCTTTTCGTTTACTATTTTGGAACAAAAAAGGTTTATGAAAATGTTGAGCATCATACAATTAAGTTTGGAAATAAATACAAAGAACATTTGGAAGATATTTTCAATAATAAGAAATTAAATAATGACATTAGCTATTACCTTCATAGACCCTCAGCAACAGATAAAGCAATGGCACCTGAAGGAAATGACTGTTTTTATGTTCTAGTACCAGTACCAAATAATCAATCTAAAATCGATTGGCAAGCTGAAGGTGAAAACATGAAAAATTTAGTAATTGATAAAATGGAAAAAGATTTAATGCCAAATCTTAGAGAAAATATTGTGGCTGATTTTTATTTAACTCCAGATTATTTTGAAAAAGAGTTAAACACAAAATTTGGATCTGGATTTTCAATTCAGCCTAAATTCACTCAATCTGCATATTTTAGATTTCATAATAAATCTGAAATTTATGACGGACTTTATTTTGTTGGAGCTGGAACGCACCCAGGAGCTGGGGTGCCCGGGGTGTTATCGTCAGCAAAAGTCTTGGATAAACTGCTTTAATGTCTGCTAAAAATTATTTAGCAACATATGCAAAATCTTTTAATTGGGCTGGTTTTTTTTTACCAAAAAATACTTACAAAAAATGTTCAGCCCTTTACGATTTTTGCAGAGTAGCTGATAATATTGCAGACGATGAAAACACTATTACGGTAAAAAAACAGAAATTTGAAAAATTTAAAGATAATTTTGAAAATAAAAATTTCAAAGATCCAATAATTAAAAATATTTGGGATTTGATTTCTGAATATAATATTTCAATTAGAATTATTCATGATTTATTTGACGGTATCAATTCAGATATCAAAGAACAAGTAAAGTTAACCACAGAAAAAGAATTATTAATTTATTCTTATCGAGTAGCAGGAACCGTAGGACTAATGATGGCCAAAATACTAAAGGTTAATAAAAAAAATTCTTTAAAATCTGCAATTGATCTTGGTATCGCTATGCAACTAACAAATATTTCAAGAGATGTAATTGAAGATTTTAATAATAACAGGTTCTACATTGATCAAAATTTTGAAAATATAAAATCTACAATTGAATTATCAGAAAAATTTTATGAAAATTCTTTTTACTCAATTAAAGAAATACCCTTAAGTTTTAGATTTTCTATTTTAGTTGCAAGAAGAGTTTATAGAAAAATAGGTTATAAAATTTTAAATAAAAAAAACTTCGAAAATTACAAAAGATCAGGAAAAATTTATGTCAATAATGTAGAAAAAATAGTTGAGACATTACTTGCAATGATTGATTTACTTAAACTTGTATTAACCAATAATAATGATGATAATATTGATCATGACCATTATTTAATTAATGAAGAAATTAAATTAGATGAGAGAATTTGACTATATAATTGTTGGCGGTGGTTGCGCTGGGTTATCTTTGGCATATGAATTAGAAATTCATAAAAAATTCAAAAATAAAACATTAGCAATTATTGAACCTAGAAACGGTTATATTAGAGATAAAACTTGGTCTTTTTGGAAAGTTGCAGCTCATAATTTTGAGGATTGTGTAAAGCACAGCTGGAGTAATTTTTCTATCAATATACCTAACCAAACTAAATACATAGAATGTGATAACTTTCCTTATCAATCTATTGATAGCGGCCTATTTTACCAAAAGATAATCAACACCTTACAAAAAAATACTAATATTCATTTTTTTAAGAATATAAATGAAATTAATACTGAAAATTCATTTGTGTTCAACAGTGTCAGTGATGTTTATGATAGTAAAAATGACTTATGGCAACATTTTTCGGGTATTGAGATTGAAACAAACAAAGATGTTTTTGACGATCAAATATTTAACTTAATGGATTTTGATTGTGATCAAAGAGATAGTGTACACTTTTTTTATACCTTACCCTTTTCAAAAAAAAAAGCACTTATTGAGACAACATGGATCTCTAATTTAAATCATCTATCAAACAAAGATTATTCAACTCAGCTTGAAGATTATATTAAAAATACATTAAAAATAAAAAATTATGAGATTAAATTTAAAGAAACTGGTGCAATCCCACTATTCCAGCCGAAAAATATAAAAAAAATAAATCAAATGGAAATTGGTACTGCAGGAGGTATGACAAGATTAAGTACCGGATATACCTTTATGAATATTCAAGACCAAAGCAAATATATTAGAGAAAATTTTGAGAGTATCGAAAAAGTAGATAATTTTACTATAAATTCAAAATATAAGTTCTTAGATAATATATTTTTAAAAGTATTAAAAAAAAATTCAGAAAAAATGCCTGAAATATTCTTTAAAATGTTTAATTGTTCTCCAAGCACAGTTATCAATTTTTTATCAAATAAAAGTAATATCTATGAGGACTTCTCTATTATTTTAAAGATGCCAAAACTGGTTTTTTTAAGAGAATTGTTCTGAAATGAATAATCAAATAAAAAAAATAAATCTAAATCACTCTTTTGCATTTTTTTTATTTTGTAATGTATTTTCAGTAGTAGTCTTTAAATTTACTAATTTAAATTTATCAAACTTATTTTGCTTGCTTCTTATACTAACCATAGGTGTTTCTCACGGTGCCCTAGATCATTTAAAAGGTAAAAAACTTCTTACAATTTTAAATATTAAAAAATTTTATATTTTTTATTTAATTTATATATTATTGGCTCTTTCAGTGATATTGGTATGGACAATTGTGCCAGCTATTACTTTAATAGTTTTTTTGGCTGTTGCTTCGTTTCATTTTGGTAAAGAAGATACGCAATTTTTAATTAACAAAAACTCAAACTTAATTTCAATACTTTATTTTTTTAGAGGCATATTGATTATTATTACACCTTTGTACTTCAATTTTGATGAGACAGTGACAATATTTAAAATGTTACTAATCAATAGTGAGCAATTTTACTCAAGTTTAGGTTTTATTGAAAAGTATAAAATAATTGAAATAGCTATTGGTTTAAGTGCGCTATCAAGTATCATTTTATTTTTAAGAGAATTTAATATTAAAAAATTTGCAATTTTTTTAGATTTTTTCTCAATTATAATTTTAAATTATTACTTGTCACCTCTAGTTGCATTTACTATTTACTTTTGTTTTTTACATTCCATTAGGCACACTATTTCACTTGCTATAGAAATGGATAGTTCCAATCTAAAAAATGGTTTAAAATTATTTGCTCAAAAAGCTTTTCCATTAACAGTTTTGACTGCCATTTTCTCTGTGCTGGGTCTTTATTTCCTTTATAATGTATATGAATTAAATAGTGCAATATTAAAAATAATTTTTATAGGTTTGGCGTCTTTAACCTTTCCACATATATTGCTGGAATATTTTTTAGAAAAAAATGAAAAATAAAGAATTAAAAATCTTGTTGTCTGCACCACGTGGATTTTGTGCAGGTGTTGAAAGGGCAATTGAAATTGTTGAAAAATCAATTCAAAAATTTGGTGCTCCAGTTTATGTTCGACATGAAATTGTTCATAACAAACATGTTGTTGATAATCTAAAAAATAAAGGGGCTATATTTGTTGAAGAGCTTGAGGAAATAAAGGACAAAACTAGACCCGTTATTTTTTCTGCTCATGGTGTACCAAAAAAAATACCAGAAGATGCTAAAAACTATAAAATGACTTATGTTGATGCAACATGTCCTTTGGTTTCAAAAGTTCACAGAGAAGCGGAAAATCTTAATAAAGCAGGATATCAAATTATTTTAATTGGACACAAAAACCATCCAGAAGTAATTGGAACTATGGGACAACTCCCAGATGGTGCGGTTAGACTAGTACAGAATGAAGATGAGGCTCAAAATTACCATGCTGAAAAAAATGATAAAATTGCTTATATAACTCAGACAACATTATCGGTAGATGACACCAAGGAAATAATAAAAATCCTAAAAAATAAATATCCATCAATGAAAGAACCAATGAAGGAAGATATTTGTTATGCCACCACCAATAGGCAGGCTGCGGTTAAGAATATAGCAAAACAATGTGATATGTTTTTTGTAATTGGAAGTAGAAATTCTTCAAACTCAGTAAGACTGGTAGAAGTTGCAAAAAAATCTGGATGTGAAAATACACACTTAATTCATTCGGAAAGTGAAATTCCATATAATGAAATAGAAAAATTTAATACTATAGGTATTTCATCAGGTGCGTCAGCTCCAGAAGTTTTAGTTGAAAATTTTATAAATGCTTTGAAAAATAAATTCGCTATTAAAATTAATGAAGTTGAAATAATAAAAGAAAACGTAGTTTTTAAAATTCCTAATAGATTAAATTAAATGGCCGTTTATACAAAAATTGATAAAAGTGACATTAAACTAATAAATACTAAGTTTAAAATTGAAAAAATTATTAGCTTTCAAGGAATTAAACAAGGTATTGAAAATACTAATTATTTATTAAAATCAAAAGATAAAAAATTTATCTTAACAATTTTTGAAAAAAGAGTTTCAAACAAAGAAATCCCTTTTTTTATGAAACTAATGGATAAATTAAATAGTTCTAAAATAAATTGTCCTAAACCTTTAAGAACTAAAAGTGATAGTTATCTAATAAAATTAAAAAAAAAAACTGCCTGTATCGTATCTTTTTTAGAAGGAAAAGATAAAAAAAAACTTAATATCAAGGATTGTTACGCTGTTGGCAAAATCACTGCACAAATGCATTTGGTTACTGAAAAACTAAAACTTTATCGAAAAAATTCAATGGGTATTAAAAATCTTAACTCTTTATTAAAAAGTATTAAGTTTAAAGATAATAAATTCTCAAAAATAGATCTTTTTTTGAAAAATAATTTAAAGGATATTAATAAATATTGGCCAAAAAAGTTACCAAATGGAATTATTCATGGAGATCTATTTATTGATAATATCTTTTTTAAAAAAAATAAACTCTCAGGGATTATAGATTTTTACTTTGCTGGAAACGATTATTTTATGTATGAAATTGCAATTTGTATTAATGCTCTATGTTTTGACCTAAAGGGTAAAAAATTTTCAATGAATAAACAAAAAATTAAAAGTTTAATTAAAGGTTATGAGAGTATTAAGAAAATTTCCTCTAGAGAAAAAAATGCTATTAATGTCCTATGTAGAGGGGCAGCTTTGCGTTACTTATTAACTAGACTTTATGATTATTCTAACACTCCTAAAACAGCTTTAATAAAGATAAAAAATCCTAACGAGTATTATCAAAAACTACTTACTCATAATAGTTTAGATTCTTATAAAGATTATTTACCCAGATGATAAAAATTTATACAGATGGTTCCTGCTTGTCGAATCCAGGAAATGGTGGATGGGCTGCGATAATCAATATGAATGGAGAAATTAAAAAAATTAGCGGAAATGAAAAAAATACGACAAATAACAGAATGGAACTTATGGCTCCAATTAATGCCTTGAAAAATATAAACTCAAAAGATCCAATAGAGATATTTACAGATTCAAAATATGTAAAAAGTGGAATTACTGAGTGGATTAATACTTGGGTATTAAATAACTGGAAAACATCAAAAAAAGAGAATGTTAAAAACAAAGATTTATGGCTTGAATTATATAAATTAAACCAAACCTTAAACATTAAATGGAATTGGGTTAAAGCACATGCCGGAGATCCTCTAAATGAAGAAGTGGATATGATGGCTAAAAAAGCAGCTAATTTAAATTGAATCTAAAAAATTCTCTGCAGCTGACATCTCACAGGTCGCTGTATCTTCTTCAGCTTTTATCTTAGTTGCGATATTATTTTCAACCAGCATAGTATATCTTGCTGATCGCGTTCCTTGACCTCTGTCAAATCTGTCAATATCTGCGCCTATTGATTTAGTAAATTCACAGTATGGATCTGCTGCCATAAAAATCTTGTCCTCTACCTTTTGGCTGTCACCCCAAGCTTTCATTACATTAGGATCATTTACTGAAACACAAATAATTTTTGTAATCCCTTTTTGTTTAGCAACTTCAAAATTGTTAACATAACCTGGCAAATGTTTAGCGGAACAAACTTTAGTAAAAGCCCCGGGAACCCCTATAACTATAGTTTTATTGTTGTCAAATAACTCCGAAGTAGATATTTTTTTTGGTGCACCAGTTTCGTCTAAATGGTAAAATTCTGAATTTGGAATTTTATCCCCCTCTTTAATTTTCATTTAATTTTTCCTAAAATATATTGTTTAATTTCTTTGAGATTATTTTCAATTATACCATAATTTTCTTTCTCATCCAAAATAAACTTTAATTCATCTGGTAAATCAGATTTTAAGTTTATAGCTTTTAAAATTGCATCTGGAAATTTACATGGGTGTGCAGTTGCAAGAACAATATTGTTTCCTTTTAAATCATGCTTATCAAAAGCTCCATATCCTATAGCTGTGTGTGGATCTAAAACCATATTAAATTTTTCATAGATATTTTTTATCACATCAAGTGTTTCCTGCTCACTCATTCTTGCAGATAAAAAATCTTGATTAATTTTTTTTAATTTATCAACGTCGATTGTATATTTACCATTCTGTCTGATATTTTTCATATCATCTAAAGTTTGCGAACTATCATGATTATTTAAATCATAAATTAATCTCTCAAAATTACTTGCAATTTGAATGTCCATACTTGGAGAAATTGTTTCAGAGACATGTTCGGCTTCATATTTGCCTTTAGATATAGCTCTATGTAAAATATCGTTTTGATTTGTGGCTACTATTAATTTATTAATTGGAAGACCCAACTTCTTCGCCAAATAACCTGCATATACATCTCCAAAATTTCCAGTTGGTACTGAAAAATTTATTGGCTGATTGTCATCCTCGGCTAAAAAATAACAATAAAAATAATATACACTTTGCGCAATAATTCGTGCCCAATTAATTGAATTAACACCAGACATGTTTATCTGATTAGAAAATTCTTTATCTGAAAACATGGATTTAACTAAATTTTGACAATCATCGAAATTACCTTTTACAGCAATATTAAATACATTCTCATCTTTTCCAGTTGTCATTAATTTTCTTTGAACAGGTGAAATACGGTTATGAGGATGAAGAACAAATATATTTAAGTTTTTTTTCCCTTTAATTGCATCAATGGCAGCTGCACCAGTATCTCCTGATGTGGCAACTACAATATTAATCTTTTCATTTTCATTATTTAAATAAAATTCATATAAATTACCCAGGAGTTGCATTGCAACGTCTTTAAAAGCTAAGGTTGGACCATGAAACAATTCAAGCACGGAACGGTCGCCCACTTTAATAAGATCAATAACATTATCTTTTCTGAAAACTGAGTAGGATTTTTCTATTATTTTACTTAACTCACCCTGTGAAGTAAAATTACCGATAAATGGATAAATAATTTTTTTTGCTAAATCTGAATAACTAAGTTTTTTAAAATCACCTATTTCAGACTCTGAATATTTGTGTAAAGACTCTGGGATGAAAAGACCACCATCATCAGCAAGACCTTTAAGAAAAACATCTTTAAATTCAAAGTTTTTTGATTTGTCTCTTGTGCTTATATACTTCATCTAATAATTTTTTTTTCTAAAATATAGATATATTAAAAGAATTGAAATCGCCATTGAAAACCAAGTAATTGCATACTTTTTATGGTTGTTTGAAATTTTTGCAGTGATCACTCTTGGCTTTGGTATTTTATAGTTTCCATTTAAATAAATAATATAATTAGAAAATTTTCTTCCAGTCTGATTAAAAATGTCATCTCTATCAAGGGTGAACCAATAATTTTTTTTAATTTCATTTTGAGGCTTAAACATACTTGACTTGGTTTGTAACATTAAAGTTCCAAGTATTTCATTTTGATTGATTTGATTGATTTCTGGTAGATCTTTTTTATCAAAAGGTATCCAGCCTCTGTTAATTAAAAAGTTTTCATTTTCAATCAATATTGGGTTCACTACTTCAAACCCAGGTTTTCCTTTTTCATTCAAATGATATAAATAAATTTGATTATCAAAATCAATTTGACCAGACGTTTTTATTCTTAAATAGTTTTTTTTATTGGTTTGAGTTAATTCTATAGGATCATTTTTTAGAGAATTTTCAATTTGATTTATTAAATCTAGCTTCCAATTTAGTCTGTAAATTTGCCAAAAACCTAATGAGAAAAGAACAAGAATTATAAACCAAACAAATACTGAAAATAAAAATTTATTCTTCAAGAGTTGTAGATTAACTTCCCCAAATATAAATAGCAGCAAATAAAAATAACCAAACTACATCAACAAAATGCCAGTACCAAGCTGCTGCCTCAAATCCAAAATGATGGTCTTTAGTAAAGTGACCTAATTTTCCTCGCCATAAACAAACAGCTAAAAATATTGTTCCAACTATTACGTGAAATCCGTGGAAACCCGTAGCCATATAAAAAACTGCTCCATAAATGTGACCTGAATAATCAAAAGTGGCATGATGGTATTCGTATGCTTGTAATAAGGTAAAAAAGAAACCAAGAACAACTGTTGCTGTTAATCCTTGAATAAATCCTTTTCTATCACCTTCGAGTAAAGAATGATGAGACCAAGTAACTGTAGTTCCAGATAACAATAGTACTAAAGTGTTAATTAGAGGGATATCCCATGGATCAAATGTTTCGATATCTTTTGGAGGCCAAACATTTCCAACAAACTCATTTGGGAATAAACTTGCATCAAAATATGCCCAGAACCAAGCTACAAAGAACATCACTTCTGATGCAATAAACAGTGTCATTCCATATCGGTGATGAATTTGCACAACAGGAGTATGATGACCTTGATGTTCTGCTTCAATCACAACATCTCTGAACCACATATAGGCTCCATAAATAACTAGTGCTAACCCAAGATACATTCCCCACGAAACATCGTTGTGCATGTAAAAAATTGTTCCTATTGCTAACACTAAGCACGAGAAGGAAACATATATAGGCCACGGACTTGGTTCTACTAAGTGATAATCATGTTTTTTTTCAGCTGACATTTTTCGAGATTATGATTGTTTATAGTAATCTGTCGAGAAAAAAGTATACGACATAGTTACATCCTGTAAATTTTTTACGGTTGGATCATTTACAAGTTCTGGGTCTAAGTAAAAAGTCATAACATAAGTTGCTTTTTCTCCAGCTCTCAGCTCCTGCTTCTCAAAACAAAAACAACCTAATTTACTATAGTATTTTCCAAAACTTGCAGGTGAAACATTAAAACTAGCAACACCATAAGTAGTATCATCTCCGTAATTTTCTACCTCAAATTCTATTTTGTTAACTTGACCAACTTTAACATCTATTACATTAGATTTAGCCTTAAAGTCCCACGTAAGGTTATTTACATTAGTGTCAAATCTAACACTTACGATTTTATCTAAAACCATTTTTGGTGGTTCTTTAGAAACTTGTGTTGTTCCACCAAAACCAGTTACTCTACAAAATAAATCGTAAAGTGGTACTGCAGCAAAAGATAAACCGAGCATCAAACAAAATATTCCTGCAAGTAGTATTGGCGTTAATGTTTTTTTTCTAATCATATCTGTCTGTCAAAAACTCCAACGTTATATAAAGTAAATAGAAACAAGAAAACCATAAAACCTAAAATTGCTATAGCTGTTAAAATATTCTTTTTTTTTGTTTTTTTATCAGGTGTCATCATAAAATTTTATCGATCAAAAAAAGAACAAATATTAAAAATAAATATAAAATTGAATATCCAAAAATAGTTTTTGCTTTTTTTGAATCAAATTTGTTTTTCTTAAATTTGTAAAGTTCAAAACATAGGTAGTTATAGTAAAGTGTTAAAATTAAAGAAGGTACTAAAAAAATTAAACTAACAAAGCCGATAGCATAAGGCAAGATAATGATTGGTAACATCAGTATTGAATAAATTAATATATTTAATTTTGTGCTTTCTATCCCATTAGTTAATGGAAGCATTGGAATTTTTGCTCTTTTGTAATCATCAGATTTGTATAAGCTTAAAGCCCAGAAATGGGATGGGGTCCAAAAAAAAATTATTAGAAAAAATGTTATTGGCTCTAATGAAAGTGAATTAGTGGCAATTGTCCAACCAATTACTGGTGGTAAAGCCCCGGCAGCACCTCCTATTACTATATTTTGTGGAGTTTTTCTCTTCAGCCAAATTGTATAGACGAAAACATAAAACAAGATCGTAGATAACAATAAGCCAGCAGATATTCTGTTAGCAAAATAGTCTAATGCTATTACAGAAAATATTGATAACGTAATACCAAATACCAATGCCTGATTTTTATTTACTTTTCCAGTTGGTATTGGTCTCAAGCAAGTCCTAGACATAAGTGCATCTAAATCAGATTCGTACCACATATTAAGTGCACCTGCTGCACCTGCGCCTATTGAAACTAAAATAATACCAATGATTGCATCTTTTGTAGGAATAATATTTGGTGCCATCATTAAGCCTACAGCACAAGTAAAGATTACTAATGACATCACTCTTGGCTTCATTAGCTTAAATAATTCAGATAAATTAAATACGTCTTCCTGACTTAAATTTCTGTTTTTTAATTTAGACTTGATCATTAATTCTATGTTTAAAAAAATCTAAATTAATAATTAGCTTGTAGATTTTTCAATACTTTCATCGTCTTCAAATTTCGGTAATTCCTCAAAGGTATGGAAATTTGGTGGTGATGGCACAGTCCATTCTAAAGTTGTAGCCCCCTCACCCCAAGGGTTTTGGGCTGCTGCTTTTTTCTTTGAAAATGCATAAATAAGGTTTGCGAAAAATACAATTAAACCTAAAACTGAAATATATGATCCTATTGATGAAATATAATTCCATCCTGCAAAAGCATCTGGATAATCAGCATATCTTCTTGGCATACCAGCAAGGCCTAAAAAATGCTGAGGGAAAAATACTAAATTAACACCAATAAAAGTTAACCAGAAATGTAGTTGTCCCATCCACTCTGAATATTCATATCCAGACATCTTTCCAAACCAATAATAAAACCCTGCAAAAATTGCAAACACTGCTCCTAAAGATAAAACATAGTGAAAGTGCGCAACAACATAATAAGTGTCATGCATTGCTGTATCTACACCTGCGTTAGCTAGCACAACGCCTGTAACTCCACCTACTGTAAATAAAAATATAAAACCTAATGCCCAAACCATTGGAGTTTTAAATGATATAGAGCCTCCCCACATCGTTGCTATCCACGAAAATATTTTAATCCCAGTTGGAACAGCAATAATCATTGTAGCGGCTAAAAAATATGCTTTTGTATCTGTGCTTAAACCAACTGTATACATATGATGAGCCCATACAACAAAACCTACAATTCCGATTGCAACCATAGCATAAGCCATACCCAAATACCCAAATACAGGTTTTTTAGAAAATGTTGAAACAATATGACTGATCATTCCAAAGCCAGGTAAAATTAAAATATAAACTTCAGGGTGTCCAAAAAACCAAAATAAATGTTGGAATAAAACTGGGTCTCCTCCAGTTTGAGCATCAAAAAAAGCCGTTCCAAAATTTCTATCAGTTAAAAGCATTGTAATTGCTCCTGCTAAAACAGGTAAAGATAACAACAATAAAAACGCTGTAACTAAAATTGACCATGCAAATAAAGGCATTTTATGTAAAGTCATGCCTGGAGTTCGCATATTTAAAATCGTTGTAATAAAGTTTACCGCTCCTAAAATTGATGATGCACCTGCTAAGTGTAAACTTAAAATAGCAAAATCCATTGCAGGACCAGGTTGTCCAGCTGAAGATGATAAAGGAGGATAAATAGTCCATCCACCTCCAACTCCTGTTTGACCTGGAGGCCCATCCATGAAGATAGACATAATTAACAAAATAAATGATGTGGGTAGTAACCAAAATGAAATATTATTCATTCTTGGAAACGCCATATCTGGGGCACCAATCATAATTGGAACAAACCAATTACCAAAACCACCGATCATTGCTGGCATAACCATAAAGAAAATCATGATCAATCCATGACCAGTTACTAAAACATTATATAAATGATAATTACCACCTAAGATACCATCTCCCGGATGCATCAACTCCATTCTCATTAAAACTGAAAATGCTGTACCGATTACACCTGCAATAATTGCAAAAATTAAATACATTGTTCCTATATCTTTGTGATTGGTTGAATAGGCCCAACGCTTCCAACCAGTTGGAGTGTGATCGTTGTGTGAAGCAGTCTGTGTATACATAATTATTTACTCGCCAGTCTTTTGAGTTGATCCTCTTCAATTACTTCTTTTGCAAATTTTACTTTAGCATCCATAAGCCACTCATTATATTCTTCTTCAGAAACAACTCTGACTGTTATTGGCATGAACGCATGTTTGATTCCACAAAGTTCAGAACATTGACCATAATAAGTTCCAACTTTTTCAGCTTTAAACCAAGTTTCATTAATTCTACCTGGCACAGCATCTCTTTTAACTCCGAATGATGGTAATGCCCACGCGTGCAATACATCGTTTGCAGTAATTAATACTTTAACTACTTTATCTACTGGTACTACAAGCTCATTATCTACTGCTAATAATCTTGGTTGATTTTCTTTTAGATCTTTATCTTCAATCATGTATGACTCGAAAATTATATTTTCATCTGGATATTCATAACCCCAATACCACTGATACCCAACTGCCTTTACTGTAACCTCTGCTTTTGGAATTGTGTCTTGTTTGTATAAAATTTTAAATGAAGGTACTGCCATCACAATTAAAATTAAGCACGGAATTAATGTCCATAAAACTTCAACAGCAACATTATGTGTTCTCTTTGAAGGAACTGGATTTGCTGATGCTCTAAATCTTATGCATGCATAAATCATTAAAAACAAAACAAATACACTTATTGCAATAATTATTGGAAGCAAAAGATTGTTATGAAAATTAACAATATCTCTCATCCCGTCAGAAGCAGGATTTTGAAAACCCAGCTGCCAATCTTTTGGCTGATTAGCTGACACATTTGAAGTTATAAAAAGAAATGAGATTATAAGTAAAAATTTTTTCATTTTTAATCACTATATAGATTGTCTTTAAAAAAATTACACTTTAGTTTTCGCGACAAAATATCAATTAATAGCGTAATTTATGATCGATATAGCGGAAATAACTGCAGTTTCAGATCTAAGTATGTTTTCATTAATTTTTATGGCTTGAACACCTTTGTAAGAGAGAATCTCCTCTCTTTCAAGCTCAGAAAAATCTCCTTCTGGACCTACCACGATACAAGTTGGCTTACTACTGAGTTTTTTTAAATCTAGCTTATTGTTACTTGAATTAAGATCTGTGAAAATCAAATCCAAATCGTTCTTATTTAAAAAACTATTAAGATTTTGTGGTTTTTCAATCTTTGGAATTTGAATTCTATTCGATTGTTCGGCTGCTTCTATTATAACTTTTTCTAATCTTTCCTTGTTTATTTTTCTAACTATTGTTCGGTCAAATATAATAGGTAAAAATTTTGTAATTCCTAATTCGGTTGCTTTTTGAATCATAAAATTAAAGTAATTAGATTTAATAGGAGAAAAGGCTAACCAAAGTTCTTTGGAGTTTTCTACTTGTCTTAATTGTTTGGTAATTTTAAATTCAACTAAGCTTTTTGAAATAGCTAAAATTTTTGCCTGCCATTCTCCACTATTATTAAATAAAGAAAAAACTTCGTTCTCTTTAACTCTCATAACTTTTGAAACATAATGAGATTGTGATTTATCGAGCTTGTCTGATAAATTAATAGATAAACTTTTTGGAAAAAATAATCTAATATTACTCATATTAATAAAATAGTTGATGAAAAATATTAAAGCAATAATTTTTGATGCATACGGTACTCTGTTTGATGTCAATTCGGCTGCAGAGAAATGTAAAGATAAAATTGGTGATAAATGGGAAGGCTTTGCAAACTTTTGGCGAACCACACAGCTAGAATATACTTGGCTTAGAAGTTTAATGAAAAGGCACAAGGATTTTTTGAAAATTACGGAAGATAGTTTGGATAAATCTATGAAAACTTACAAAATAGATCCTACGATGAAAAATGAACTATTGAATCTTTATAAAACTCTTTCTCCTTATAAAGAAGTACATGAAGTGTTAATAAAACTTAAAGAAAAAAATTTTAAATTAGCTATTCTTTCAAATGGGTCTCCCTCTCTTTTAGACGAATTAGTTAAAAGTAATAATTTAGAAAATTTATTTGATGATCTTTTTTCAATAGAACAAGTTGGAATTTATAAACCAGACTCTAAAGTTTATGATATGCCAATAAAAAAATATCAAATTCAAAAAAATGAAGTTTATTTTCTGAGTGCAAACACATGGGATGTATCAGGTGGAGGAAATTATGGATATAATTCTATTTGGGTAAATAGAAATGACAATATTTTTGATAAACTTGACTATTCACCTAAACATCAAATTAGACAACTTGGAGAATTACTTGATATACTCTAATAAATTCTTTTGTTGTTAAAATGAAAAACATTGAAATCAGTAAAATTATTGACCCTATTCCTGCATCTGATGGTGCGGGAGTTAAGTTGAAAAGAAGTATTGGTGTAGAACCAAATTATTTTGATCCATTTTTGATGTTAGATGAGTTTGGATCAGAGAATAGTGAGGATTACATTGCAGGTTTCCCACCCCATCCACATCGAGGAATTGAAACAGTAACCTATATGTTAGCTGGAGATTTTGAACATAAAGATAGCACTGGAGGTGAAGGAAGAATGACTGCAGGAGATGTTCAGTGGATGAAAACCGGAAGTGGAATAATTCATTCCGAAATGCCTGCAATGAAAGAAGGCAAACTTCATGGATTTCAGTTATGGATTAATATGCCTGCTAAATTAAAGATGAGTAAGCCTGAATATATTTACATAGATTCAGATAAAATGAGTGTTCATAAAGATAAAGAAAAACAGGTTAAAGTTATAGCTGGAAATTTTGAAAATGCTGAAGGCCCTGTTAAAGGTCATAATGTTGAGCCAATCTATTTTGATATTGAGCTGACCAAAGATAAATTGTTTAGCTATAAATTACCTTCAACTCATAACACTTTTATTTATCTAATAAATGGTGAAATTGAAATTGGAAAAAATAAACACGATGATGTTAAAGATAGTACTTTAATACTTTTAACTCGAGGTGAAGATTTAACAGTGAAAGCTAAATCAAATGCTAAGTTCTTGGTGGTTTCTGGCAAGCCTATTAATGAGGAAATAGCAAGAGGTGGTCCTTTCGTGATGAATACTAAAGCAGAAATCTTGCAAGCTGTTCAAGATTATCATAATGGTACATTTGTAAAATAGATTATGAAAGCTATAAAAATAGAAAAATTTGGAAGTCCTGATGTATTGAAAGTTGAAAATGTTGAAATTGGCAAACCTAAAACAAATGAAGTTTTAATAAAAAACTTATCTATTGGCATAAATTATATTGATACATATCACCGAACAGGGCTCTACCCCATTCCACTTCCAAGTGGGATTGGTCTCGAAGCATGTGGTGTTATTGAAGAAGTTGGCCCTGATGCTACTTTATTTAAAGTAGGAGATAGAGTTTCCCATGCATCTATGCCTATTGGTGCATATTCTGAAAAACATATTATGCCAGAGAATAAACTTGTGCCAGTTCCAGATGGAGTTTCAGACGAGGTTGCGTCATGTGTTACTTTAAAAGGTATTACAGCTGAGTATTTATTACACAGAGCATATCCATTAAAGAAAGGTGACAAAGTTCTTTACCATGCAGCAGCTGGAGCACTAGGACAAATACTATGTCCTTGGGCCAATTCTATTGGTGCAGATATTATTGGTACTGTTGGATCTAAAGAAAAAGAGGAAATTGCTAAGAAAAATGGTTGTCATCATGTAATTAATTATACCGATAGAGACTTTGTAGAAGAAGTTGAAAAAATTGTTGGAAAAAATGGAATTGATGTTGTCTATGATGGTGTAGGTTTAAAAACTTTTGAAGGTTCAATTGAAGTACTGAAAGTCAGAGGGATGATGGTAGCTTTTGGAAATGCATCAGGTTATGTAGACACAATTGATGTAAAAAAACATATTAATGCTAAAGGATTATTTTTTACACGTCCTTCCATCGCTCATTACACTATTGAAAGAGAAGAATTACTAGAGTCAGCAAAAAAAGTTTTTAATGCTGTTTTATCTGGTAAATTTAAAATTGAAATTTCAAAAAAATATTCACTTGATGAAGTTAAACAAGCTCACAAGGATTTAGAAGGTAGATTACTCACTGGTCCAGCTGTTATTAAGCCATAACCAGATACTCTATTCATAGATATCCATGTCAGACATATGAAGTTTTAACGCATTAGTTGATACTTGAATTTCGACTATAAAAAAAATTATTGATATAATCATAGATAAACAACATGATCCAAAAATAATTCTGGCAATGAAAATTTCACTTAAATAAAGTCCAAAAACAGTTAACATATTAAATAAAAAGCCAAAGGCAGCAAATACCATTGAGAATTTTAAAAGGCTTATTCTTTTATTAAGATTAATAAATTGCGCTTTCCATTCAGGTGGAGTGTGTTTTTCAAAAACATGAGCATCATGAATTTTTCTAATTAAAGCACTCAGTGTGTGAAACCTATTACTGTAAACACCCATTAATAAAGGTATTGCAGGGAACATTAGGGCTGTAACGGTATAATCTATATTCATACGAATCAATTTGATTATGAAACTAGGCTTTGTTATTTACAAGTAAATTATGAACCAATTTAACCTATTTATCGAACTTACAAGATTAAAAAAACCAATTGGTTTTATGCTTCTATTCTGGCCATGCACTTGGGGACTTACATTGGCCTATGATTTTTCTACTAGCCTAAATAACTATTTTTTTTATTTACTTTTATTCTTCTTAGGGTCAGTGTTTATGAGATCAGCAGGGTGTATAGTAAACGATATCTTAGATAAAGAATTTGATGCAAAAGTTTTTCGTACGAAAAATCGTCCAATCGCCTCAGGAAAAGTGTCTATTAAACTTGCTGTACTTTATGCCCTCACGCTTTGTTTATTAGCCTTTTTAGTTTTGATTAATTTCAATTTGTTTACAATAATTCTTGCTTTTGGCTCCATGCCTCTTGCTTTCACTTATCCATTGATGAAAAGGTTTACTTATTGGCCACAATTATTCTTAGGTATCACTTTTAATTATGGGTTAATACTTGGATGGTCTGCTGTTAAAGGTGAAATTAGCTTAGCACCGATACTATTCTACTTTGGAGCCATATTTTGGACACTGGGGTATGACACGATTTATGGATACCAAGATATTAAAGATGACGAAATAATAGGATTAAAATCAACATCAATAAAATTCAAAGGGAAAGCTAAAAAATTTTTATTTGTATGTTATTTTTTTTTATTATCTTTCTTACTGATTGGAGGTTACGAAATGAAATTTCATTTTAGCTACTATTTGCTTTCTATAATTCCATTTATTCACTTATTTATTTATCAAATGAAAATATTTAATTTAAATAAACCCGCCAGTTGTTTAAAAGCGTTCAAAAGTAATAATTTTTTTGGTCTTATAATTTTTATAAATATCTTAATAGTCAAAACTTTATAATGAAAAATTCTATAATTTATAAAAGACTGTATAATGATTATTCAAAAAAATATTTAGATAAAATTATTTTATCTGCATCTTTTTCTATATTAGTTGCAGGAAGTACATCAGCAATTGCCTGGCTTTTAGATCCTGCAATAAAAAAACTTTTTATTGAAAAAGATCAAACACTAATAGTTTATATCCCATTGATGATTATTTTGGCATTTACCACAAAAGGCTTATCTTTATATTATGCAAAAGCAACAATGATTAGTGTTGGTGAGGCAATTAAAAAAAAACTTCAATTTGATATGGTTAATACATTATTGGGAGCTGACACACAGATTATTGACAAAAAACACTCAGGTAAATTTATTTCCAACCTTACTTATGATGTAACACATATTACTAATCTGCTTAGTAATGCAATATTAACATTATTTAAAGATTCTTTAACATTGATAGGTCTTTTGTTTGTAATGTTTTTACAAAATTGGAAATTGGCTCTTATTTCGATTATTATGATTCCATTAGCAAGTTTTTCTGCAAAAACACTAGGTAAAAGAATAAGTAAAGTTACCACCGAAGCACAACAGAAATCTGGTTATTTAACAACTTATTTAGTTGAGTTATTTAAAAATCATAAATTAATAAAAATTTTTCAAAAAGAAGAATATGAGAAAAAAAGAGCTGAAAAATATTTATCACAACTACAAGAAAAAAATCAAAAAATTCAAACAGTTTTTGTAAGAATGTCTCCTATAATGGAAACTTTAACAGGAGTAATGATTGCCGTTTTGATTTTTTACTCTGGTACATTAATGTCAAGAGGCGAATTAGATATTAATAATTTCTTTTCTTTTCTTGCTGCAATGATGTTGGCTTACCAACCAGTAAGATCTTTATCAACCCTTAATATGGTTTTGAATCAGGGTCTTTCCGCGGCATCAAGAATTTTACCAATTATAGATCAAACAAATAACATTAATGATTCATCTAATGCAAAATCAATTCAAGTGAAAAATTCAAATATCAAATTTCAAAATGTTAATTTTTCATATGAAATAAGTGAAGGACAAACTCTTGATTCAATAAATTTAGAATTTGAAGGCGGAAAAATGACTTCTTTAGTGGGCCATAGTGGATCTGGAAAATCAACCATCATGAATTTAATACCAAGATTTTATGATGTACAGTCCGGTGAAATATTTATTGATGATCAATCAATAAATAAATTAACTATCAAATCACTTAGAGAGCAAATTTCTATGGTAAGTCAAGAAACAACTTTGTTTGATGATACAATTAAAAATAATATTAAATATGCTAGAGAAAATGCTACAGATGATGAAATCTACCACGTTGCAAACTTGTCTTTTTGTGAGGAATTTATTAGCAATCTGCCAAATAAATACGAAACATTAATTGGGGAAAATGGTGTGAGATTATCAGGTGGTGAAAAACAAAGACTCTCTATTGCGAGAGCAATGCTTAAAAAAAGTTCAGTAATTCTCCTTGACGAAGCAACTTCATCTTTAGACTCTGAGACTGAAACCAAAATTCAAGAGGCTTTAAATATTCTTACCAAAAATAAAACAACAATAGTAATAGCACACCGATTATCGACAATTTTGAACTCTAATAATATTTATCTCATTGATTCAGGAAAAGTAATCGAAAAAGGTAAACATGAGGATTTAATGAATAAATCTGAATTATATAGAAGTTTTTATGAAAAACAGATTCAGAAATAATTATGTTATTTTTCTACCATATAATAATTTTTATAATTACAATATTTTCTCCAATAATAATTTTTTATAGAATTTTAAAAAATAAAGAAGATAAAAAAAGATATATAGAAAAATTTTGTATTATTTCAAAAAAAAGAACTAAAGGAAAACTTATTTGGTTTCATGGTGCAAGTGTTGGTGAAATATTAAGTATCGTACCACTGATTAAAAATTATGAAAAAAATAACTCTATTGCACAAATACTTGTAACATCTAGTACGTTAAGTTCATCAAAAGTTTTTCAAAAACTTAAATTTAAAAAAACTATTCATCAATTCTATCCCATAGATAATTTATTTTTTACAAATAAATTTTTAAATTTTTGGAAACCTTGTATAGCTATCTTTGTAGACTCTGAAATTTGGCCATGCATGTATAATAATATCAATGATAAAAAAATTCCATTAATTTTATTAAATGCGAGACTAACAAGAAAAACTTTTAAAAAATGGATGATGTTAAGATCTTTTGCAAGATCAATTTTTAGCAAGATAACAATTACTTACCCTCAAAATCTTGAAACAGGTAAATATTTAAAAATACTTAAAGCAAATAAGATTAGACATCTGGGAAATTTAAAATTTGCCGAAAATTTTGAAGAAAATTTAGACAGGATTAATATAAATTTAAAGAAAGAACTAAAAAAAAAAAAAATTTGGGTTGCATCTAGTACGCATAGAAGTGAAGAAGTGTTCTGTGCAAAAGCACATATTCAGCTGAGAAAAAAGGTAAAAAATTTAATCACTATAATCATTCCAAGACATATTCACAGATCAGAAGAAATAATTTATGAGATAAAAAATTTAGGCCTTAAGGTTTTACAACACAGCACTAAACCAAGAAGTTTAAAAGATACTGATATTTATATTGTTGATACATTTGGTGAGACCAAAAAATTCCACAAAATTGGCTCCTCTGTTTTTTTGGGTGGTTCCATAATTGACAGAGGAGGACAAAATCCTTTGGAAGCAGCAAGATTTGGAGCAAAAATATTACATGGACCGAATACAGATAACTTTAAGGATGTTTATAAATTATTAAAATCATTAAATGTATCAAAAAAAATCCTAACTCCAAAAAAATTAGCCTCCTCAATAACCTTTAGAAAGAATAAAATAATTGGTAATAAAATCAAAGATATTGGACAAAATATTTTAAAAAAAACTATAAAAGAATTAGACTATTTTATTATTGATGAATTTAAAAAAACCTAAGTTTTGGGATTATAAAAAACCAAACTTAAACGCATATTTGCTTTATCCAATAGCTTTTTTTATTGAAACCACAAAAAAATTATTTCCAAAATTAACTAAAAAAAAATTTAAAATTAAGACAGTATGTGTTGGTAATATCTACCTGGGAGGTACTGGCAAGACATCTCTGAGCATTAAATTAAATAAACTTTTAAACGATAGAAATATAAAATCCTGCTTTATCAAGAAATATTATAAAAAACAATTTGACGAACAAAAACTTCTTGAAAAAAATGGTAGACTGTTTTTATCTTCCAAAAGGATTGATGCTATAGAAAAAGCTCAAAATCAAAATTATGATATTGCAATAATGGACGATGGTCTTCAGGATAAGACAATTCATTACGATATTAGTTTTGTTTGTTTTAATAATATAAATTGGATCGGAAATGGTATGATACTTCCTGCTGGTCCATTAAGAGAAAATATCAATAAAATTAAAAATTATGATCATATTTTTTTAAATGGGAATTTAGATAATGTTGACTATTTAACCCAAGAAATACTTAAAATCAATTCTGATATTAATATTCATCTTGGTAAATACGAACCAATAAATTTAGATGAATTTAAGAAAAATAAAAAATATTTAGTGTTTTCAGGCATTGGTAACCACCAAACATTTGTTTCAATGATTAAAAAAAATGGCTTAGAAGTATTAAAAGATCTAGAGTTTTCTGATCATTATGCATACACAAAAAAGGATATAGATAAAATTTTAAATGAAGCAGGTAATTTAAACTGTGAAATAATAACGACAGAAAAAGATTTTTTAAGATTAAATAATTATGATGTAAGTAGAATCAAAATAATGAAAGCAGAATTGAAAATAATAGATGAAGATAAATTAATTAAATCAATAATCTCAAATGAAAAATTTTAAATATTTTATACAATTTTCTTTAACAATTTTTTGCTTTTTAATATTTAAATTTTTAGGACCTAATTTATCTTCAAAACTTAGTGGAAAGATCTTTGAATTAATTGGGCCATTCTTTAGGTCAAGACAAATAATTCATTCAAATATTAAAAGAGGCGTTCCAGATATAAGTTCTGAAAATTTAAAAAATATAACAAGGTTAATGTGGAATAACTATGGAAGATTATTTGCAGAGTATATGTTTATTAAAGATTTTAGATATGGAAAGCTTGAGAACAAAATTAAGGTTGAAGGACAAGAGATACTAGATGAAATAAAAAGATCTAAAAAAAAAGTTATATTTATTTCTGGTCATTTTAGTAATTTCGAACTTATGGCAATGTATTTAGAAAAAACTGGTATTAAATTGTCTGCAATATACAGACCTTTAAATAATATTTTTTTAAATGAGATTATGGAAGGGATAAGAAAAAAATTTATTTGTAAGCATCAAATTAAAAAGGGTATTGGAGGACTTAAAAAATTAATTTCTCTTAAAAAAAATAACTATTCAACAGCTCTAATGATAGACCAGAGAGTTTCTGAAGGGGTTTTGTGTAATTTATTTAATCAAGGTGCATTAACCACAACTATACCAGCTCAATTAGTAAGAAAATTTAACATTCCCGTTGTACCAGTTTATATTGAAAGAATTAAAGATTTAAATTTTAAAATATCGATAAATAATCCTATAAATTTTTCAAAAGAGGACTCGGTCGAAAATATTACTTTGAAATTAAATCAAATTCTTGAGAAGATGATATTAAAAAAACCTGAACAATGGATATGGTCTCACAATCGTTGGAAATAATTATTTTTTAATATTGTCTTCTCTTTTAATAAAAGCTTCTTGATATGAATAATATGGTTCTTGTAACTCTACATTCCAATAAGTTAAATTCTCTAAATCTATTTTCTTTCCAGATACAGCACACACCACATAATCACCAGGATCAATAATTTCAAAATTATTTGGTAAATATTTTATTTTTGCTAATTTTTTTGTCATTTTTAGTTTATATAGTTTTATATGAAAGTTGGAATAATAGGAAGTGGTGGTAGAGAACATGCTATTTGTCAAAGTTTAAAAAACTCAAATAAAATATATAAAATATTCTGTTTTCCAGGTAATGCAGGTACTAAAGAAATTGCAGAAAATATAAATCTTAATTTAGAGAATTTTGAAAGTCTTAAAAATTTTATTTTTGATAAAAAAATTGATTTAATTGTTGTTGGCCCAGAAAAACCCTTAGTAGATGGACTGGTAGATTATTTAGAGAGTTTCAAAATTAAAGTATTTGGACCAAATAAAGTTGCTTCTCAACTAGAGGGTTCAAAAATATTTACAAAAAAACTTTGTGAAAAATTTCAAATACCAACAGCTAAATTTGGAATTTTTAAAAATAAAGATAGTGCTAAAGAATTTATAAAAAAAACTAATTTTCCTGCAGTCGTTAAGGCAGACAATCTAGCTTCTGGCAAGGGTGTCTATATTTGTAATGAAGAGAGTGAAGCAATCATTGCTATTGACGAAATATTTGGTGGTAAATTTGGAAAGGCGAGTAACTTGCTAATAGAAGAATTTTTAGATGGTGAGGAAATGAGTTTCTTTACTATTCATGATGGAAATACTTTTAAGAGTTTTGAAACTGCACAGGATCATAAAAGAGTTTTGGAAGGAGACAGGGGAAAAAATACAGGAGGTATGGGGGCATATTGTCCTTCAAGATTGATTAATGAAGAATTGAAAAATAAAATTATTAATAAAATTATTAAACCAACACTTTTAGGATTGGGTGAACTTGGGACTAAATATAAAGGATTTTTATATGCAGGTTTAATGATTGTAAAGAATGAACCATTTTTGATAGAATATAATGTACGAATGGGTGACCCAGAGTGTCAAACAATACTTCCAAAACTTAAAACAAACTTAGGTGAAATCTTGTTGGCTTGTTGTGAAGAAAGATTAGATAAATTAGAAATTAATTGGTTAAATAAAAAAAGTTTATGTGTTGTAGTTTGCTCAAATGGATACCCTGAAGATTTTGATAAAAATATTGAAATAGAGAATATTAGTAAAATTATTTTAAAAGAAGATGATTTCTTATTTCATGCAGGAACCATAAATAAGAATGGTAAGACTTATGCGGTGGGTGGGCGCGTATTAAATTTCGTTACTCTTTCTGAAAATCTTAGATCAGCAAGAGAAAATATTTTGCAAAATTTAGAAAAATTAAATTGGTCAGGTGGATTTTACAGAAAAGACATTGGGTATAAGGTCATTGATAAATGAGGATAATATCAGGTTCTTATAGAGGTAAGAAAATATTAGAACCAAAAGATGCTAAAACTAGGCCATTAAAAGATTTAACAAAAGAGTCTATTTTTAATATCATTAATCATTCAAATAAATTTAAGGTACAGCTTACTGGGGCTAAAGTATTAGATTTATTTTCGGGTGTAGGATCTTTTGGAATAGAGTGTCTCTCGAGAGGTGCAAGTAAGGTAATTTTTGCTGAAAATTATATGGGGGTTCTTTCAGTTTTAAAAAAGAACTTAATTAATCTTAGATGCACTGATAGTTACGAAATTCTTGAAAAAGACATTTATAAAGAAAATACACTATTGATGCTCAATGAATTGTTTGAAATTATTTTTTTAGATCCACCCTTTAAAGACAAAAATCTAGAGAAAATTTTTGAAACGATTGTAAAAGGGAATATTTTAAAGAAAAATGGAATAATTATTTTGCATCGTCATAAAAAAGAAAAAGATCTAATCCCACCAAAATTTAAAATTGTTGAACAGAAACAATATGGAATTTCAAAAATAGACTATATATGTCTTTTAAGTTAAAATTTTTTTTGTTTCTAACTTAATTAATTCAACGGCTGGCTGATCATAAGGGTTTAGGTTTAAGGATTTACCAATCAAAATAGTTTCCAAAATAAAGAAACAAAATAATTCTCCTAATGCTCTTTCATCTCTATTTTTTATTTCAAAACTTCGAAATGGGATATTTTTTTTACGGAAAACGTTCTCTGTAGCTTTTTTTTGAGCATAAATAACCTCCGATAAATTTCTATTTTTCAAATAATTTTGTGAGGATAATATTTTACTATTTTTAATTTTGAATGATTTTTTTTCGTGAGTATAAAAAAAAGTAAAAAAATTATTTTTAAATCCATCAAGATAAAGCTGCATAACGCTATGGTTATCTTTTGGTAAGTTAGAAATGACTGGTAGCAATCCTTTTCCTTTTTTTCCTAAGCTTTCAGCTATCAGTTGTTGATACCAATTAAAGAGATTTTTAGCTTTCTCATCATAATTTAAAATAACAGAATTTAATTTCTTATTTTTTAAAAAACCAACTGTTGCTGTAACATTTTGGATCACATTGTTAAGAAATTTTTTATTCTTTATTAGCTGATTAAATTGACGAAAATGATCTGGCTTAAGGCCCATTAAATCAGCTGGCAACATACCTACCTCTGAAAGAACTGAATATCTACCTCCGATATAATTATTATGGTGAACTACTTCTGATTTTAATTTATTTGCTAATATATGAAGATAATTTTTTTTATTTTCTGTAATAAAAATATTTTTATCAAATTTGTTTATGTAAATATTTGTATTAACAATCGTTTCCAAAGTATTGCCTGATTTAGAAACAATTAAGTTAAGATGTTTTTTATTATCTTTGATTCTATTAGGTTGAAGATTATCAAAAAATATAAGATTTTTTTTTATTTTGTGTTTTAGAAAACTATATATTGCTCTGGTACCTAGACTGGAACCACCCATACCTATAATCCTAATATTTTTTAAATTTTTATATTTTGATAAACTTTTTTTAGTATAACTATCACTATAGTTCTTACTTAGTGATTGTAAAATTTTGTTATCTTCTTTTAAAAGATTAGTTAATATTTTTTTAGTATTTGAAGTTTTTTTATTTAATTTAAAATTCTTAAAAAGAATATTTTTATGATTCATCTTTTATTTTTTAATTTTATCTAAAATAAAGATTTCAGTTTTTTGATTTGAATCGGATGAAATGTTTGAATTTGTATTCTTTGTATTATCTGTGACTATTAGTTCTTCTATCTGATTGATATTTTCCTGCTGACTATTTGAACGGTTTTGGTCTGGTATAGGTAATTTTTCAAAATCAGGAGGCATGACTAGAGGTTGTTTTTTTTCAACTAAAAACTCATCAGTGCTATTTTTTCTTTGAGATTGAAAGCCTTTTTTTACAGTGGTACAACTATAAAAAAAGCTTCCAAATAAAATAATAAAAAAAATTATTTTAATTTTTTTCATTTCTACCTTTAACAATAAATTCTGAGAAAATCATAAGAAATACACCAATTGTTATAAATATATCAGCGATATTAAATATGAACCAGTGAAAATTATTTATATGTAAGTCTATAAAATCAGGAACAGCTCGATACAAAATTCGGTCAAATAAATTTCCCAGTGCACCTCCAAAAATCATTGATAATGCATACTTTTGAATACCATTACTTTTAATTATCCAAAAAAGTAAAAATACTACTATAATTAATATTAGTATGGTTAGGTAGTTATAAAGATTTTTTTCATCAAAAGAAAATAGTCCAAAAGCTATTCCCTCATTCCAAATTAAATAGATATTTAAATATTTTGATAAGTATATTTCAGAACCACTATTTATTTTATCTAAATAAACTACATAAAGCTTAGTTAATCTGTCTAAAATAAAAATTGAAAGAATAATTGTTAGATTAACATAAAAATTGTTATTTATTATTTTCAAATTCATCAAGGATGTCTTGGACAGCTCACTTCACTTATTTTCCAACATACAGGACACTTTGTACCTTTTGCTTTTGTAGTTTGTGCACTTGTTTCAAGTTTTTCCTTAAAAGAAATTTGAGCTTTCGATGTTATACATAGTTCTGAAAAATCTATGTTCTTAGTGATTTCTTCTAATTTTTTGTCTAAATGTATACTTAAGTCTGCCTCTAAACTTGAACCAATCTCTTTATTGGCTCGTTTTTCTTCAATACTAATATTACAAATATTTCTAATTTTGATCAGTTCTAACCATTTTTGATGCAATTTTTCATTCGAAAATAAATTAGGGAAATCTAAAAATTTTTCTAAATGAATACTTTTGTTATTTTTAAATAACAATCTATAAATTTCTTCAGTAGTAAAAGATAAAATTGGTGCGAACCATTTTAATAATGAATTCAAAATTATATTTAACAGCAGTATAGTTGACTTTCTTTTTTTTGAGTCTAGAGGATCACAATATAATGAGTCTTTCCTTATATCAAAATAAAATGCAGACAAATCTACTGTGCAAAAATTAAGTAACTCTTTATATAAATTATGAAAATCATAATTTTTAAAATATTTTTTAAAGTTAACATCCAAAGAATACAACTTATGCAACATAAATTGTTCGAGTTCAGGTAATTCATTTAAATCTACTTTTTTAAAATCAATTTCTTCAAAATTATCTTTAATATTCCCAAGCAAGTACCTAAATGTATTTCTTATTTTTCTGTAGGATTCTGCATGTTGATCCAGAATTGAATAATCTATTCTTAAATCCTCTGAGTAGTTTGATGATGCTACCCAAATTCTTAGTATATCTGCTCCATATTTTTTTAGAATATCTTCTGGGGCAATTACATTTCCTAAAGATTTTGACATTTTCAATCCTTTGCCATCCACTACAAATCCATGGGACAAAATATTTTCAAACGGTGCTCTTCCCCTAGTTCCACAAGACTCTAATAATGATGAATGAAACCAGCCTCTATGTTGATCCGAGCCCTCTAAATACATTGATGCTGGCCACTTTAAATCTTCTCTTTTTTCAAGAACAAATGAATGTGTTGATCCGCTATCAAACCAAACTTCAACAATATCGCTCAACTTTTCATAATCTTCAGCTTTGTATTTACTTCCTAAAAATCTTTGTGGGTCATCTGAAAACCAGCAATCTGAACCCTCTTTTTCATAAATGGTGGCAATAGTTTCATTTACTTCATCATCTACTAAAATTTCTTTGGTTTTTTTGTTAACAAAAATTGGAAGGGGAACGCCCCACACTCTTTGTCTTGATACACACCAGTCAGGCCGGGTCTCTATCATTGATTTTAATCTCTCTTTTCCTTTACTAGGATAAAAAGTCGTATCATTAATTGCTTTTAAAGCTTTATCTCTCAACTTATGACTTTCCATAGATATGAACCATTGTGGAGTGGCTCTATGAACTAGTGGAGCTTTTGATCTCCAAGAATGCGGATAGGAGTGCATCAGCTCTCCATTTGATAATAATTTTTTTTGCTCTTTAAGTTTTTCAATTACTATTGGGTTTGCTTTAAAAATATGAATACCTTCGAATAAGCTTACATGTTTTGTATATTTGCCATCTCCATCAACTGTTTCAATTGCTTTAATTCCATTATTAATACAAAGATTAAAATCATCTGGTCCATGGCTTGGTGCACAATGCACAATTCCAGTACCTTGTTCAATAGTTACAAAGCGTGCCTCTAGCATAGGTATATCATAATCGTAACCTAGATCTAAAAAAGGATGATTACAGATAGTTTCTTTTAAATCTTTACCTTTAAATGTTTTAATTTTTTTGTAATTTTTTATTTTACAATCATTGATGACTGACTGCAGTAAGGCTTCAGCGACTACAATTTTTCTTTTTTTAAAATCACTATCATCATTTAATTCCAACTGAACATAATCAAGAGCTTCATTATAAGCCAGTGCCCTATTGGCTGGAATTGTCCAGGGGGTTGTAGTCCAAATAATTATATCGCTACCTACAAGATCTTTTAAATTAGATTTTTTAATAGGAAAAGATGTATAAATAGTATCTGATTTATGATCTTGATATTCAATTCTGGATCAACATGCAGAATCCTACAGAAAAATAAGAAATACATTTAGGTACTT
>JACWDT010000004.1 GCA_014653985.1 Pelagibacterales bacterium SAG-MED22
TGATCCAATTTTTTTAAATCTTGAACAACAATTGCTATAAAAGTTAAGGGAATTGCAAATTTTAATCCAAGCTCTTCGGGAACAAATGAACCTAATATTATCCCTGCAAGAGTTGCTATTTGCCAGCAAACCCACATTGTAATTCCTGTGCCTATTAAGTGATAATGTAAATATTGTTCGGTTTTATTTTTTTTAAAAAATTTATTAGACTCAGCAAATCCCTGATCAACTACAACATAAGAAATTAATAGCTTCTTAATAAAAGATAATTTTTCTAAATACTCAGATAAAACAGCTCCATATAATAAATGTCTTGAATTGATTACACCTACTGAAGTAACTGCTACTAAAGCGGAAGCACCGCCTGATAAAAGTTGCAAAAAAACAATCTGTGAAGCTCCCCCAAAGATAATAATTGACATAGCGTAAACTAAGTATGGACTAAAACCAAGGTCTACACCAATTGCTCCACAAATAATTCCAAAAGGAATTACTGAAAGCATATGAGGAGCAATATCAAGCATACCTCTTGAAAATAATTGTTTTTTTGAGAGCATCTATTTGGTTTGTATTAAAAACAAACTATATGATCAATATTTATTGGTCTCTTAATACCAAATTTTTCATCAACTTCATGTTGGTGAACGTGATGAGAATGAACAAAAACAGGTATCAATAAATCACTATTAGTCTTTAAAGTATAAATAAAATTTGTTCCTCTGAATTTCCTATCAACAACCTCTAACTTAAGATTGCTTCGATCATCATGCTCGAGATCTTCCGGTTGTAATAACAATTGTACATCTGAACCTTTTGGATAGTGTTTAATAAAATTACCTTTAATTGTTCCTAAATCTTTATTTTCTAATGAATTTTCTCCCGTTACCTTAGCAGGAATTAATATTCCCCTATTTAAAAAATTCACTACTTCAACTGAGTTTGGAAAATGATAAACATTATAAGGATCATCAAACTGCTTTATCTGGCCATCTAAAATAATGGCGCATTTATTTCCTAAATAAAAAGCCTCATAAGAGTCATGAGTAACTATTATCGTAGTAATTTTTAATCTACTCAATATTTTTTTTAATCTAACTTGAATTTCCTCTTTAAAACTTTGGTCAACATTTGATAGTGGTTCATCTAGTAACAAAAGATCAGGTTGGGTTAATAAAGATCTTGCAAGAGAAGCTCTTTGAGCCTCACCTGCGCTTATTTCATGTGGATATTTATATAATATTTTTGAAATATCTAGGAATTCTATTATTTCTTTAAAGCTTATTTTCTTTTTTCTTTTTCCCTTATTTTTCTCTGCACCTAATAATATATTTTTTTCAACAGTGTAATGTGGAAAAAGACTGTTATCCTGAAATGCTAAAGATATATTTCTATGCTCGGGTTCAATATTTTCTTTTTTTGAGGATAACAATTTACCATTTAATTTGATTGATCCTTTATCAATTTTTTCTAATCCAGCTATTGTTCTAAGTATTGTTGTTTTTCCAATGCCTGATGGACCAAGAATACATAAAGTCTCCCCTTCATTTTCAATGTTGAATGAGGCATTCTTAACCTTGGTTTTACCACCTATGGTAAAATCTACGTTTTTAATTTCTAAAAAATTTTTAATCATTTTTCTCTCAGAATATATTTAGATGTAAGCATAATAAATGCAGTTGCAATTAAAATTAAAAATAATGATGGTGCAGCAGCAGCCTCAAGTAAGTCCTCAGATGCAGAAATATAAGCAGTTGTTGCAAATGTTTCAAAGTTAAAAGGCCTTAAAATTAATGTAATTGGAAGCTCTCTAATTATTTCAAGAGAAATTAATATTACGACAAACAAGAGTGAGTTTCTTAAATATGGAACATGAATATTCATAAATGTTTTTTGTTTTGAATAACCAAGAAGATAAGAACTTTCATCGACAGAGATATTAATTTTTTCATAACCCGATTTAATTCCGTTAAACGCCAAAGAATAAAATCTTATAAAATACACAAGAACTAAACCAAGGATAGAACCAATAAACATTTTTTTTATAGATAAGAAACCTAATGCTTGAATTATATTCTCATCGAACCATGCTATAAAAGTAATAAATGCTACGGCTAAAATAACACCTGGTATTGCATATCCAGAAATAGATAGAGTAGATAAGATATTTAATATTTTATTTTTTGAAACTCTATTTCCATAATTTGAAATCAAAGAGAATAATATCAAAACTAAGCTTGATAAAAATACTAAATAAATAGTATTTAAAGTAAGCGTTAAAATATTAAGATCAAAAAAGTTTTCAGGGAATTTTATTGTCCAATATAACATTTGACCTAAAGGAAATAAAAAACTCAAGAAGAATATAATTAAGCAAATAAAAAATACATAAAAAGCTTTAGCTCCTGAAAGTTGTATTTTTTCTTTCTGTTTAAACCCACCCTTTGTATTCGAGTGGTATCTTGCTTTTTTTCTAGATAAATTTTCTAAAATAAAAATTGCAAATATAAATATTAAAAGAAAGAAAGATATTCGATTTGAAAAAGCTAAATCATCAAAAGTAATCCATGCATTATAAATTCCAGTTGTTAAAGTATTGATCGAAAAAAAGTCTACGGCACCAAATTCAGCTAAAGTTTCCATTGCAACAAGTGATAAGCCAGTAACAATCGCTGGCCTAGCTGCTGGTAAAATTAAATAATAAAATGATTTTAATTTTGAAAATCCCAAACTTCTTCCTAAATCAATTAAGTTTTGAGATTGATAAAGGAATGATGCTCTTGCGAGAATATATACATAGGCAAATAAAGAAAAGGAAAGTGAAAGAACAGCTCCAAGCAAGCCATCAAATTTTGGTATATATTGGTTATAATTTCCTGGTCCAAATAAATTTTTTAAAATTGAATACAATGTTCCATAATTCTCAAAAAAGGCTGTTAATGAATAAGCATAAATGTAAGGAGGCACAGCAAAAGATAAAATCAGGGCCCATTTAAAAAAATTACTAAGTGGAAATTTATAAAATGATACTAAATAAGCTGTGCTAGTACCAAATATAAAAGTTAGAACTAAAACACAAATTAACAAAGTAAAAGAATTAAATATATATTCGAATAAAAAGGTATCTTTTAAAATTTGATAATAATTAGAAGTATCCTCAAAAAAGCTTGAGAAAACAGTAATAATTGGGATCGCAACAATAATTGAAATTAATAAAGAACTTAGAAACCAAAAATTAACTTTTCTTAAATGCATATTTGCCCTTTTTATTATTTCCAACCTGCCGCAGTCATTACTTCTAATGCTGCTGCTTGATTTTTTCCATAAGTAGAAACTTTTGTCGCTAGATCTTGTTTAAAATCTAATCCCAAGTTATTTACTACTAATGGGCTTGGTGAAACACCTGATATCATTGGAAACTCAAAAGTATTATTTGTAAAATGCTCTTGAGACTCTGGTGATAATAAAAAGTCAACTAAAGCAATAGCATTTGCTTTATTTGGTGCACCTTTAACAAGGGCAGCACAACTAATATTCATGTGTGTTCCTCTACCATCTTGGTTTGGAAAGAATGCTTTGACTTTTTTAGCTGCCTCTTGTTGTTCTGGTCCTTTTTTACCAGATAACATTAGTGCTAAGTAATAAGTGTTAGCTACCGCAATGTCAGCCTCACCAGCTGCTACTGCCATAATTTGAGCTCTGTCATTTCCTTTTGAGTCTCTAGCCATGTTAGCTACAACTCCTTTTGCCCAATCTGCTGTTGCTTTTTTTCCATTGTTAGCAATTAATGAAGCTACAAGAGATTTATTGTAAATATTACTAGATTTTCTTATTACTAATCTTCCCTTCCATTTTGGATCAGCTAGTCCTTCATAAGACATTCCAGATAATTCAGCACCAGTTACTCTTTCTGGTGAGTAGTAAATAATTCTTGCTCTTTTTGCCACTCCAACCCAGTGTGTTGTTCTAAAATTTTTTGGAACTGATGATTTAATTGTTGATGAAACTAATCCACTTTGTGTCATTCCTTTTGCTTGAAAAGCACCACATCTTCCAGCATCAGCAGTAATATAAAGATCTGCAGCAGAGTCAGCGCCTTCTTCAATCATTCTTTTTTCTAAAGCGCCTGATTTACCATTAATTAAATTTACTTTGATCCCTGTAGCTTTTGTGAATTTTCCATAAAGCTCAGCATCGGCTTTATAATGTCTTGCATTAAATATATTGACTTCGTTTGCAGCCAAAAAAACTGGGGCAAATAGAGTTAAAATTAATGTAAAAATAGATATTTTTCTCACTTGTCTCCTTTTCTTTACCCTAATTGATTTGCGAATGAGAATTATTCTCAATGCGAATGATTATCAATCGCACATTTTGACGCAGTTTACAATGCTTTTTTTAATATTTTGGATTTATTTCCAGTCGCCAATCTTACTGAATAAGAAGTTCCTAAAAGCTTGAACTCTAGCAGTATTTTTTAGAGATTGAGGATAGACGAAATGTGCCTCTGTGATTGGTCCTTCTGATTTTGGTAGTACTTTTATAATTTTTGAAGAGCCTGTTACTAAGTATTCTGGCAAAGCAGCTAAGCCAACACCCGTCTCCACTGCAAGCAATAATCCCATTACACTATTCACCTTCATAATTGTTTTTCTTTTTTTTCCATCATGCATTCCAAGTTTTAAAGCCCAATCAGGATTATAAACTGGTGATGGTGCACCTTTTCCAAATGAAATAAATTTATGTTTGTTCAAATCATTTACAGTTTTTGGCATACCATTTTTCTCTAAATATTTACTTGAACCATAAATATAGTACTTAATATCAACTAACTTTTTTTGAATATAGTTAAGCTGTTTAGGTCTTCTCATAAATATTCCAATGTCAGCTTGTCGAGTACTTAAATCTAATTCTTTATCATCAAAAACTAATTCTATTTCTATTTCAGGGTTCAGCGTCATGAATTCCTGAATTCTTGGCGTTAACCAATGAGTTCCAAAACTTCTTACAGTAGTAATAGTTAATTTACCTGTGGGTTTATTTTTTTGATCTCCTAATGATGTTTCAACCTCTTTAAGTTTACTAATTACTTCATGAGCAGTTTTAAAAACATATTCCCCGTTTTCTGTAAGAGTTAGTCCTCTAGCATGTCTCTCAAACAATTGAACTTTTAAATCTTGTTCTAGAGATTGTATTTGTCTGCTTATGGCAGATTGACTTAGATTTAAGTTAACAGTGGCGTTTGTGAAGCTTCCAGCTTCAGCAACTGCATGGAAAATTTTTAATTTATCCCAATCCATTATTTATTTAAATCCACTAATACTCTTCCAGAAATTTCACCTTTTAAAATTTTTGGATAAGTTTCTAACAATTCTTCTAAACTTACAGTTAAGATTGATTTTTCTAACAAATCAAAATTAATTAAATTTGAAGCTTCACCCCAAATAAATTCTCTTCTCTTGATACTACAATTAGCAGAGTCCATACCCCAAAGCTTAATACCTCTTAACATAAATGGTATAACACTTGTATTTAACTCATTGTTATTTGCGTTACCACAAACTGCTACAATTCCATTAGGTTTAGTTTGAACAATTGCATTTGCCAAAATTTTTCCACCTACAGTATCTACTACTCCGTCCCATAATCCTTTATCTATAAGTCGTGGATCTTTGTCAAATTCTGCTCTATTTACAATGTTTTTAGCACCTAAAGACTTTAAATAATCTGTTTTAGAATCTTTTCCTGTAACTGCAGTTACGTTGTAACCTAGTTTTGTTAATGCCATAATTGCTACACTCCCAACACCTCCAGTAGCACCGGTCACAAGTACATCGTTAACTTTTTCTCCTAATAAAATACTTTCCCTTGCTTGAATTGCAAAAGTACTCATTAATGAAGTGAAGCCTGCTGTTCCTAAAATCATTGCTTGCTTGGTTGTTAAGTTGTCAGGTTTTTTTACCAAAAAATCTGCATTTACTTTTGCTATTTGTGAGTAACCACCATAGAAAATTTCACCTACTCTAAAGCCTGTTAAAATTACTTTATCGCCCTCTTTAAACTTAGGGTTTTCACTTTCTAAAACTTTTCCTGAAAAATCTATTCCCGGAATGTGAGGAAATTCTTTTACTAATCTTCCACCATTCCTTAAAATCATTCCATCTTTAAAATTTAAATCTGAGTAATCTACTTTAACGGTTACATCACCGTGTTTTAAGAAACTTTTATCAATTGATTTAACTTCTCTCGTAAAATTTTCGCCCTCTTGATTTACGATTAATGCTTTGAATTGATCAGACACTTTAATCTTTTGGTATACTTATAAATCTTAAATATCTATTTTGATAACTTAGGTCTTCTTTAAATTGGCCTAAGTAATAATTTGTTACAGTTGTTGCTTGTTCTTTTTTTATTCCTCTCATAGTCATACATTGATGAGTAGAGTCTATTGTAACAGCTACACCTTTTGCATCTAAAGACTCCATTAAAGTCTTGGCTATTTGCATTGTTAATCTCTCTTGCGTTTGTAATCTTTTTGAAAATACTTCTACAACTCTTGCAAGTTTACTTAATCCTACAACTCTTTCTTTTGGAATATAAGCAACATGAGCTTTTCCAATAATTGGAGCCATATGATGTTCACAATGACTTTGAACTGAAATATTCTTTTGAATAACCATGTCGTCATATCCATCTACATCACCAAAAGTTTTATCTAAAATTTTATTTGGATCAACTTTGTACCCACCAAAATATTCTTTATATGCCTTCATTACTCTTTTTGGAGTTTCTAAAAGCCCTTCTCTGTTAGGATCTTCGCCCAACCAAGTTAAAATAGTTTTGAAAGCCTGTTCAGCTTCTTTGTCAGTAACTTCGCTTGTTGTAATAATTTTATTGTCTGTATCTTTTACTAATTTCATAGCGCCTTTTTATACAGTAATTACTTAATTTTAAAATATTTAATATAATGAGATTTATGCTAAATAGTCACTACATATGTTCAAAAAAAGAGAAAATGTGCAGGAAATTGAAGAAGGAAATCTTTTATCACCAAAATTTGATAATGATGGCCTAATTCCTGTAATCACCATGTGTTCTCAAACAAAAGATATTTTAATGCATGGTTATATGAACGTTGAAGCATTAAAAAAAACTATAGAAACTAAAGAGGCTCACTATTTTAGTAGATCTAGAAAAGCTATTTGGCATAAAGGTAAGACTAGTGGTTTTACACAAAAGGTAACTGAAATTAGAATTGATGATGATCAAGATTCTATTTGGTTAACTGTTGATATTGGTGATGGAGCTAGTTGCCATGTTGGTTATCGATCGTGTTTTTATAGATCTATCCCAACAGGTCCAATTGAAAATGGCCGAAAAGTTGAAATGAAGTTTTTAGAAGACGAAAAAAAATTTGATCCTGAGGAAGTTTACAAAGGTCAACCAAATCCAACTAAAATTTAAATGAAAGAAAAACAAAAAAATGTTCTAGGTGAAGATCTAGAAGAATGCTCTAATGATCCTTTAACTGGATGGTTAAGAGATGGATGTTGTAATACGGATGAAAATGATCATGGTGTACATACTGTTTGTGCAAAAGTAACAACTGAATGTTTAGAATGGTTAAAAGAAGCAGGTAATGATTTAATCACACCACATCCAGAATTCGGATTTCCTGGATTAAAAGATGGTGATGGATGGTGCTTATGTGCTAGTTGGTATGCAAAAGCAGTTGAGGCTGAAAAGGCTTGTCCTATTTTCTTGAAAAGAACTCATCAAAATACCTTAAAATATGTTCCAATTGAAACTTTAAAAAAGTTTGCAATAGATTTATCGTAATTTACATATTTCCATATTTAGGTCCACCTCCACCCTCAGGAGTTACCCAAATAATATTTTGTGATGGTTCTTTAATATCACAAGTTTTACAGTGAATACAGTTTTGTGAATTGATGACAAATTTGTTTACTTCATTTTCTTTTTGAACTTCATAAACTCCTGCAGGACAATATCTTTGAGCAGGCTCGTCAAATTTTTCTAAAGTATAATTGATTGGTAAATTAGGATCTTTGAGTTTTAAATGAACTGGCTGATTATCTGCATGATTTGTACCTGTTAGATAAACTGAACTTGTTTTATCAAAAGTTATAACATTATCATATTTTGGATAATCTATTTTTGGCATATCTTTAGCTGGTTTTAGGGTTTCATGATCAGCGTGCTTATGCTTAAGAGTAAAAGGCATTTTTCCTCTAAATAAAATTTGATCTATACCTGTAAATATTATTCCTAATATCAATCCCCAACTAAAACTAGGTTTGACATTTCTTGCCTCAAACAATTCTTTATAGAGCCAGCTATTTTTAAATTTTTGTTCAAATATAGATAAATCTTTATTATCTTTTAAATGCTCATTTATAGTTTCAGCCGCTATTATCCCACTTTTCATAGCTGTGTGAGAGCCTTTGATTTTTGGCATGTTTAAAGTTCCCGCATCACAGCCAACTAACAATGCTCCTGGCATAAACATCTGAGGTAAACTTTGAAAACCTCCCTCAATTAAAGCTCTTGCACCGTATGAAATTCTTTTTCCACCTTCTATAATTTTCCTGATAGCTGGATGAGTTTTAAATCTTTGAAACTCATCGTATGGAGATAAATGAGGGTTTTTATAATCTAAACCTATAACATAACCTAAAAAAACCTGTTTATTTTCTGCATGATACATAAAACTTCCGCCGTAAGTGTTGTTATCTAATGGCCATCCGGCTGTGTGCATTACTAGGCCTTCTTCGTGAGTTTTCTCGTCAATTTCCCAAATTTCTTTAAACCCAATCCCATATTGTTGTGGATCTTTTCCTTTATTTAATTCAAATTTTTGAATTAATTCTTTCCCAAGATGACCTCTGCAACCCTCAGCAAAAACTGTTACCTTACCTAATAGTTCAATACCTGGCTCAAAACTATCTTTTTTATTTCCTTCTTTATCTATGCCCATATCTTGAGTAGCAACTCCTTTTACAGATCCATCATCGTTGTATAAAATTTCACTTGCAGGAAATCCTGGAAATATTTCTACACCTAAATTTTCCGCTTGCTCAGCAAGCCATCTACATAAATTTGCTAAACTAATAATATAATTTTTATGATTTTGCTGAACCGCAGGAAGCAACCAAGTTGGCCAGCTTAATGATTTTGTTTTTCCTAAAAATAAAAATTTTTCTTTTGATACTTTGGTTTTAATTGGTGAATTTAATTCTCTCCAATTAGGTAATAATTCATCTAACGCACGCGTCTCAAAAACATTACCACTTAAAATATGTGCGCCTATTTCTGAAGCTTTTTCTAGTAAGCAAACATTTAGATTTGGATCTAATTGTTTTAGTTTTATTGCTGTTGATAAACCTGATGGCCCACCACCAATAATAACAACATCATATTCCATCGATTCCCTAGACATAGACTAGTTTTTAACTGTAAGGATTATTTTTGTATAGTGTTTAATTTGTTCAGCTCTTCCATGAACTGTGGAAGTGCTTCAAATAGATCAGCTTCAAGGCCATAATCTGCTACACTAAATATTGGAGCCTCTCCATCTTTATTGATTGCGACAATTACTTTACTCTCTTTCATTCCCGCTAAATGCTGGATTGCCCCTGAAATTCCAATCGCAATATATAAATCAGGTACAACAACTTTTCCAGTTTGACCAACTTGATGGTCGTTACTTATATAACCTGCATCTACTGCGGCTCTTGATGCACCAATAGCTGCACCTAGTTTATCTGCAACTTCTGTTATTAATTTAAAATTATCTCCACTCTGCATCCCTCTACCACCTGAAACAACAATTCTTGCAGTTCCTAATTCCGGTCTGTCAGATTTAATTTCTTCTCTCTTAATAAATTTTGTATTAGAAAATTCTTCACCAGCCTCTCCTTTTTCAATTGTTGCAGTTCCACCAGAACTTTCGCATGGTTCAAAAGATGTAGGTCTGATCGTTACACATTTTTTTGCATCATTTGTTTTTACTGTGGCAAAAGCGTTTCCTGCATAAATAGGTCTTAGAAAAGTATCAGGTGATATCACTTTTATAATATCACTTACCTGAGAAGTATCTAAATGAGCAGCAACTCTTGGCATTAAGTTTTTACCAAACGTGTTTGCAGAACAAACAATATGAGAATAATTTTCTGCAAGTTTAACAATTGCTGGTGCAAAGTTTTCAGCTGTAAAATTTTCATAATGTGGTGCCTCTATACTAATTACTTTTTTAACCACTGGTAATTCAGACAGTTTTTTTGCAGCATTCTCGCTATTTTGACCAATAATTACCGCATGAACTTCAGTATCGATTTGAGATGCAGCAGTTGCAGCGTTTAAAGTAAAAGGCCTTAACTCTTTATTGTTATGTTCTGCTATAAGTAATACGGCCATTATATAACTTTTGCCTCGTTTTTTAATTTTTGAACTAATTCAGCAACATTTGCTACTTTAATACCAGCTTTTCTTTTTGGTGGTTCCTCAACTTTTAATTGCTGAACTCTTGGGGTGATATCAATTCCTAAATCAGAAACATTTATTTCTTCTATAGGTTTTTTCTTTGCCTTCATAATATTTGGTAATGATGCGTATCTAGGTTCATTTAATCTTAAATCACAGGTTACAATTGCTGGAATATTAATTTCAACAGTTTCAAGACCTTCGTCAATTTCTCTAGTAACCTCTAAAGAATTATCTTTTACTTCTATATTCGATGCAAAAGTTGCTTGTGGCCAATTTAATAAAGCACTTAGCATTTGTCCTGTTTGATTACAATCATCATCAATTGCTTGTTTGCCCATAAAAACTAAATCTGGTTTTTCTTTTTCTACAATTTTTTGTATAATTTTTGAAACAGCTAGAGGCTCTAAAACACCTTCCGTCTTTACATGAATTCCTTTATCTGCTCCAACTGCTAAAGCTTTTCTAACAGTCTCTTGAGCTTTTTCTTCTCCTACTGTTATTGCAACGATCTCCGTTGCTTTACCTGCCTCTTTTATTTTAACCGCTTCCTCAATAGCGTTATCATCAGGAGGATTAGTTGACATTTTGACATTGTCTGTAACCACACCTGAGCCATCCTCTTTCACTCTAATTTGAACGTTATAATCAATTACTCTTTTTACAGCGACTAAAATTTTCATTATGCTCTCAACAAATTATTTTCTTTATCGTATGGACTTTCTTCTAATACAGTAGCCTCATACATTTCTCCCAAGATATCAACTTGTAATTTGTCACCCACATTTGCAAAATCAGGTTTAACCATTGCTAATGCTATTGATTTATCTAATCTAAAACCAAACTCACCGCCAGTTGCTCTTCCAACAACTTTACTATCTTTATATATAGGGTTATTCCCTAATACATCTGCATCTTTTGTATTATGCACTTCAAGAGTAACTAATTTGTTATCAAATCCCTTTTCTCTCCATTTATTTAAGGCTTCCAATCCAATAAAATTACCTTTGTTAGGATGAATAAATCTATCCAACCCAGACTCGTAAGGTGAATATTCAATTGATAATTCTGTGCCTACAAGTTTGTATGATTTTTCTAATCTTAAACTATTCATAGCTCTTATGCCAAATGGTTTTATTCCTAAATCCTTACCTGCATCCAACAATTTATCAAAAATATGATTTTGATATTCTATTGGGTGATGCAATTCCCATCCTAGCTCACCTACAAAATTTACTCTCATCGCATTAACTGGAGCATAACCAACATTAACCTTTTTAGCAGTTAACCATTTAAAATTTTCATTTGAAAAATCATCAGTGGAAACTTTTTGCATCAAATCTCTTGCTTTTGGACCAGCGACCACAAGTACACCTGTACTATTAGTTAAATCTTCAAATATCACTGAGCCATCAGTTGGCATCCATTTTTGTATCCAATCATGATCCAATCTCAAATTTGCTCCTGCAGAAACAAGATAATATGAATTTTCTGCCTCTTTCATAATTGTGAATTCAGAATGCACACCTCCTTTAGTATTTAAAGCATGACATAAATTTATTCTGCCAATTTTTTTTGGTAGTTTGTTTGCAACTAAAAAATCTAAAAATTCCTCAGCCTTAGGTCCTCTTATTCTGCATTTAGCAAATGCTGTCATATCTAACAAACCAACATTTTCTTTAACATTTTGACACTCTTTTTTAATTGCATCGAACCATTTTGATCGTCTAAACGACCAATCATCTTTTTGTTCCATGCCATCAGTTGCAAAAAAGTTTGGTCTTTCCCAACCAAATTTTTGTCCAAAAACCGCACCCAAATTTTTCATTCTTTCATAACAAGGTGCTGTTTTTAAAGGTCTTGCTGCTGGTCTTTCTTCATCAGGATAATGAGTGATAAAAACATGACTGTATGCTTCCTCATTTTTTGCTTTTAAGTATGATTTAGTTGCATAATTTCCATAACGTCTTGGTTCAACTCCTAACATATCAATAGTAGGTTCACCGTCTACAATCCACTCTGCTAACTGCCAGCCAGCTCCACCTGCTGCAGTAATTCCAAAACTGTGTCCTTCATTAATCCAAAAATTTTTTAATCCCCACGCTGGACCAACTATTGGATTTCCATCAGGTGTGTAACAGATTGCACCATTATAAACTTTTTTTACACCAACTTCTCCAAAAGCAGGCACACGGTGAATTGCTCCCTCAATATGCGGCGCTAATCTATCGAGATCCTCTTGAAACAATTCGTACTCTGAGTTTTTTGATGGACCTTCAACATAACAAGCTGGCGCACCATCTTCATAAGGTCCTAATATCAATCCACCTGCTTCTTCTCGCATATACCATCTACTATCACTGTCTCTAAGAACTCCCATTTCAGGAAGACCTTCTTTTTTTCTTTTTTGAATTTCAGGATGGGGTTCAGTTACAATATATTGATGCTCAACTGGAATTACTGGAATATCTAAACCTACCATTTCACCAGTTTGTCTTGCGAAATTTCCAGAACATGAAATTACATGCTCACACTCAATTGAACCTTTATCTGTTTCTACTATCCAGCCGTCTTTAGTTTGTTTCATACTTGTTACAGCTGTATTTCTATAAATTTCAGCACCTCTATTTCTTGCACCAGTTGCTAAAGCTTGAGTTAAATCTGCTGGCTGAATATATCCATCTTCTGGGTGTTGTATTGCGCCAACTAAATCATCTGTATGACACAATGGCCAAATTTCTTTTACTTGTTGAGGAGTTAAAAATTTAACATCCACCCCAATAGTTTGTGCAACACCTGCATATTGATGATACTCATCCATTCTATCTTTAGTGCTAGCTAATCGAATATTTGAAACAACACTAAAACCAACATTCTTTCCAGTTTCTTCCTCTAAAGTTTTGTAAAGATTAACTGCGTATTTATGAAGCTGTCCGACCGAATAACTCATGTTAAACAAAGGTAATAAACCAGCTGCATGCCAGGTTGACCCTGAGGTTAATTCTTTTCTTTCAACTAAAACAACATCTGACCAACCTTTTTTTGCTAGATGATAAAGAGCACTTACTCCTACAACCCCACCACCAACTACAACAACTTTAGTTTTTGTTTTCATTGAACGATTCCTACTAAATTTTCATTAATTACGAAACAAAAATGTATCAACAAGATATCAGATTGAGCTACCTAGAGGTATTGGGTTTGAGACCATAGTTGTGAGCCAGCAGTCCTTTAATTCTCCATCCAGAATGTATTTTTCAACTTGCCAATTAAATTTATGATAAATTTTATTTTTATCCAGAATAATAACCTCAAATTGCGCCAATTTATCATTACTTCTTAATTCGGTTATTGTATGGCTTAAATGGTCAATCATCATTTGGTATGAATTTCCTTTAAGCATTCTTTTAAAGTTATTTAATGGTCCTGTAACTTTTTTATTGTTTGGATGTGCAAAATTCCATGTTTGTTCAATACCGCTATCTTGATAATTTAAATCATTTTGCTGAAGTCCAGTTAGTTGAATTTTGACAACTTCTTTAGGTTTAATATTCTTATCAGGATTTAACAAATCAGCTTTGGAAAAACTTGTTAATAGAAAAAATAAAATTAATACTTTAAATGTTATTTGCAGTTTCTTTAACATCTTCTAAAAATTCTTGTCTCTTGGCATCGCTCACAAATGGTACTGCAAAATACCTTCTGTATATAATGTTATATATGCCACACATGTGAAAAACTCCTCTTTTCAATCTTCGAATAGGCAAATTTAGAAAGAAAGTTGTGATAGCTAATCTTGGAGAGCCATATGTGCAAAATATAATTGCTTTTTTTTGCTTTAAATTACCAATTGGATATCCATAATTTCCAACCAACTTTTTAAATTTAAATGCCCAAGGTGGTGCTAGAACTTTATCAATCCAACCTTCAACAATAGCAGGCATTCTAAAATTCCAAATTGGAGCAATCAAGACAATGATATCAGAATTTTCAATTCTTTTTCTATGATCAAGAACTTCTTGATCAGGTTCCTCACCTGCAAATACTGGATTAAATTTTTCTTTATATAAATCGACTACATCTACGGAATTACCATTAAGTTCTACTTGTTTGATAAATTCATTTTTAATCGCAGCATTAAAAGAATTATCTTTGTAATGACCATAAATTAAGAAGACTTTTTTCATAGATACGTATTAGCTCAAAAATCTAAAAAAACTAATAAATATTTATGAATATTTGTAATAGCTACTCTGCAGTTTTGTATTTGCTGTTGTTAATGATAAAGACAAATAAAATTGGAAGTATTAACGTTAATATAGTTACCACAATTAATAAAATCCCAAGTTCAGAGTAATCAGCTGTTGTTTGGATGTCACCACTTACTTTATCCTTAACTTCTCTAGTAACTGTAAATATTTCATTTAAATATTTCGTTCCTAACGCACTTGCTGACAATGCAAGGTTGGTGAAGGAGGCAAAAACTGCAAAAAAAGTTGCTTTTAAATGAGATGGAGCATTTTTTGCTATCCAAGCAAGTAATGGAATCATTGATACTTGACCCAAAGGAGACTCGAGAGCTGTATTAATTAAAGCAATAAACTTAGCATCAACCACTCCTCCAGTTAATGAAGATGTCCAATTATGAAAGCCATAGTACATTCCAACACTTGGTAAAAATAAAATTGCACCTGCAATACTTAAAACAACAATTATTTTGGCAATTGAATTCTTTGCCATAAATGGTCTTAACAAAACAATCCCTGCTAAAGTTAAAATTGATGCAAGTAATGATAAAATTGAAAAAAACTGTTCATTAAATCCAAGTTGATCAATTTCAAACCAAGTTAAACCTGGTCCAGGGCCTGGCATCGCTCTAAAAATAAATATAATTACAGCTGTTCCAACTATTGTTAATCTTAATTCCTGAGGTAGTTCTTTAATAAGTTTAAACATTAAAAATAAAATAATTATTACTGAGCCTATAAAAACAATTTCTTGTGCAAATGGGACGTTAAAAGATCCTACCGAGAGTGTGAAAATGACAAAAACTAAACTACCACCTAAAATCCACCAGTTTATCTCTGTTTTTTCATTTCCTCTTTCTTCCTTAAATTCTAATCCTTGAGATTTTAAAATTTTTATTTTTTTTTCTCTTAAATAATTTGCTAAGATTACACCAAAGATCGAAACTAGGGGTATTACAAGAGCGTATAAATAAATTGTTCCATATAAATTTATTTTTTCAGATTGCTCTAAACTTTCAACATCTCTAAATAAAATGACATTTACTAATGCCACAAGAACTGTTCCACCTATTATTGCAAAACGACCAAGAGTTTGCATTGTGGTATGCATTATTTTTACTTGATCTTTGCTATAATCTGTTCCCTGTTCATCTGATAAAGGAACTGCTTCAACAGTCATTGCATCTGCAACTACATCCTGAACGACATATCCAACTGGAGCTAAAATGACACTTATTACAAACCAAGTTTCGACAGAAAATATTTCTGACATAGTTTCTGTATGAATAATTAACCCATACATAATCATCAAGCTTAAGGCTATTAGGCTGGCCCCTAAATAAACCATATAGTTTTTTCTTTCCCATATAAGATCAACAAGATGGCCTAAAGGCATTTTTAATGCCCAGGGTATACCTGCCCAAAATCCTAGTCCTGCAAGAAATGCAGCTGATAAATTTAAATAATCTTTAACAAAGAAAGTTCCAACTATTCCAGTTAAACCTGAAATACCAGCAGCCATATAGACCATTAACGGCGGAAGATAAGTCCACTTAAATTCTCGTCCTAAATCTAAAAAAGTGCTATCAAAAAATTTTAATATTTTGTTCATTAGTCACTAAGAACTGGGAAGGCTTGTCTTACTTTTAAGAAATGTTTTTGATATTCCATTTTGGTACATTTATTTTCAACATATTCTATATGATTTTTTTCAACTAACTCTTTTGCATTTTCGTCACGTATTCCAAGTTGCAACCATAAAACTTTAGCACCAATTTTCACAGTGTCCTCTGCAATTGCCAATACTTCTCTAGAGGGTCTAAATACATCAACAATATCTATATTTTTTTTTATATCTGTTATTTTAGCATATACCTCTTCACCCAAAATTTTTTGACCTTTGGCAGATGGGTTAACTGGAAATACTTTATACCCATATTTTTGCATATACTTCATCACAATAGTAGATGCTTTAGTTTGGTCATTACTAACTCCTATCATAGCAATAGTTTTATATTTTGAGAGAATATCTTTGATTTGACTCATAATTATTTATCACTTTTGATTTGTTCTTCGCAAAATTTCTTTGCTTCATCTAAATCGGTAATTTTAGTTTCAGACAATTTTTGGCTCGCAGCTAAACACGCATCCACGGCTCTTTTAAAGTTATATTCATTAAAATTAAAAACTATAAACATTCCAAAAATAATTAAGATTATGATAAAAAAATTTTTTTTATTCATCATTATTTATTTTTCCAGATAGGTTTCCTTTTTTCTAAAAAAGCTGAAATACCTTCTTTGGCATCCATTGCCATCATGTTAACAGTCATCATTTTACTGGTATGCGCGTATGCTTTTCTTAAAGGCATCTCTAATTGTTTGTAAAAAGTTTGTTTACCTATCTTTATTGTTAAATTTGATTTAGATGCTATTTTTTTAGCAATACTAATTACTTCTTTGTTAAGTTTTTGTTTTGAGAAGCAGTCATTTATTAATCCTATTTCTTTTGCATAATTTGCTTTTATTGGCTCACCAGTTAACAACATTTTCATCATAGGCTTTCTATTAATTTTTCTACTTACTGCAACCATTGGTGTACTGCAAAATAATCCAATATTAACTCCTGGAGTTGCAAATAAAGCATCTTTGGTACTATAAGCTAAGTCACAACTAGCTACTAATTGGCACCCAGCTGCAAAAGCGGCGCCATGAACTTTTGCGATTACGGGTTTTCTACCTTCAACAATTTGAAGCATAACCTTTGAACAAAGATTAAAAAGTTTTTGATATTTTTCTCTTTTTTTTAATCCTCTAACCTCTTTTAAATTATGACCTGCGCTAAACCCTTTACCTGCTCCTTCGATTACTATAACCTTAACTTTATTATCTGAGTCTAATTTTTTTAATGCTTTTAATAAGTCATTAAGATTTTTAAATGATAATGAATTATAAGTTTTTGGTTCATTAATTAATATTGACGAAATTTTACTATTACGTTTAATAATTTTTATATTACTATTCATTGTAATTACTTTAATTTGCCCTCTTCTCTCATTTTGGCTCTGATTTTTGTTGCTGAAATTTTTTGGGTTTCTTCATCTAATACTATTTCTTCTATTTTGTATCCAACCCCTCTGCCATAACAAATATTTGTGATATTCGGTACTACCATAATCTTAAACCTCCCTTTAAACTCAGGATTTAATCTTTCTTCTATATTTTTTTTTACTGTGTCAAAATCAAAAGGATTATCGTCAACCCCTTGCACATCTCTTATTTGGATACATACCTGGCCAGTTTTTTTAATTATTTCTTTAAATAGAGTGTAATGACCTTCATGAAATGGTTGCCATCTTCCAAGCATTTGTGCTGTGGGTTTTTTATTGTCCCATTTATAAGTCATTTTTTATCTCCTTAATGATTTTTAAAGACCAATTCTTAGCATCTTGAGTAGTAACATGATAATTAAATGTATCTGGTTTCACAAACATTTGATTTGTATCCTCAAATCGACCTTCTTTAATTGTATCTACCCATATAGTGTAATCTGCTGCGAATAAGCTTCTTGTTTCAGGGGTAGGAGCAATAAAATCTGCAATAACATAATGCCCCTCGGACTTTAATTTTAATGCAAAATCTGACATTCTTTTTGCTTGTCTAATCCTACCTCTTTTTGAAAAATCCCAATCATCAGCAGCTTTTCTTACCTCATCAGCATTAAGTCTTTTTGCATTCAAGAGTGGTGCTAATTCATTTGCTAAGGTTGTTTTACCTGCGCCTGGCAAACCCATTACTAAAATGATTTTCATAAAATTAATTTACATTTAAAATACCAAAAAAAACAATTTTCAGACATTTTTTTTTGGATGAATAGATTGAAGATAGAAACCTACTGTTAAACTATAGACAATCATTAACCAGTTATGAAAAAAATTACCATTTGGTGAAAACGGCCAAACTGTAATTAAAATTCCAGCTAGTAAGCATACTTGATAATCAGTTAAGTACCTGTCTTGTTTAAATAAAATTGATTTTACTTGCATAAAGCTACAATACAAAACATAGCTAAATGCACTAAATAAAAATAAAAAACCAACTATTCCTGACTCAGCTAATAATTGAACATAAAAATTATGAGGGTGTGTCATACAAGGACCGACTCCTGTTGCATATTTTTCATTAATACAAATTTTTCTAAACATTTTAGGACCATGTCCAAAGATAGGTTTATCTTTAAACATATTAAAAGCGGTTCTAATCAAGCTATCATGACCAGGTGTAAATATATTTATACTTTGTGCTTCTTTAACAAAACCCATAGATTTAGCAGGTCCTTTAATCATTCTATTAGAAAGACTGTCACTACTTAGCGTCATTCCTACAATTAATATTAACGCAATTAAAAAAGTAATTAATCTAAATTTTTGATATTTTTTTATTAAAATAATTATGAAAATAGTTGATAAATTTAAAAAGAAAAAAGAAGTTCTTTCACCTGAAATATAAATTAAAATATCAATGAGAATAAACAATATTCCGATATAATAAATCTCATATTTATTTTTTTCTTTAATTAAAAATAAAGCAAATAAAAGAGGAAATAATCTAGATAGATAAGAACCCATTATTAATTCGTCTCCAAATAAAGATGAAATACGACCACCCTTAAAATGAAAACCTAAAATATTTGATCCTGTAAAAAATTGAAAATACCCATCAACGACTAAAACTGAAAAACAAATAATTAGACTATAATAAAAATATTTTAAAATATTTTTATCTTGATCTATCAAGTACCATATTAGACATGAGAATAACCCTATCCTAAAATAAAATAATGAGCTTTCAAAACTAAGTGATTTATCTTCAGCCCTAAGAAGTGTAACAAAAATACAATAAAGACAAAAAATGATAAAAATTATGAATGGTTTATTATTAAAATAATAAAAATTTTTATTTTTTATTACATAAAATAAAAAAATTAACGAAGATAAACTTACAATTAAATCAGGAAAAAAAGGACCCCATATTAAAAAGGGAATTATAGATGCTAGTATTAAAGGAATAATTTGATTTTTTTTTAATATATACATTATAAAAACTATGAAACCTGAACCTAATAAACAAAATAAATATTTTTAATAGATAAAAATTTAATCAAATTATTAATGAAATTAAAGGTTATTTAGCTTATAGATTATGTAAATTATGAAAAAAAGAATTGAAAGTGACGAGATAGACTTAATTGAAATAATTATTAATATTTGGAAAAACAAATTAAAAGTTGCTGCTATTACTCTTTTTTTTATAACTTTATCTACAAGTTTATATTTTATTAAAAAACATGAATATATTGCAAGAACTGAAATTCAACCAATTAGTATTTTTGAATTAGAAAAATATAGAGAACTTAATTCATTGATAAAGAAATATCAGGACTATCAGATTAATCAGAATAATCTAAATAATCAGAATAATCAGAATAGTCAGAATAGTCAGAACAGTCAGAATAGTCAGAATAGTCAGTATAGATTTGATCAAATACAAAGAAATTATCTTGTAAGTTTATTTATAGAAGCTCTCATAAGAGGTGAGGTTTTAAAAAATGCTTTCAAAGAATTTGAAATAATAGACCAAGAAAAATTTGAAAATGTAAATGATTACTTGGATGAAATTGAAAAAGAAACTTCAAAGGTCAATTTATTGCAACCTTTTAATATTGATGGTTCAATAAAAGATGAGGAGATAAAACTCAATTGGACAATCGAATATTCCACTAAAAATATAGAAAAATGGGAAGAAATTTTAAAATATATAAATAAAAAAATTAATAATGAAGTTAAAAAATATTTGGTATCATTTTTTGATTATAACATACAAGATTTAAGATCTATTAAAAGTTATGAGCTACAAGATATTAAAAATAAAATTAAGTTCGCAAAAGATGATTATGAGATAGAAACATCAAATAAATTGTCTTTTCTAAAAGAGCAAGCAGCAATTGCTAGGAAAATGAAAATAGCATCAAATTTAGATATAATCAATTCAACACTTCAAGTGGAAGTACTAGAATACAATAAATCTTCTACTGTGATTTCTAACACGCAAACTACCAATCCTTATTACTTGAGAGGATTTGAGGTAATAGATAAAGAAATTGAATTAATAGAAAATCGGCCAAATAAAGATGCTTTTACAAAAGGCTTGTTGGATCTTGAAAAAGAAAAAAGAAAACTTGAAGAAAACAAATTTCTAGAACGTTTAGAATTAAAACTTTCAAATACACCTATAAAAAATGATAATGATCTTGTAGCCGCAAATATTAAATTTCAAGGCACTCAATATCAAACTTCATCTAATTTAATAAATACAATTTTAATTGCAGGTATAATTGGGGTTATATTTGGAATTTTTTACGTGCTAATTTCAAGTGCAATAAATAAAAGAAAATAAGTATTTAATTTAATTTAACTATATTACTTTTATTATCTTTGTTAGACAATATATCAGTTGAGTTTTTCTGTTCATTGTAAATAAAGTCAACTATTTCTGAATTAGAATTATAAAATCTAATTGTATTAGCTAATATTTGCTTAACTTGTTTTGAATCTTGATTATCTAATTGAATTTTTAACTCATTTATACTTTTTTCAAATTGATCAAACGATATAGACGGTTCAATTATTTTTTGAATTTTTGGATAAATTGTTTTTTCTGGATTATCTCCAATTAATAATTCTTCATATAATTTTTCTCCAGCTCTAAGACCAGTTACTTTAATTTCTATATCTCCATCTAAATTATTTTCATCTTTTAATTTTTGACCTGAAAGATTAATCATTTTTATTATCATATCCCTAATTTTTATACTTTCACCCATATTAAGCACAAAAACCTCTGCATTTTTACCTAGTGTACCTGCTTGTATGACTAGTTGAGCAGCCTCTGGTACAGTCATGAAATAACGAGTAACATCATTATGGGTTAAGGTTACAGGACCTCCATTCATTATTTGTTTTTTAAATTTTGGAATAACAGAGCCCGATGAAGCTAAAACGTTACCAAATCGTACAATTGAAAAATTAGTAAATGAACTTTTTTTTTTATAAACTTGCATGCAGATTTCTGCAAATCTTTTACTGGCTCCCATGATGTTAGTTGGTCTTACTGCTTTATCACTTGAGATAAGAACTAAATTTTTAACTTGTTCATTAATAGTTGCTTTTACAACAGATAAAGTGCCTAAAATATTATTTCTAACTCCTTCACAAATATTACATTCAACTAATGTTACATGTTTATAAGCGGCCGCATGATAAATAGTATTGACATCAAAAGTTTTCAAAATTTTTTCTAATTTATTTTGATCTAAAATATTTCCAATTAAAGGAATAATTTCTATATGTTTATATAAACTACTTAGTTCTTCATTAATTTTAAATAAAGAAAATTCATTTAGTTCAAATAATATTAATTTTTTTGGTTGCATTTTTAATACTTGTCTTGATAGTTCTGCACCAATTGTACCGCCTGCACCTGTTACTAAAATTGTTTTAGACTTTACTTGTTTGGTAACTAATTCAATATTAACCTGAATAGTTTCTCTTTCTAATAAATCTTCAATTAAAAAATCTTTAACATCTGAAAAAGACAATTTATCCTCAATAATGTCACTTAAATTTGGTAAAGTTTTAATTAGTATTCCTTGATTAGAAATTTTTTTAATAATCCTTTTTTTTTCTGTTTTATTTAAAGATGGAATTGCAATTAGAATTAATTTTATATCTTTTTTTTCTTTTATATCTTCTAATTTTTTAGGGTCATAAATCTTTTGACCAAGTAAATTTTGTCTATGTAATTGACGGTTATCATCTAGAAATCCAACCACTTTGTATTTAGAATTGTTTTCTAAAGAACTTAAAAGTTGTCGACCCGCACTACCAGCCCCATATATAAAAATATTTTCTTTATTTTTTAAATTTTTGAAATGATTTAAAGAATTATTAAATAGAAATTTAATTGTAGATCTTGACCCAGTGATTGCTAAAAATAATAAAATTGGCTGAATTATACCAATAGACCTTGGGGTATTAGGTAGTCCATAAGCATCAATTATTAAAAAATAAATTACTCCGTAGAAAAAAGTGGCTAGTGCAATATTATATAAAAATGATAAGCCTGCATCACGGATCAAAGTTCGATACACGCCAAATAACCAGAATGTTGGAATTGCTAAAATAACTGGTGTCAAAATTGTTATTAAATGGATATCTTTTATTAAAATAAATTCTTCAAATCTTAAATAAAATGCAAACCAGACGGTAAATACGCATAAAATTGAATCTGTTGATATAGCTATAAATCTTTTAAAATAACGATTTAAAAAAAAAATATTTATTAAATTACTATTACTATATTCTTTCATAAATTAGTCTTTAGATTAACTTCTATTCTTATTTTTGTCTAACGTATTTATCTAAAATTATACTCTCATTATTGTCATCTAACACTTTAAATTTATTATATTCACATTTGATAGCATTTATTATTTTTTTTTTGATAAATAAATTATAAATACTTATTTAATATTTTTTTAATAGAATTAATTTCTGTCTTAATTTTTGTTAAATCTCTGTAGGGATTTATTGGAATCATAAAACTTGTATCACCAAGTAATTTTGCATTAGCTAATCTTTTTTTTGGATAAACTTTCAATTTTTTAAATACTTTTTCTCTATATATTTCTGGGCATGATCCAACGCCACAATCAATTTTATTTTCATTGAGCTTTTGAATCAATTTATTTTGATTGACCTTATCTTTATTTACAAATAAATTAAGTCTGTAATAAGCATGTACACATTTATTGCACTCTTTCTCATCTCTTTTTAAAGGACAAGTTTGACACTTAAAATCTGTTTTTCTTAAAACATCATTGCTAGCAGAATAATCTTTCAATCCATTTAAATATAAATTTGCTATTCTATTTCTTTTTTTTATTTGTTTATATAATGCTCTTAGTTGCTCTCTTCCAATGGCAGCTTGGATTTCTGTCATTCGATAATTTGAACCTAAATTATCGTGAAACCATTTAAATCCTTTTTTATGTTTTTTATTAAAAACACTTCTATAATTTTTACCATGATCTTTTAAGGACCATAATTTTAACCATAATTTTTTACTATTAGTTGAAATCATTCCACCTTCACCACCAGTTGATATAATCTTATCCTGGCAAAAGGACCAAGTAGATATATGTCCAAATGAGCCTACTTTTTTACCTTTATAAATTGCACCATGAGCTTGTGAGCAATCTTCAATTAAGTAAATTTTATGTTTTTTTACAAACTTTAAAATTGGGTCTAAATCACATGATAATCCATTCAAGTGAACAACAATTATTGCTTTTACATTTTTATTATAAGCTTTTTTAATACCTTCAATACTCAAATTTCCGTTATTGTCTACATCTGCAAAAATAGGTTTTAAACCCATATTTAGCACACAACTTGCAGATATAATGAATGATCTAGGAGTAACTATAACTGAGTTCGATTTTTTTAAATTCAAAGCCTTTAAAGCAATGTCAAGGGCTACGCTTCCATTTGAAACAGTTAATGAATATTTAACATTATGATAATTTGAATATTCTTTTTCAAATTTTTTACACTCTAATCCAGTCCAATAATTAGTTTTATTTTTTTTTAAAATATTTGTAACTATTTTAATCTGTTTTTTATTATACATTATAGTAAATTATTAACTAATATTCATTAAGATATTCCTAAAGCTTTCATATATTTTCAGAAATTTTTATTGCAGGATTTCCTAGGTATAAACAATTATCTTTTATACCCTTATAAATTACACTTCCTGCTGCAATTTTATTATTTGATCCAATTTTACTTTTGGGAAGTATTGTTGATCTTGACCCAAAAAAATTATTGTTATTTATATTAGCATATCCTGTTATATCACAGTGGGAATTAAAAGTATTAAATGAGTTAATTTTAACATCATGACCAATAGTGCAGTTAATATTGAATATATTACAATTGCCTATATTGATATTAGTAGTAAATACCGAATTAGGACAAACTATATTCCCCTCACCAAATTGAACCTCTCTTCCAATAATTGCAGACTCATGAATATAATTAAAGAATTTATATTTTTGATTTTTAAATTTTCTGTATATCAGCTCTCTATCATTTACTTTTGAAATTGCCAAAATGAAATAGTCATTGCTATGAGGTATATACACGTCATAACTGCCTAAATAATAATTTTCTAATCCTAAAAGTTTTGGGGTACAATTTTTTTTATCATCTAAAAAACCTTTGAAAATAATATTTTGATTTTTTTCTGATTGTTTAATCCAGCAATAAACTTCTCGAGCAAAATCTCCCACTCCCAATATAATTATATTTGTCATAAGCTAGCACCACCATCAACAATAATTTCGTTTCCAGTTATCCATTTTGACTCATCTGAAAGTAAAAACAATATTGGTCCAATAACGTTTTCAACTTTTCCAATACCTAAAGGATATTCTTTATTTAATTTTTCCAAATATTGCTTATTATAAATTTCTTTCCACTGTGAAGTCATTTCTGTTTTTACAAAACCTGGTAAAACAGCATTTACTCTAATTCCAAGTTTTGAGACTTCAAGAGCCAGCGATTTAACCCCTGAATTTATTGCTCCTTTCGACGCAGCATACCCAATAATTCCCGCATTTCCTCTAATTGATGCAATTGAAGATATGAAGATAACTGAGCTACCTTTTCCAATATTTGCTCTTCTATCACAAAAACCTTTTGCAATTTGCATGGTTGAAAAATAATTAATTTCAAACAATTCTTTACTTTTTTCTACAGATAATGGCGATGAAATTGGTATTATCTGTTGAATTCCGGCAGACAATATTAAACCTTTTAGTTTTCCATATTTTTTTGTAATACTTAAAATCCACTTATCCAAACCGCGGCAGTTAGATAAATCTTTTTCTTCTAAAATTAAATTATTTTTATTAATAGCTTCTTTTTTTAGTGAAATTAATTTCTTAGTATCTCTTCCAATAGCAATAACTTTTGCTCCTTTATCCAATAGTGAAAGAACAACACCTTTTCCTATACCAGATGTGGCTCCCGTAACTATAAATATATCTTTTTGAGTATACATGTTTACTTATCTAATTTATTCGACACCAGTTTAATTAAATCATCGATAGTTTTAGATTCTTTCAATTTATCAATTGTGATGATAAAATCAAACAATCGATCATATAGGGAAATTATTGAAATGTATGCTAATGAGTCCCATTCATCCATTTTTTCAAGTTCTGTATCAAGTGAAATTTCTTCCTCTCTTTGTAGAGTAAGTTTAATCTCTTCAAGCAGTTCTTTTTTTGTTATTTTTTTCATTTTTTAACTTTTATAAAATATTACATCTGGACAAAAAATTTTTTCTAACTCTAATTGACAAGTTGCCCAAGATAATCCAACTCCAAAACCTGATAATATTAATTTTACTTTTTTAGTGACTACTTCTTTATTAATAGCATCACAAATAGTGCATGGTATAGATGCGCTACTTTGGTTTCCATATTTTCCTGTAGTTTTAAATGGTGTTTTTTCTATTGGGAACTTGAGCCTTCTTGCAATATTTGAAATAATATATTTATTAGCCTGATGGAAGATTATATAGTCTATTTCTTTTTCAGTTTTATTTGATATTTTTAAGATTTCTTTAATAGCTTTTGGTTCTTCTTCGATAGAAAAATTAAATACTTCTGCACCATTCATATATAGGTTATTTAAGAGCCTTTTATCACTAATTTTAAAAACTTTTTCATCATTAATAATATTTTTTGTTGGTTTTCGGAATGCTCCTTGAGGTTGGATTATAGTATCAAATTTAAGACCATTAGTATGTAAAGAAAAAAATGAATTTTGTTCTTCATTTGATTTTATAACTAAAGTAGCTGTACCTGCGTCACCAAATAATGCTGCTACATTAGTATCAAGTGGGTTAACAACTCTACTTAATGTGTCACCAACTAAAACTAAAACTTTTTCACAACTATTAGTTTCAACCATCATGTGAGCTAACCACAAACCATAAACATATCCTGAGCATCCTTGATTTACATCAAAAGCTGAGCATTCTTTAGGTAAAGCTAACTTTCCATGAAGATAGCTTGCTGTTGCTGGTTGAAAATAATCGGGTGTTTGGGATACAAAAATAATTGCACCAATTTTTGATTTATCAACATTCATTTCTTCAAGTAATTTAATAGCTGCAACCTCGCACAAATCTGATGTTGTCGTATCATCTTTTACAATATGTCTTTTATTTAAACCGATACTTTTTTTAATTCTATCCACTTGCTTGATGTCTCCGTCATATAAAATATCTATTTCATCATCAAGTAATCTAAAATTCTCTGGCACACACGTAGTTATTCCAGATATTTTTACTTTTTTAAAAGTTGATTTTGTCATTGTTTTATTCTAAATTTTTTAAATCTTTCACCAAAGTTTGTTTCTGTAACTATGTTTACTTTTGTTGGAATTTTATAAATAGCTAATTTGTCTTTACAATATTTTCTTATTATCTTTTTAATTTGTCCTGACTCTATTTTATCTTTAATTACAACATCACAGACAACTGTTTGTCCAGTAATAATATTTTTTTCACCATAAACCAACACATCTTGAATTTCTAGAATTGATAAAATAATCGACTCTATTTCACTGGGTAAAACTTTTTCTCCACCAACATTTATTACTTCTCTATTTCTACCAATAATTTTTATATATCCATCATCTGCTTCTTCGACTAAATCTCCTGTTTTAAACCAACCATCATCTGTAAAACTATTCATTGGTGAATTTAAATATCCTAAAACTTGTGTTTTACTTTTTAACCATAGTTCGTTTTCAACTATTTTATATTCAAGGTTGGCGTCATCTATTTTCATAAAAGTAGAGTTTGAGGATTTTGAAGATGTATTTGCTATACCCGTTTCACTTGTACCAAATGTTTGTAAAAATTTAACTTTTGAAAATATTTTCCTTAACCTTTTTAACAAGCTTTCAGGCATGGTTTCTGTCCCATATGTAATCATTCTCAAGCTTGTTAAATCATATTTATCATATGAATTATTCATTAAGATTAAATTTAAAAAAGTTGGGGAAGATGGAAGTATCTTAATTTTATAATCTTGAATTAATCTACATATTTCGTCAGAATTTCTATTTTCTGGAATTATCATTGTGGCCCCTGTTGAAAGTATATTTAAAAGAGTGTTTAATCCTCCTATATGATCAAACATTAAAAACAAAATCATATTTATAGATCGAAGTTTTTTATTTTTATAATAATCTACCAAATTATCAAAGTTATGTATCATGGCTTTTGGATTCCCTGTGCTCCCGCTTGAAAAAAATATCAACCCTGAACAATTTCTATTTTGAAGTGTCCTAATCATTTGATGAAATTCAATTATTTTATGATTATTAACTTTTATTTCATTTTTATATAATAAAATAGATTTAGTTGAAAATGACTCTTTTATCTTTTTATTGATCTCTTCTTTAATTTTAGAAGTAATTGGAACAATAATATTTTTATTTTGATAAAGTGCTAATAGTAAAGAAATACTATCAAAAGAATAATCATTTATAATAGAAACTACTTCGCCTGGATTAATTTTATTTTTGATAACTTTTTTTTTTACTCTTTCAATATTATTAAATAATTCTTTATAAGTATAAGAATTACTTTTATGGATAATCGCTATTCTATCATCTAATTGATTAAACTTATCTATCAACCAACTCATCGTTAATTATGAATGCCACCTAAATAGATAATTTGACCCGTTATAAATTCACTTTTTTCATCAATAAAAAAATCTATAATATTTTTTATGTCTTCAAAAGTTCCAAATCTTTTAATAGCCTGTTTATTTAGCAAATCTCTTATTTTATCTTTTGGAATAGTTTTTATTAAGTCTGTTTCGATTGGTGTTGGCCCAATAGCATTTACAGTTATGTTGTAAGGTGCAATTTCTTTAGAAATTGTTTGAGTAAAATTTTCAATAGCAGATTTACTAGCAGCGTAAATAGCCTCACCTTCAAGTCTTAATGCACTTGCAACAGTCGTAAAATTTATTATTCTACCATATTTTTGTTTCATCATGATTTTAGAAACTTCTCGCGAAAATATAAAAGTTCCCAAAAAATTAGTATTGAATATATTGTGAACTGTATCGCTTGAGGTCGTTAAAAAATGGTTCATTGAGGCAATACCTGCATTATTTAATAAAATATCAATCCTGTTAAATTCTTTTTTCATGTCTCTAATCATTTTAACAACATTTTTTTCATTGCTAACATCTAGCTCATAATGTCTATAGTTAGTTTTATTGATAGTGCTTGATCCTCTGCTACATCCAATAACATTAAAATCTAAGCTGAGGTAGTATTCTGCTAATTTTTTACCAATACCCTTTCTGGTCCCAGTTATCAAAATTGTTTTTTTCATTTTACTTTTTTTCTTCTAAAATCTTTTGAATATATACTGTCAATGACAATATATTTCTAAAGGGAGAAGTCCTTTGACTCATGGCTTTTTCATTCGCTAAGACTATATCCTTTCGAAATTCATCTGAAATTCTATCTTCTAAATCTGTGATGAACATAACAAGAGCAACACTATCTAAAGCTTCATTTGATCCATATATTTTTGTATCTTCTGTTGGATTATTAAGTGTTTTATTTTTAAGATCTTCATTTAGTGAGGCCAATACTTCAATTATTATTTTTTTTATTTTATTTTTCATTTTATTTTCTTAAATTTTGAATGTTAATAATTTTTTGTAATTTTTTAGCTTTATTTTTCCAATAAATAACTCTTTGCACCCTAGAATTAGAAAAAATGTTACTATTAATAGACCTTCCAGTTGAGCCAGTATCAAAAGGAAATTTGTTTTTATTTTTATTTTTTCCAATTATTACAAATTTAGTAGAAGGTTCATTTGCATCCTGTATATGGATTTCTAGATAAACTCTATCTTTCATATTAAAATTTTTACCTGATTCATGCCACAAACTTGAATGCATAATTAATACATCTCCAATTTCTAAATCTGGACAAATTTTTATAAAATTTTTAGTAATTTTTTTTGAAATTTCTCCAGTATCTGCCAAATATCCAAACTTATGTGTAGATGGATAAAGTACCATGCCCCCATTTAAAGAGTTATTATTTGTTAAACATATAAATAATGAATATCTATCAAATGTCCCAATTTGATAACCTACATCTTGATGACAAAAAACTGGAGCAGAATTAATTTTATCTTTTTTTACTATTCTAAAATAATCAGAGCCAACGTTACCTTTGTAAAAATTCTTAACAACCTTTTTTAACTGTGATTCTTTTAGAAAATTTTTAAAAAAATTCAGTTGGTCAACCCTAACTTCCACTGGATGAGTTTTTGTTTTGCTTATTTTTTTGTTACGTAAGTATAGATTATAATTTGAACTATATTTCTCTATAGTTTCTTTTTTAAAAGCGTTTTTTAGAACTAAAAAACCTAATTCACTCAATATTTTGTGGTCTACTTTTGAGGCCATGTGATGATTTTTTTTTAAGTAATTGCTAACTTTAGGTAAAAAATTATTCTTTTGCATATTTGAGGTTTAACATTAAAACTATCATCAATATAATTAAAATATTCTTAACACTTAATATCTTCAAATAACAGCTGTACTGTCTCTTTTTTTAAATTAAATAAAGTAATAAATAGCAAATTTTATTTTAATGATCATCTTTATCTCCTTTAAAAAGAGGCATAGTTGGATCTTTTTTACTATAGACAGCTCCCTGTCTTTTGATCACTTTATTAATTGTCTTAAAGAAAATCTTTATGTCTAGCAAAATTGATTTATTATCAACATACCATATATCTAAATCAAATCTTTTTTTCCAACTAATTGTATTTCTTCCATTAATTTGTGCCCATCCAGTAATTCCAGGTTTAATTTCGTGACGTCTAGCCTGGTGAGCATTATATAAGGGCAAGTATTGTTCCAGTAATGGTCGTGGACCAATTAAGCTCATATCACCTTTTACCACATTCCATAAACTTGGTAATTCATCCAAGCTTGAAAATCTTAAAGAATTGCCAAACTTAGTAAATCTATTCTTATCGGATTCTAGAATTTTATTTTTATCTGTCTCTTCATTCATTGTTCTAAATTTATATAGAGTAAATATTTTTCTATTTAATCCTATCCGACGCTGCTTGAAAATCACAGATGGTCCTAACTTAATCCTAATTAATAATGCAATTGTCATCATTATAGGAGATAAAAATACTAGTATAATTAATGTTATAATTAATTCAAAAATTCTTTTAAATAAATTAAACATGGTGTTTATTAAACAAAATACTAAATATCTTATAAACAAAATTTTCTATAGAATAATAATTTCGATCTACAGATTTCTTATTGAAAGTTAGTCCATTTTCAATTTTAAAAAAAGTGTCCACAATGTCTTTAATTTGGGGTGGAATGTTAATTCCATAATTATTGTTCTTAACCCATTTAGCTACACTTGTATGTTCAGAGCATATTGATAATATCTTTGATCCACAAGATAAGTATGAAGATGTTTTGCTAGGAAACGCATATTTTGTTACCTCATCTTCTATTGGTAATAATGCCCACTCATATTGTGTAGTTAAGTCATTAGCAATATTCATATCTATTAATCCAGTATATTTTATATTTTTATATTCTCTGGATAATTTACGAATTTCATTGAAATATATACCTTCTCCAATAAATAAAAAAGGTAGGGTACCTCCTTTTTCTTTATAATCTTTAATACTTTTTAAAAGTAATGGAATTCTTTGTAATCTTCCAGCATTACCTAAAAAAACAAATCCTGGAATTTTATTCTTTATGTTATCAACAATATTAGCGGTGGGGTTATCCACAAGATAAATATGAGATTTTGTTTTTGATCTATCTAAGATTTCATTTCTCATTGTTTCGTTGATAGTAATAATGCTTGATGCATTACGAATCACAACCCCGTCTATTTTTTTAAAGAAGGCAAGAATTATAGAGTTTAATTTTATTATTTTTTTTCCAGCTTCAGGATGTATGTCTTGGAGATGATATACGTAGGATGATCTAAATATTTTTGAATACAAAAATACTACAAATGGGATTAATAAAGGGGGATCTGTGGATACATAAATATTTTTTGGTCGAGTAAGTATTAAGCTCCAAATAACCCAAAATGTGAAAATCAATAGATCAAAAATACGATAATACATATTGGTAGAAGAGTTACTTCTTGAAATACATGCTTTGAAATTAGCCCCTTTTCCTCTTCCACTTTCTTCACTAATCCGATCTAAATTCTTGGAAGACTGAGATATAATAACAACACTTTTATTATTATTAATAGTTTTTTCACCCAACTGAAGCAATGACTCTCCTATAGTTAAGCCAGTAGGCCAAAAACTTCGGTTTATAATTGCTAAGTCATGTCGTTTGAACATCACTTTTTCCAAACTTTTCTATTTACATAATCAGTATAACTATGAATAATTCTTAAAATTTTTTCACTTACATTTGGTATATCATAATCTTTTACTAACGATAATTTTCTATTATTAGCATGAGGTTGTTTTTGTAATATTGCTAGGCCTTGTCGAATTCTATCAATTTCTAATCCCACCATCATAACTGAAGTTTCTTCCATGCCTTCAGGACGTTCATGTGCTTCACGAATATTTAATGCTGGAAAATTTAAAATTGAAGACTCTTCTGTAATAGTTCCACTATCAGAAAGAACTGCTGTGGCATTTATTTGTAAATTTATATAATCATGGAAACCTAACGGCTTAATAATATTTATTTTTGAGTGAAATTTTTTATTTGTAAATTTTATACGTTTATGTGTTCGCGGGTGTGTTGATATAATAACTGGTAAATTGTACTCCTCTGCTAACATATTTATAATCTTAATAATTTTATCAAAGTTAACGTCTGAATCTATATTTTCCTCTCTATGTGTGCTGATAACAAAGTATTTATTTTTTTTTAATCTAAGTTTAGAAATAATTTTTGATTTTTTAATTTGTGGTAAGTAATAATTTAAAACTTCGAGCATAGGACTTCCTGTTTTAATAATTTGATCTGGTGGAATTCCCTCATTTAGAAGATATTCTCGTGCGATAGAACTATATGGTAAATTGATATCAGCAACATGATCTACAATTTTACGATTAATCTCCTCTGGGACACGTTGATCAAAACAACGATTTCCTGCTTCCATATGAAATATAGGTATTTTTCGTCTTTTGGCTGGAATTACTGATAAACAACTATTAGTGTCGCCCAAAACTAGCAAAGCATCAGGCTTTACTTTTTTTAATACCTCATCAACTAAAAATATAATACTTCCAATAGTGTTAGCAACACTTTTGCTTTTTTTTGTACTATTTAAAAAAAAATCTGGTTTTCTTATTTTTAAGTCCTTAAAAAAAATTTGATTAAGCTCATAGTCATAATTTTGTCCTGTATGAATTAAAATATGATCACAATATTTCTCTAAAACTGAAAAAACCCTAGATAGCCTTATAACTTCTGGCCTTGTTCCAACAATAGATACAACTTTAACTTTTTTTTTCATATTTTATTTATAAATGTATCTGGTTTTGAATGATCAAAAATTTCATTTGCCCAAATCATAACAGTTATCTCTACTTTTCCAATGTTTGTAATATTATGAGCCCAACCCGGTACACTTTCAACAATCTCAGGTTTATCACCATTTACTTCTATTTCATATTTTTCATGTGTATCTAAATTATAAAACTTAAATCGAGCATTTCCATTAATAACTAAAAACTTTTCAGTTTTACTATGATGATAGTGATCACCTCTAGTAACATTGGGTAAAATAGTAAAACATGAAAATTGACCACAATCTGGGGTTTTTATCATTTCTATAAAACTTCCTCTTTGATCACTATGTGCTCTAACTGGATAAGAAAATTGATCTTGAGGTAAATAGCTAATGTATGTTGAGTATAATGCCCTTACAAATCCTTTTCCGACACGTTCTAATATATTTGAATTTCGTATTTCTTTAAAAGCATAAATTTGTTTTGCAAGGTTTCCAACTGTAATTTTGTATAATGGATTTACTGTTTGATATTTATTAATTTTTGATATTTTTTTAAAATTATCCATAAGCATAATAAAGTCAGAAATAACATCATCAATATAAACAAGATTAATTAAATTTTTAGGATTATTAATATTTATAGGAATATCTCTAATAATATTATAACAAAACGTTGCTACAACTGAATTATAATTTGGTTTACACCATTTGCCAAAAATATTGGGCAATCTATAAATATAAACTGGAACATTATGCTCTTTTTTTAGATTAAAAAGTAAATTTTCTGCTTTATTTTTGCTTACCCCGTAAGGATTATTTAAATTAGCTTGGACTGATGACGAATAAATGACTGGAATTTTTTTATTTGTTTTTCGTATTGCCTCACAAAGTTCATAAGTTAAAATTTCATTGCCTGTTATAAAATCATTTAAATTTTTAGATCGGTTAACACCTGCTAAATGAAAAATAAAATCAACTTTATCTACTAAATCTACTAATTCAGAAATTTTATTTTTTTTTGAAAATTTAAAAATTTCAATATCAGATCTATCTTTTAAAAAAATTTTAAGATTTTTTGCAATAAAGCCATTCTCTCCAGTAATTAAAACTTTCATACATTAAGCTTTAGTTTATTTAGTTTTCCTTAATAATTGTTTTATAAAGTCTTGTTTTATCAATAGATTTTGTAATCTTTTTATATCCAAATTATTAGTATTATGTGAAGTATATTCTAAAGATTTTGAAATTTTTATCTCACCTTTTTCAGTAAATTTTTTATAATTTAAGTCTCTTGTATCTGGAGAAATACAGTAATGACTCTTGCTTTCTTTAGCTCTTACCATCTCCTCTCTACTTAATAGAACTTCGAATAACTTTTCACCATGACGAGTACCGATAATATCAGTCTTGTGATTAGGAATATTAAACATTTTTTTTAAAGCACTTGCTAAGGTTTTGATACTAGTCGCTGGAGATTTTTGGACAAAAATTTCTCCAGATTTACCATGTTTAAATGCATAGAAAACTAAATCTACTGCATCTTGTAAAGTCATCATAAATCTTGTCATGTTAGGATCTGTGATTGTGATTGGCTGATTATGAATTATTTGATCTAAAAATAAAGGTATAACTGATCCACGTGAACCCATCACATTACCATATCGAGTGATGTTAATGACAGTCTTGTGAGATATTCGTGATTTTTGAATTGCTACTTTTTCCATCATTGCTTTACTAATACCCATCGCATTTATAGGATATACAGCTTTATCAGTACTCAAAACAATAACTCGAGCTACATCACAATTAATAGCTGCCTCTAATAAATTCTCTGTTCCTAAAATATTTGTTTTGACTGACTCCATAGGGTGGAATTCACAAGAGGGAACTTGTTTTAATGCAGCTGCATGAAATATAAGATCACTACCTCTAACACAATTTAAAACTGATCGATAATCTCGAACATCTCCAATATAAAATTTTAATTTATCATTATTGTATTTTTTTCTTAAATCATCTTGTTTTTTTTCATCTCTACTAAAAATTCTTATTTCTTTAATATCATTATTTAAAAGTTTTTTTAAAACAGCACTGCCAAAGGAACCTGTTCCTCCAGTAATAAGGATTTTTTTATTTTTTAGCATTTGTTAATATTAAAAATTATATAATATTTTTATTATTTAAAATAGAATTAAAAAGTTTTTTATTTTGTTCTAAAGCAATACTATTATTAGTATAATTAGAAATATATTCTAATGCTTCTTTTCTTGTTTCAAAAAGTTTATCGTCATCAAATTTTGACCACTCTGTGATTGCATCTGTCCATTGACTTTCATTTAACGATAATGTTTGCAAACCACCTATCTCATTAGATTTCCATGGCGTTTGATCACTAACTAAAACAGGTGTACCAGTTTTTAAACACTCAAAGATTACATGGCCAAAATTTTCACCAAGTGTAGGAAAGACGAACAAATCATAATTTTCAAAGATATTTTGAACTTGATTGTTTGGAATTTCTTCATTTACTATAATTTGAACATTAGACGGTAATTTATTGATTAAATTTAAGCATCTTTTCCAATATTTTAAATCTGATTTTGGACCGTAGATAGCAAATTCTAGTGGAACTTTTATTTTTATAAGTTCTTTCAATATAAAATCTAAATTTTTCTTAGGAGATATACGTGATAAAAATATAATTCTTAATTTACCTTGTTTTCTTCTTCTAATATTTTTTAAATTAATATTGTCAATAGGTAAAGTTAAATTTGGTGCGATATGAATATTTTTTACAATATTCCCAATTTCTCTTTTTATATCTTTTTTTTCAAGATCACTAGTTGCTTGCCAAAATACGCTTTTATGCAAACCCAATAATTTAAAAATAATTAAATATAATTTTTTTTTTAAAAATTTTATTTTAATTGCCCCTGATGAAAATTCACCTCTCGGCGCAATAATACAAGGCACATCTGACAAGTTTTTAAATGAACTTAAAATTATTGGTATTAAAGAAAAATGATAGCTAAAAAAACTATTTACATAAAGTATATCATGTTTTGTATCATTAATTAATTTCTTTATTTCTTTCAACTTAAGAGTTTTCTTTGATACATAATATACACTAGCATTTCCAACCTTTTGCCAAGTATCATTAAATACACCTTCGAATACTGTCTTTTTTAAAGAGTCATGATTATTGCAAACTATCTTTATGTCAAACTCACAGCTCAATTGATTAACAAAGTTTTCAATTGAACGTACTGGACCACCACTATTATAATCTGGCAAATAGTAACCAATAAAGCAAAGTATTATTTTTTTATTGGTTTTCATTTTACAAATTTAATTTTCCTAATCAGCGTTAGTTTTCAATTTTTTAGTTTAATTATTACAAATTTATGAGAGTAATATTACAAGTAAGTCTTAAATTTTTTAGCATTTTTATTATAATATATACCTTCATTTTTAAGATCGAAGATTAAAAAAAATTTCTACAATAATCAAGGAATTAAAAGGAAAATTGAACTGTTATTAAATTCAAAAATATATTTTTTCATAAAATTTTAAAAGACTCTAATTAACATAAAAGAAATATAATTCTAAAAATCTTTATTTATCCAAGATAGATTCCCAGTATTTATAATAGCTTATACATATTGAATTAATATTAAATCTATTTTGAATTGTTTTTTGTGAGTTTTTTTTTAAATTATTCAATTTATTTTGATTTAAAGATAATAATAATTTTTTTAAGGATAATTTATCTTTAAAAAACATACCATTAAAATCATTCTTGATTAATTCATCAACACCAGAAATTTTATTTGTCAATATTGGTGTCTTCCTTAGCATTGCATGCATCCATGCCAGAGGTAAAAAACTAGTTGATTTTATATTATTAATATCATCACTTTGACTAACTGCTAAATCTGCTGCTGACAATAAATTATAAAAATCTTTTGGGCCAGATTCTATTGTAACTTTTTTAGTGTTAAGTTTTGAGAATTTTTTTAAATATCGAGTTGGCCTTATTGGAAAAACAAATTTTGCTTTTATTGAAATAGAAATTTTTTTGATAAAATTTATATATTTAACCAATTCATCATCATTAACTCTTTGCAATACAACAATCAATAGCTCAGAATTTTTACAACCATACCTTCTTCGTATTAGATTTATCTCTTTATTAGTAGGTTTTTTAAATTTTTGATTAATACCCCATGGTAGTAATTTTATATTTTTTTTTTTAACCCCTAACTTCTCTATCGTCTTAACTGCTGCACCTGTATAAGTAAAAATACCATCAGAGTTTTTCAAACCAGTTTTTACCCATGTGTTATAAGCAAAGCTACCGTTGAGTCTTATTGTTGGTTTATTAATAGTAACAGGTATATCTTTAAATAAGCTTTTTATAATACTTGCTGTTGGACCAAATGAGTCAGTCAAGTGTATTAAATCTGGTTTATCAGATTTAATAATTGAGCGAATATTTGTTAGTAAGTACCACAATAAAGAAACATTAATTTCAAGACCGTTTCTAATCATTGAATGATTAGGGTGTGGTTTGTAAGAGCGACCAAGATGCTTATGAAATATTCTATTTTTATTATAGTATTTGTATGTAAAATTGTTGTCTGTTGAGAAATTATGATTTTTAACTAATGGTTTATCATTTAACGACCAAATGGTTATATCTAATTTACTTGATAAATTAGTTACCACATCTAAAACAAATTTTTTATCACTCGGAGTTATTTCAGGAACAAACCCAGCTGATATAAAAAGTATCTTAAGTTTTCTTTTATCATTTTTTTTAACTGTAATTGATTTAGCACTGCTTACTTTAAGATTATCATCAACAACTCTTATCGGTTTTTTAAAGAGATCTTTTTTATTTATTAATTCATAAACTTTTGCAGTTTTTTCTATATTTTTTTCCCAAGTAAATAATGAAGATTGTTTTATACCTTTTTCAATCATTTCCTTTTTAAATTTCTCATTATTTGAGATTAATTTGATACCTTGCGTCATTCCTATTACGTCATCTGGGCTATATATAAGACCTGCTTCACCAACCACCTCTGGAATAGAGGCTCTATTTGAAACAACGACTGGGAGACCACAGGCCATTGCTTCTAATGGGGGTCTACCAAAGCCTTCGTACCATGAGGGAAATAATAAACAATCAACTGAATTGTACAGTTCTGAAACTTCTTTTTGTTTTAATTTTTCTATTTCTATTACGTATTTATTTAAAGAATATTTTTTCTTTAGCTTAGACCAATACTTACTTGTCGTACTAGATCGATTAACACCTGTAAGTCTTACAATAAAAAAATTGCTTTTTTCTTCTCTTAGCTTTTGTAATACTTTGAGAGCAGTTTCATGATTTTTATAATCATCTTGTCCAGAAATTAAAATTAAAAAACTATCTTTTGGAAATTTAAATTTTTTTTTGCGAAGTATTTCTTTTTGACGTTTTGGTAAAGGTTTAAATATCTTTCCACATCCATAATAGATAACGCTTATATTTTCCTTTTTAACTCCACAATATTTAATTATATCTTTTTTGGTATTTTGACTAATTGCAATTATGTGAGCAGCATTTTTTAAACAATTATAAGAATACTCAGCTAACCGCGGCCTATGACCATAAGATAAATTTGGTATAATTCCTTTCCAAGATAAGAGTGGAATTATATCGTGTACCGTAATTATAGTGCGCTGATTTAAAAGTGGGTATTTTATTAAATGCGCATATCCTTCTTCGGCAATGTGATTAATTTCATTTGTTTTGCAAACCTTTCTAATCTGCAAAGGGTACTCAATATATCTAGCAAATCTCATTCTAAAATTATCTGAGAATTGTTTGCTAATTAACAAATTTGGACTAAATGATAAAAAATCAATATTATGATTGTTAATATTATATCTTTTAATACCCTCTTCTAAGAAGTTTGCATAAACCTCCATGCTTGTTCTTTTATCTTCTTTGAAGTCACGATATAACTTAACTTTTATCATTTAAGGATTTATTTAAATTTTATAATTTCTTTTAAATTATTAATATATCTTTTTCCATAGTCATCCCATGTAAAGTTAGTTGAAACTTTTTTTTTTGCTTTTTGACCCATTTCATTGCATTTATCACGATTGCTATACAAATAATTTATTTTTTCTTTTATTTTTTCTACGTTTTGAGTAGGTATTACGAATCCTTCTTCTCCGTCCATAATTAAATCGCCTGCTCCTGTATTAGTAGTACAAACAACAGGTAAACCACATGCCATTGCTTGTGGTACAACCATTCCAAAGCCATCTTGTAACGATGGAAAAACAAATACATTTCCTTGAGAGTAAAATTTATAAAGTTCCTTTTGTGGTTGATGGCCTTTGAATATCCAATTTGGATGTTTATATTTTTTTAAAAATGGTTTTATATCCTTGCTAAGGTTTCCCAAGTGCCATAATTCACAATTTGATAGATTAAGTTCGTAAAAAGCTTGTAATAAATAATGGTATCCTTTTTGAATAGTTCCTGATCCAGCATATATTATTCTAAATATTTTATCTTTTTTGGGTATTTGACTAAAACTTTTAAAATCAACACCTAAAGAATTTACTATTAATTTTTCTTCTGGCACTCCATGATGAATAAAACTTTTTTTTACAAAGGATGAACCAATAGAAATATAATTAGTTATATCATATTCAGCAAGTTCTCTTTTCCAGCTGTAATGATTGGGATGAAATTTTAAATTTTGTTTCTTAAATTCATCCATTAAAATATTTTGTTGATAACTGTAATGTGCACTAGCTCTTTCAAGTACAGTTATAATTCCTCTTTTTTTAGCCTCTACCAAAGTCTCAAGACTTGAGTTACTAAAGCCAATAAAAATATCACATCCATCCAAATATTTAACACTATTTTTTGCATGTATAATTTTAAGATAGCTATTAAACCAATTACTGTTAAGATTAGATCGCTGGTTAAGCCTATTAAGAATTTCAAGTGGCAATTCACTTACCACTTTATTAGCGTCTATTCCCCATTCTTCAACTTTAAATTTTGGGTAAGTTGTTATTAATTTGTTGAGTATACCTGCTTCGTCTAACTGCTTTGCTAAATCAAAAGCAAAGAAACGTCCAAAAACTGAAATGTTAACCCGCATTTTTGTCTTTTTTATTGGCTATTATTTATGATAAAATAATTCATTGAGAAATCTTAACACTTATATTGAAGAATATTAACACTTTTTAAATTTAGATTATACTTGGATTCATGAATTCTATCTTTAATAATATCAGAATATATTAGAGATTATTTTTATAATATTTGATCACCAAAAGTAAATTTATATAACCATCATCAATAATGACTAATTTACTTTTTTTATGATATTTAAATCATCATTTAAAAATTTATTTATTATAATATTCATAATACCAATTAATAAATTGATTAATGCCATCTTTAAAATTAGTTTGGGGAATATTATCTGTTATATCATTTAAAAGAGAAGCATCGGCCCATGTAGCAGGTAAATCTTCTTTTTGCATTGGCATATAATTTCGAATTGCTTTTTTACTAAGATTTTTTTCAATTATTTCTATGAAATCAAGTAACTTAATTTTATTTGAGTTACCAATATTAACCACTCTATAAGGTGCAACAGGTGATAGACTGTCTGATTTAGAAACTTTTTTATTATTTGAAGGAATAATATTAATTAATAATTTAATACTATAAATCAAGTCATCAATATAAGTAAAATCACGATATAACTCTCCATTATTGTAAATATCAATTGGTTTGTTATTAAGTATTGCAGAAACACATTTGGATAACATCATATCAGGTCTGCCCCACGGACCGTAAACTGTAAAAAAACGAAACATCGTTGTTGGTATATTCCATAAATATGAATACGAATGTGCCATACTTTCATTTGCTTTTTTTGTAGCGGCATAAATTGTTAACTGAGTGTCAGTTTTTTCAATTTCTGTAAAAGGCATCTTAGAATTAGCACCATACACTGAAGATGACGAGGCCATTAAAAGATGTTTAACCTTTTGTTTTCTTGCAACTTCCATCACATTAAATGTGCCAATAATATTTGAATTAATATAAACACGAGGATTTTCTAAACTATAACGAACTCCAGCTTGTGCTGCAAGATGCACGATTATATCAGGTTGAAATTTATTAGCTATATAATCAAGTTTATCACTATCTTCAAGTGCACCCTCAGTTGCCACAAAATTATGATTTTTTAATAAAATATTATGACGTGCTTGTTTTAAATTTATATCATAATAATCGGTCATACCATCATAGCCGTGCACATTATAACCATCATTTAATAATGACTTAGCTAAATGAAAACCAATGAATCCAGCAGTGCCTGTTATTAAAACTTTCATAAATTAAATATTAATTTTTTAAAAAAAATTTGGAGCTAGTTTTTTGTGTTAGTGTCAGTTTTACCTCACAAACTATAATTCTTATAAAGGATACTATCAAATAGACCTATTTTTGGCAAAGATTACATATCTTTCAAAAGCATAAGTTGATACTTTTTCTCCATAAGTTTGAAAAATAACTGGATATAAAGTTTTGGAGGGTTTTGTATACTATTTTCTCCCCTGCAAAACTATAAAGGCCCCAAAAAAAGATTTTAAAAATTTGTCTAAATAGGATTTCTTCTTCAAAAAAGGTAGAATACTTTTGTCCACATGTGATAAATTATATTTTAAATCTTTAAATCCAATTGATTTAAATTCATCCATTAATTCTTTAACTTTGTAATGTTTATGGAAATAACCATCCGTACAAAATTTTTGAACAGTATCTATATTATATCCTTTTAGTATCTTTAATTTTATAAAAAGTTGATAAAGACCTTTAAGCCAAAATACTAATGAGCGATTATAAACCATAATCATAAAACTTCCATTCTCATTAATAGAATTAAACATATTTTTATAAATTTTTGAAGGGTTTGATGAATGATGAATGACACCCCATGAATATATGAAGTCATAAGTATTTTTAATATTAAGATTTTCAGCATCAAATTCCTCTAATTTAATATTTTTTTTTTGACTTGAATTTATATTTTTTTTTGCCTTCAATATGCTAGTTGAAGAAATATCAATAGCATGCACTTGATTAAACAAATTAGATAAAAGAATGCTAGATGACCCCCATCCGCAACCAATGTCTAATACTTTGTCAAATACAAGCGTATTATTCTTTTTTTTAGTTTTTAGATTATCAAAAAAATATTTTAAATATGGATTTCCATCAATATATTTTTGGTTTACTTCATTTATATTTTCAAGATCATCTTTTAATCTGATTTTTTTATCTAAATCCCAATCGGCATAGGACATGGTGTTTTCATCCCACCATTTTTTATTATTTATATTATTCATCTATATCCTCTTATATCCTGTCTCAAAAAATCATTTAAATTTTTAATATAGCTTTTTTTAATAATAATGGCTAGATGAAACCGATGAATCCAGCAGTGCCTGTTATTAAAACTTTCATAAATTAAATATTAATTTTTCAAAAAAATTTAAAGCTAGTTTTTTATCTTAGTATCAGATTTACCTCTCAAATAATAATTCTTATAAAAGATGCTATCAAGTAGATCTTTTTTGACAAAGATTACATCTCTTTCAAAAGCATAAGTTGATACTTTTTCTCCATAAGTTTGAAAAATAACTGGATATAATGAAGATTTTTTTAATATCTCAGCTATTTCAACAAATGATGGGTCGGTGTCTTTGTATTGTTTTGTAAATGAACACTCTAAAATTACTAAATCAAAAAATTTTAAACTATTAGAGGCGCCTTTTATAACATCGAGTTCAAAACCCTGAACATCTATTTTTAGAACATATTGCTCTCTAGTTTCAATTTCAAAATCATCTAATCTTATTGTTTCAATATTTTCAGTAATTATATCATTTTTTAACGAGTAATTTTTGGTATCTTTGTATTTACCGTCTAAATCTAGGTATTCCTTGAATGATGCCATTTTTGTTTCATCTTTTTTGTAACTAATAAGATTAAATTCATTTTTATTTCCAACAGCTTTATTAAAAATTTTAAACTCATGACCTGATAAACTTTTTCTTATTTCACTATTTAAATGACTCAAGGGTTCAAACATGGTTATTTTTTTTGTTAAAGGAAAAAATTTTACAAAATCTTTTGAAAATTCACCAACATTTGCTCCTATATCAACTAAATTCGTTTCTTTATTATTGTCTATAAAACATAAGATGTTTACAAAATCATCATATCTTGATGGTTGTTTTAAAATTAAATTTTTAAAATTTACAGGCAAAAATCTTCCTGATTTTTTTAATCTCTTGCACTCGTCTATTAACTCAAACCTTCTTATTATATTTTTAATTTTTTTTAATATTTTAATCATTATAAATAAATAATTAGTCTAAAGTATTATAGTAAAAAAGGAATAAAATTTCATATCTTATAATTTTTATTAATTTTATATGGATGAGAGTTAATAAGATTCTTGTCTTTAATTTTATTGATCCATAAAAAGTATTTTTTTAAACCATCTTCTAAATTAATAAATTTATAATCATTAAATTTCTTTTTTAAAATTTTATCAGATGCATTATTTCCAAAAGAATCACCTGGAGTATCTTTTTTATTAATAATTTTCCATTCTTTTAAATTATTCACTTTAAGAATCATCTTAACAAGATCTTTAACAATTATTTTTTTTCCATTTGAAAGATTAAGAATTTCAAATTTTTTTAGTTTTTTATTATTAATACTTCGACATAAAATATTAACACAATCAAATATATACATTAAATTTCTGTATCTATATAAAGACCCTTTGATAATTAATGGTTTTTTCTTCCAAATAAAAGAACAGTAGATGCTTACCATTCCTTTTTTTAAGTTTTGTAAATTTTCTCCAGGTCCATAAGTATTAAAAATTCTAAAAATTCTTACCTTAACATTTGTTTTATTTAAAATTTGATTGACAAACATCTCTCCAGCATATTTTGATATACCATAAATAGAATCAGGGTTTATATTCGAGTTTTCTGTTAGTTTTTTTTTACTAGAACCATAAACAGCAACACTACTTGCATAAATAAAATATTTACATTTAATTTTTTTTGCTAACTTGGCAATTAAATAAGTTCCAAAACCATTTGTATCAAAATCTTTTTTTGGATCATCATAAGCCCCTTCACCACCAGACTGTGCTGCAAGATGATATATTATATCTGGTTTCCATGTTTCAATTTTTTTTAAAATTTTTTTGTCTAAGATATTTCCTTTAACAAAGAAGTTCGATTTATCAATATGAGGGATACCTCCCTTATTTTCTAGATTATCAACAATCATAATCTTGTTGTTTTTTTTTAGTTCATTTGCCAAATGAGCACCAATAAAACCTGCCCCACCAGTAATTAGAATTTTATTTTTTATCATTTTTTTTTAACAATATGTAACCTCTTGAGCAGTATCTAGGAAATAAAGTGGAAAGTAATTTGTCAAATTTTACTACTATATTAATAAACAAAGTCGGAGTTGCCATAATGCTACCCATACCAAAAAAAAATAAGCCTTTATTTTTAATAATTGTGCATCCCCAGTTTTCTGAAAAATTAGCTTCACTAATAATCTTATGAGATAAACGAGTGGTTTTAGTTGAGTTTCTACCAATACGTGGTCTATTAACGTTTACAAACTCAGCTAATATATGGCCTCCTGGTTTTGTTATTCTAATCATTTCTTTAATACTTTTGAGGGCATAATTTTTAGATTCTGTTTGATTTAAAAGTCTAATTGCATAAACAAAATTGTATTTTTTTTTTATTTTTAAATTTGCAGATTCTAAATGTTTATAATTTATAATAATTTTTAATAATCTAGCTTTTTCTAAAAGTTTTTTTAACATATTTTTTGAAGCATCCGCTCCCTCAACTAAATAACCTAATTTAAAAAGTTCAATTAACAATCTACCTGTGCCACAACCTACTTCTAAAATATTTTTTTTAGTTGATGTAAATTTCAAAAAATATTTTAATAAGGATAATTCCATATTATGAATGGCTCTTCCAGATGGACTCATAAACCTTGTTACATCATAAACTTTTGCTTGTTCAAATGTATAAGCTGTTTTTTTTAATTTCACTTATTTATAATTATAAATTAACCGTGTTATTTCATAATTTTAATTTTAAATAGTCTTATACTAGAGATTATATAATTAAAATTAATTATTTGTATTAATATATATATAAACTTTGTTATCTTCATAAATGGAAATTTATAGTGATATTTTTTAGCAATATTTTTCATTTCTTTTTTCTTAACAGAGCTAGTGTTTAAACTTTTCATACTATCGTGCCACCTAAATACTCCTGAAGGTTTGTGCATTACTGAAAAAGAACATTTTTGTTCAATAGAACGATATATAAATTCACTATCCATGCAATAATGTAGGTTTTTTGATATTTCTCCAGATTTAAAATAATATTTTTTATTAAAAAACATGCTTTGCTGACAAAAAGCCAATACCCCATTTTTAGACAACAAAGATCTAGGTGTAATGTATCTATAATATTTTATAATTTCCCCTTTTTTATTTGCATACATTCCATCCCCAATTAAAATGTCTGTTTTAGAATTTTTTTCAAAGTGTCTAGCAACATTATTAAGTGCACCCTTAACAAAAAAATCATCTGAATTTAACCAGCACAAAATATCTCCTGTAGCCTTTCTAAAACCCTTATGTATTGCATCACTTTGACCATCGTCTCTTTCGGAAACCCAATAAGTTAAATACTTTTCATATTTTTTTATAATTTGAATTGAATTATCTGTAGAGTGACCATCAATTATTATATATTCAATGTTTTTATAATCCTGATTTATCACTGAAAAAATTGTCTCTTCTAAAAAATTAGCTTGATTATAAGAGGGTGTTATTATGCTGATTTTTGGATTTTTCATTTTTAATAATTTTAAAGTGTATATTTTTTTTTAATTGACATCACAAAACCATTATAAATTGGAAACTCTATCAAAAAACTACCTATACCATTAAACATTAGAGCGTAGGTAAAAAATGCAAAAATAAAGGTTGATAGATATTTAGATCCTCTATTTATTTTCTTATGGGAAAGAATTTTAAAAATAGTTGATGCCATATTGTAAAATAAATATAAAAAGGGCATTGTTGCAAAAAAACCATGTTTTAAAAGCATATGCATAACCATAGAATGAGTTGTTGTATAATTTTCATTTGATACTAAAGCGTAAGTATCATCACCTTTAGAATTTAAATATTTTTTAACCTCAAGAAAATTTTCATAATAATTATTTATTATAGATTTACTCCCGCTCCCAATAGGGAAATTATCTAAAATATTTGGTATAAAGGTGAAAGTATCAGCACGTTTAGTAAATAAAAAAACTAGAAGTTCGTTAAAAAAGGTTCTTAGTAAAAATATATCTATTAAAAAAATAGAAACAAATATTATAAACAAAAAAGATATATAGCTTATTCTGATATTGAATATTAATAATACATAAAACAAAATTAATGTAGTTGTTATGATAAAAATATGTGAAAAACTCCAATAATAAAATACTAAACTTAGAAATAATAAATTAGACAATAAAAAATAACTATTTTTTTTTTTAAGTATAAAATAGTAAGAAATTCCTAATGTAAGATAAAAAAATGGTGATGCATATCTAGAACCAAAAATTGCCGCTTTACCTGCAAGTGATTCTTGATCATAAAAAAATAAAAAGAAACCTTCTTTATAAATCAATAAACTTAAAAATGAAAATATAAAGAATTTAGCAAGATTATTTTCATTTTTTAAAAATATGTTAAAAAAGAAAAAATATAAAATTAAAGACATTAAATAGAAAAATATTGAATTAAAAATGTTGAGTAATTTTACTCCTATAATTATGTCATTTAAAATTACAAAAAAAATGATTAAAAAATATGACAAAATTATTTTAGAATTAAATTGAAAATTTTTAAGAATGTATTTATTTAAATTATAAAAAACAAAAATTGCAGCAAATAAATGACTTATTCTAATGTTGAATGATGCTATAGAAATCATATGTTCAGTTAGAGCTGTATAAACAATCAAAATTAGTGTTAAAAAATTAACTTTCATTATTTTCGCTTATAATTTTTTCAAATGTGTTTATAAAATTTTTTTCATTATGATTATTTTTAATCTCTTCACGGGCTGAGATACCTAATTTTGATCTATCATTAAGGCTATTTATCAAACTAGAAATCGCATTACAGCAAGCTTCTGTATTTACATCACATATTAATCCATTTTTTTTGTGAATTATTGGAGCACCAGAATCCTTACTGCAAATTACTGGTAATCCAGCTGCCATAGCCTCCTTTACAGATTGGGCGCTTCCCTCAGAATAAGACAAAAAAACATAAATATCCATCTCTGTAAGTTTCTCAAAAAGACTTTTTTGAGAAATTACGCCATGCTCAATTAATAAATTTTTCTTTTTTAAACTTTTAAAAATGTTATTTTGGTAATAATCTGACTCAATACTACCAAAAATATTTAATTTTATATTTTTATGAACTTTTGACAATTCATCTATTGCTTTCAGTAAAGTATCACAACCTTTCCAACTAATAAATCGACCAGAGTACACAATGTTAATTTTATCAGAAAAATTATAATTTTTTTTATTAGGTATTAATTTTAAATTTATAGGCATATTATTTATAAATATTTTATTTTCTAAAATTCCATTTCTAACTAGTGAGTCCTTTACATAAGATGAATTTACAACTATGTAGTCAGATTTCAAAACATCCTCGATTGCCATACTCCATAATCTTTTTCTTTGATTAAAAATGTTTAAAGCAGAAATTGATTTTGATTGTTTTAGTGAATTTAAAATATCATTTGGATGAGCTGAACTATAATCAACAATTATAGTTTTGTTTAACTTTTTAGCATAATCTATAACTTTAGAACCAGCTCCAGCACGAACATACAATAAGTCAAATTTTTTAATATAAAAAGAAGATATTAATCCAAAAATGTAATATGAAATGGAGTAAGCTTTATTTACACTGCACATTTTTAATTTACTTAAAAATAATAGAAAAAAAAGAATTAGATCTGGTATATGAAGCGATACAACTTCTTTTTTTATAAATCCTTCCGGTATTCTTTTTGAAATTCGTTCTATTGATGGCCTGTATCCATAAACAAATTTACCAATAGTATTAAATATAATTTTTACTAAAAATCTATTTGGTATTGATCCAGTTATAAAAGTAACATTATTATTTGAGTATCTTTTTAATAATGATGCAATTTTGTTGAAATGCAATCTTCCTAGTCCAGATGAAACAAGAATTTTCATCTATTAAACCAAAAAGAATGCCATTTAAAAAAAACAAACATTAACCACAAAATTTTAAAATTTTTATCGTCACCACTAATAAATTTATCTCTAATATTTATAACCTTTTTTGTGTTTAAATATTCAAAATTAGAAATATTTTTAGATGAAATAAAATCTATTATCTGATCTGAAAACTTATCTCTAAAAATTGATACCAAGGGAGGTACAAAACCTTTCTTAGATGCAAATGAATTTTTTTTATTTATTTTTATTTTATCGTAAAGTTTTCTTAAAATGATTTTAGAATGTAAAACTGAAATTTTATTTTTTTTTGAAAGCGAACTAGCAAGTGCAGCTAAACGATAATCTAACATTGGTTCTCTATTCTCAATAGAGTTATACATTGCAGCTTGATCGATTTTATAGAGAATATTGTCTGTTAAAAAATTGTTTACATCATAACTTGAAAAACTTACTTTTTCTTCATCAATAAATTTTTGCTTTTGTTTGAGTGCATATTTCTGTTTTTGAGAATTAATATTAAATGAAAATATTTCTTTTAAAGTTGCTTCATCAGTTGTTTCACTTAAATAAGAGTAATGATCAAGATTATTTTTTAAAAGATGTAAATTTGCAATTTTATTAATTATTTTAAAAATAAAAATGTTATTAAAGACATTCTTTGGAAAAAATTTAATTAAATATAATAAATTATTACCAAACAATTTATATAATTCAAAAATTCTATGTTTATTATATCCTAAAAATAATTCATCACCTCCATCTGCACTTAAAACTACTTTTGATGATTTTGCTGCATACTTACAAATTAAAAAAGTTGGAATAGTTGAGGGGTCAGCAATTGGTCTATCCCAAATTTTTGGCATCTCATTTATCACCTGAACATAATCCTCTATATTTGGTTCAATTATTTGATGTTTTAAATTTAAGTTTTTTGCAGTCTTAACTGCTATATCCGTTTCATCAAAAGCTTTATCTTGAAACTTTACTGTAAGACTTTTAATTTCAGACTCTATTTTGGAAGCATAATTTGCTATTAAACCAGAGTCTATTCCACCACTCAAAAAAATTAAGTTGTTTACATCGGATCTAAGTCTTAATTCAGTAGATGAATTAAGTATTGAATCTAATTTATCAAACTTTTGTTTATCTGTTAAATTTAAATAGTTCTCAGTTTCTTTTTCGATAAACCAATATTTAATTTCATTTTGATTATTCTTAACTAAATCAATTTCCAGATAATGGCCAGGTCTTACTTGATTTACTTCATTAACAATAGTTGAAGGATTCGAAACAAATCCATATCTAAAATATTCGTAAATAGATTTATCTGAACAGCTCAAAGAATATTTTTTTGCTAAATATAATGATCTAGCCTCACTGGCGAAATAAAAACTTTTTTGAGATTTTGAATATAATAGTGGCTTAACACCAAACCTATCTCTAATTAAATATATTTTTTTTAGTTGTTTATCATAAAGCGCGATTGCAAACATTCCATTCAAATTTTTTAAAGCTTCCATACCCCAAAAATGAAAAGCTTTAATTAAAACTTCTGTATCTCCATTAGATTTAAAAGTATATCCTTTAGTCTTAAGTTTTTTTCTAATTTCTATATAATTATAAATTTCACCATTAAAAATCATAATAAGGTTTTCATAAGACATGGGTTGATTTGAAGTTTCATTTAAGTCAATAATAGAAAGTCGTCTATGACCAAAAGCAATCATATTTTGAAAATTTTTTTCAACACTAAAACCCCTGTGATCTGGTCCTCGATGAGAAAGTGCATCAGTCATTTTATGTAATAAGCTAATTCCCTCTTTTTGATTGTTGAGAAATTCTCTACTAATAAAACCAGCTATTCCACACATAAATTTTTTTCTTACAATTTCTTAACGCACTTTAAGAATAATTTATTTAAATTAAAATTTTTTTTTGTTTTTGTTATTTTAATTTATTTAAAAAAATTTTATTCTTTGGATAAATATTCATAATTTATATCGTTTTTAATTGCTTTTTTTCCAATCCAAATATCTTGTAATTTGCCCCAATGTTTTCGTTGTTTATAGTTAGATAAAATTGAAACTTCAATATCAGGATTAATTTTCTTAGCATAAAAAGCAGCTGTTGATGGGCCTGCAAAAACTTTGTGAAAACAATTTGTTTGTAATAATTCCTCAGCTGTAACTGGGCCATTCAAGTAATATTTTTTATTTTTAAAAAAAACTTCACCTGTATAAGTTGAAACTATCACTTTATTAATATCTTTCTCTAATTTATAGTGTTTAATAAGTAAATCTTTGTCAACAATATGAGACGGAATTAATAAAATTAGTTTTTTTGGTATCTGTGATTTGGTCAATATTCCTTCTAATCTACTTTTGGTTTCTAAATGGTAGTTAAAATTAGGTTTTATATTTATAGTTTTTTTAGAAAAAGGAGAATAACTAGCCCAAATTGAAAAACTATAATCAGTCTGATTATAAAATAATTTTGTTATAAAAACAAAAGACTTAAATATATTTATCAAAGTTAACTTATTTTTAATTAGATAAAATTTATATCTGGATATACTGTCTAATATTCCATCTGATATATGGCAAACAGTAACATTTTTATTTTTTTTAAAAATACCTGCAGCATTAATGAAATGAAATCCATTTGCTAAAGGTAAAACAACAACATTTTTTTTTGTTAAAAGTTTAACTAATTCTTCATAAATATCATATCCATTTTTAATGTTTTTATTAAAAAAAAAACTATCTATTTTTTTAACTTTATTCTTAAATTTTTTTGTTAAATCTTCTAAAGCTATTCTAGAAAATTTTTCAATTTTGTTATTAGAAAAAATACATAAGCATAAATGATTAGTATTATAAAATTTAATGATTTCTTCAAGCTCTATAAAATCTGATCTTTTTTTTATGACCACAATAGTTTTCATAAATAAAATTAAAATGTTAAATTTTTATATTACTTTTATTTATATTAATTATATTTTAAATAATTCAAAATATTGACCCTGTTATGCTTCACGCTAAATTTCCATAATTGGGAATCTAAAAAAAAATGTAGCATTTGACCAGTAATTGGTATTATTATTAAAGAACTTATTACTTCATCTGGGTTTTTTCCAAACAAAGAAAGAATGGACATCAATAATGCGTATGAAAAAATTATTATAATAAATTTTTTCTTAGATATATTGACAGCTTTATCTTTAAGTCTACCTAAATGTACTTTGTAAGTTAAATAAAGATATTGTGTATAATGCATAGTTACTCCCATGACAATTGCATGCACTGGATTATTAACAAAACAAATTGGATAAAAAATTATAAGCCCTGTGAAATAAACAAAAAAATCACTATTAATTTTAAATTTTAAATAATAGTAAAATAACATAATTATTATCAGCGAAAGAATAAAAATATTTAAATAAATTAAATAATTATTCGTAATAAATGGTACATAAAAACGAAAAAAACCAATCAAGAAAAAAATAAAATTTAATAGGTAAGTTGATAACTCCTGAAATCTAAATTCATTAATTTTACCTGCATATAATTTGTATACTCCAAAACTTTGTCGCGTTACGTGATACATATTTGCCATGAAAAAAATAAGCAAAAAAATGCTTTTAAATAAAAAAAACCCTATCAGGCAAAGAATGCTTATTATTATTGGAATAAATATAAAACTAAATTTATTCTCTTTGATATAACTGAAGTTAGATTTATTTAATAAAAAAGGCCAGGTTGCTCCAAAATGCGACTCTGCTAAAAGTACTAGTGTAAAAAAGATTAGATAATTTTCATAGGTTGGAAATAGATACAATAATAAACCATATATAATTGGAAAAATTATTGGAAATTTAACTAAATTGAACTCAGTATTCATTTTTTTTTGATTAAAACTTGAACTATAAATTCTACCTTAAACGATAAATAGTGTGATTTAAATAATTAATTATATATTTAAAAATTATACTAAAACTATACTAATTAGTTTATCAGAATTACTATTTATTAGAAATATTAAAAAATTGAAACTTAATTAAAATATTATTAAAAATTATTATGAATTTAGAAGATTTAATTAGTCCAATAGATAAAAAAAAAATAAATACAAATAATATAAGTTATTTTTCTGAAATTCCTGATCTATACTTTGATGATAAGAACTCCATAACTTCTACTCAGTCAGAATTTTATAATGATGTTAAATTTCCCAACTATGATGATATTGATAATTTTGGAACACTTCTTGATAAATCTTCAAAATCTATCTTTGCAAAAAAACTAGATGAAGAAATCCCATACCACTCTAAGGTTTTGGAAGCTGGTTGTGGCACTGGTCAATTATCAATCGCATTAAGTCGATATGGTAGAAAAATACATTCTATTGATTTATCAAAAGGAAGTTTAATTGAGGCAAATAATTTTATTAAAAAAAACGAAATAAAAAATGTACAAGTTTACAGAATGAATATATTTAATTTATGTTTTCCAAAAAACTACTTTGATATTATTATTTCTAATGGAGTTTTACATCATACACATAATCCAAAACTAGCATTTAATAATTTATCAGAATGCTTAAAACCAAATGGTATAGTTGTAATAGGTTTGTACCATAAGTATGGAAGAATAGTTCAAAATATAAGACAATTCCTCATTAGTATTTTTGGAGAAAAAATAAAACATATTGATAGAAGATTTTCTGAAAATTTATCTGATAAAAAAAAATATGCTTGGTTTAAAGATCAATACAACAATCCTCACGAAACAAAACATTCTTATAATGAAGTTATTGATTGGTTTAATGAAAATAATATAGAATTTATAAATTCTATTCCTTTTAATTTTGAAGCAAATGACAAATTATTTTCCAAAAAAGAAAAAATTAGTAAATCTGAAATATTTTTAAAAGAATTATTTTTAATTTTTAATTTAAGACAAATATATGAGGGTGGATTTTTTGTTATGATTGGAAAAAAAAAATAAATCAAATTAATTAGGATATATTCAAATTAATTTAAATAAATTGATATTGAATAAAATATATAGTAATGAGATTTTATATTATTAGATAATTTATAATAAAATAATGCCCACAAATAAAAAATTTGGTTACTTTTTTTCTGTTGTTTTTTTAATTGCATCGATGTACTTCTTTTTTTATTCAAAAATAAACAATTTTGGATATTTATTTGCAATTTTAACTGTTTTATTTTTTATAACTTCGATTTTAAAAGCAGAATTATTACTGCCTCTAAATAAATTGTGGATGAAAATTGGAATTCTGCTTGGTATTGTTGTAAGTCCAATTATTTTAGGTATTATTTTTTTTGGATTGATAACACCTTATGGTCTGATAATGAGATTAGTGGGTAGAGATGAGATGAAATTAAAAAGATCTAAAAAAGAAACTTATTGGATACTTAGACCAAAAAATACAATACAAACTAACTTTAAGAATCAATTTTAAAAAAATAGGATAAGAAATGGAATTTATTAAAGAACTCTGGTCTTTTCTTAGGGAACGAAAAAAATTATGGTTAGCACCTATAATAATAGTGATGATTATATTGGGGGGACTTTTAATTCTTGCTCAAGGTTCAGTTGTAGCTCCTTTTATATACACAATATTCTAATATAAAAAAGAATATGTACATACTAGGAATATCAGCTTTCTATCATGATAGTGCTGCTTGTGTTATTAGAAACGGTGAAATTATTGCGGCTGCCCAAGAAGAAAGATTTACAAGAAAAAAACACGATTCTAATTTTCCAAATAATTCTATTAAATATTGTTTGAAGGAGGCTAATATAAAGTCTGAAGATATACTTAATGTTGTATTTTATGAAAAACCATTCTTGAAGTTTGAACGTCTACTTGAGACTTATTTAGCTTTTGCACCTAGAGGATTTAAAAGCTTTATTAAAGCTATACCCGTATGGCTAAAAGATAAATTATTTCAAAAGTCTAACTTAATTAAAGAATTACAATTAACTCTTGGTAAGAATATTGATTGGGGTGAAAAACTTCTGTTCTCAGAACATCATTTATCACATGCTGCAAGCGCATTCTATCCATCTCCCTTTGAAAGTGCTGCGATATTAACATTGGATGGAGTTGGGGAATGGACAACTTCGTCTTTGGCAATTGGAAATGGTAAAAAAATAAAAATTTTAAAAGAAGTTCACTTCCCTCATTCTATTGGATTACTTTATTCAGCTTTCACTTATTATTTGGGTTTTAAAGTAAATTCTGGAGAATATAAAGTTATGGGTTTGGCACCTTATGGGGAACCACGATATGTTGACATAATTTTTGAAAAACTTATTAAAATTGCAGAGGATGGTAGTTTTCAACTTGATATGAGTTATTTTGACTATGCAACAGGTTTAACAATGACTAATAAAAAGTTTGATAAATTATTTGGCAGCCCTCCTAGAATTGCTGAGTCTAAATTAACTCAACGTGAAATGGATATTGCAGCATCTATACAAAAAGTAACAGAAGAAATTATTATTAAATTAGCAAAAGGAATAGCCAAAGAAACTGGTCAACAAAATTTGTGCCTTGCTGGAGGTGTGGCGCTTAACTGTGTTGCTAATGGTATTCTTTTGGATGAAAAAATATTTAAACAAGTTTGGATACAACCTGCTGCTGGAGATGCTGGTGGCGCTCTTGGTGCAGCACTTTCGATTTGGCATTTACATTATAATAATGAACGTAAAGTATCCTTTAATCAAGATAGTATGAAAGGTTCTTATTTGGGGCCCAATTTTGATGATTTTGAAATTGAGAATGAGCTTAATTTATGTGGAGCTTTTTTTAAAAAATATTCGGAAGACGAATTAATTGAAGAGGTCGCTTCTGCATTAGCTAATGGTAAAGCTATAGGCTGGATGCAAGGAAGAATGGAGTTTGGTCCAAGAGCTTTAGGTGCAAGGAGTATTATTGCAGATCCAAGGTCTCCGATTATGCAAAAACAACTTAATCTTAAAGTAAAATATCGTGAAAGTTTTAGACCTTTTGCACCAAGTATTTTATATGAAAATGTAGGTGAATGGTTTGAAAATAATTCAATCAGCCCATACATGCTTTTGGTAACTCATATTAAGGAGGAGAAGAGAAATAAAATGACCGAAGAACAAAACTCTCTTTTTGGAATAGATAAACTAAACGTGCCTCGTTCTTCAGTGCCTGCAATTACACATGTAGATTATTCTGCACGTGTTCAAACAGTGCATTCAGAAACTAATCCTCTTTATCATGCACTAATTAGAAAATTTAATGAAAAAACTGGTTGTCCACTTATTGTAAATACCTCTTTTAATGTACGTGGTGAACCTATTGTATGTACTCCAACTGATGCGTACAAATGTTTTATGGGTAACGAATTAGATATTCTTGCAATCGGGAAATTTTTATTAAAAAAAAATGAACAAGGTCAATCATTAAAAGTAGCTTACAAGAATTCTTATGGGTTGGACTAATCGCAAATTTCTTTTAATTGGAATTTTTTTATTAATTTTAATAAATGAATTCACACTGAAAATTTTTGATAAAAATCCACCTCTGAGTGATAGAACAATATTAGCTGCACGCTACATAGATCTATTAATTATATTTTTTGCACTGACAGCAAAAAGAACTATCCTTGATTGGAAATATTCACTCTTAAAGATTTCAAATTTTATAATAAAATATTTGATGCCGAGTATAATTGTTATAATATTACTTGATATTTCCTTAAGTCTAGTTGGTTTAGGTTATCCAACACATTATAAACACGAAAATTTGCAAAGATTTCCACATCCTACAGACTCATTTAGAGGAAAACCAAATGCTCTAGATCATAATGAGTATGGATTTAGAGGTAAATTTGAGGACACGAAAAACACTATTAACATTGCAATGTTTGGTGGATCAACAACATATTTAGGAAATCCTCCAATAATTCAAATAATTCGAGAAGAGCTTTTAGAAGAAAAAATAAATGTAAATGTTTTTAATTTTGGATCTATTTCATCTAACCATTCGCAACATACTCACCGCTTACTAGACTTTAGTGATCGAATTAATATGGATATTGTTATTTTTTATGGTGGATGGAATGAAGTAGTTAATTACACTAACTATGACTCAAGACCAGGTTATCCTTATAATTTTTTTTATAGAAACGAGCTAAATCCAGGTCTGCAATCATTGATTAGATATTCATCTATATTTGGAACCATTGATATTTTAACCAATGGAGCAATATCTGGACTTAAGACAATAAGAGAAACTACAATTTTATCAGACCCAGATTGGTCAGATAAATTAATTTTAAATTACTGGAGGGATTTAAAAATTGCAAACGAGATAACTACTAAAATTGTCAAACCTAATTATTGTAAAAAAACTAGTTTTATTAGCATCATACAACCTGGTAAGGTACCTAAAAGAGCAGAAGGAGCATGGGCCAAACTTTTAAAGAGTAGCAATTCGTTTGATTACAACTGGATACATCAAAATTTATATAACATGAAGGACAAGGTAAAATTCTCAGACCTTTCCCATTTAGAGCAAGATTCGAGAAAACTAATGGCTCATGAGTTTCTAAAAATAATTAAAAAAATCTTATTATCTAATTGTCGTTAAAAAATTAATTATGATTTTGATTTTAATATCTAATACTTCAAAATGTATAATCTTTAAAATCTTTGAATGCCTCATACATCAAATTTAAACTTTTGGCGTCACTATCAGAAATAAAAACATACTTTTCATTTAATAAATTTATTTACGCTGTAGACATAAATACCCCTCGTACCATTATTTATAGTATCTATTGATATATATTTTCCATCTCTTGACCATTTTGGATGAAGATCACAACGAATTGGAGAATTATTGAACTTTGGGGTTGAATACAATCTATCAATTAAAATCTTAATTTTTTTATTTAAGTCAAATAAAAATAATTCTCTGTGATTATCTTTTTGCTCATAAGTATCACTTACAAAAATATCCTGATTATTTGGATTAAAACTTGGGTGTCCATCTTCAGTGAGCAGATTTGAATCAACTTTTTTTACACTATTAGATTTATCTTCAAATAGAAGATAATTATCTCCAGTAAGCTTTAAACGTATTTTTGAGTTATTACTTAAAAATAAATTATAAAGTGGTAACAAAAACTTAAAAAAATACTTGCTAAAATATTTGAATTTTCTTAAAGAATTTAATAAGTTTTTTTGTCCACCATATGCAAGCAATTCTCTCTCGTTTCTCCAGCAAAAATGACTCATTCTACCACTATCACTTACAAGGTTTATATCACTCCCATCTATATTAATTGTATATAATCTAGAAAAAATTCCTCCACCTTCAATTTGCCATCTGTGCAAAAAAGATAAACGTTTACTGTTTGGTGATACCATTAAATGCTCAATATAATGTGATGCTGCCAACATATTTGAAAGAGGTTTTTTTTCTAATATGTCTGACATTTTCAAAATTTGTTTTAGTTTGTTAGTTTTTAGTTCAAGTCTCCAAATACCATCCTGATGATCTATCTTTTTTTTTTTAGATTTATTTTCAATCCCCTGATAGTTATATCCACTTCTAAACCAGTAATGCCTTTCAAAATCTATGCAAAAAGCATATTCACCATTATTACTAATAGTGTAGTAAGCCATTGGTAAAATTGTTTTGATCTTTGTCTTGGTATTAAAAATTACAGTTACAAACTTATTGTTAACTAAATCATTGTATATAATTTTTTCATCATGAATTGGGGGCAACCATTGCAGCATACAGCCTTGTTGCCAATTCCAAGTTTTTGTCTCTGTTAGCTTAATAAACTCATCTGAATTTTTCCAATCAAAGTAACCTATCTCTAATAAATCATTTGAAGATGGCATTCTTTCAATGAATGTAGGTCTGCAAGCTAAAATTTTAGAGTTATCTTTATTTAAAGGAGATTTGTCATAATATCCAAAAAAATAGTGTTTATCTGATGGAGTTTTGTAAATTATTTCCATATGGTTTTCAAAACCTATCAACTATTTTTTCTATTGTTTCTGCATTTTTTTTAAAAGTCCACTGATTTACAATATCTAGAGATTTTCTACCCATTTCAGATAGTATATTTTTATTTTTATTTACATAGTCAATTTTTTGAGAAATCTTATTTATATCGCCTACTTTTACAATGAAACCATTTTCACCTTCTTTTACCAAATCATAAGCAGTCCCGACTACATCGGTAACTATTATAGGTAGTTTAAAATTCATAGCTTCATTCATTGCCTTTGGTGATGGATCGTATTCAGATATAACAATCGATAAGTCAGATACAGAGTAGTATTTTGATATTTCAGATTGGTTTTTAAAACCTACAAATTTAGCCTTAATTTTATTTCGTTTTGCAAAATTTTCTATATTTTTTTTTTCAACTCCATCTCCAACAAACAATAAAGTAATTTTTTTGTTATCAATAATATTAACTGCCTTCAAAAGATCTAATGGTCTTTTGTGTTTTGAAAATTGTGCTAGAAATAAAATCACCAAATCATCCTCATCTATACCAAGTGTATTTTTAATTTCTTTTCTTTTAGATTGATATTCAGCTGACTTGGATTGAAAAAATTCATTATCAACTGCACATGGAAAAAATAAAAGTTTTTCATTTTCAACTTTATAATATTTCCAATATTGTTTATTTCCTGAGCAGCTATATAAAACTTTATAACAATTTTTTAGCAGATGACTTATAACAAAGTTTTTAAATTTATACTTCCATGATTTTATTAAATCAATTTTTTTCAAAGTTGCTTCGCCCCTGAAAATGATTTTAATATTTAATAATTTTGCAGTGTAAAATAAAATCCAATCACTTAAACGCGTGTAACCATGGAGAATAACATATGATGGTTTTTCAAAAATAAGCAAAGGAATTATTGAGGGATTAATTCTTGAAAAAAAATTACCTAAAAAGTTCATGCTATAATTTTTAATAATTTTATGTTTATAACCATTAATAAGATCATTATCCCAGACAATTATTTGATTGAAGTCTTTGTTGTATGTTGGTTTTAAGCCAGCCCTGTCCTCAAAAATTACCTGAAAGTCTAAGGATTTAATTTGGCTCATGGCCCTAAATAAACCAATATTATATTGTATAAAATGAGATGCAAAATATAATAATCTTATCTTATTATTTTTACTTTTAAGCATTCCGTAATATTTTTGTATTAGAATTCTTTAAGATTTGAAAAATCCAATTAATTTTATTTACTAAAGTTTTTCTCACACTTAAAGATAGCTTACACCATTAAAATTAAACTCATTAACTTAAATTGTTTTATATAATTAATAATAAATGAACTTAAAATATACATCTAATCATAACCTTAATTTAAAACTATTTAATTAAATTAACATTTTTGTTTATCCAATTAAATATTTTATCTATTCCTTGAGAAATACTATGTTCTGGTTCCCAGTTTAATATTTTCTTAGCCTTATTATTATTAGATATAAATATCTTCTGATCACCAACTCTCCATTTGCTAAAGTTTAATTTTTTTTTATCAAAATCTTTTTTATATAGACTTAATCTGTCAAATAATTCGAGAATTGATATAGCGTTACTGGGTCCACCACCTATATTAAAAACTTCTCCAGAAATTTTTTGTCTATTCTTATATGCTAAAAAGTAAGCTTTTATCAAATCATCTATATACAAAATATCTCTAACTTGTTTTCCATTCCCAAAAATTTTAAATGGTTTTTTTAATATCAACGCTATTATAAACCAAGAAATCCATCCATGATCTTCTATACCATATTGATGAACACCGTAGATACAAGATTGTCTAAATGATGTTGTTTTAAGGCCGTATACACGAGCATAATCAACAACATATTGCTCAGCACTACCTTTTGAACATCCGTATGGTGAATGAAAATCAACTGGAAATGACTCATCAATTCCTTTTGAAAAATCTTTATATTGATATTTTTTTTTCTTAATTGATAATTTAGCATTATCCATTTTTCCATAAACTTTATTTGTCGAGGCATTAAGGAAAAATGCTTTGTTATTGTGCTTTCTTAGAGCTTCTAGTATATTAATTGTACCTAATGCATTAATTTCAAAATCCTCCTTAGGTACCTTTATTGATTTAGTGACTGCAACTTGACCAGCTAGATGCAAAACCATATCATAAGAATTTCTTTTAAAAAGCTGATCAATTTTGTTTGTATTTCTTATATCAATTTTATGAAACTTGAATAAGTAATTTTGCTTTAAATGTCTTAAATTGTTATCAGTTCCAATTTTAGATAAATTATCAACAATTGAAACATTCCAACCTTTTTTAATAAAATTTATAGCCGCATTTGTTCCAATAAAACCTACTCCCCCTGTAATAAGAATTTTTTTTTTTGACATTTTTATTATTTATTATTTATTATTTTTATATGCTTCTCTAATATTTGTTCCACTTAAAATTTACACTTATTTTAACCTGCTACCAATCAAATTTTTACTGAAATTTGTTATAATGATAATTAAATTTAAATCAAAATATTTTAAAAATCATTAATTTTTGAATTTTTTCTCTGTTATTTTTTCATGAATAATTATTTTGAATTTTTTTTTTGCTAGATTACCCATTTCTATACATTTCTCTCGATTATTATAAAAAAAAAGTATTTTTTTTTATTGACTCTTTGTCTCTAATTGGTGCTACAAAGCCTGCCCCACCAGTGATTAATATTTTTTGCATTACTGTTTTTTGTATAAGAATTCCGCAAAAGAAAATTCGTATTCAGTATTAATATCTAAACCCTCTCGCTCATCCAAATTATATAAAAATGGTTTTCTTCCAATTAAAGATTTTCTCGAGGACATTTGCTTAGTTTTTAAAATATTTATTGCAAAATTCAGCTTAACAATATTTGGTAAATCTTGTGAATTAGGAGTTTTATTTAATTTAAAATTAATAGGTTTACTATCTTTAAATAAGAATTCTTTTATTTCAGTTACAGTGTTTATACTATCAAATTCATTTGTTTTATAAATATCACTAAAAATTGAAATTATGTTTTCATATGTTTTAAGTGTAATCAAAGGTGAAGTGCAGTTTGTAAACATAATGTATTCGCTATTTGTATTATCAGCTACATTTTTCCAGAAATCACTATTTAAACAATGTGAACTTGCATAATAATCTTCTCTTCTAAAAAATTTAACATTCAATTTTTTTGCTAACGAAATTGCCTTTTCAGAGTCTGTATTAATAATAATTTCATCTAAAAATTTTAACTTTTTTAATGTTTCAATTTTATAAATTAATAAATTTTTATCAACAAAGGTTCTAAAATTTTTATTTTTAACTCTCTGAGAACCTTTTCTTATAGGAACTACTGCTACTAGTTTATTCATTTGTAATTTGTTAAAAATTTTAAATAAAACCTATTCTGTAAAAAAATTATTTTTTCTTGAGTTTGATTTTACCTTAACATGAGTTTTCCAAAAAGAATTATTATTTTGTCCTTTTTTTCTATTTTTAGTTTTTGAACTTGACTCCATTAAATCAAAGTCATAATCAATATAAAAATACTTCCTATCTATTTCTCCCTTATATTTACTTACAGCATGGTATGCTCCTGGAACATTTAAAAAAAAAACACAAAAATTTTTATTAATTTTATAATTTTTAACAAGTTTAATATTTTTTTTTGAAGGAAATATGTCAAAAATCTCAGTCTCTTTAATATTTTTATACATTTGTAAATTTCCACCCTTATTAATATCTGAAGTAGGATAATAAATTCCTGAAATAAGATGATCTCTTCTGTCTAAGTGTGGACTTTTCAAATATCCCTTTTTCATTACTGCGAAATTCATATTATATTTGATTTTTGTATTTAAAAATTTAGTATTAACATGCTTTAATATTTGATTTTTAAATTTTAATAAAATTAAAGGTTTAATTTTTTTTAAAACATTATTTACTTTTTTGAAGTTTTTTTTTTTAAGCAACGCTCTAAAAAGTTTAGAGTCAGGCATAACAGTTTTTTTTGTTTCTGATAAACTCTGGAATATTACTTGTTTTTTATTTATGTCCTCATAACATGGTAGAACTTTATTTAGATTATTTAAATCAGATTTTGGAAGAAAATTTTCAATTACGAAATGTGGAAATGGTGAAAGTATAATTTTTGAATTTTGTATTTTTATTTGTAGTTGATCAAACATAAAGCTAAAAGTCTAATTGATATATTATTAACACTAAGCGAATCAAAAATATAGCTAATTAAACTTGATAAAGTGTAATGATTAATAAAAATTTTTTAAAGCAAAAGATTGACATAAATTTAGTCTTATTAATCTTCTAATATATTATAAGTTCACTTATCTAATATTTTTCCATTTTGAAGTTCGAAAATGGTATCACAGTCTTTTAAAGTATTTAAACGATGAGCAATTAGGACTATTGTTATATTTTTACTAAGCATATTTACAGCGTCCATTATTGCTTTTTCTGTTTGATTATCTAAAGAACTGGTTGCCTCATCCATTATTAATAGTTTTGGATTATGATAAAGAGCTCTTGCGATTCCTATTCTTTGACGCTGTCCACCTGATAATTTAATTCCTCGCTCACCTATTGTTGTCTCGTATTTATTAGGTAATTCGTTAGTAATATAATCATGTAAATTTGCAATCTTTGCTGCTTTTTGAACAGCTTCTTGATTAATTTCTTTCACAGGTAGTCCAAATGCTATGTTTGCTGAAACTGTATCATCTGAAAGATAAATATGTTGTGGAACATATCCAATAGATCTTTGCCAAGATCTTAAATTTTTTTTATTTATAATTTTTCCATCAATTTCTAGTTCACCATTTTGAGGCTCAAGAAGCCCTAAAATTATATCAACAGTAGTTGTTTTCCCACATCCTGTAGGACCTATTAAACCAACCGTAGTGTTTGCTTCTATTTTTATATCGATGTCCTTTAATGAAGCTTTTTCTGTATTTGGATAAGTGAAACTTATATTTTTTAAATAGATAGATTTCTTTAAAGTAATAATATTTTGATCTTGATTTTTCTCAATTGGTTTTAAATTCCTAATGTCATTATATATTTTATCTATCGCTGGTGAGTTATATGTTATTTGTGTTACAGATTGATAAATTTGTTGAAATGCTGGTATTAGTCGATAACCCGCAAATACGTATAGACTAACTACAGGTAAAGCTGAATCAAAATTTCCATATTGTAACATTAAATAAAGGATTATTAACATAATGCCGCCAAATGCTATAACTTCAATCGCATAACGAGGTATCTGAGATAAAATTTTTGAGGATGCTTGAGCTTGAGCATAAATGAGCGCAGATTTAGAAAATTTATCAATAAAAGTTTGTTCTAAACCTCCAGCTTTAACCTCTTTTGCAGCACTAAAAGCTTCACTTACAGTTGTAAAACGTGACTGATTATTATCTAAACGGCTTTTTCCAATTTGCTTTAGATATAGGCGAGTATATCTATAAATTATTCCATAACATATTGAAAGTGAAGCACCCACAATAATAGCTAATTTTAAATCAACAATCATCAGAAGTATAATAATTGCAATTGCTGTCACACTTCTTGAAATAAGTTCAAACATTGGATTCATGCCACCATTAATTAATTGTTGAACCTCAGACAAAATAGTTTTTCCAAGGTCAGCACTGTGTCGACTTAAAAACCAGCTATAAGGTTGATGTAAATATCCTTGAATTAATTTTTTTCCAATAGTGAACTCTCGCATATCTACAAATCTTGATTGGAAATAAACTGTAAGAGATTTAATTATTAAAGAAAATAAAAGCACAAAAAAAACCATTATTCCTAAGAATAAAAGAAATTTTTTATTACTATCAACTCCAAAAATACTTGAAGATTGAAATATTTTATTGAGAAATAAATTCGTCTCAATAAGTTCTGGGTTAGTTAGGACTGCAATAAAAGGTAAAATAGATGCTACTCCTATAGTTTCTAATAATGCCACTACCAGAATCATTAATAATAATATTCCTGCATAATTACGTTCAGTAGATGTAAGTAAAAATAGTAATTTTTTTAATTTTTGCATTTGACTTCGATATAGTCTTTAGAGAAATCTTTCAAATTTAGGTTGCTTTTTTAAAGATAGTTTTTGTTTAATATATTTTTCTAAGGAATATTTTTCATTTCTATTAATTATTGAATTATATCCTATAGAAACTTTTGATTCTTTATTAGTTTTATTTTTTATAATAAAATTTTCCTTTCCAAGAAATTTAATTATATCTCTTATTCTAGTTCCATAGCCTGATGCAACATCTACAACATTATAGTTATTTTTTATAATTATTTTTTTATAAATATTTACGACCTCATTTATATGAATAAAATCTCTAATAGAATTTCCATTATTAACTAGATTTAAAATTTTTTTTTTATTTTTATATGCATCGGTTATTTTTGAAATTATTGAAAATTTTTCCCCTTCACCAAAAATATTAAATATACGAACAACACAAAATTTTATGTTATTCTCTGTGCAAAAATTTTTAATTAGACTCTCTGCATTTAATTTTGTTGATGAATAAATATATCTATTTCTTTCATCCCTAAAATTAATATTGTTAAAGTTACTAAACTTTAATAAATTATATGTTGATGAGCTGCTTGTATAAATTATTTTTCTAACATTTTTTCCTTTAATCCGATCTAAAAAAATTGACAAATCATATAAACTTCTTTTAATAAAATTTTGATAGCTATCAATTTTATCAAGCTTTAGTGAAGAATAAAAACTATTAATAATAATATTACAATTAGATAAATCCAATTTTTTTACAAAATCTTCATTCAATGAATATACTTTTGAATTAATTATTACTTTTTTAAGTTTATTGCTAAGATAACTTTTTTTTCCAAGAATTATTGTTTTCATTTTACTTTATATAGTCCTAACCAAGCATTTACGTCTTTGCTTGCTATATAATCAGATTTAAAAAATACCATTTCTTCCCATTTGTTGTTTGCCTTTAAATCTAATATTTTTTTATCAAAGCCATAATCTTTATAAATTCCTTCATTAATTGTAAAACAAATTAAACCACCAGGTTTTGTTATTCTTGCAAACTCATCTAATGCACCAGATTTAACGTGTCCAAACGTAAAAGTTCCAACACACATTACGCTATCGTAAAGATTATCACTTAATTCAATACGTTCGTTTAAATCAATCTTAAATAATTTTTGATATAAATTTTTTGGAACTGTATCTAATAATTTCTGTGAAAGATCTGCACCATGAAAGTTTTCATAACCAAATTTTTTAAGTTGTAATCCTACTAATCCAGTTCCACATCCTGCATCAAAAAAAAGTGCGTCTTTATTAATTAGATATTTTTTTATAACATCAACAGTTTCTTTTGGGCCTGTATAGTTCCAGTCAACCATATCTCTATTATATTTATCTTTTTCTCCCCACTCATCGTAATACCTCATTACTTCTTCTGTAGTCTTGAGTTTGTAAATTGGAACTTTATTTCCCACATCTTTTAGTGCCATAAAATTTTATCCTATCAAATTTTGAGCTACCCATTTGTGAAATTCATGGGTTGGTTGATCCATTATTGGTGAAAAATTTCCTCCATTATAAACAGGTGAATTTCTGCCTTCTTGCATACCTTCAACAGCATTTATATCCTCTAACATTACATCTTTCCAAAATTTTAAATTTTGTTTTCTCATTTCTTTTAATTGTTCACCGTTTGCACTCTCTTCTCCAACATAATACATTTGCATATGTTCTTTTGTTTTGTTCATTGCTAAAGGTTCTAACCAAAAAACATAAAAATGATCTACATGTAAGCCAATCATAACATTTGGGAATAAAGCTATATATTCTGAATTTTTTAACATGCTTTTTTCCCAATTTGGAAATGTGTCAAAAATTTTATTACCCTTAACAATTTGATCATATTTTTTACTACCTTGGCCAGCAAATCTATTTGGCAAACCTTGAATGTGATAATGATCATTAATATTAGATACTTTATTTAGTTCAGGATGAATGGTTGGCAAATGATAACTTTCACAATAGTTTTCTATAGCAAATTTCCAATTGGTTTTTACTTCTAAGCTGAAGTATCCATAATCATTCGATTTTACTATTAATTTTTGATCATTTTTATTTATGAATTTAGACCATCTTTCCTCAAGAGGTTTGATGTACTGTTCAAAATCTAATTCGTTTGAATTAATATTTACAAATATTATATCCATCCAAAGTTTAGTTTTAACTTCTTTTAAATTACTTGTTGTTTTATTAAAGTTTGTAGACTGATGATTATTCAAGCCACCAATATGAGGTGTTGCAACTAATTTTCCATTAAAATCATAAGCCCAAGAATGATATGAACATCTAATGACATTTTTTAAAGTGCAGGCTTTGTCCAGAAGTTTAAACCCCCTATGACTACAGACATTGTGAAACACTCTTACATCCATGTTTTTGTCTCTAATTAATATCAATGGAATCCCAAGCATATTGTACGGTTTGGCATCTCCAATTTTTGGAATTGAGCTTCCAACCCCAATTGCTGTCCATTTATTATAAAAAATTTTTTCCTTTTCATGAGCCAAGTAATCTTGATTTTTATAGCACTCATTAGGTAAGCCATTTGCCGCTTCTATTGGCTTGCCTACATTGTTGATTTTTTCAATGTCTAATATCTTTGATAAAGGTAAATTTTTAAGATTCTGACGCACAAAAAAAATTATCATTCGAGTAAATTTTGGCAACAAATTTCATTAACATTAATAGATGAATTTCTTTGACAGCTTTTTGAAAACAGATAATGATCTGTAAAAATGAATTTTTCTCTAGAAATTGGACCAAAGACAGATGTTGATGCGGTCCCTGCATTAAGTGATGTTTACATCACTATGTTACCTGGTGGAGATTATAGAGAAACTGCAGAAAAAGCCTCGGAACTTGTTAAAAAAGGATTTAATCCAGTTCCCCACTTTCCAGCAAGATCAATGCATGATGCTAATGAACTTAAAGATTATGTTTCTAGATGCAAAGATGGTGGAGTTAAGCAAGTTTTAATTATTGGAGGTGGAAGAGAACCTGCAGGAAAATTCGAGAGTTCATTTCAACTTTTAGAAACAGGTTATTTTGAAAAAATGAAAATAGGAATAGCCGGACATCCTGAGGGTAGTCCTGATATATCCAGCTCAGAATTAGAAAAAGCTATGATAGATAAAAAGCCTTACGCTGATTATATTGTAACCCAATGGTTACTTGATCCTCAGCCTATCATAGATTTTATTTCTAAACAAAGCGTACCAGTGCATGTTGGAATTACTGGGCCTTTAAAAATATCTAGCTTAATAAAATTTGCTAATATTGTAGGGGCAAAAAATTCTATTAACTTTCTTAAATCTAATTTTACTAAGGCGTTAGATTTATTGAAACCTAAAGACCCTAATGATTTAATTGGGAAAGTTAAATCACATACTGATAACTTCCACATTTATACATTCGGCGGCTTGAAGGAAACTAACAAGTGGTTGAAGGAGAATAGTTATGTCTAATGAATTTGACTATACTAAATTAAAACATGTTACTTCTGTTGATCAATCAGATAGAGAAGTACCATATAATTTAAGACAAAGTGGGCCAACTAAAGTTGAAATGTTAATTTCAACAAGAGTGAGAAAATCACCCTATTGGCATTTATCAATGCAGGCAGGTTGTTGGAGAGCAACAGTCTATAATCGTATTTATCATCCAAGAGGTTATGTAAAACCTGAAGATGGTGGTGCAATGGTAGAGTACGATGCAATTGTTAATCATGTAACTATGTGGAATGTTGCTGTTGAAAGACAAATAAGAGTGAAGGGTCCAGATGCAGAAAAATTTACTGACTATGTTATTACAAGAGATGCAACTAAAATTTCTCCAATGAGAGCAAGATATGTAATTTTATGCAATGCTTATGGTGGAGTTTTAAATGATCCAATTCTTCTAAGAATTTCTGAAGATGAATTTTGGTTTTCTTTATCAGATTCTGATATTGGAATGTATTTACAAGGGGTGAATGCAGATGGAAGGTTTAATTGTACTGTTGAAGAAATAGATGCATGTCCAGTTCAAATTCAAGGACCAAAGTCAAAAGCTTTAATGAAAGACCTTTGTGGAGATCAAGTTGACTTTGATAATATGCCTTTCTATGGATTGGCTGAAGCTAATGTGGGGGGAAGAAGTTGTGTGATTTCTCAATCTGGTTTCTCTGGTGAAGCTGGGTATGAAATATATCTAAGAGATGCAACTTTGTATGCTGAAGATATGTGGAATGCTGTTCTAGATGCAGGAAAAAAACATAGTCTGATGGTTATTGCTCCTGCACATCATCGAAGAATTCAAGCCGGTATTCTTTCATGGGGACAAGATATGGATCAACAGCATAATCCTTTTCAATGTAACTTAGGATACCAAGTTTCTTTATCTGGAAAAGGTGAATGGAATAAAAAAGGAGACTACGTAGGTAAAGCAGCTTTAGAAAAAATGAAAGCAGATCTTGTAGATGGAAAGAAGCCTTATAAATTACAATTAGTAGGATTGGAATTTGGTGGAAAACCAATTGAAGATTATGCACCTGACTTTTGGTTAGTATCTCCTGAAGGTGGTGGTGATCCTGTAGGATTTATTACTTCTCCTTGGTATCACCCTGAAAAAAAACAAAACATTGCAATGGGATATGTGCCGTTTGACGGGACTTTAAATACAAATGGTTTTCCTAAAGGTAAAGTTGGAACAAAATTTAAAGTTCATTTACCTGGGCAGTACTCAGAAAAAGCTGGGGTTCCAGTTGACGCAGTTGTAGTTGATATTCCATTTAAAGAGTCTTTTAACGCAAACACAAGGGAAGTTGTAAAAGGCTAAAAATATTATGGGGGAGAAAGTTTAACTCCCCCACAAAATCAATGACAAAAGGGTTTTTAATAGCAATTTGCATTACGATCGCGATTGCATTAATAGTATTTCCCTTGATAGTTTCATATAAAGCACAAAAAAATAAAAAGAATAAAAAATAATGTTTGGTGAATTTTTAAATATAATTTTTAAATCAATAAAATTAGATAAAACGCTTTATTCAGATAATAAAAATTTTACTGAAGCCTCAATTTATTTTGCAGGTATTATAATGATTTTAGATGGTGTAGCTGGAGCAGTTGCAGCGAACACAATTATCAAAACTGCGGTTGCTATGTCAGGACTGACAGCAATTATTACATGGTTAATTTGGGCAATTTTTATTTATGTTATCGGTGTAAAACTATTTCCAGATAAACAAACAAAAGTTTCATTTAAAAAAGTTTTAACTGCAGTTGGTTATGCACATGCTCCTGGATTGTTAAGATTTTTTGCAGTTACACCAGATTTAATGATACCAATAATATTTCTTACACAATTTTGGATATTTGCAGGTCTAATTATTTCAACAAAACAAATTTTAAATCTAAAATCTAATTTTAAATCTTTTGGGATTATTCTATTATCTTTTTTGATAATAGCATTTTTATCAATTTCTTTTGTAATGAGTAGAATGAATATGCTGCCAGTTAGTCAAATAAGTTAAAGCGGAAAGATAGTTTTTGAAACCCTACAAGACTTACAGAGTTTAAACCCTGTCATTATTAGATTTTGAAATACGCTTTCATCCTCTTTTTTACATTCATCACAAATATTATTTAAATCGTTATTAATATTGTATTTCTTGTCTTTTTCTAAATCTTTAGTCATTATCAGTTAAACCTGCTCCTGCAGCACCTTTTTTCAGACTGTCAGTTTCTTCGACAAAGGTATTTTCAGATAATTTATATAAACTTCTCCATTCCTCTTCACTAAAGTTATCTTTATTTTCAACAAAATTAATCTCTAAATTCTTAGAATTTTTAGGAAATTCCAATTTTAAAAAATTAGAATAAATATTCACATTTAAATTTAATAAGATTTCTTTTTCATCAAATTTGACATTTATTTTTTTCCCAATAGTTTCTGAGGATCTACTCAAAAATGATAAAAAAAGTATTGGATAAGCTACACTTGAAAAATATATTTTTTGGTAATTTTCTAGAGTTTTTAGTTGATCTAAAAAACCAATTCCTAAAATAATTGGACAATAAGGACTTGAAGGAGAAGAGTTTGACTGATTAATTAAACTTAAATTTTTATAATTATTTTTTATTTTATCATGAAAATAAGAATTTAGATGCTTAATGCCAGGTAAACCAAACATCTCTAACTGTCTAATACATTTACCAATCTCTTCAGATTCACCCCAAGAAAATCCTGCAGCTTTTGAGGCTCTTTTAGCTGTGGTTTCAATTTCGCTTAAGGATTTCATTTTTTAAATACTTGTTCTGTAGACCCACTGTTCATCGTAATTTTTTAGTTCATCAGGTAGTGGTGCTCCTTGGAACATACAAATTCTTAACCACTTATCTGATCGTGGATCAAATTTTAAAGCTCCAAAAAAAGACAACTTTAATCTAAGCATATCTATAGGCATTATATTTTTGCCAATAGTATTGTCCTGAATCTCAGAGTATGGAAATTTTTCAACAATAAATACTCTTCTAACAATATGCCTAAGCCCAGGATTTGTAGACAAAAATTCTGCAACTGTAGAAATATTTTTTGTATCTAATAATTTTTCATAAAGTTTTTTTACATCTCTCGCTATTGCAAGTGGCTGTTCTAATTCGGATCCACTTTCTTTAAATCTGTCAGCTAGTCTTGGCTCTTCCTTATTCTTTGAAATGAACCAAAAGTTTTGGATATTTTGTTTTTTATCAAAGTTTATTTTTAAAATATTTGAATATTTTTTTTCAATAATATTTCGTAACTCTTTAAGACTTCTACTGCTGGGGATAGTGAAGTATTTATCCTCCTCTGAACTCATCTGGCTTATTAACGGAGTTGTTATTTCACTATACGGTTCCATCATTATAGACACTACATACTCAATACATTCCTCACATACTTCATTTTCTAACCAAAGATATATTTTGTTAAAAGGATATTCGTCTTTAAAATCAAAAGATTTATCAATAAATTTGATAAATTTTTTTATATCTTTCAAAAGATTTTTAATTTTAATTTGCTGGTATTCACTATCAGTATTCCAACTAGTAATATTTGTTAAAGATTTTTTAATACAATCAACAAACAAATCACTTTCTTTTTTCTTAACAGTCTTTATATTCCTAATTTTTTTTAAAGCTATCTCCCTGCTCAATACCCAATTATTCAACAAGGTAGGGTGATTAACTATAAATGGGGCCATGCCTAATCCAGTAGAATTGCCAATTCCTAAATTTTTACAAATCTTTTTATCTAATTTGACAGCTTTACTAGGATTTTTATTATAAGCGACATGATTTACTTGATCAAATGTGAATTGTCTAACTAGATAAACAAGCATCATTTCTAGTCTAAAAGGTCCATTGATTTCTTCTCTGTTTTTGATCCTAAAACGATCTGCAAGACCAAATTTTCCAGATCCATATACTGCTGTTGTTCTGTACAAATATCCAACTTTTGATAGCAATTCTAAATCCGGTTGCTTACCTTCACTTAATTTTTCAACAACATGATTGAATACTCGGACAGATTTATTTGCTCTTGATAATGTTAATTCTTTAAATGAAAGTCTACCAACTTCCTGCTTTGGAACTTCATTTTTAAGTCTATCGATATCTTTTTGAGTAGGGACACCGTCATGTAAAGTAAAAGCTGCATCCCATTTTGTAGCAATTACTCTATCTGACCTTTCATCGTCTTTAATCTCATTTGCAAAACAAACTAGTGAATAAGTTCTTCTACCTTTGCTAAAAGAGTAAACTGTTTCTCCATAACCAAATTTATCTAAATTGAACAAATCTCTTTTATATTCCCAGTCTTTAAATTCATTTAGAAAGCTTCTTAAGAAAGATAATTTAGACTGATGAAATGATCCCAATCTAGATAACTTCATTATCGTGTTAGGATCTCTAAGTTGAACTTTCATAACTATATTAATTTATAGAAATTGTACCAATTGTTTCCAAGTATTCCATTTGTCTCTTCGTCAGAAAATCCAACTTTTCTGAGCCCTTTTTCAATATTTGAAAAGCCTCTTGCATCCTCAAACCATTTAGGTTGTTTAGGAAAGCCAGTTTTGTTTTTAGTTCCTTCGCCAAAATTTGTACTTTTAGACCATGTACCATTTCTCATCCATTCAACTACACTATCAGGTTGTTGAAGACAAAGATCAGATCCAATACCTATTTGTTTTATATTCATTATTTCAGCTGTCTTAGCAACCATCTCACAAAAGCTTTCAAGAGTACAATTAGTATTATCTTTCAAATGATGAGGATATAGAGATAGCCCCAAGATACCTCCACTATCACTTAAAATTTTTAACAAATTTGAGGATTTATTTCTTTTTGCAGGATGCCAAAAAGATGGATTTGCATGTGTTATTGCTATTGGTTTTTGACTTAACTCTATTGCATCGATTGTACTTTTCTCTGCAGAATGAGACATGTCAATTACCACACCTACTCTATTCATTTCCTTTATTACTTCACGACCAAAATTAGTAACCCCACTATCTATCTTTTCATAACAACCGGTAGCTAATAATGATTGGTTGTTATAAGTAAGCTGCATAAATCTACAACCAAGTTTATGTATTTTTTGAACTAATTTAATATCATCCTCTATTGGAGAGCAATTTTGAAAACCAAAAAAAATTGCTGTTTTATTTTCTTTATTTGCCTTATCTATATCTTTGTAATCCCATCCTTGAAATATGATATCTGAATTATCTTTAAAAAGTTTTTCCCACTTTTTAGTTTCATTTAATAATTCATTGTAATCTTCATGATAAACTATTGTAACGTGAACAGCATCAAGACCAGCGGATCTATTAAACTCGAAGGTTTTTCTTGACCAATTACAATACTGTAAATTATCAATTTTAAAATTCATATTAATTTAACTCTAATCAATATGTTTTTTAAATACTATTAATTTTATTGAAATTTTAAGTTAATTTTGAAATAAACTAAATACTAGAATTTTCATGAAAAAAAATAAAAATCTAAAAGTTTCAATTGTTATGGGCAGTCAGTCCGATTACAAAACTATGCAGCTAGCAGAAAAAACACTTAAAAAAATTGGTGTTTCTTTTGAAACGAAAATTATATCAGCACATAGAACTCCAAAGAGAATGTACGATTATGCTTTAAAAGCTGAAAATAATAACATAGCGGTAATTATAGCAGGTGCAGGTGGATCAGCACATTTGCCTGGTATGATCTCAGCACTTACTTCACTACCAGTTCTTGGTGTTCCTATCGAGAGCAAAAAATTAAAAGGCTTAGATAGTCTTTTATCTATAGCTCAAATGCCAAAAGGAATACCTGTTGGAACACTTGCTATTGGTGAAGATGGGGCAATTAATGCTGCATTATTAGCAGCTTCAATAATAGCTAACCAAAACTCATCTGTTAAGCTGAAATTAAAAAACTGGAGATCCAGCCAAACCAAATCTGTTAAAAAAAATCCTAAATAAAATGTCTGATATTACTCTTGGCATTATAGGAGGTGGACAGTTAGGTAGTATGTTAGCAATTTCTGCGAAAAAATTAAATGTTAAAACTGTAATTTTCTCTGACGATACAGAAGCCCCAGCACAAAACTTTTGTAATCAATTTATTTCAGGGAATTATGATGATATGCAGAAAGTTGCAGATTTTGTTAATCAAGTTGATGTTGTAACGTATGAATTTGAAAACATACCTTTTGAGACACTTAACGAAATAAACAAATTAAAACCAGTTTTACCTAAACCCTCAATAAATAGACTTATTCAACATCGTTTAGCTGAAAAAGATTTTATAAATAATTTAAATATCAGAACCACAAGGTATGTATCGATTGAAAAAAAATCAGACATAGATGCTTTGGAAGATTTTTTACCTGGTATATTAAAGACGACAACGCTGGGTTATGATGGAAAAGGACAGCATCCAATAAGTTCTGGTGATGAGTTGAATTCTATTAATATGGATTTTTCAAGAGGATATATTCTTGAGAAATTAGTTAAGCTTAAAAAAGAAATCTCAATAATTATAACAAGATTTAATAATAATAAATATGAAATCTATGAACCCATCGAGAATAGTCATGAAGATCAAATACTAAAACATTCAAAAATACCTGCTGAGATAAGTGAGAAAATTTTTAATCTATCTAAAGAATGGGCAATGCTAATTGCAGAGGAACTAAAGTATGTTGGAACTTTGTGTGTAGAATTCTTTATTGACAGAAATGATAATTTATATGTTAATGAAGTTGCACCAAGAGTACATAACTCTGGCCATCTAACAATTAATGCATACAACGTAAGTCAATTTGAAAATCATGTTAGAGCTGTTTGTGGACTAGAGCAAATACCGTTAAAAAAAATTTCTAATGCAAAAATGATTAATTTACTTGGTGACCAGATATCCCATTATAGAAATTCTCCAAATTTAAAAGAGAATGAATTTTTCTTTGATTATTTAAAAAAAGAGATTAAAGAAAAAAGAAAAATGGGTCATATCACAATATTAATTTAGATGTTTAAATCATTAGAGGGTAATTTTGATAACCCTAAAGTCCATGAACTTTTAAGTAAACATTTTGTTGAGCTCAGAGCAGCATCTCCAGAAGGTAGTGCCCATGTATTGGATATACCTGGGCTTAAAATTCCCTCAATTAAATTTTGGAGTTTGTGGCAAGATGAAAATTTAATAGGTTGTGGGGCTCTAAAATTCTTAGAAGCAGGTCATGGAGAATTTAAATCTATACGAATTCATGATAAATTTAGAAATAAAGGGTATGGGGTTCATGTGATTGGTCATTTAATTAATGAGGCTAAGAAGCTTAAGATTAAAAGATTAAGTATTGAGACTGGTGCTGGAGATTTTTTTTTACCAGCTAGGAAACTTTTTAAAAGATATGAATTTGAAGAATGCCAACCTTTTGCGCATTATAAAGAGGATGTAAATTCTGTCTATTTAACCAAAATTATTAGCACAAATTAAATAATATTTTTAATTTACAATATATTATGTTGACAAATCCCTTCAAAATCTAAACAAAGCCAGAATTACTTAATTATAAGTAATAAATTAATATAACAAAAAGTAAGAAGATAAATATGAGTCTACAAGGAAAAGTAAAATGGTTCAATCCAACCAAAGGTTTTGGTTTTATTGAAAGAGAAGATAAAGAAAAAGATGTGTTTGTACATGTTTCAGCTGTAAGAGATGCTGGTATGAACGGTTTAGATGAGGGTCAAGCTTTGACTTTCGATGTTGAAGATGGTCCTAAAGGTCCTTCAGCAGTTAACTTAAAAACTGCATAATTTCACACTTCCTATTGGCTGAAAACATTAATTAGGTTTTTATAATTTATATTTTTCAGCCAATACCAAATGTTGAAAACCAACGTTTAAACACAATTATTAATTATAGAAATTGAAATCAAAATTTATAAATTGATTAAAAATTATGATCGGAATTTTAGGCGGCATGGGTACTCAAGCAGGACTAGATTTTTGCAATAAACTTGCGGTGCTAAATAGGGGAAAAATCGATCAAGAATATCCTTTATTTTTACTTTATAACAAATCTAATATTCCTGGTCGACCTGAGTCTATTGGGTCTCAAACCAAAAATCTTTCTAATAAATCCACAAACAAAAATAGCAGAATAAAATACGAAAGAGTTTTAAAAAGTTTACTTAAAGGTTGTAAATTACTCGAGAAAAATAAATGCAGATTTATTGTTATACCATGCAACACAGCTCATTATTGGTATGATGATCTGCAAAAAAAAATAAATATTCCAATAATTAATATGCCTAAAGAAGTATTTAAATTTACAAAAAAAAATTGTAAAAAAAATTCAAAAGTTGGACTTTTAGCAACTGAGGGCACTTTAAAAACTGGTGTCTACAATAATTTTTTTGACAAAGATTATAATCTGTTAAAGCCTTCTGAAAGTATTCAGAAACAATCAGTTAATAAAGCAATAAAACTTGTAAAGATGGGAAATGTGCGGGCTGCTGAAAAGGCCATCGAGCCTGCAATAAACTATTTGATAAGTATGAAATGTAAAAAAATAATTTTGGGATGTACAGAACTTCCAATAGCAATATTTGCATTTAAATCATTTAAAAATATAAAATCTTCAAAAATATTTTTAGATCCTAATCTTATTTTGGCAGAGTCTGCCATGACAAAACATAAAAATTAAGTTATGCAGTCGAAGATTGAAAAGCCTTACGTGCTTAGAGTTGCAGAGTTTATTTATTTTAAAATAATTAATATTAAAAATAAAAATCCGGAAATTAATAATATTCAAGCATTTGAAATATTTATGACAACTAAAGAATATGAATTAATTAGTTCAGGAGAATTTCATGATAAATGGTTTGAGGAATTGAAAAAAAATAACTTTGTTGATAAAATAACAAGTAAAAAGATAACTAACGAAACTATAAAATTATTAGAGGTACAAAAAGATTCGATGATAAAACTATTGATGAAAATTCCTAAACTTTATTATACTAAAAGCCATTTCCCATTAGAAATATCTCAAAGAGCCTTTGATCATCTTTGGCGGGTCTGCGAGAGCTACGAGATGTGGTGTAAAGAGACAAAGCAAGAAAAATTAATTAAATTGGATATCCTAAATTAGTTAGATAATAATTTTTGTCTAGTAATCTCTATTCTACTTTCAATTAAATTTTTTAATTTAACGTGAAGTTTTTTTTCTTCATTTTTCTCTTCAACTTTATCTTTAATGTGAGTTAGAACATCCTTGCCAGTTTCATTTTTCAATGCCGTATTAGCGCCATATTGAATACCTGCTTGAAACACATTTCCTGATGTAGCTACGGTTATCCCTGGACCTAAAAGGGATGTTGTTTGAATACACCCAGATAAAATTACTAAAGCAAAAATTACAAAAAATGTTTTTAATATTTTCATAAAAATTTATTTAATTAGTACTTATTTAAAAATTCAACTCAAGATAGAATTGGTTCATTTTGGTTATTATTATTGGGACTATGTTAGATAATTAACTATAAAACAAAATGATAAAAGTTTTTCCATTTATCTTTATTCTACTTTGGTCTTCTGCATTCATTACCACTAAACCAATTATAGATAGTAGCGACCCCTTTTCAGCTCTTGCTTTTAGATTTGCTTTAGTTGCTTTAGGTTTTTTTTTATTTTCTATTTATTCTAAAAAAGAAATTATAATTGATAGAAAGAACTTTTTTGAATCTTTTTTCAGCGGTGTTCTTTTTCATGGGGTTTATTTAGGAGGCGTTTTTTTTTCAATTTCAAAAGGAATGCCTACAGGGATTGCAGCACTTATAGTAACTCTACAACCGATACTCACAAATGCATTAAGTGGACCAATTTTAAATGAAAAAGTTTCTATAAAACAATGGATAGGGGTTTTGTTGGGTTTTTCTGGTGCAGTCATGGTCTTAGGTTTTGATATTGGTACTGAAATTCCTACTATTGGATTAGTAGCAACAGTAGTTGCATTAATAGCTATAACAACATCCACTATTTGGCAAAAAAAATTAAGTAATAATTTACCTTTATCAGTTAGTAATATGAACCAAGCTTTAGGTGGATTTATTTTTCATATTATAATTATTATTCTTTTTGCAGAACCTTATATTAATTTCTCAACTACTTTTATAATTGCAATGAGCCATCAAATTTTTTTAGTATCCTTTGGTGCTTTTACAATTTTAATGTTCTTAATTAAAAAAAATTCTGCAAGTAAAACAGTTTCTATTTTCTTTTTAATTCCGCCTACCTCTGCATTTATGGCTTGGCTTTTTTTAAACGAGAGCCTTAGTAATTTAGATCTTTTAGGTTTTTTAATTGCAACGATTGGTGTTTATGTAGCTACAAGAGATTAAATTATTTTCCTATATAGCCAAATTCTAAAGACGAATCTGTTATTGAATGATAAAGAGACTCTCCAAAACTTCTTAAAGCAAAAATTCTAAACATATCTGGATTATCATTCATCATATCAACAATTATTGACATTCCATTAAATGTAGAATTCAGGCAATTATTTTTATAAAATTCGTTAAAATTAAACGGGCATCCTTTTTTTAAAACTTCTTTTGCGTGATCACCTTCTAGCTCAATAATTGATTTTGAATGAGAAATATCAGTAACTGCAAAATCATCCTCTTTAAATTTTTCATCAATTTCGGAGAAAGTTTCTTTTTT
>JACWDT010000005.1 GCA_014653985.1 Pelagibacterales bacterium SAG-MED22
CTTGCGGCCGGATGTTCTGTTATTATTAAACCAGCAGAAGATACACCTCTAACAGCTATAAGAGTTGCAAAAATTGCTCAAGAGGCAGGAATTCCTGATGGAGTTTTAAATGTTCTTCCTGGTTATGGTGATGTGGGAGAAGCACTTGGTAGACATAAAGATGTAGATGCAGTTTCCTTTACAGGATCTACAGAAGTAGGTGGATACTTTCTAAAATATTCAAGTGAAAGTAATTTAAAACCAGTAGCACTAGAAATGGGAGGTAAAAGTCCATTCATAGTATTAGAAGATGCAAAAATTAATGATGATTTAATTGATAATGCAATTAACTCTGCTTTTTGGAATGGAGGTCAAAACTGCTCTGCAAATATGAGGCAGATAGTTCACGAAAAAGTTAAAGATGAATTTTTAGATAAAGTTTCAAAAAAAGTTAAAAGTTTAAAAGTTGGAGATCCATTAGATTTAAAATCCAATATGGGATCAATGATTTCAAAAAATCATTTAATGACTGTTAATAATTATATTCAAAAAGGAATCGATGAAGGTGCAAAACTCTTATTAGGAGGTGTTTCAGGAATAAAACAAAAAGGCTTTTATGCAAAACCGACATTATTTGATGGATTAAAAGAAAATATGACTATTGCTCAAGAAGAGATTTTTGGTCCGGTGTTAGGAGTTTTGACTGTTAAGAATGACAAAGATGCTCTTAAAGTTGCAAGTAATTCTAAATATGGTTTGCATGCAAGTGTATTTACCCAAGACATAGATAGAGCATTTCATTTGGCAAAAAGTTTACCTTGTGGAACAGTTTCTGTTAATACATTTTCAGAAGGAGATATAAAAACTCCGTTTGGTGGATATAAACAATCTGGATCTTTATCAAGAGATCAAGGTACCGAGGCTTTAAATTCTTTTCTTCAAACAAAAACAATCTGGATTAGTCATTCTTAAAATAATTTAAGCAGTTTATATAAGCTAATTGCATATCAGTTAACCCAAAATGGACGTCCATTTTCTTTGACTCGTCTTTGTTAATCTAGTTAAATTAAATCTTAAATTAAAGAAGGGGAAAATAATGAAAATAATTAACACTAAAAAAATTTGCAAAACTTTGCTTAAAGTATTTGCAATCGCTTTTTTTGCCCAAGCTGCCTATGCAGAGGTAACTCTTAAGCTTGGAACTACTGGAAGATTGGGTATGCCTATTGGTGATGCCATAGATCAAGCATTGATACCAGCCTTGGCAAAAGCGTCTGGTGGTAAAATGAAAGTTGAACCATATTATCAAAAAACATTATGTGCAGAGCAAAAATGTGGTGAACAAGCCAATCAAGGACTTATAGCTCTATGGACTAGTTCCACTGCAAACTATGGTAATTTTGGACCAGAGCTAGCAATTTTTGATTTGCCTTTCATTTTCAAATCATTGGAAGATGCAAAAAGAATATCAGATGAATGGTTAGCTGAAAGACAGTGCAAACTTGCCCTTGAAAATGCTGGTCACATTTGCCTTTCTGTATATTCAAGTGGTGGATTTAGACAGCTTGGAAATGCAACTAAACCAGTTCATGTTCCTAATGATATGAAGGGACTAAAATGGCGTACTACAAAAAGTCCAGTTGAGTTCATGCTAGTAAAAAATTGGGGTGCAACTCCAACTCCTTATGACTGGAGCCAGTTATACTCAGGTCTACAGTCGGGTGTAGTTGAAGGTCAGTATGTTGCTAGTCCATGGCAGCACGTAGCAAAACTTCATGAAGTTGCAAAATACTTCACTGAAATTGGTGGTATGTGGTCAGGAAACATTTTAGCAATGGATGCAAAGCAGTATAATGCTCTGTCGTCTCAAGAGAAAAAATGGTTACACGAAGCAGCCGATGCTTATGGAGAAAAAGTAAACCAGTTAGATAACGCTTGGATTAAGAATGGTGAAGACGCAATCAAAGCATCTGCAAAAGAATGGTATGTGCCAACTGAAGCAGAAATGTCTAAATGGAGAGCAGGTGCAATTGGTGCTTGGTTAGATGCTAAAGGTACTTTTGAACCAGAAGTAGCTAAAAGAGTTCTTCTAGAACAAGGAATGGATGGATTTGTAGCTCAATTAGAGAAAGCTGGGGCTCTATAAATCGTTTAAAGAAAAACTGTGTAAAGATCATTTAGTTCTATTTAGAGTTAGATGATCTTTACCTAAAACAAATCATAACATATAAGTAACTATGGAAAGTATCATTCTACTTGTAGTACTACTTTTCCTAATCTTATTAGGTGCACCCATTGGCTTCATATTAATACTGATACCATTTGTTTATATTTTATTTACTGACGCTGTACCGCTTGTTTTGATCCCAAGTCAAATGTTTAATGCAATTGACTCGGTTCCATTAACTGCAATTGCGTTCTTTATGCTTACAGGTGAGTTAATGACAAGTGCTACGATTACGGACCGATTAGTAGCTTTGAGTAGGGCATTAATTGGACGTATACGAGGGGGGTTGGCCCAAGTAAATGTTCTTGTAAGTATGTTTTTTGCGGGGATGAATGGTTCTGTAGTAGCAGATACAGCTACAGTGGGAGCACTAGTTTTACCAGCAATGAAAAAAGCTGGATATCCTGCTGCTTTTTCGGCTGCAGTTACAGGAGTTAGTTCCACCATAGGAGGGATAATTCCACCAAGTATCATGATGATTGTACTTGCTAACTCGACTGAGATTTCGATTGCAGCTTTATTTGCAGCTGGGATTATTCCAGGTGTGTTGATAGGAGTTGTTATCATGATAATTAATCATTATTTTGCAATCAAATATAACTTTGAGAGAAGTGATGAACCATTTTCGATACGTCGAGCTGGTAGAGAATTATATCGATCCTCGTTCGCCCTTCTAATACCTTTAGTTTTAGTCGGTTCAGTAATGGGTGGTGTGGCATCGGTTGTTGAGGCTGGTGCTATCACAGCAATGGTTGCGCTATTAACAGGAGTATTCGTTTATCGAACTATTAAATGGAAAGAATGTACTGGTGCTTTTCGTCGAGCATTCCGTAATTCAGCAATGGTTTTTATTATTATAGCTGCTTCAGGACCTTTCAGTTGGTTACTTACTTCTCTAGGGGCAATTGGTGATCTTGAAAGCTGGCTTTTAAGCCTGACAGGTTCCCCCATTATTTTTATTTTAGCGGTGATTCTATTCATTTTTCTTCTTGGAACAGTAATGGACTCAGCAGTAAACATTATCATAGTTGGCCCAGTTCTAGTTAACGTTATGGCTCAAGCCGGTTTTCCTGAGGTACAAGCAGCCATTGTTGTAATAGTTGGTTTTTTAATAGGATCAGTAACACCACCAGTAGGCGTAGCTTACTTTACTGCTGCAACAATAGCACAAGTGCGTCTTGAAAAGGTGGCTGTTGCTTTAATTCCTTATTTAGTTGGTCTTTTTTTACTTTTATTTTTTATTCTTGTTATTCCAGAGTTGACTATGTTTCTTCCTAACCTAATGAGCAATTAAACATATGTTAAAATTTTTAAACAACTTTGACCGTTTTACTCATCGAATATTGGAAGCTATGTGTTCACTCTTTTTGGCTGCGATGGTTTTTTTCACTATTTATAACGTTACTATGCGATATGTTTTTAATAACCCTCCTGTTTGGGGTGATCTACTAACAGTATTAAGTAATATTTGGTTGATGTTTATAGCACTTTCCTTAACAGCGAGAGACAATGAACACATAGCTTTAAATCTAATTTATGAAAGATTACCAAATAGAATATCACTATATATACGTCAATTTTGGAAAATTATGATTATGGTAATTGGTATAGTCCTAATAATTTATGGAGTTGAACTTGTAGAAGGTATGCGTGGGAAGTATTGGGAAATGTGGTATTTTGAAATTAGTTCTAAAGGTATTGAGTTTAAAGAGAATTATATGCCAAAAAAATACGCAGTCGCAATTTTGCCATTAGCTGGATTTTTGACAACTATTGGTGCTGCTATTAGTTTTGTGAAAAAGGTCTAGTTCTTTGAGTTATGATATTTGTTAAAAATTTTAATTCAATCTCCAGTCAAGAATGGAAAACAAGTGAGAAATATCCTGGAGTGAGATGGAAGTTTTTAGTTGATGCAGATATTGATGGAAGCAAAGGAATTTCTTGTGGTTTTGCGGAAATTTTACCAGGTGGAAAATTAACTTTACATCATCATGCACCAGACGAAATTTATGTTGTAACCAATGGTTCTGCAACTTTAAACAAAAATGGTGAACTTGAAGAGATTAAAAAGGGGGACGTAGTTTATATTTCTAATAATGCTAAACATGCACTTAAAAATAATAGTGATGAAACATTTGGATTTTATTGGCTTTTCCCAACAGATCGATTTAAAGAAGTTGAATATTTTTCTGATGAGTAAAGTTTTTTAATTTAGAAAATGAACACTAAAAAGTTTTTTGCTATCAACCCAAGTTTTATCTAGTTTCCATCCAGCTTTATTAGCTAAGTTTTTGAAGGATTCAATCGTATATTTATGAGAATTCTCTGTATGTATCTCTTCATTTTTTTTAATTAAATAATTTGAACCATTAATTCTAATATTATTTATTTTTTTAGATTTTAATCTCATTTCAATTCTTTTTTTTTGTTTATTATAAATGGCTAAATGTTTATAGGAATTCAGATTTATATCTGCACCTAATTCAGTATTAATTCTTTGTAAAATATTTTTATTGAATTTTGCGGTTACCCCTTTTTTGTCATCATAAGCAGTAATTAGAGTTGGGATATCTTTTACTAAATCAGCACCGATGATAATTTTTTTTGCTTTAAATTTTGATTTTAACATTTTTAAAAATTTAACAGCATCCTTCTCTTCGAAATTTCCAATGGTTGATCCTGGAAAAAATATAATTATATTTTCAGATGAATTGATTTTAAAAGGTAGTTTATTATTTCTTGAAAAGTCATATCCTTTAGGAGTAATAGCTATTTTTGGGAATTTTTTTTTAAAACTTTGAGATATCTTGTTTATATAATCTTCTGAAATATCCAAAGGTATATATTTTTTAGGCTTATCTAAACTGTTGAGAAAAATAGCTATTTTCTTGAAGTCTCCAGCACCTGGTTCAATTAAAACTGCTCGCTTACCTATTTTATTAGCAATTTCAATTTTATTATCTTTTAAAATTTTTCTTTCAGTTCTTGTTGGGTAATATGTTTTCAACTTCGTTATTTGTTCAAAAAGTTTCGATCCACGAAAGTCATAAAACCATTTAGAACTTAACTCTTTATTTTTTTTACTTAAACCGAAACTTACTTCTTGTAAAAATGATTTCATTTTATACTTTGCCTAACTAAAAGACGACTAATTGGCATTGAAAATCGCCCTTGTCTTTCATTATCTGTGCTCACTTTGGATATTGCGAGCACGTCAGATAAATTTTTAATCATTAATTTTCTTTTTTCTGGTTTTAAGATAAATGCTGCGTAAAAAAATCCTGAAGCAATTTCAGCTACTTTAATAACTGGTCCTTCCATAGATACAACATTTGTTTCGATAGTCACACTTGCTTCTGGAAACGCTTTATGTGCAAGATTACTTAGACTCTCAGATCCTCGTATCCTTGGATCACCTAAATCAATCTCTCCATAACTAGGTAATTCTTCTTGAACATAGCTATAAATTAAATCATGTACCTCTGCATATCCAGATGCTACATTCATTGGTCCATCAACTAATGCAGCAAACTGACCTTTAGAAGTTAAAACTCGTTTGATTTCATCTAAAACAGGAACTATCGGGTCCATTAATGTCAAAGCCCAATGACATAACACAATGTCTATAGAGTTATCATTGATTGCTGTCAAATTTTGTGCTTTTGACTCAATAAGATTAACCCCACTATTTTTAAGACGAGTTTTAGCTAGTACCAATTCTTCAGGGCACATGTCTATACCTTTTAAATTTAAATTTTTATTACGATCAAATAAAATTTTTAATAACGGCCCTGACCCGCAGGCAAGATCTAATACACTCAAACTTGCGTTATCAGGCACAACTTCACTTAGCCATTCATAACTATTACGTCCAGCTTCATCACGACAAGAACTTGCACATGCTTCAGTAAATCCAGTATTTTCTTGATGGATTGTTTTTAAATGATCAACTAAAGCATTACCATTAGGATGAAGATTACGAGCAAGACTTTTAGTCCAGATTGAATTTAATCCATTTTGATTATTTATGTTTTTCATGATTTGTCTTTTAATGGCCAACAAATCGGATTTAGTGGACTAGCAGCCAAGTCTCCTGGTTTGACATTTGGTACAAATTTCTGCCAGTCACCAGAAACCATCGTAGGTGAATCAACTATTCTCGCTCCATCACGATAATAAGTATTGGCAAGAGCCACTCGACTACGATTAGTTCGGTTGCGTGAGGCTGTATGGAAATTTAAATTATGATGAAAGCTAACTTCACCCAGCTCAAATGGAGTTTCATTTACAGTTACATTATTTTTTGAAAAAACATCTGTAACCCCACGGTCATATCCAGTACCAGTTTTTTTAAACGTAACTGCATTGACTAATTTGTGGACATCGAGTGGATAGGCGAAAGAGAGCGGTCCCATCTCAAGAGGAATTGGCTGTGCAGGTGCCCAAGCAGTAACTACGTCATTGGTATCTAGAGGAAAATGATGATCGTCGAAGTGCCAAGGGGTACGACCACAACCAGCTTGTTTAGCTAATACATTGTCATGATAAAGTCTAACAGCTGGTACTCCAAGAAGATCTGCTGAAATTTGCCCTAGACGAGGTGATAATACATAAGCACGAAGCAGTGCGTTGTCAGGCCAAATCATTTCAAGACTAAGGAAACGAGCATGTGCTCCTTTATCTGGATCAACCTTAAATTCTTCTTTTAATAAATTAATTAACTCAGATCTAAGTTTTAACACAGCCCCAGGTGAAAAAACTTTTTTAAGTTTAATAAAACCATTTTTTTTAAAAAAATCAATTTGATCATTAGTTAAATGGTAGGGCTTAGCTAATTCTGAGATAACTTCATCATCACTTGGTATTGTAATATCTGGTAAAGGATCGGCATTAATAATTTCATTTTCTTTATCATCATTATCTGCGAGACTAACATACCAGTCCCACCAGGCCTGATTATCCTTATCCCATGGTTTACTAATATCCGTAGCATCAGTTAGTTTAGAATTTAAATTGGTATTAGATTTAGACATTTAAGTTGTTCTTATAGTTTTATTTTTTTTTAGTAACAGCGCGTTTTGACATGTAATGATTGATTTATCTGAAAAAAGTTTAGTTTTTTGTTCTAGTCATACAAAAATTCTCTCATTTAGCAAGTCTTAGTCCAGACATTTGCCATCTTTGATGAGGATAAAAGAAGTTACGATATGATTTTCTCATTTGATCTTTAGGTGTAAGGCATGAGCCTCCTTTTAACACTATCTGGTTGACCATAAATTTACCATTGTATTCGCTGATATCATCATTGTGATATTTAAACCCTGGATAAGGAGAGAAGTTTGAAGAAGTCCACTCCCATACGTGTCCCCAATGTTGATTTAAATCTGCACTATTTTTTTTTGAATATGGCTGATATATTTTATTTTCTAAAAAATTCCCTTGAATATTATCATTAGAAGCAACCTCCCATTCAAATTCTGTTGGAAGTCGTTTATTGTTCCATCTTGCAAAAGCGTCAGCTTCAAAGTAGCTAATATTACTTACAGGCGCATTGAGATCTATTTCTTTATTCCCATTTAAAGTGAAGTGAAACCATTTACCTTCTTTTTTTTTCCAATAAAGAGGGGACTGCCAATTTTCCTGCTGGCATTTTGAAAATCCATCTGACAACCAATATTCACTTTTATTATAACCGTCATTATCAATAAACTCGATCCATTCACCATTTGTAACTAACTTGTTTGATATTTCAAAAGGAAGGATTAAAACTTCATGTTTAGGTCGCTCACAATCGAAAGAGAAATTTTCATCATCTGTACCTATACTTTTAATAGCTTTTTCAAAACCAACCCATTCTTGTTTAATATTTTCACTTTCAATATCTTTTTTAGTTGGATCGTACTTGGGACCAGTAGGGTTGAAGCTTAAACCATGCTGTAGATCTGTTAACATTAATTCTTGATGTTGCATTTCATGGTGACAGCCTACTTCAATCATATCTAAATCGGAGTTACTTGATTGACATAACTCTGTAATTCTATGGTTTATAGTTTGCCTATATTCTAGAACCTCTTCAATTCCTGGGCGTGAAATTATGTTTCGAAGTGATCTTGTGTATCTTGGACCTGCTTTGACATAATAAGAATTAAATAAATAATTATAATCCTCATTAAAATATTTATAATTAAACTTTATTTTGCTTAAAACGAATTTTTCAAAAAACCAAGTAGTGTGAGCAAGATGCCATTTGATAGGTGACGCATCATCCATCGATTGGATACTCATGTCCTCTGGACTTAGATTTTCGATAATTTTAATCGATTGATTCCGTGTTTTCTCAAATAAGTTCTGAATATCGTTATTATTCATAAGATTACTTTATCAAAATAACAATAAAGCCAACATAGTTCACTTTACAAAACGACGCTGATTATTAAACTTAGTTAGATTGTTGATCAGAAGCTTTTATGTCTTCAACAGCAGTTTCAGAAGCTAATTTTGTTGGTTCATCAATTGGCTCTGTAGTTGGGCTTAATTCAATACCTGCAGGCGTAATTGACTGAGGCATTGCAATAAATTGAGAGTCTGGATTTTCAACTGCTGGTCTAACTCTAGATCTATAGACACCATAAATTCCAATTAAAATATGAAAAAACATTAGAAAAACAAAAAAACCATTAAGACCCGCCATATCCATAAAAATTGAGCACAAAAATGGACCACCAATCGCACCTAAACCAAAAATAAATTGTAAACTAGCACCAGCTGCAACAAATTTTTCTTTAGGAATAAAATCATTTGTGTGAGCAAGGATCAATGAGAACATTGGTAAACTACAAAAGGCAAATAAGATTAAAAAAATATAAAACCAAAATTTACTTGTTCCCAATCCTTCAGGTAAATACATTTGTGCAGAAGAAAAAATTGCACATAATGCAAAAAAGGCTGCAGCAAAACTCACAACTATAATTACTTTTCTTCTATCATACATGTCTGATATTTTTCCTATTGGCCACTGTGAAACTGCACCAGAAATTGCTAACAAGAATGTAGCTAATGAAATATGAAAAATTGAAAAATTCATTCCCGCAGCGTATACAGCTAGTAATGTAAATAATGCAGATTGAATTGTTCCATAAAAAAATGCACTTACCATTCCAAAGGGAGATGAAATATAAACTTCTTGAATTGACATAGTTTCTATTTTTTTAAATGTTGGAGGTTTTCTTTTAGTAAGTAAAATTGGAATTAGTGCACCAGATGTTATAATTGATATTAATACAAAAGGTTCAAAATTTATCGGATTACTAAAGTTTAAAAAAAACATTCCTGTTCCCATTGAACCATACAAAATCACCATGTAGATCGATAAGACACTTCCTCTGTTCTTATTACTTGCTCTATCGTTTAACCAACTTTCAGCAACAGTATAAATAGAGACCATACTGATTCCTGTAAGCACTCTTAATAGGAACCATACAAATGGACTAACAAACACAGCATGAACTAAAATTACTAAAGATGCAATTGATGCAAAAGCTGCAAAGATTCTGATATGACCAACTCTTGATATTAATTTAGGAATAGTCATTGCTCCTATAAAATATCCAACGAAATAACCAGACATCATAAATCCAGTTGCAGTTAAACTAAACTCTTCTTTAACTGCTCGAACTCCTAAAAGTGATCCTTGAAAACCGTAGGCTAGCATAATTGCTCCCATACCTAAAAATAAAGCCCATGAATTTTTTAACACCTTGTTCATATGAATCGCTATCTATTTCTGATTTGTGGCCAAATCAAGTTAATTTTAATAGGGCTATGATTTTTTTAGTTTAAGAAAAGAGTGAATAGCTATCGTCAAAATGATGACAATGCCTCCTTGAATTGTTTCTAGACTTGGTTGTTCTTTAATGACCATCCAGACCCAAATTGGCCCGATGATTGTCTCTAGCAAAAAGAATAAGTTCACCTCTTCAGCAGGTATAAATCTTGGTGCAATAGTTACTAAAACAAAAGGTATAGCAACACACATTACGCACATCAGAGGAACAATTAATAAGTCTCTCCCAACTAAGGCGTAAGTTTCAATAAAGAAAATGGCAAATATTGCAACCAACAGCTTACCAACTACAGCAGCAGGAACTAGGTTTTTTGTTTTAGCAGATCTAATCGTAACGGCTCCAACCGCTAATCCTAAGGCACAAACGAGACCCAATAAATCCCCAAAAATATTCCCTAATTGTAAGGAGTCGTAAAATATATATATCGCAGCAAGAAAAGTTACTGCGATTGCTATCCAAGTTTTACTATCTGGTATTTCTTTTAAAAATATTGCCCCTAAAATTGCTGAAAGCATAGGCGCCATAGCAATCATAACCAATGTATTGGCTACATTTGTATTCTGAATAGAAACAACAAAAGCAATATTGGTTATAGAAAAAGTTATTATATAAATTATTCCATGATGCCCACTCGTGAAAAGCATTTTGAAGAAATTTGCTTTGTAGATAAGCAACATACCGAACAATACGGTAAAAAAAGGAATTACTCCTCGATAAAAAACTAAACTCCAGGTATCAACACTAGCCAATCTTATAAATAAGCTATCAGGCGTAATAAACATAACCGCAACAAATGCTAGCAAAGAACCTTTTTGCTGCTCGTTTAAAGTTTTCACGCTTTAAGTTCTTTCCAAAAAACTTTAGCAAGATTTATACCTGATAAATCGAAAAGGGTTTTAAGTCCAGTTGGGGAGGTTACATTAATATCACCATTAAGTTTTTGATCAATAAAATCTATTCCTGCAAAAAAAATATCATCTTTTTTTAAATCCTTAGCAATTAATTTTGATATCTTATTTTCATTTACACTCAGTTTAACATTTACAGGCTTTGCACCTTTACTCATATTACTTAAAATAGACCCTGTTTTTGGAATTCTAGAGATTGCTCCACAAACTTTACCTTTGATTATAAAAACTCTTTTATCTCCTTTGATAATTTTAGGTAAAAATTTTTGCAACATAATATGATCATGTTTTTTAATAAAACTGTTGATTAATTTTGGATTAAATTTGTTTAATAAATGTATATCATTCCCACTGTAACTATGGATTGGTTTTAAAATAACCTTTTCGTTCTTTTTAAAAAATTTTTTTATTTCATTAATGTTTCTACTAAAAATAGTATCTGGCATATATTTTTGATATTTTGCTGAATACAACTTTTCTGAAACATTTCTTATAGAGGTAGGGTTATTTAAGATTTTTACTTTATGTTTAATAGTATCTAAAATGTATGTCGTTGAAATATATTCAAGATTAAAGGGCGGATCTTGTCGTATAAGTATAAATTTAGATTTAGTAAGTTCTAAACTACATTTTTTTAATATTTTAAAAAATTTTTTTTGAGTGTAATTAAATTTTACAAAAAAACCTGTTGCAATTACTTTTGAATTGATAATTGAAAGGTCTTTTGGCTCATAATAGAATATTTTATAATCCTTATTTTGAGCCTCATTAGCCAAAAAAATACTTGTATCTGAAACTGGATTTAATTTTGAAGGATGGTTACCTTGAATAGCAACAATTTTATTTGTCATATAATTCGTCTAAATTTTCATTTTCTGAAAATCTACTAATCATATGATCTGCGTTTGTTGTCTTGTTATCAATTACTTTTTGTAAATGATTTAAAAAAATCGTTTCGTTACTTCCTTTTTTGTTTAAAATATCCCTATTTTCTAAACCTTTTTTTGATAGATTTAATAAGGTTGAAGACCAATAAAGAAGATCTTTACCCATTAATTGAGTATTAAATCCTTTTTGAGGTGCTTCTAAGTAGGCATTAATAATCTTATCTGTTTCCCACCTTGAGACAACATCATAAATTTCATCAAGATTACCATAAAGCATCCCAATATTAAAAGCGGGTCCAGCACATAAGCAATCCCAACCACAAGTATCCATCGATCTAAGCTCAATATATTTTTTTAACCTGTTCTCTGTAAAGATTGTACTTAAATGTGTTGTAAGATCACTTTTTGTGGGTAATCGTTTACCAATCTCTTCAATTTTACCCTCCATAAAATCTCTAAAAATATATTTTCTACCAGAAATATATTCATCTTTATCTTGAATAAATAAAATAGGAAAATTCATTGTAAATTCTGCATATTTTTCAAAATTTAAATTTTCAAAAAACAATTTTGGAAGTCCACCTCTAGAAGTATTCTGCCAAACTTTTGATCGGTATGATAAATAATTACTATTTTTCTTTTCAACTATTGAGGAATTAGCAAATAAAGCAATAGAAATTGGTACAATTGAATTTATAACTTTAAATTTTTTTATAAAATCTTCCTCTGAACTATAATCAACATTTAATTGAGTTCCACAAGTTCGATACATCATATCTAAACTTAATTCACCACCTAGGGGCATGTCTTGGGTCATTAATTTATATCTCTGCTTTGGATTGTTTGGGATCTCTTCTAATTTTGAGATGGGGTCAAAACCAGCACTGACAATTTCAATATCTAATTTTTTTGTTACTTGCTTTAATTCAAATAAATAATCTTGAGACTCTGAACAAGCCTCATGAATATTGTTAAGCTTATCTCCTGATAATTCAATTTGATTTCCAGGCTCGAGTGTTATATTTTTTCCACCCTTGTTAAGTGCAATTATATTATCATTTTCAAAAACTGGGTTCCATCCAAACTCCAAAAGTGCATTGAACATTTCTTTTATTTTAAAATAATCTACTCGTTTATTATTTTTTTTATTAAATAGAAACTTTTCATGCTCAATTCCAATTTTAAAATCTTTAGTCTGTTTCACTCCAGATTTAAAATATTCAATTATTTTTTCTTTATTATCGATCATAATTCTCTAGATAGTATCTTTTATTTTTTTTTAAAGAACTGTTTTTATCATCCTAGTTGTTTGAGGCGGTACTTAACAAAGATAATTGTGTTATTTTACTATCACCTAGCTCATCAACTGGTTTAACAGGATAATCTCCTGTAAAATAATGATCTGTTAATTGAGGGTAAGTATTATTTCGCTTATCAAAACCAATAGCTCTATATAAGCCATCAATAGACAAAAATTTTAATGATTTAGCACCAATATACTCACAAATTTCATCATTCGTTTTATTTGCAGCTAATAATTCTTTTTTGGTTGGAGTATCCACACCATAAAAATCAGGATATCTAATTTCAGGACAAGCTATTCTAACATGGACTTCTTTTGCACCTGCATCATATAACATTTTTACTATTTTATGAGAAGTAGTTCCTCTGACAAGCGAGTCATCAATTAAAATAATTTTTTTATTTTTAATAGTAGTTTGGTTTGCATTTAATTTAAGCTTTACACCCAAACTTCTGATTTTTTGGCTTGGTTCAATAAAAGTTCGACCCACGTAATGGTTTCTTATCAAACCATGTTCAAAGTTCATTTTATGCTTTTGGGAAAATCCTAATGCTGCTGCATTACCAGAGTCTGGAACCGGTACTACGATATCGGCATCAATATCGTTTTCTTTTGCAAGTTCTTTTCCTAAATTTTTTCGATGTTCATAAGCAGTTTTATTATCTAATAAACTGTCAGGTCTTGCAAAGTAGATATACTCAAAAACGCATGGTCTTACTTTTTTAGGAGGAAATGGCTTGATGCTAGTCAGTTGATTGTTCTCAATTAAAACAATTTCGCCATTTTCAACTTCTCTAACAAAGTTTGCACCAATAATATCTAATGCACAGGTTTCTGAAGCTAGTACATAACTACTTCCCAATTTACCAATTAACAAAGGTCTAATACCATATGGATCTCTTACCCCAATAAGAGAGTTTTGAGTTAACATTACCAAAGCATATCCGCCTTGTATTTGAAAAATTGCATCAATTACTTTATCGATAGTTTTCGATCTCTTTGATTTTGCAATCAGTTGTACAATAGTTTCAGTATCTGAGGTGGTGTAAAAAATAGCTCCCTCCTCAACAAGTTTTTTTCTTAAAGAAATTGAATTAGTTAAATTTCCATTGTGTGAAACTCCAATTCCTCCTGCATTAGTATCAGCAAAAAAAGGTTGGATATTTCGTAAAGTATTATTACCAGTTGTACTATACCGATTATGACCTATAGCGTAATTACCTTTTAAATTATTTAAAACTTTTTCTTTATTAAAGTTGTCTCCAACTAAACCAAATCGCTTTTCAGAATAATATTTTTCACCATCAAAACTTACAATTCCACAACCTTCTTGTCCTCGATGTTGCAACGCATGTAATCCAAGTGCGGTTAAAGCAGAAGCGTCTTTTGCATTACTAATACCAAATACCCCACACTCTTCTTTTAATTTTGGATCAAAGTTCTTCAATTTTTTCTCTAGATTCTTGATATGTTTTTTCATTAGGAAATTCTTTAATCAGATAATTACTACCTTTTTCTAAATATGGAAAGGCGTATGATTTGTCTATATTTATTGGCCATTTATCATAATTATAAACGATATGAATACCTGAAAAAATACAAACAGAAATTACATAAGCTTTTATAAAGCCAAAAAAGAATCCAAATGTTGTATCTAGCCCACCTATACCAGTGTATCTAACAGCTTTACTAATACCTTTATTAACCAACAATACTAAAAAAATAACTACAATAAAAATTGCTATCCCAAGACCAACGTTCGATATATATTCATTATCAAAAATATCTTTTACATACGGTTTAACTCTAGGAAATAGAAATAGAGTTATCAAATAAGCCAAAAGCCATTTTACCATGGATAGGATACTTAATATAAAACCTTTTTTATAACAGCTAATCAAAGACCAGATAGTGATTACTAAATAAGTCAAATCTACAATGGAAGTTGCTTTGTAAAAATCTGCCAAAGTTTCTAACATTAAGCTGATTTACCAAAGGGTTTTATAATCAAGATTAAAGCAGGCAGTAAAGTTAATACTGAGATCATAGCCAATAACATTGCTAAACCAGTGAACATACCAAAATAAATTGTGGGGATAAATTTAGACAAAGCTAAAATTGAAAATCCAAAAACAATCGTGATTGATGTGTTTAAAATTGCAACCCCCACTGTTGAATGACATAATTTTAATGTTTTGTTATAATCTTTAATCTTATTGAACTCCTCATTAAATCGATAAATATAATGGATACTATTGTCTACTGCTATACCAATGGTAATTGCAGCGATGGTAATAGTCATCATATCTAAAGGAATTTCTAACAATCCTATAATTCCAAGTATGAAAAATGCAGCAATGAAATTTGGCACAACCCCTATTAAAGATAATTTAATATTTCTAAAGAGAATTAAAAACATAATAAAAATCCCAATCATTACCAATCCTAAAGTAAGTATTTGTGATTTAAATAAGCTCTGTAATAAATTATTAAATAAAATTAATACTCCAGCAAGTTGATATTCGCTTTCTTCTAGACCAATCTTATCCTTAAGATCAAAATTTATTTTATTAATTAAATCGTTTCTTCTTAAATTTTCTTGAGAGTCTATTATTCTTAAGCTAATCCTTGCTTCATCGTTTTCTATTGAAAGATATGGATCAATAATTTCTGTTTTAATGCTTTCAGGTATTTTGGAATAAAGCACACCCATTTCTAATGTGCCTAAAGGTTTATTGTTATTTAATTGAGTTGCTACATCAATAATTGATGAAAAAGACAAAACTTTCCCAATTTCAGGAAGACTATCTAAGTAATTATGAACAGATGCAATTTTATCAATTTTATCTTTAGTAAACCAATATTTGTCATCATTCTTGTCATTTTCATCTCCCCAGTCCTCAAACTCATCATCTTCAGCTGATTTTTTTTCTTTATCTTTCTTAGGAAACTTAAGAATAACTTCTAATGGTGTTGTTCCACCAAGCTCTTCATCTATAAGTTTCATGCCTTTATAGATTTCAGTATTTTTGTTAAAATAATTAATAAAGCTGTTTTCAACTTCTAGTTTGCTAATACCAATAATACTTAAAATTATTACAATTCCTGTTACTGAAAAAATTAAATTCTTTTTACTAATAGAAAGTGATCCTAGAAAAGTAGTAAATTTAGAATCCTGTTCTTCTTTAAGCGAAATATTATCTGAAGGAGCGAAACTTAAAAAAGTTGGGAGTAAAGTGAAGGTAATTATAAATGAAGTAATTAGACCAAAAGTCATCATCCATCCAAAGTCAATAATAGGTTTGATTTCACTAAAGATTAAAGACAAAAATGCTAAAATAGTAGTCAATACAGTGTATAAAATTGGCCAAAACATTTTTCTGGTGGTTAAAGAAATGATTTCTAAAGTATTTTTTGAAGAGGAGTTTTTTTTAAGCTGTAAAAATCTAGTACTCATGTGAATGTTCATTGCCATTGTTAAAATCAACATCAAAGCAATAAAGTTCGATGAAATAACAGTAACTTTCCATCCAAGTAGTCCGAGTAACCCTGTCATTATCACGACTGAAATTATACAACTGCTAATTGGAACTATAATCCAGATAAGTTTCCTAAAAACAAACCATAGTGTTCCAATAATAAATAATAAAACACCTATTCCAAAAACCACAATGTCACTTTTAATAAAGGTCATCATGTCATCAGCAATCATTGGGATACCACCTAAATAAATCTTACCCACATCACCATAGCTCTGAATGACTTGTCTGATCTCTAGAATATTTAGATGATTTCGTTTTTTGAGTTGATCTTTATATTTTTCAATTTCATCTTTTGATTTACTTTCAATATTTTCAAGTTTTTGAGTCTGTTTGATATAAACAATTATACCACTGGTTTTACCATCCTCACTAATGACAAAGTTTCTAAATACTGGACTATTAAGAATTTCCTTAAATCCTCTATCTTTATCAACTTCTTCGTCTTTTAAAGTTTTAAAACTTTCTAATCTTTCTTGAAGTGGGGCATCTGAATTACTTAACAATGGTACATCTAGAAGAGTTATAACACTATGAACCCAATTCAAACTTTGAATTTTATATTTTAAACTTAGTAAATTATTAATTGATGTATCTGTTACCATCCCTTCATTAGGTGTATAAGTAAGAATTAAAAACTCTCTAGATCCGTATCTTTCAGAAACTTCTTTCAGATAGGCTAAATCTGGATCACCATCAATCAATAACGTCTCTGAAGATGCATCCAATCTAAAGTCTTTTGTATAATAACCAAAACTTAAGATGGCGATTATTAGTAATACAAGTACTGCTTTAGGATTCTTTAGAACAATGTTTTGATAAATGCGAGCCAACATTAGCTCTTTTATATTGGAAATTAATTAGTTTGAGTATCTTTAAATTTTGTAAATCTTTCTTCAAATTCAAGAGTTACGTTGCCTATTGGACCGTGTCTTTGTTTTTGAATTATAATCTGAGCTAAGTGTGCTACTTCGTTCATTTTTGCTTGCCATTCGGCGTGTTCAACTGTTGCAGGCCTTGGCTCTTTTCGCTGTAAATAATATCCTTCTCTATAAACAAACATCACAACATCCGCATCTTGTTCAATAGAACCAGACTCTCTCAAATCTGACAATTGAGGTTTATGATCATCTCTTTGCTCCACTTGTCTAGACAGTTGTGAAAGAGCCACAACAGGAACACGTAGTTCTTTTGCAATAGCTTTAAGTCCTTGTGTAATTTGAGAAATCTCCTGTACTCTACCATCTTTGTTAAATGTAGTCCCTCTCATTAGTTGAATATAATCCACTACAATCAGGTCTAGACCACTCCTTCTTTTTATTCTTCTTGCTCTATTACTCATGGCAGCAATACTCAAAGCAGGCGTTTCATCTATGAAGAGGGGTAAGTCAGCTATATCTTTAGATGTTTCCAAAAATTTATCAAATTGATCATCAGATATTCTTCCTTGTCTAATATCGTTGGAACTAATTCTTGCTTGTTCGGAAATAATTCTAGTAGAAAGTTGTTCTGAAGACATCTCAAGAGAAAAGAATGCAATTGAGGATTTTTTTCCACTGTCTTGTAAATCTTTTGCAGCATTAAATGCAATATTAGTTGCAAGTGATGTCTTACCCATTGAAGGACGTCCAGCTATAATAATTAGATCAGATTGATGTAAACCACCAAGTTTATAGTCTAAATCTCGAAGTCCTGTTGGAACACCTACAATTCCACCCTCATTTTTATAGGCTGCTGATGCCATATCAATAGTCTGCTTCATTGCTTCGTCAAATTTAATTATACTTGAATTAAAAGAACCTTTTTCTGCTAAATCAAACAAAGATTTTTCAGTTTTCTCAATAATATTTTGTCCATTTGTATCAAGATCATTTAATTTTACATCATCAACAGTTTCTTCAGAAATTTTTATTAGTTCTCTTCGAACAAACATGTCGTAAATAATTTTAGAATATTCTATGGCTTGTCGAGCTGAAGTAGAAAATTTAGTAATTTTAACTAAATACTCTGGAACATTTAAATCATCTTTTTCATCTTCAAAATAATTCTTTAAAGTAATTGGGTTCGCTAACAATCCTTTATAAATTAAATTCTCAATTGACTCGAAAATTTTTTGATGCATAGGATCATAGAAATTAGCACTGCCAATTATAACACTAATTTCATCGAACATTTCATTGCTTACAAGAATAGATCCTATCACAGCTTGTTCCGCCTCGATATTGTTTGGTAGCTCTTTGAATTGGCTTTTAACTAGGCTTAAATTATTTTCCATACTTGTAATTTATATGAAAAAATTATTAATAAAATTCTTAATTATTGCTGGGGAAAAAAATGTATAATTATTGAATTGTTTCTGCAGAAGAAACATCTATAGAAATTTCTGCATCAACTTCTGAGTGTAGAGAAATTTTAACCTTAAACTTTCCTAAAGCTTTGATCTCTTCGACAGGTTGTATCATTGAAGGCTTAATTTCTATCTTATTTTCATCCTGAATTAGTTTAGCAATTTCAGTTGGCTTAACTGAACCATATAATTCTTTATTTTCTGTACTTAATTTTTTAACAGAATATTCTTTTCCATTAATTTGTTCAGCTATTTGAGAAGCCTCTTTTTTCTTTTCGTTATCCTTTTTGGATAAGTCAGTTTTTATTTTTTCAACTTCTTTAATATTTTCTTTTGAGGCATAAAGTGCCTTTTTATTAGCTATAAGATAGTTTCTTGCAAAACCCCTTTTAACATCTATTATTTCTCCAATAGACCCAATTCTTTTAACATTTTCTAATAAAATTACTTTCATTTATATTAATGCTAAATTTCTAGCTCTTTTAATTGATAAAGATAGTTCTCTTTGTTTTTTCTGAGAAACATTAGTTATTCTTGATGGTAAAATTTTTCCATTTTCCGACATATATTTTTTCAATAATTTAATGTTTTTATAATCAACTTGTGGGGCACCTTTTGCTGAAAGAGGACAACTTTTTTTAAATTTATATTTATTAGGCTGGAAAATACTTAATTTAGCAAAATTACTTTGTTTTCCTTTTTTATTTCCGCTTTGTCTTTTAGGCATTAGTTTTTAACACTCTCTTTTTTTTCACTATCTTCTTTCTTGCCAAAGTAAACTGTATCTAAATCAAAGTTTTTTACCCTTACAGTTAAATATCTTAACAATTTTTTATCTATTAGCTCATTTTTTTCCAATTCATCAATAACTTTTCCATCACCTTTGATTTTGAAATGAATATAACTACCTTTTCTATTTTTTTTTATTAAATATGACAGGTTTAGCAAACCCCAGTTTTCAGTCTTTACTACTTCTCCGTCATTTTTTTCAATAATTTTGGAATATTTTTCAGATAATTGCTTCAATTCACTCGGTGAAGTGTCTTGTCTAGCAATAATAGTATGTTCGTATAAATTCATTTAAGTTCTTTAATAAAAAATGAGGATATACTATTATAAAAGTTCAATTACAATAGTTAAAAAGGCAAATTAATTAGTTTTTTTTATATGTTTTCAGTAATTTTCCCTGGTCAAGGTTCCCAAATTGTGGGAATGGGAAAGGAGCTTTATGACAAATTTGATATCGTTAAGAACCTATTTAAGCAGGCAGACGACACACTAAATTTTTCTATTTCCAAGTTAATTTTAGAAGGCCCAAAGGAAGAGTTAGATTTAACAATTAATACTCAGCCAGCAATATATTTAATTAGTTATTCAATATTCAACATAGTTAAAAAAGAATTCAACTTAGATTTAAACAAGGCTAAATTTTTCGCTGGACATTCTTTAGGTGAATACTCAGCTTTGTCATGTGCTGGATATTTAGATTTTTCAGAGACTTTAAAAATATTAAGAATTAGAGGTGAGGCTATGCAAAACTCAGTTCCCAAAGGACAAGGAGGTATGGTTGCAGTTTTGGCTTCAAATATTCAGGTAATTGAAAAAATATTAGATGATAATAAAAAAATACTTAATGCTCAAATTGCAAATGACAATTCTGATGGTCAAATGGTATTGAGTGGAAAAACAGAAGACTTAGAAACGTTAATAAAAATTTTAAAAGAAAATTCTATTAAAAATATTAAACTTCCAGTTAGTGCTCCTTTTCATTGTGATATGATGAGTGATGCTACCAAAATTATGACAGATGAGATAAATAAGCTTAATTTCAAAAATGGAAAAAATAAATTAATTTCAAATGTGACAGCTCATGAAATTAAAGATGTAGATGAGCTTAAAACTCTCTTAATTAAACAGATAGAGAGCAGAGTAAGATGGAGAGAAAGCGTTATTAATATGATAGAAAATAGGGTAAATCATTTTATTGAAATTGGGCCAGGGAAAGTGTTGTCAGGTTTAGTAAAAAGAATTAATAGAGATGTTAAAATCGATACAATAAATAGTTTAAGTGATATTGAGAGTATAAAAATATGATTGAGTTAAAAGGTAAAAATATTATTATTACTGGTGCTTCTGGTGGTATTGGAAATTCAATTATTGAAAAATTAAACCAAGCTGGAGCAAATATTTTAGCTTCCGGTACAAGAATTGAAAAACTAAATGAGTTAAAAGAAAAATTTCAACATATTAAAATATTAAAATTTGATATTTCCCAAAGTCATAAAATTGAGGAATTTATAGAAAATGCAACAAAAGAACTTGGTGGAAGTTTAGATTGTATTATTAATAATGCAGGAGTTACTCAAGATAACCTTGCAATAAGAATGAGTTTAGAAGAATGGCAAAAAGTAATTAACATTAATTTAACTTCAACATTTTTAATGAGTAAATTTGCAATTAAAAAAATGCTTAAAAACAAATCAGGTAGGATTGTTAATATAACATCTGTAGTTGGTCATACAGGAAATTTAGGTCAAGCTAATTACACTGCATCTAAAGCAGGCATAATAGCAATGTCAAAAAGTTTGGCGCAAGAGTATGCAAAAAAAAACATAAATATAAATTGTATTTCCCCAGGCTTTATTAAAACAGCAATGACCGAAAAACTAGAAGATAAATTTAAAGAGGCCATAATATCAAAAATTCCATCAGCTCGCCTGGGAGACCCTGATGATATTGCAAATGCAGTGCTTTTTTTATGTTCAAAACAATCTAGCTATATTAATGGAGAAACTTTGCATGTGAATGGAGGCCTGTATATGGCTTGACAAAATATCTTTTTAAACTAATAAGAATTTATAACAAAAAGGATCAATATGTCAGAAGACGTTTCAAGCAAAGTCAAAAAAATTGTAGCTGATCACTTAGGGATCGATGAAGCAAAAGTTACTGAGGAGTCTAGTTTTATAGATGACTTGGGAGCTGACAGCTTGGATACGGTTGAACTAGTGATGGCTTTCGAAGAAGAATTTGGATCTGAAATATCAGATAGTGAAGCTGAGAAAATTTTAACTGTTGGAGATGCAGTTAAGTTTATCGAAGGAAAAGCAAACTAGAAAATCTAATGCCCTCAGAACAAGATGGGGTAATGATAATTTTATCTTCTCCCTCTGGAGCAGGTAAGACTACATTAGTAAAAATGTTATCAAAGTTACATAACTTTGAAATCTCCATATCTCATACAACAAGACAACCTAGACACAATGAGTCTCATAACAAAGATTATTTTTTTGTTGATGAGAAAGAATTCAAAAGGTTCATTAAAAATGAGGAATTTCTAGAATATGCAAAAGTTTTTAGTAATTTTTATGGAACTACAAGGACACCAGTTATCAATAAACTTAATAAAGGTAAAAATGTTTTATTTGATATTGATTGGCAAGGCGCTGACCAAATAAAGAACAAAAATTTAGATTATAAGCTAATCTCTTTTTTTATTTTACCACCAAGTAAAGAGATATTGTTTGAGAGACTCTCAAATAGAGACATGAGAGATAAATTAATTGCTGAAGAAAGAATGAAGCAGTTTAGTAGAGATGTGTTGCATTGGATTAATTATGATTATGTAATTATAAATGACTCTATTGAAACTTGTTACTCTAAAATAAAAAATTTAATTCATGCAGAAATAAATAATGGTTCCAAAGATTATGACGCTGAGTATATTAGGAATCATATTGAAAAATTAACTTCTTAAATTTTCATATTCACTAGTTAATTGATAGTAAGTTTCAAAGTCTAAATTTTGAGGTCTAAGATTTAAATCAATTTTGAATTTATCTAATATTTTTTGATCACCATTAAAAAGTTGATTAAAAGGTTTTTTTAACATTTTTCTTCTATGACTAAAAAAAACTCTTGTTACTTTCTCTAAATTTTTAGGATCCTCAATCTTAAATATTTTATTTTTTGGAGTGAATAATAACAAAGAACTATCAACTTTTGGTTTTGGAGAAAAAGACACAGGTTTTATATCACAAATTTTAACAATTTTGAGTTTCCAATTTGCCAATATAGAAAGTCTGCCATAAGTTGACGTATTAAATTTTGAGATAATTCTGTTAGCTACCTCTTTCTGAAACATTAAAACGAGATGATCAAACCAAAATCCATCTTTTAAATTTATAATCCATTTACTCAATATTTCAGTAGAAATATTATATGGAAGATTTCCAAATACAGTAAACTTTTCATTTATCAACGAATGTTCATCAATCTCAAGAATATCCTTATTAATTACAGTTACTTCGTCTCTAAAATTTTGCTCAAGTGTTTCTGCAAGATTTTTATCTTTTTCAACAACTATTACTTTTTTGGGATTTTTTTTTAAAATACAAGAGGTAAGAGCTCCGGTACCAGGACCAATTTCAAGAATATTTTTTTCCTTAATTTGAATTACGTTAACTATTCTTTCTAGAATATTTGCATCTATTAAAAAATTCTGACCAAGACTTTTTTTAGCTTTGATCAATTTCTATCCAAAAATTGAATAGCTTTTATAAGGCTTAATGGATTTGACATATTTTTACCTAACATTTTTTCATTTGGGCCATGGTCTGGAGATACTCTCAAGAAAGGCAAACCAAGAGTTATATTTATAGCATCATATTCAAATATAGTCTTAATAGGCGTCAGCACTTGATCATGATACATGCCAACAATAACATTATATTTACTTCTATTTTTTTTCAGAAATATTGTGTCTGCAGCAAATGGACCAGCGATATTTAGCCCTTTTTTTTTAAGATTCTTTACAGCTGGCTTTAAGATCTCTTCATCTTCGTTAAATTTATCAATTGTTTCGCAATGAGGATTTAAACCAATTATGGCAATTTTGGCTTTTTTATTTAGTTTTTTGTAAAAATTATGAATTAATAAAATTTTCTCAACAATGGTTTTTTTACTTATATTTTTTGAAACAGCTTTAATTGGTAAATGTGTTGTTATAGGGCATACAGACAATTTCTCATTATAAATTAGCATTGCATTTTTTTTAATTTTAAAACTTTTTGAAATGTATTCTGTAATACCTTCATATTTCTTGTCTAAAAATGTTTTTTTATTAATTGGCCCATTAATAAATTTTGTAATTTTATATTTTTTAATTATTTTAAATGCGTTTTTGAAACACTTTAAAATATAATCATTTGATTTAGATGAAATATTTTCAAAAGCTTTTGTTGGATTATAATCAACATTAATCAGATTTATTACATTATTATTAATTTTAAAATCAAGAATATTATGATCTTTTAAAATTTTAATTTTTTTTTTGTATTTTAGTTTTGACATTTGGAGTTTAACTAATTTTAAGGAAGCTATTAAAATTATATGTTTTTTTGTATTAATCTTTTTTAAAGATTTAAAAAATATTTCTAAAAAAATACTATTTGGTTCACCCGCAACTATAATTATATAATTTTCAGAGCTCATTTATTTGTATTTCTTTTTTGACTTTATTAAAATGCATGCTCGAAAATTGATTAAGCTGCTGATTTGTTTTAAATTGAACAATTGAATTTAATTCTTTTTCTGGATCTAAGTTACTTGTCTCACTTTTTTTATCTTCCAGCATTACAATTAGAAAACCCTCAGGTAGAGAAATAGGTTCTGAATATTTATTAATCTCTAATTTGTTTACAAATTCTAAAATTTTTTTATTAAGAGAATTTTCATTAATCCAGCCTATATTTCCACCATTACTTGCTGAGTTGGCTACACTATGAATTATTGCAGCCTTATTGAAACCCTGATTATCAATATCAAATTTAATTTTTTCATACTTTTTGTTTATTTCATCTGTATTTTTTGCATCGAAAAAAATTTCTGATAACAAATAAGATTTAACTTTTTTATTTTTCACTAATTGTTCTAATTTATTTCTATCAATTTTTATATTTGAAGAGTATTTTTTAAATATTAAATTATTCCATAAAAATTCAATTACTAATTTTTCTCTCATTTGCTCATAATTAAAATTCATTGAATTTATAAAATCTCTATAGTCACTAACTGTATATATTTTATTTGATTTAAAAATTGAATTAACAAATGAGTTTAATTTCTCATCTTTAATATTCATGTCTATTTTTTGTTTTTCTAGTTCAATTTTTTTTATTTTCTCTTTAATGAGTAAATTTTTTGATAGTTCAAAAATTTGATTGTCATCAAATTTGTTAAGATTGGCATCTAATATTTTTAAATATCTCGATTGATTATAAACATCTATTGTTGTTATTAGTTTATTGTCTACTTTAACTAGAATTCTATTTTCTAAAGCAATCGTATTGTTATTAAGGATTAGAAAATATATAATCAGAAAAATTTTAAATTTAAAAATCATTGTAATATTATCTATCAAAATTTCTTTCATAAGTAGTTAATGGAAAAATAGTAATTGAAATTATAAAGTCCTCAGTAGGCAATAGGTCTCGATCTTGATAATAAGTTTTTTTATATTTTATCCCTGCTATTAAACAATCATTTTTATATTCATATACAAGGTTATAAAATTCTGTTAAATCGATTTTTCTGTTTCTTCTGGTGTTAAAAGTTAAATAGTTGCTTTCATCAAATTTATATTCCATAAAATTCTCTATAATATTAGAGTCGCCTATTTTATTATTTTCTTCTATGAAATTTATCCCAGTAGAAAATTTGTTTAGATTTAGGTTTGCACTTAATGAATTGTAATCAAAAGTTTTTAAATCATTATCAATTGAAAAGTCATAAGTGAAATTAAAATTTTCATTTATGTTATTTTTAATAGAGCCAATTAAATTACCACTTTCTTTTATTGCACTAGATAAAGGAATTTTAGATGTAGTGTCATCCCTGAATACCGAAGCTATCTTAAATTCAAAATACTTATTTATATTATCTAGATCTTCTTTTTTATAATCTAGTCCTACAGTTAAAGATTTTCCTTCTTCAAATGAGTCTGTCAGACCCAACCTGTTAATGTTGAAAATATTAGATACATCAATTTTTCTATTACTATCAGAATAATTTTTCATATTACCCGGATTAAATCTAAAAGAAATTTTAGGCTCTAAATAGTTATTTGAATTTGACCCTGACTTTATTAAAGGTAAAGTTGAGCGTGTCTCAAAGATACTCATTAACTCAATTTGGGGAGTTGATTTATAAATATTATCATTTTTAGCAACAGTATTTAGATTTTTGGTAAGGAACTGAAAGTTATTTTTAATTCCAAACTCTGTGAAATAATCCAAGCTTTCAAAGCTTAAATCATTAATCACTCTTGATTTTAGGTTGTTTGTATTTTGTAAATTATTACTTCCAGACGAGTATAGGTTAACCCTTAATATATCCTGATTTTCAAATAAGTTTCTTGAAAAATTATAATAGGGCAAAACATATTGATATCTATCGCTATTTTTACCACTTAAACTCTCATAACTGGTAAAACCTGAAGATAAATTAAAGTTTTGATGTTCTAATGAAAAATCTAAAGATGAAGTCAATTTATCTTTGTTTTGAGGTTTAATTAGAGTTTCTGTTAAATTACTATCAAATACCTTTAAGTAAGTATCGTTGTTTACTTTCTCAAAATTTAAATCCAAAATACTTGAATTATAATTTTCTAAACCAAGATCTAATTTATATTTAGCAAAAAGGTGAGAAATATTTTTTTTTTTACTATTAACTGAAGATTTATAGCCTCGTGTAAACCCATAATTAGCTAATAAAGTTGAATTTCTTGATTTTTGTCTAAATTCATTTTCTACCATAAAGATATCTTTTTCAAATATATTTGGTGAAATAGTTAAATCTTTATCTTCAGACAAAACCTTATAATATGGGATTTTTAAAGACGACCCTAAGATATTAGATTGGTTTAAAATTGGTTTTAGTATTCCAGTTTGTCTTTTAACAGTCGGATCTGGATGAAAAAACTTTGGGAAATATACTACTGGCACATCATATATTTGAAGAATAGCATTGTCGTAAATTAATTGTTTTCTAAGTTTATTATGCTTTATTTTTTCAGCTTTAATACTCCAAGGTGGGCAATTATCTGTTTTTTTACAACTTGTGAAAATACCTTTATTAACCTGAGTAATTTCATTTTTCTTAAAAGAAGAAACTCCAATTAATCTAGGATCATTATTGATGTTACCAAAAATATTTTTTTTCATTTCAACTTTGGTTTCAGTTGCATTAAAATTATTATTTTTAAGATCAAAAAATCCACTGCTGAAAAAAAATTTGTCTGATAATTTGATTGGTAAATTTGTATTTGTTATTATTTCAACATCATTTCCTTTCAATAACTCGTCATTAACAAAATATTTAAATTCTCTTACTTTGTATAAATTAAATTTATTATCTTTTATTTGTGTCTCATTTTTTGAGCTTAATTCCATCATATTGCGATCAAGATTCACGTTTTTTGAATAAAAATTATATTTTTCATCAATTTTTGCATCTGTAAGTCCGACCGTGGATATTTTTTCTATATTTTTTTCATAAGTTACATCTTCCCCTCGAAGAATAATGTTTTTAATCTTATCTTTAAATTCAACATTATTTGTAGCTTTTATAATGTTTAAATTTTTATTATATTCAAATTCATCTGCTGTTAAGATTAATTCTTTATTAATCGCCTTTGAATTACTTTTTGTAATAAATTTTTCTTCATTTTTAAAATAAGTAACATCGTCAGAATAAATCTTATAATCATTAATGTTATCTAATATTTCGACATTACCTTCCGCATTTAGAATATTGGTAATTTTATAGTAAACAAACTTATCTGCATTAATAATAATTCCATTTTCTGAAGTAATAGTTCCTCGCTTTACCCCTCTAAACTTTTTACCGTTATCTAAAATTTCAACTTCAGTTACATCAAAGTTAAATTGTTCACTGGATGAAACATTAAAAGAAATAATTATTAGAAAATTTAAAATTATTATTATTTTTTTAATCTTATTTTTCATTGATAGTTCTCATCAAAATAAAATTCACTGTTGTTAAGATAAATAAAGGAAACCAAACAGATAGATAAATTGAAACCCTTTCAGTGTTTCCTAGAACATAAAAGAAATTGTTAATATAATAAATTATCACTGAAAAAAATAATCCAATTGCAATTTTTATACCAGTATTTTTTAAATTTTTAGAATTAAACATAATAATTGAGGAAAAAATTGTCATCAATAATAAATAAAAAGGATAAGATATTAATCTATTTAAGTGCACTTCAACTTCAACAGTAGAATATCCAAGTAATTTGTAATTTTCTTTAAGTTTTAATAATTCTAAAACTGAAAGAGACGAAAGATTGGAAAATAGACCTTGAATTCTCTCATAATTAAAATTAGATTTTATTTTTATATTTTTGTTTGCAGTTGAGATATTGTTAGCAAAAATTTCTGCGTCATTAATAATCCATTCATTGCTTTTGATATTTACTTCTTCGCTTTTTATATTTCTTATAATGTTAAAATCACTATCAAATTCACTTATAAAGGCGTCTACAAGATAATCAGGTTTTATCTTGGTGGAGTTAATTATCAGAGTTCTGTTGTCAATTTTATCTTTAATCCAAAGCCCATTATTTGTAATTACAGCAAGGTACTTATCATCTGAGGTATAATTTGACTTCAACTCTAAGTAAAAATTTTTAAAATTTGAGGTGAGATTATAAAAAAAAATTACAACAAAGATGCCAATAAAAAATGTTAAAAAACTTAATATTTTAATAATACTTGAATTCTTTAATCCAGAGTACTTAAAAACACTTAGCTGATTATCTTTAAACAAACTTATAAAAAAAAACTGGGTACATAAAAGAAAAATAAAAGGAAACATTTCAAAAATTAAAGACCCAGAATTTAGTAATGCGAGATAGATAGGAAATAAGTTTCCAACCTCAAGGTCTTTAAAAAAATCAAGCTCACTTAATAAATTTAATATCAAAACAAGAGAAAGCATAATCAAAAAGATATTTATAAATGACTTCAAGAAACTTATGGTTAAAAATCTAATATAGGTTTTCATTTTAAATCTTTATTTTCTTTAAATTAAAATTGAGAATGTATCTTAAAATGCTATAAAATATAGCAGGTACCATAAGAGGAATTAAAATTATTTTTAAATTACTGTTCAAGTCCTCAACAATTAATCTTAAGCTCATTTCAGAAAAAACAATAATAAAAATACCTAATAAGAATATTAGAGATTTAAGTTTTAAATAATTTAAATTTCCTCTAGAAATTAATACTAATATTAATACTGCAAGAACTAATGTCGGTATAAAAAGTGGGATTATCATTCTTTTATAAAGCTCTTGAAATATATTAGATAAATTTCTAATACTACAGTTTTCAATTTTTAAAATTTGATTAATTTTTTTATCTACAAAAATTAAATTTCTTAAACAATTAATCAAATCTATTGACGAATTTTGTTGGGTCTTTTTATAAGTATTGGTGTTAGATTGAAGATTAGAAAGGTTAAAATCAAATTCAGAAAAAGTAAAACTATCTACATTATTATTTTTGCTTTTAATATTTTGACCATTAAAAAGAGTGAGAACTTGATTGTTATTTTTATTTTTAATAACCCCAGTTCGTGCTAATAAAATTTCAAACTCATTAGCATTTGAAATTTTTTTTATGTAAATATTTTCTAATGAACCATCTAATTTTTTCTTTTCTGTATACATTGTCACATTTTTAATTACATCATTGAACTTTTTTGGCTTTAAAAAATTGTCATAAAAATTAATATTTGAATTTCTTAATATAGATCTAGCCATATCTTGGGTTTTAGGAACTAAAAATGTGAGCAAAAGAATTTGAATAATCATTAAAGCAAATGAGGCTTTTAGAAAAAAATTAATTACTTGTAATTGACTTATGCCGTGGTTCCAAAATATTAATAATTCATTATTTTTTTCATATTTAGAAAGGACATAATAAAAAGATAAAAATAAAGCAAATGGATAAATTTTACTAATAATTTTTGGAAAAATTAAAATAGTATATTTAAAATAGATAAAATAATTTCTTCCATCTTCAACCATAATATCAAGATAATTTACTGCCTGAAAAACCCATACAATTGTGCCAACACCAAGAATGGTTAATAAAAAAAATTTAAGACAATCTAATAATATCTTTCGAAATAAAATCTTTTTCATTGAAATATGATAATTTAAATATATATAACACTCTACTTTCATAGAGTGTATTTAAAATTTATGTCATTAAAAATTAGTTATAAAAACAGTTATCCAAAAAATAAAATAGACAATTTGCTATTATTTGTTGATGAAAACTTCGATATATCGCATTTGAAAAAATATATTTCGGTTAATGAGTATGCGTTTATCAATGATTTACTCAAAGTAAGTGACAAGAAAAGTAATAATGTCTTTTTTGATATAAGTTCCAAAAAAAAAATAATTTTGGTTTCGGCTAAAAAAAATCTTAAAAATTCAGACTTTGAAGGTTTGGGTGCACAATTATATGATCAAATTAAATATATCAAACAAAGTAATTTCATAGTCAATTCAGACTCTATTAAAAGTACTTCAAAAAATATAATAGGCTATTTTTTGCACGGAATGAAATTAAAGTCTTATATCTTTGAAAAATATAAATCAAAAAAAAAAAATAAAAGAATAACTATAACTGTAATTGGAAAAAATATACCAACCAAAGCTGATCAATTAAAATTTACTGCTATTGAAGAAGGAACATTCTATGCAAGGGATTTAGTGTCTGAACCAGGAAATATTTTGCATCCTGATGAATATGCTAAAAGATTAAACTCCTTAAAAAAATTTGGTTTGAAAATAAATATTTACGATGAACATAAATTAAAAAAGTTAGGTATGAATACTTTGTTAGGTGTGGGTCAAGGAAGTATACGGGGATCTTATCTGGTCACTATGGAATGGAAGGGGTTAAAAGATAATTCTAAACCTTTGGCATTTGTAGGTAAAGGTGTTTGCTTTGATACAGGAGGTATATCGCTCAAACCAGCAAAATTTATGGAAGACATGACATATGATATGGCTGGTTCAGCAACAGTAGTCGGTTTAATGAAAACTTTGGCTCTAAAAAAAGCAAAGGTTAATGCAATAGGTGTTGTGGGGCTAGTTGAAAATATGCCAGGAGGAAATGCACAAAGACCTGGAGATATTGTTAAATCTTATAGTGGCAAAACAGTAGAAATCTTAAATACTGATGCAGAAGGTAGGTTAGTATTAGCTGATGCTATTACTTATACAGAAGAGAAATATAAACCAAAATTTATTGTTGATTTAGCAACATTAACTGGTGCTATAATTGTTTCTCTTGGATCTGAATATGCTGGCTTATTTTCTAATGATGATAAATTATCTAATCAATTAATTGATGTAGGTGAGAAAACTGATGAAAAAGTTTGGAGAATGCCTTTAAATAAAAATTATGATAAATTAATAGACTCTAAAAATGCTGACATGCAAAATATTAATTATGTAGGTGGCGCAGGTTCGACTACAGCCGCACAATTTTTACAGAGATTTATTTTAAACAAAACACCGTGGGCACATTTAGATATAGCTGGAATGGCTTTTTCAAAGTACGGTGGAGCTCTCAATTCAGGTGGCGCAACAGGATATGGAGTTAGATTATTAAACAAACTAATAGAGGACTATTATGAGTAATCTAGAACAAACTTTGTCAATTATAAAACCTGATGCGGTTGAACGAAATCTAGAGAATGAAATTAAACAGATGTTTAAAAATAAGGGTTTTTCAATATTAAAAGAAAAAAAAATTCAAATTGAAAAATCTGAAGCTGAAAAATTTTATAAAGTTCATGAAACCAAACCTTTTTATAACGATTTATGCGCATATCTGTCTTCAGGACCTATTGTTGTAATGGTTCTTGAAAAAGATAACGCAGTTTTTGGAAATAGAGAGCTAATGGGAGCCACCAATCCAAAAGATGCTGAAGAGGGCACTATTAGAAAAAAACATGGCATATCAATAGATAAAAATTCAGTTCATGGTTCTGATAGTGTTGAAAATGCAAAAATTGAAATAGATTTCTTTTTTAAAGACTAAATACTTTACTGATTGCTGCTGGATAAAGTTTGTGTTCTTGAATTAAAATTTTTTTTGATAAAGATTTAGCCGTATCAAGTTTACTAATCTTCACTTTTTTTTGAAGAATAATTTTTCCTGAGTCTAATCTCGAGTTAACAAAATGTACGGTACAACCAGAGTATTTTTCATTATTTGATATTGCTCGTTGGTGAGTATTCAAACCTTTATATTTTGGGAGGAGAGAAGGATGAATATTTAATATTTTACCTTTAAATCTTTTTATAAAATTTTTTGATAGAATTCTCATAAATCCTGCCAGGCAAATTAATTTAATATTTTTATTATTAATTTCATAAATTATTTTTTTTTCAGCAATTATCTTATTTTTATAATTAAAAATTTTTTTTGATATTTTAAAAATTTTACCAAATTTTAACCCTTTTGCCTTTGGATTATCCGAAATAATTAATTCTATTGAGATAGGTGAATTTTTTTTTTTATTAAATTGAAGTAGTGACTTTAGGTTACTACCATTTCCAGAAATGAAAACTGCACACTTTAATTTTTTAGCACCAGTTGATTGAACCATTTAATTTAACTTTGTTATTACCTATAGAAATTTTACCTATCACATAAGGCTTATAGTCTTTTGAAAAATATTTGGTGACTTTTTTGAAATCTTTTGGATTTATAATTAAGCAAAATCCAACTCCACAATTAAATGTTTTCAGCATCTCCTTTTCTGATATTCCATTTTTTTTAAGCCAATTAAAAATATGTAAAGTTTTAATTTGATTCAAATCTATGTCTGCAACCATTTTATTAGGTACAATTCTTTTGATATTATCTGAAAGACCTCCACCTGTTATATTTGCACAACCATTAATTAAATTATTATCAATTAATTTTAAAACTTCATCAACATATATTTTAGTAGGCTTTAAAAGTTCAGATTTTAAAAATTTATTATTTTTTATATTAATCTTTTTTTGATTTATAAGATATCTTACTAATGAGTACCCATTGGAATGTAATCCACTTGATGGTACAGCTAAAATAAGATTATTTTTTTTTATTTTATTTTTGGTTAAAATTTTATTTTTCCCTACTATGCCTACTGCAAACCCTGCAATATCAAATTTACCTTTCTCATATGTGTCAGGCATTTCAGCTGTCTCGCCACCAACTAGCTCACAACTAGACAATTTACACCCCTGAAGGATTCCTTTAATTATTGATTTCAGCTTTTTTAAATTAATTTTATTAATTGAAATATAATCTAAAAACAAAAGAGGTTTAGCACCTTGAACGATTAAATCGTTAACACTCATTGCTACTAAATCTATACCGATTGTGTCATACTTATTTAGTGTATTTGCTATTTCAATTTTTGTGCCAACGCCATCCGTACAAGCTACAATTTTTGGTTGGTTTATTCCTTGAGGAATACTGGTTATGGACCCAAATCCTCCTATATTTGAAAACTTTTTTTTGCCTTTTTTCTTTGATGAAACATTAGAAATGAAATTAACGAAATTATCTGCAGCATTGATGTTAACACCACTTTTTTTATAGGTAAATTTTTTTTTATTCATTAAAAAGATCTATGAAATATATTTTTCAAAATTTTAAATTAAGAAAGTTATATATATATTTTTTATTTCTTGCTGTATTAAATATTTTTTTTTCCACAGGAATTAGTTTTGCTAAGACTTTCTCTATAATTGATCTTGAATTATCCACTCCTTTCAAGATCAATTTTAACAAAAACAAAATAATAGATGAAGGATTTGTTCAAGCTTTTAATCAGCTAATGCTATCTACTGTTCAGTCTAAGGATCATCAGAAGCTTAAAAAAATACCATTAAATCAAATCAAAAGTATGATTGAGACATTTTCAATTAAAGAGGAAAAATTTGTTAATGAAATCTATTATATAAAACTTAATGTATCTTTTAATAAAAAAATCGTCTTCGATTTATTGGAAAAGAAAAATATTTTCCCATCATTGCCAGTAAAAAAAGATATTATTTTTATTCCAATAGTTGTTGATCAAAATAAAAGTCAGATCAAAATGTTTTCAGACAATATTATATATAATCAATGGAATTCTAATAACAAACAATTTGAACTTTTAAATTATATTTTACTGACCGAGGATCTTGAAGATTTAAACTTGATTAAAAAAAATATTGAAAATTTAGAAAATTTTGAATTTAGAGAAATAGTAAAAAAATATAATCTTGAAAACTATATTATATCTTTATTTTTTATAGGTTCTGACCAAACCAGACTTTTAAATAAAATAAGTTTTGATGATAAAAAAACTTTAAAAAATACACTAATAAAAAATATCGATTTTAATAGCAATTCTGAAATAGATAAATTCATAGAAAATTTAAAAATTTCCTTTGAAGATTATTGGAAATCTCAGAATGAAATAAACACATCCGTTAAATTACCTTTAACAATCTCAGTTAAAAATAGTAACAATATAAAAATCAACCAATTAGAGGAAAACCTTTCTAACATAGATCTAATTTATAATTTTCATATTTTTAAATTTGATAACAAAAATAATATTTATAAAATAATTTTTAACGGAACACCTGATAAGTTTATTGAAGTGATGAAAAATAATAACTATGAATTTGAAACTGTTAATAAAATATGGGTGATGAAATGAAAAATCTAAACCAACAAATTCTTTATTTTGATTTTGAGCAGAATTTTAAAGACCAGGATTTTTATGTGTCTAAAAGTAACGAATATTCATTTAAACTTTTAAATAGCTGGCCCAAATGGGAAAAAAATTTTGTTAATTTAATTGGTGAAAATTTTTCTGGAAAATCTCATTTGATAAATATTTTTTTGCAGAATTTTAAAGGTATTAAAATTACCGCTTCCAGAATTACAAACGATTTTTTAAAAGAAATCAAAATTTATGAGAATATTATTATCGAAGATCTGTTGGAAAGTATTAATGAAAATTTATTATTTACTTTAATTAACACCATAGAGCAGGATAATAAATATCTTATAGTTACTTCCACAAAACCTATTGTTGACTTTAAATTTAAACTTCAAGATTTAAATTCAAGATCTAAGAATTTTCTTTTATCAGCAATAGAAAAACCAGAAGATGATTTAATGTATGCTTTGATATTAAAAAATTTATCTGATCGCCAGATCTCAATTGATAAAAAATTAATAGATTTCATTATTAAAAGGATAAGTAGATCTTATGGTAAAATATCTGATTTCATATATAAAATCGACGAAATTAGTTTAAAAAGAAAAAAACCAATCGACTTTAAAATTATAAAAGAGGCTTTAGGAGAATAATTGAATAAGTACAGAACACATAAATGTAACGAGTTAAGAAAAAGTGATGTTGACAAAAGTGTATCTCTTTCTGGATGGATAAATAAAAAAAGAGATCATGGAAATTTATTATTTATTGATCTTCGAGATAATTATGGAATTACTCAGTGCATAATTGATAAAGAAAATAAAAATTTTTTAGAATTAGAAAAAACACAGCTAGAGACTGTTATTAAGGTTAATGGTAAGGTAGTAAATCGTTCACATGAAACTAAAAATAAAGATATTGAGACTGGAGAAATTGAGGTAGCTATATCTGAATATGAGACATTAGGGACTTGTAAAGAATTACCATTGCCTGTTTTTAGTGATCAAGAATATGCAGAAGAAATAAGACTTAAATATAGATTTTTAGATTTAAGAAGAAAAAAAATTCATGAAAATATCATTTTAAGATCAAAAGTTATTTCTTACATAAGAAATGAAATGACAAAATTAGGTTTTTTAGAATTTCAAACTCCAATTTTAACCTCATCTAGTCCTGAAGGAGCCAGAGACTTTATTGTACCAAGTCGTTTAAACCCAGGAAAATTTTATGCTTTGCCACAAGCTCCTCAACAATTTAAGCAATTAATAATGGTATCGGGTTTTGATAAATATTTTCAAATAGCTCCTTGCTTTAGAGATGAGGATGCTAGAGCTGATAGAAGTCCTGGTGAATTTTATCAACTCGACTTAGAAATGTCTTTTGTTGAGCAAGAGGATGTATTCAATATTGTAGAAAAACTAATGGTTAATACTTTTAAAAATTTTTCTGATAAAAAATTGTTGTATGATATTTTTCCAAAGATACCATACTCTGAAGCAATGATTAAGTATGGGACTGACAAACCTGATTTAAGAAACCCTCTTATTATAAATGACATTACAGAAATATTTAGTAGAGAAGATGTTTCATTTGATATTTTTAAAAAATTAGTAAAATCTGGATCTAAAGTTAGATCTATTACTACTAGAAATACAAAAGATAAACCTAGAAGTTTTTTTGATAATATTGATAAATGGGCTAAAGACCAGGGTGCTTCCGGACTAGCATACTTTACCTTTGAAAAAGATAATAAAATTTCAGCTAAAGGACCAGTGGGAAAATTTTTTTCTGAAGATGCACTTTTAGAAATAATGAAAATCACTAAATCTGAGTTTGGAGATAGTATTTTTTTAGCATGTGGAAAGCAAAATGAATTAGAAAAAATAACAGCCCTAGCTAGAGATAAAATTGCTAAAGATTTAGATCTAATTGATGATGATACTTTTGCTTTCTGCTGGATAGTTGACTACCCTATGTTTGAAAAAGATGAATTAACAAATAAGATTAAATTTAGTCATAACCCATTTTCAATGCCACAAGGTGAATTAAAAGATAAAAATTTTGAAAATCCTCTTGATATTCTTGCTTACCAATATGATATAGTTTGTAATGGAATAGAGTTATCTTCTGGTGCAATAAGAAATCACAAACCTGATCTTATGTATAAACTCTTTTCAATTGCAGGTTACAATAAAGGAGAGGTAGATGAAAAATTTAGTGGGATGATTAACGCATTAAGTTTTGGTGCACCACCACATGGTGGAATTGCACCTGGAATAGATAGAATTGTCATGCTTTTAGCAAATGAAAAAAATATAAGAGAAGTTACTATGTTTCCAATGAACCAAAACGCTCAAGATTTAATGATGAATGCACCATCAGAGATTAATCAGGACCAATTGAAAGAATTAAACCTCTCAATAAAAACTAAGAATTAAAAATTATTTTTTTCCCTTTAAGCTAATTTTAACATCAGATAGATCCACTAGATTTTTTTTGTAATTGTTTCTTACAAATCCTTTGCTTGTAATATCTTTAACAATTTTTAGTAGTTGATTTTGATCTTCTGAGTTTTGATCATCTGAACCATTTGTGTCGTTTTCACCAATAGAGGGTGTGTGAGCTAGATCCTCTCTATTTTGATAAGAAATTGCTAGTTCCCTAAAAATATAATCTAAAATAGATGTAGCGCTTAAAATTCTATCATTTCCTAATACCTTGCCTGATGGCTCAAATTTTGTTCCAACAAATGCACTAATAAACTCATCTAAAGGCACCCCATATTGAAGACCAAGAGAAACTGCAATTGCAAAATTATTCATTAATGCTTTTACTAGCTCACCTTCTTTACTTGTATCTATAAATATCTCACCAATTTTTCCATCTTCATATTCGCCAGTATGTAGATAGACCTTATGATCTCCAATTGTTGCTTTCTGAATATATCCTTTTCTTCGATCAGGCATACCAAATCTTTTCCCACCCCTTTCTGAAGCTTTATTAAGATTTGTTACAACGTTTTCTTTACTATTTGGATTAAGGTTTTCTGAATTGTTTAATATTTCAACATTTTTATTATCTACGATTTTGTTATTTTTAGGGTCAAGACTTTTAGTTTTTCTATTATCCAATTTAACATCTAAAACTTCGAATTTTCCATCGTCTCTTTTTTCTAAATTTTTTAATTCCGTTTCATTTATATCATCTAAGTAATGATTGACTTTAAATGTGCACGTATAATATGTTTCGACTAGATATTTTGCCATTTGACCTCAATTTAAAATTAATTTGAATAATGAATCATTTAATTTATATACTTATTCAAATTTTAGTCTAATTTAAATTTTACAATTTTTAATTGAAAAAATAGAAAATAATAATGTTGACACTTTTAAAAAAAATTTTCATTTGGTGGAATCAAGATACATTTGGAACTAGGTTAAAAACTATTTTTTTTGGAAAACTCGTTGGAATAGATGAGCTAGGCAACAAATACTATCAAAGTAAAAAAGGGAAGAGGTGGGTTGTATATACTGATACAATTGATGCATCAAAAATTCCAGTTGAGTGGTATTCATGGATGCATTTTACTCCTAACAAAATAGAGAAAAAACATATTCTTGAAAAATATGAATGGCAAAAACCTCATCAATCTAATTTGACAGGTACTGATCAAGCATACTATCCCAATAAAAATAAAGATGGAGCTAAAAAAAAATATAAAAGCTGGAAAGAATAGTTTTAAACTAAACTTAATAATTTTTGTTTATTTTTCTTTATTTTCATTTGCATTTTCGCAAAGTAACTTGGAGGGTACTTACACGGATATTAAAATTTTAGATAAAATAAGTTCCAAAAACACACTTTTGAAATTAAAAAATGGAGATCTAGTGGCGTTTAAAGACTTATCAATAAAAAGTTTAAAATGTAAAAATTCAGAATTTGACGACAACCCTGAAATTACTGCTTACATACAAGTTACTGACCTTAATAATTCAAATAATGATGAAGTTTTTGTTTTTAATGGATGGATGTTTTCTTCAAGCCCATCAATAACTCCATTTGACCATCCAGTTTATGATATTTGGCTTGTAAACTGCTATTAAATAATTTTTTCTTTATCTATCCATCCTACATTGAAGTCAGACTCGATAAATTTTTTATGATTTAACAGTTTTTTATGTAAAGGAATAGTTGTTGTAATTCCTTCAATTACAAATTCATCTAAAGATCTATTCATTCTTTGAATTGCTTCTAATCTATTTCGACCATGACAAATTAACTTACAAATCATACTGTCGTAATAAGGAGTTACTTTATAGCCTTGATATATAGCTCCATCTACTCTTGTTCTAAAACCAGAAGGTTGATGACACATCCCGATAGTCCCTGGAGAAGGTTGGAAGTTTTTACTTGCATCTTCTGCGTTAATTCTACACTCAATTGCATGGCCTCTTGGATTGATGTCACTTTGCTCTAATGCTGTCTCACCTGAGAACGCAATCCAAATTTGTTCTTTGATAATATCAATTCCTGTAACCATCTCTGTTACTGGATGTTCTACTTGAACCCTAGTATTCATCTCAAGAAAATAGAATTTATTATCTTCATAAATAAATTCGACTGTCCCAGCACCCATATAACCAATTTTTTCAACCATATTTACTGTTTTTTCAAAAAGATCTTTTCTAACTTCATCATTTAAAACTGGGCTAGGTGTCTCCTCAATGAGTTTTTGATGTCTCCTTTGGACTGAACAGTCTCTTTCATGGAGATGCACAACTCTGTTCTTACCAGCTAAAATCTGTACTTCAATATGCCTAGGATTTTGAAAAAATTTTTCAATGTAAACTTCGTCATTTCCAAAATATTTTTCTGCCTCTGATTTAGCAGTAGAAAATAATGTTTCAAATTCCTCATCTTTGTAAACGATTTTCATACCTTTTCCGCCACCTCCACCTGAGGCTTTAATTAAAACAGGAAAGCCAATTTTTTTACAAAGTTCCTTAGCTTGAGCTATATCTTTAACACCACCCTCAGAACCTTCAATAATTGGTAATCCATTTTCTTTTGCAATTTTTTTTGCTTGAATTTTATCTCCCATCATCGCAATTAATTCAGAAGAAGCTCCAATAAATTTAATTTTATTTTCCTCTAATATTTTTGCAAAATTTGCATTCTCTGAAAGAAAACCATAACCAGGATGAACAGCTTCAGCATTAGTTAGCTCTATAGCAGACATCAATGCAGGTATATTTAGGTAACTGTTTTGTGGTTGGTGTGTGCCTATACAGACACTCTCATCAGCAAGTCTAACGTGCATACTGTCTCGATCAACATCAGAATGGACAGCGACAGTTGATATTCCCCATTCTTTACATGCTCTAATAATTCTAACCGCAATTTCCCCACGGTTAGCAATTAAAATTTTCTTAAACATTATTTATTCTAAAACAATAAGAGTTTGACCAAATTCAACTGGTTGGCCATCATCGATACATATTTCTTTTACAACCCCGTCAGATGAGGAGGGCACATGATTCATTGTCTTCATTGCTTCAACAATCATTATTGTGTCACCTTTTTTAATTTTCTTACCTACTTCAATAAATTTTTTTGCACCTGGTTCAGGCGCATGGTAAGCAGTACCTATTATTGGAGATGTAACCTCAATACCATTTTTAATATTTTGATAATTTTCTGAAATAATTTTTTCAGTTGGGGAATTATAAGCAACCATTGAAGGTTGATTAATGCTAGATCCTGTATTTTTTGAGACTTTAATTTTAGTGTCTTTCTCAGTGATTTCTATTTCAGTAAGATTAAACTCTTCTAGATAATCGTTTAATTCTTTAATAATTTTTTTATCGATTTTCATTCTCTATGATCTTTTGTATAGAAATTATGGCTAAAATATAACCTTCAGTACCTAAACCAAAAATACCACCAGTTGCTATATCACTTATTAAAGATTTGTGTCTAAACTCCTCTCTTTTATAAATATTAGATATATGTAATTCGATTATTGGTTTTTTGAACAGACTAAGAGCATCTCTAATTGCTACTGATGTATGCGTAAACCCCGCTGCATTAATTATCATTCCTGTGTATTTTTTTCTAGCTTCTTGAATGATATTTACTATTTCACCTTCTAAATTTGATTGTGTAAAGTTTACATCTAAACCAATTTCTTTTGATTTTTTTAAGCATTTTTCTTTTAATTGCTCAAATGTATCTGATCCATATTGTGATTGTTCTCTTTCACCTAATAGATTAATATTTGGACCATTAATAATAATTATTTTATTAGTCATTCAGCACTTATATACGATGAAAAAAATAAAAATTAAAGTAAATGGTAAATTTAAAACAGTTTTAAATAACTCTAAATTGTCTGATCTTTTGAAAAATCTTAAAATTCCAATAAAAAAAGTAGCAATTGAATTAAATCAAGAAATTATTGATAAAAAAAGATCTAACAATATAAAATTAAAAAAAAATGATAAAATTGAAATAGTTCATTTTATTGGAGGAGGATAGTTTGAAAAAAGATAAACTAATAATTGCAAAAAAAAAATTTGACTCAAGATTAATAGTCGGAACTGGGAAATACAAAACCATGGCAGAATGTGCAAAGGCAATAAAATTTTCTGGTGCGGAAATTGTTACAGTCGCTGTAAGACGTGTGAATATTTTAAATAAAAATAAACCACTCCTAATGGACTACATTGATCCAAAAAAAATTACGTATCTTCCAAATACAGCAGGCTGTTTCAACTCAAAAGATGCTTTAAGAACACTTAGATTAGCAAGGGAAATTGGAGGATGGAAGCTAGTCAAGCTTGAAGTTTTAGGCGATAAAACTAATTTATTTCCAGACATGATTGAAACCTTAAAAACAACAGAGGTCCTTGCCAATGAAGGGTTTAGAGTTATGGTTTATTGTAATGATGATCCTTTAATGGCAAAACGTTTAGAGAATTCAGGAGCAGATGCAATTATGCCTTTAGCGGCACCGATTGGCTCTGGATTAGGAATATTAAATAAAATTAATATTCAAATTATTCGAAAGCAAACTAAACTTCCCGTTATTATCGACGCAGGTTTAGGTCAAGCATCAGACGCAACGATTGCAATGGAGCTTGGTTGTGATGGTGTCTTAGTAAATACAGCAATAGCAAAAGCAAAAAAACCATTTGAAATGGCATTAGCTTTTAAAAATGCAGTTGTAGCTGGAAGACAATCTTACTGCTCAGGTAGAATATCTAAAACATTAATGGGAAATCCTTCGTCTCCAACCGAAGGAATTATTTAGGTTTTTTATAAAATCTTTTTTTTTTGTAAGTTTTTTTATAGGTTTTTTTTTCTTTATTTTTGATTATTTTATCCTCTTTATTTTTAAGTTCTAGATTTTTAAGTTTTTCATAATACTCAACTAATTCTATAGTTTTTTTAGACTTGTTTTGAACATCTATTATATATTCAGGAATTATTAATGAATTATCGCTGATTATATCTAGTTTCATTTTATTTTTTTTTTCAAAATAAGTTAAATCATTAACAAAGTTTTCTTTTAAAAAATCAGAAATTTTTTTACAAACTTTTAATTCTACAAATTTTGCTTTGTTTAAAACTGCTTTTAATTCAACAATTTTAAGCAGTTTCTGTGCAAACGATTCGTCAGTTAAAGTAACTTTCCATTTAATGGCACTTTCTCTTAATCTTTGCCTAGACATTTCTAAAAGACCAAAGTTACTTATTCTTCCTATCTGTATTCTAGCTCTATCAGACCTGCATTTTTCTTTTAGTTTTCTCTCAACCAATCGTCTGTTTCCGTAACTTAACATGTCAATAAAATCTATTATAATTAAACCAGATAAATCTCTTATTTTAATTTGTCTTGCAATTTCCTCTCCTGCTTCGATATTTGTATCTAACGCAGTGCTTTCAACATTTTTACCTTTTATGGAGCTTCCTGAGTTTATATCTATAGATACTAATGCTTCAGTGGGGTTAATAACTAAATAACCTCCTGATTTAAGTTTAATTTCAGAGTCAAAGATTTGATTCAATTTTTGCTCAATATTTTCTTCAATGAACAAAGGTACTTTACCTCTATATTTTTTTACCTTTTTAACACTAGATGGCATCATTGTTTTCATAAAAGACTGGGCTTTTTTATAACCATCTGTACCCTCTACAATTATATTTTGGGTATTATCGTCAAACATGTCTCTTAAAGTTCTTTTAATAATTTCACTTTCCTGATGAATAAGTGATGGAGCAATAGAATTAATTGCATTATCTTTGATTTGGCTCCAGGTTTTAATAAGAGTTGTTAAATCATTATTGATTTCATTTTTAGTTTTATTACTACCCGCTGTTCTAACAATTAATCCCATTTCTTTTGGTATTTCAATTTCATTTAAAATTGTTCTTATTTTTTTTCTATCAGCAGGATTAAAAATTTTTCTTGAAATACCCCCACCTTTTGGTGTGTTAGGCATTAAAACTATATATTTTCCAGCGATAGAAATGAAAGTACTAAGAGCAGCTCCTTTTTGACCTCTTTCATCTTTAATAACTTGAACAAGTATAACCTGATTTGGTTTTATGACTTCCTGAATTTTATATCTTTTAAACCTAAGCTTATTTTCTTTCTTTTTTTCTTTTTCCTCTTCAGTATTATTCTTTTCGTCTATAATTTCTTTATTTTCTGTCTGATTTTCTATTTCTTTTTCAATAGGATCATCTATCTCTAATTTTCCCTCAGCGATGTTTTCTTCCTCTTTAGCCTCAACTTGTTTTGAAAGTTCTTCTCTAGCTTTCTCTTCTTCCTCTTTAATTTTATCTAAATCAGCCTTTGGTATTTGATAATAATCTGATTGGATGTCATTAAAAGACAGAAAGCCATGTCTATCTCTTCCAAAGTCAACAAAAGCTGCTTGAAGAGATGGTTCTATTCTACTTACTTTACCTAAATAAATATTATTTTTTATTAGGTTGTTCTTTAAACCTTCGTATTCGTAATCTTCAATGTTTTCGTCAGATTTAAGAACAACTCTAGTTTCATTTGGATGCGAAGCATCGATATATAAATTTTTTTCCATAATATTGTAATTGTTGATTTCATTAAATTTTCTAAGTTTAAATAAATTTTGTTTAATTCTTGTGCCTTATCTTTAACAAATTCCAAGATATAATGGAATTAAAATGCATAAGTTTTTAAAGAATATTCTTATTATTTCTATATCTATAGTTCTTTTAACTAGTGTTTTGATAGTTGGCGTCTTGTGGACTTATTCAAACGACATTCCTGATTATAAATTTTTAAAAAATTACAAACCACCTGTTTCAAGTAAGGTTTATTCAGGAGAAGGAGAGCTTGTTGCAGACTTTTCTCAGGAAAAAAGAGTATTTGTACCTTACAACTCAATCCCTAAAAATGTAATAAATGCATTTTTATCTGCAGAAGATAAAAATTTTTTTTCACACCCAGGTGTAGACGCTAAAGGAGTATTGAGAGCAGTAGTTAATAATATATCTAACATTATTTCCTCTAAGCGATTAGAGGGTGCCTCTACAATAACGCAACAAGTTGCTAAAAATTTTTTACTAACAAATGAAGTCAGTATTAATAGAAAAATTAAAGAAGCAATTTTGGCCTTTAGGATCGAAAGAGCACTTTCTAAAGAAAGAATTTTGGAATTATACTTAAATCAAATATATTTAGGAAGTGGAGCTTATGGAATAGCAGCTGCAAGCTTGGAATATTTTGATAAATCAATTAGAGACATAAACTATTCAGAAGCTGCATTATTAGCAGCATTACCTAAGGCTCCAAGTAGGTATAATCCATATAAAGATATCGAAGTTGCAAAATTTAGGAGAAATCTAGTTTTAAAAAATTTATTAGATAATAATTATATAACCTCTGACTGGTATGAGAAATTAAAAAATAAAGAAATTATATTAAGAAAAAATAAGAAAATTTATTTAGAAGATGCACAATATTTTATTGAGGATGTAAGAAAAAATGTAATCGAAAACTTTACCTATGATAAAGTATACAAACAAGGGTTCAATATAAATACACCTATCAATTTAGAGTTTCAAAAAATTGCTACAATCTCCTTGAGAAATGGATTAATTTTATATGATCAAAGAAAAGGTTGGAGAGGACCATTAACCAGCAAGATTTATAATAATAATTGGAATAAAGATTTAAAAAAGTTTAATCTAGAAAAGTCAATTGGTTGGTCATTAGCAATAGTAAAAAAAATAAATAAATTCTCAGCAGAAATTGAGACAGAAGATAAAATTCAAGGTGTTATTAAATACAAAGATATTTCTTGGACCAAAAAAGAATTTAAAAACTTATTGCAACCAGGTGACATTATATATGTGAAAAAAATAAGTGATAAAAAATTTAGTTTACAACAATTACCTAAAATAAACGGAGGAATTGTCGTTATGGATCCTTTTACTGGAAGGATTTTGGCACTTAGTGGTGGATTTAGTTTTAAAAAAAGTGAATTTAATAGAGCGACTCAAGCAAATAGACAGCCAGGTTCTGCTTTTAAACCATTTGTTTATGCATTGGCATTAGAAAGTAATTATACTCCAACATCTTTAGTATTAGATGCACCTTTAGTTTTAGATCAAGGTGACGATCTAAAGATGTGGAAACCTGAAAATTATGGAAAAAAATTTTATGGCCCATCTACACTTCGAACTGGACTGGAAAAATCTAGAAATTTAATGACTGTACGAATTGCTCAAGATCTTGGCATTGAAAAAATTGTAAATTTTTCAAAAGATCTTAAAATTTATGAAAATCCAGAGGAATTATTGTCTATATCGTTAGGTTCTGCTGAGACTACCCTTATAAATTTAACATCAGCTTATTCAGCTTTTGTAAATGGTGGAAAACTTGTTGAGCCAATACTAATTGATAGAATCCAAGATAGTGAAGGTAATACTATATACAATAATAACTTGAGACAGTGTACAGATTGTGATCAAATTTCCTACTTGAGTAACGATTATCCAAAAATTCAAAATAACTATAAGCAAATTTTTTCACCTGAAACTGCATATCAAATGACCTCGATTCTTGAAGGTGTAGTTCAGAGAGGTACAGCAAAAAAACTAAGAGACTTGAACTTAAATATTGCTGGCAAAACTGGCACAACAAACAAAAACACAGATACTTGGTTTATTGGCTTTACCTCAAACTTATTAGTAGGTGTTTATGTGGGTTCAGATAGTCCTTCACCTCTTGGAAAATATGAAACTGGCTCAAAAACCGCACTACCAATTTTTAAGGATTTTATTAAGCAAGCTGTAAAAAAATCAGATGCCAGACCCTTTAAGGCAGCCGAAGATACAATTATGATGGTAGTAGATCCTAAAACTGGGCAAAAGGCTAAATTTTCGACAAAAAATACTATCATAGAGGTCTTTAAAAAAGAAAATGTTGTTAATGGAAAAGTTCTTTACTCAAATACAGATAGATTAGATAGCAATAATATACTAAAGTTTTATTAATGAATGATAATTTTCAAAATTATAAAGAGGAAATAGATAATATAAATCAAAGAATTAAGGAGTATCTTTGAAAATAATAATATTTATTCAAAGCTTCAGTCTCTAAATACAAAAATGCTAGAAGCCAATTTCTGGCAAGATAAAAGTAATTCTCAAAAAGTAGTTAAAGAAAAAAAATTTTTTGAGGATTTAATAAATTCTTTAAATTCATCTGTTGAAAAATTAAATGATTTTGAAGATTTAAATGAATTAGCTTTGGAGGAAAATAACTCGGACGTTCAAGGTGAAATTATACAGAATATTAAACAATTAAGATCGGAAATAAAAAAAAGTGAAATCAAATGTTTTTTATCAAGTGAAGCAGATCCATTAGATTGCTATATTGAGATTCATGCAGGTGCTGGAGGTACAGAGAGTCAAGATTGGGCTGATATGTTAAGACGAATGTATTTAAAATGGTCTGATAAAAAGAATTTTAAATCTAACTTAATAAGTGAACATAGAGGAGATGAAGCTGGAATTAAGTCAGCAACAATAAAGATAGAAGGAGATTATGTTTTTGGTTGGCTTAAAAAAGAGTCTGGTATTCATCGTTTGGTTAGAATATCTCCATTCGACTCAGGAGCAAGAAGACATACAAGTTTTGCAAGTATCTGGATATATCCAGTTGTTGACGAAAATATTAATATAGAAATTTCTGAAAAAGATTTAAGAATAGACACCTATCGATCTAGTGGAGCAGGTGGTCAACATGTTAATACTACCGATAGTGCAGTAAGAATTACCCATTTACCTTCCAAAATTGTTGTACAGTGTCAAAATGAGAGGTCTCAACATAAAAATAAAGAGACATGTATGAATATGTTAAAAGCCAGATTGTACGATCATGAAATTAAGAAAAGAGAGGAACAAAATCAAAATACTGAAAACTCAAAATCTGAAATTGGTTGGGGCCACCAAATAAGATCCTATGTGCTACAACCTTACAGATTAGTTAAAGATAATCGAACAAATTTTGAAAGTACTAGTCCAGATAAAATTTTAGATGGTGATCTGGATGAATTTTTAGAACAATCGCTCTATAAAATTAAATGAGAAAATTTTTATTAAAGTTTTTTATAGCTATTACAGTTTTAATTTTTTTACCAATAATTTATTTAAGTACTATTGGAATTGAAACAGAAAGTTTTAATGAACAGATAAAAAATAAAGTTAATGAAAGTAATAAAAATTTACAACTAAATCTAAAAAAAATAAAAATTAAATTAGATCCACTTAGATTAAAATTTAATGCAAAAACTGTTGGTGCTACTATTTATTATTATAATAAACCACTTGATTTAGAATATATAGGAACAGATGTATCTCTTGCTTCAATAATTAAAAATAAATTTGTTTCATCAAATCTTGAAATAGGATCAAAATCATTGCCAATAGGTGATTTAATTAAATTTACAAGGACAGCTTACAAAGGTCCAGAATTATTTATTTTAGAAAAAATAATAAAAAAAGGTCATATAATATTTGATTTAAAAATTAATTATGACGAAAATGGGAAAATTAAAGATGATTATGAAATAAATGGCATAATAAAAGACGGAAAAATTCAATTATTAAATAATTATAGTTTCGAAAAAATTAATTTTATATTTAATCTAAAGAAACAGGAATTTAAATTCCAAGAAATAAAATTTTCGACAAATAAAATTAATTTTTTTTCCAGGAAGATAAACGTTAAGCAAAAAGAAGATATTTTTTACATTGATGGAAATTTCGAAAATAAAAATGCTGCTTTATCGAAAAATTTCTTAAAAATTGCAAAACTAAATTTAAAAAATTTAAATTTTGATAACAGTACTTTTAGTTCAGATAATAGTTTTAGTTTTGAGGTTAATAAAAATTTTAAATTAAAAAATATGTTTCTGGAGTCTAATATTGATTTAGATCAGCTTAAATATAATAGAAAAAGTTATATCTCAGACTTTTTCTCAAACATAAATGAGGAAATTGTTTTAAAAAATCATAAGTTAAAATTACAGTATAGTAAAAATTTATTATCAATTATTGGGGAAGGAGAAATAAAATTGGAAGAAAATTTTAATAAAATTGACTATATTTTCAAAAAAAATGATCAAAGTTTTAGTATTAAGTCGAATTTCACTTTAGATGCTATTAGTTTAAAAAAACAAGATTTTATTAGTATTTTTTTCCCGTCTGCTAATGAGAATATTAATTTAAAAAACCAAAAATTAAATATTACATATAATAACAAAAAATTATCTTTAGCAGGTGAAGGTAAAATAAAAGTTGATGATGAATTTGAAAGTATAAAATATTTAATATCAACAAAAGATAAAAAAATTAATTTTGATTTAGATTTGAATTTAAACAAAACTGATTTTGAAGTAAATTTTTTTAATTATAAAAAAAATAATAAAATAGATACCCAATTAAAAGTTGATGGTTATTATGAGCAAGATGAAAATCTTTCTTTAAATAATCTAACTATTTTAGAAGACAAAAATAAAATTGAAGTAAGTAACCTTATCTTAAACAAGAATAATTCAATTATTAATGTTGATTATATTGAGCTTGATTATTTAGATACTGAGAATAAGTTAAACAAATATTCTGTAAAAAGAATAAAAAAAAACGATTACGATATAATTGGCTTTAGTTTAAATGCAAATACTTTAATTACAAATCTTTTAAAAGGTAATGATAAAAAAAGAAATAATATTTTTCAAAATAATATTATTTTAAATATAAAGTTAGATGAAGTTTCTTTAGATGAAATTAATTATATATCAGATTTAAAAGGAAATTTATTTATTAAAGATAATAGTGTTGTAGATGCTAATTTATCTGCACTTTTTGATGATAAAAAAAATATATCATTTTCAATTAATAGTGATGCTGTAAATAACAAAATAACTACACTATACTCCTCAAAAGCAAAACCATTAGTTGAACGATATAAATTTATTAAAGGATTTGATGAAGGATATCTAGATTTCTATTCATCTAAAAAAGATAATATTTCTATATCTAAACTTAATATTTATGATTTTAAATTGAAAGAATTACCAGTTTTAACAAAAATCCTTACTCTTGCTTCTCTACAGGGAATTGCAGATATTTTATCAGGAGAGGGAATTAGATTTGATGAATTTGAAATGAATTTTAAAAATCAGGGAGATCTAATGACAATTGACGAGATTTATGCAATTGGTCCTGCAATTTCAATATTAATGAGTGGATATGTAGAGAATGATAAACTAATTAGCCTAAGAGGGACACTTGTGCCAGCAACCACTATTAATAAAACAATTAGTTCAATACCAGTTCTTGGTAAAATTTTGGTTGGAGACAAAACAGGAGAAGGTGTTTTTGGAGTAAGTTTTAAGATTAAAGGGCCGCCAAAGAAGCTAGAAACTACTGTAAATCCAATTAAGACATTAACCCCAAGATTTATAACTCGTACTATAGAAAAAATTAAAAAAAATTAATTTAGCTCAACTTTAATGTGTCTTTTTTTTCCTATAGATAACTTGAGGTAATTTTCTTTAAAAAGATTGTGATCAATAATAAATTTTTCGTCAGATATAGTATTGTCATTAATTTTTATGGCATTTCCTTTTATAAGTCGTCTAATCTCACTTTTAGAATTTTCTAATTTAGATAGTAAAATAAGATCTAAAATATTAATTTTTTTATCAATATTTTCTAATGATATATTTACAGATGGTAAATTTGAACCAAGTGAATTTCCTGAAAATGCCTCTTCAGCTGCTTGTTCCGAGTTCTTAGCTGCCTTTTCGCCATGAAGCAAAGAGGTAGTTTTATTTGCAAGCAAAATTTTTAATTCATTTATGTTATTGTTTTTTAATTTTTCTATCTCGACAATATCAAGATCTGTAAACATTCTTATAAATTTAATCACATCCCTGTCATCAATATTTCTCCAAAATTGCCAGTAATCATAAGCTGATAAAAATTTTTCATCTAACCAAACTGCACCATTTTCTGTCTTACCCATTTTTGCACCAGTAGCCAAAGTAATTAGTGGAGTAGTTAAACCAAAAGTTTGTTTATTTGAGTATCTTTTAATAAGCTCAACTCCGTTTACAATATTTCCCCATTGATCAGAACCACCAATTTGTAAAACACAATTTTCTTTTTTATTTAATTCTAAAAAATCATATGCTTGCAAAATCATATAATTAAATTCCATATAACTAAGTGATTGTTCTCTATCCAATCTCAATTTGACACTATCAAATGTCAACATCCTATTGATAGTAAAGTGTTTTCCAATATCTCTTAGGAAAGATATGTAATTCAAATTTTTTAACCAAGAATAATTATTTACAAATATTGGTTTTGTGTTTGGATCATCATTATCTAAAAATTTTTTAAGAATATTTTTAATATTTTGAATATTTTTTTCAATTTCCTCTTCGCTTAAAATTTTTCTAGTTTTATCTTTTCCTGAAGGGTCACCAATTCTAGTAGTTCCACCACCAAGTAAAACTATAGGACGGTGTCCATTTTTTTGAAGTAATCTCAAACACATTATTTGCAGTAAGCTACCAACATGTAAACTCTCTGCGGTACAATCAAAGCCAATATAAGCTTTGATTTTTTCTTTATCTAGTAGATTTGATAATTCATCCTCACTAGTACATTGGTAGAAATATCCACGATCTTTAAATTCTTTTAAAAATTTATTCATAAGTCTATAGTCACAATATACAAATTTTTATTAAAAAGAATATCAATGAAACAAAAATTATATACATCTATAGGATTAATGAGTGGAACTTCAATGGATGGAGTGGATATATCAATAATCCAATCTGATGGACAATATCAATTTTACAACATTTTAGATAAGTATTTTGAATATGATGTCGAATTGCAAACTGAGTTAATTAGATTAAGAAACTTAGTTTTAGGCGAGAATGATTTATTTAAATATTCCAAAGAATTGGGAAATCTAGAGAGAAAAATCACAGTTTTTCATGCAGAAAAAATAAATCAAATATTATTAAAATATAAGCATGAAATTGATCTAATTGGTTTCCATGGCCAAACAATATTTCACGAGCCACAAAAAAAAATCACAAAACAGCTTGGAGACGGAAAGCTGCTATCTCAACTATTAAAAAAAAAGGTAGTCTATAACTTTAGACAAAAAGATATTGAGAATGAAGGACAAGGAGCCCCTTTAACGCCAATATTTCACTATCTCATATCCAATATTTTGAATAAAAAATTCAAAACAGGATTTCCTATTGGATTTATAAATATTGGAGGCATAACAAATCTTACTAAGATTATAAGTATTTACAGTAATTTTGAGGATAATATTACTGCTTATGATATTGGGCCTGGAAATTGTTTGATAGATGACTGGGTTAGAAAAAATTCTAATAAAAAATTTGATGAAAATGGAAATATATCAAAAACAGGAAAAATTGATCAATTAATTACTAATCAAATCATTGAAAATTTTAACATAGATACATACTCGAAATCTTTAGATATTAAAGATTTTGACAATTCTTTTGCTAGAGGTCTCACATTTGAAAATGGTTGTGCAACAATAACTAACTTTACAGGCTATCTAATAGCTAAAGGAATAGAAAATATAGGCACTGATAGTAAAATTAAATACTTAATTTCAGGGGGAGGAAGAAAAAATATTGCCTTAATAGATTGTATTAAAGAAAATCTTAACAATAAAAATGATTTTATTTTAGACAATATAGACAACTATGGTTTCAATGGTGACTATATTGAATCTCAGGCTTTTGGATATTTAGCTATTAGATCTTTTTTGGATTTACCTATTTCATTTCCAAATACAACAGGATGTATAAAGCCTACAGTTGGTGGGAAACTAGTAAAAAATTTTTAATAAAGAGCTGTCTCTTTTTTAATATATTTATCAAGACTTTTAATTAATACATTATCTGTTTTAGAAAAAAAATGATTGGCATCTGTTATAGTGTGAAATTCAACTTTAATTCCTTTTTGTGCACTTAGTCTTTTATCTAATTCCGTAATATACTCTACTGGAACTAATTCATCCTTTTTTCCATAAACTACCATCCCAGATGTAGGACATGGTGATAAAAAAGAAAAATCATAAACATTAGGTTGAGGTGAAATAGCTATAAATCTATTTATTTCAGGTCTCCTCATTAGTAGTTGCATAGCTATCAATGATCCAAAAGAAAAACCAGATACCCAACATTGGGAATTATCAAAATTTTCTCTTTCTAACCAGTCTAACGCAGCTGCTGCATCAGCAAGTTCTCCTTGGCCATTATCAAATTCTCCATCACTTTTTCCAACACCTCTAAAGTTAACTCTACAAACAGAAAAATCATTTTCCATAAATGTATGGAATGTATCCACCACAACCTTATTATTCATGGTTCCTCCATATTGTGGATGAGGTTGTAATACTAGTGCTACAGGGGATGTATTTTTTTTACTTTTAAAATACTTAGCCTCAAGACGTCCAGCAGGACCTGGAATAAATATTTCTAAAATTTTGTTATCCATAAGCGCAATTGATTATTATTCTCAAAAAAAAGTTACGTTTATCATAACTGAGCGACAATATGTTAGTTTTTTTTTAAAGTCTAAACTTGACCATTTTAGTCAGGTATGTATAAAAAGCCCACAATTCAAAGGGTAATATGAAATTAACATCAAAAGGTAGATACGCCGTTATGGCACTTGTTGATCTTGCAAGATTTGACACTATTAATCCAGTGTCTTTGCGAGATATTTCATTAAGACAAGGAATTTCCTTAGATTATTTAGAACAAATTTTTTCAAAGCTCAAAAGAAATCAAATTGTAAAAAGTACCAGAGGTACTCAAGGCGGATATGTTTTATCAAAAAAACCAAATGAAATAAAACTTACTAACATTTTTAATGCTGTTGATGAAAAAGTTAAAACTGTTCAGTGTAAAAAAGAGTCAAAAAAAGGCTGCAATGGAAAAGCAACTAAATGTGTAACTCATAACCTTTGGGATGAATTAGAAACTCATATTAATAGTTTTTTTGAAAAAAAAAGTTTAGAGGATTTATTAAAAAATAATTCAGAACGGGTTAATTAAGATGGAAAATAGACAAAAGGAAATTGATAAATTAAAAGATTATAAATATGGTTTCTCAACCGAGATAGAAAATACAAGAGCACCCAAGGGTTTAAACAAGGATGTAATTAAATTTATTTCTAATATTAAAAAAGAACCACAATGGATGCTTGATTTTAGATTAAAAGCTTTTGAAAGATTTAAACAATTAAAAGAACCAGATTGGCAAAAACCAAAATATCCAAAGATAGATTATCAAGATTTATATTACTATTCTGCACCTAAAAGCATGGATGATAAACCAAAAAGTTTAGATGAACTAGATCCTAAACTTTTAGAAACATACAAAAAATTAGGAATACCTCTTCAAGAACAAGCAAGATTAAATGGTATTGCTGTAGATGCAGTTTTTGATTCAGTTTCTGTTGCAACAACTTTCAGAGAAGAATTAATTAAACAAGGTATTATTTTCTGTCCGATTTCAGAGGCTATTCAAAAACATCCAGAATTAGTTAAAAAATATTTAGGATCTGTCATTCCTTTAACTGATCATTTTTTTGCAACTTTAAATTCAGCAGTTTTTACGGACGGTTCATTTGTATACATTCCAGAGGGTGTTAGATGTCCAATGGAACTCTCAACATATTTTAGAATTAATGCATCTAATACAGGTCAGTTTGAGAGAACTTTAATCATTGCAGACAAAGGAAGTTACGTTAGTTACTTAGAAGGTTGTACAGCTCCTATGAGAGATGAAAATCAATTGCATGCTGCTAATGTTGAATTAGTTGCTCTTGATGATGCTGAAATAAAATATTCAACAGTTCAAAATTGGTATCCAGGTGATAAAGATGGAAAAGGTGGTATATACAATTTTGTCACTAAAAGGGGATTGTGCAAAGGTAAGAATTCTAAAATATCTTGGACACAAGTTGAAACTGGATCCGCAATCACTTGGAAATATCCTAGCTGCATTTTAAAAGGTGATAATTCTGTAGGGGAATTTTATTCAATTGCCATTACAAATAACCACCAAAAAGCTGATACAGGCACTAAAATGATCCATTTAGGAAAAAATACAAAAAGCAAAATCATATCAAAAGGAATAAGTGCTGGCTTTTCAGATATGACTTACAGAGGATTGGTTGATATTTCGTCGAAAGCATCAAATTCAAATAATTATACACAGTGCGACTCTCTATTGATGGGTAACAAATGTGGTGCTCACACAGTTCCTTACATTAAAAACAAAAATTCAGAATCAAATATAGCTCATGAAGCAACAACTTCTAAAATAAGTGAGGAACAATTACATTACTGTCAACAAAGAGGATTAAGTGCTGAGGAGGCAGTTGGTTTAATTGTAAATGGATTTTGTAAAGAAGTATTACAACAATTACCAATGGAATTTGCTGTTGAGGCACAAAAGTTAGTAGGGATAAGTTTAGAAGGAAGTGTGGGTTAATGTTAAAAATAAATAAATTAAATGCCAAAATAGATAATAAGGAAATTTTGAAAGGATTTTCACTTGATGTTAATCCTGGTGAAGTTCACGCTATAATGGGTCCTAACGGATCAGGTAAAAGTACTTTATCAAATATTTTATCAGGAAAGAAAGGATATGAGGTTTCCGGAGAAGTTCTTTTTGAGGAAAAAGATTTATTTGAACTTGAAACAGAGGAAAGAGCTCACAAAGGTATTTTCTTAGCTTTTCAATATCCATTGGAAATTCCTGGAGTAAACACAAATATATTTTTAAAAACTTCTCTAAACGCAGTAAGAAAAGCAAGAGGAGAAAAAGAACTTGATGCGATAGAATTTCTTAAATTAGTTAGAGAAAAGTCTAAAGAACTAAAATTTGACGAGGATAAGTTAAATAGACAATTAAACGTTGGTTTTTCTGGAGGAGAAAAAAAGAAAAATGAAATTTTACAGATGTCAATGTTATCTCCAAAACTTTCTATCCTTGATGAAACAGACTCGGGGTTAGATATAGATGCTTTAAGAATTGTTGCAGATGGAGTAAATACTTTAAGAAACGAAAAAAACTCATTTTTAATAATCACACATTATCAAAGGTTGCTAGATTATATAAAGCCTGACTTTGTCCATGTTTTAATGAATGGTAGGATCGTTAAATCTGGAGGTCCAGATCTAGCTCTTGAATTAGAAAAAAAGGGATATGAAAATTTTAATTAGATGAAAGAACAATTACAAAAAGATTTCGACAACATTATTAAAAATTTAAGTTTATCTCAAAAGGATATTGAAATTAAAAAATTTTCTTTAGATAATTTTATAAACAAAGGTTTTCCTAATAGAAAAGAAGAAGATTGGAAATTCTCAGATCTAAATCAGATAATTAAAAAAAATATTGGGGAATTAAGTTTTTATAATGATTACACATCTACCAATAAAGTTGACACTTCTGTATTCGTAGATGGATTGGAGCACAATAAAATAGTCTTTATAAACGGGAGAATTGAAAAAATTGATTTTGATTATGAAAAAAAAGATCAAATAGAAATAATTGATCAGTCAGAAACTATTAATAAATTTGATAACAATAATTCTTTATCTGATTTAAATAATGCTTTTACTAATAAATCCTTTAAAATAGTCATTAAAAACAGCTATAAGCTATCAAAACCACTTATTATTTACCATACAACTAATTCTAAAATTTGGTCAAAAAACATTAATTTAAAATTAGACTTTGAGCTGCAAGAAGATAGCTCCTTAAGATTGATTGACTTATTCAATGATACATCAGAAAAAAATTTTTTAAATATTTTTTATAATTTTGATTTAAAAGAAAATGCAATTCTTAAAAATTATAAAGTAGATAAATTAGAAAATAAAAATATTAAATATTCTTTTAATAATATTGAGCAAAATAAAAATACTATTTCAGAGACATTTATTTTATCATCAGGATCAAATTTCTTTAAAAGTGAAATTAATTGTAACTTAAAAGGTGAACATTCATCAGCTTTTGTAAATGGTATTTTCTCTCTTGATAAAAATAAACATCACGAAATTAGAACTATTGTAAATCATTTAACAGAGAATACAAAAAGCTATCAACTAATTAAGAGTGTTTTAGAAGATAGTTCTAAAGCAGCATATCAAGGAAAAATATTTGTAAATTCTATTGCACAAAAAACGGATGGATACCAGCTTAGTAAAGCAATATTATTAAATAAAGACTCAGAATTTAATGCCAAACCTGAATTAGAAATTTATGCAGATGATGTTAAATGTTCACATGGTTCAGCTTCAGGAAGTCTTAATGAAGACTCTATATTTTATTTAATGTCTAGAGGTTTAAATTACAATCAAGCAAGAGAACTTTTAATAAATGGTTTTTTACTTGATGTAGTAGAAAAAATTACAGACTCAGAAATTAAAAATCTAATTAAAAATATGATTGGAATAAAAGAATGAAAATAGAAAATATAAAAAAAGAATTTCCTATATTTGATGAAAAAATTCAAAATAATGATCTTGTTTATCTAGATAGTGCAAACTCTTCGCAAAAACCAAAAATTGTAGCAGATAAAATTAATGAATTTTATACTAAACAGTTTTCAAATGTTGGAAGAAGTGTTCACTATCTTGCAGTTGCAGCTACAAATTTGTATGAGAATACAAGGTCCTCTGTTCAAAAATATATTAACGCTAAAGATAAAAATGAAATAGTTTTTACGAAAGGTGCAACTGAAGCGTTAAATTTAGTTGCAAATACTTTAGGACAAAATTATTTAAACGAAGGCGATGAAATTTTAATCACTGAACTTGAGCATCATTCAAATTATGTTCCATGGCATTTTTTAAGAAAATCAAAAAATATCAAAATTAATTTTGCGGAAATGAACGAAGATGGTGATATTTCTTTAGAAGAAATTGAAAAAAAAATAACACCTAAAACTAAAGTTATAGCAATTACACATTTGTCAAATGTAACAGGAGCAATATTACCAGTTAAAGAAATAACCAATTTAGCACATTCAAAAGGAATAATTGTTGTTATTGATGGTTGTCAGGGTGCGCCACATCTTAAACTTGATATGCAAGATCTCGATTGTGATTTTTATGCAATATCATGTCACAAAATGTATGGACCAACAGGACTTGGTGTTTTATATGGTAAAAAAAAATGGTTAGAGGAATTACCCCCTTATCAAGGTGGCGGAGGAATGATCAGAGAAGTTAAAAAAGATAGTATTTCTTATGGTGAATTACCAAATAAATATGAAGCAGGAACAATGGCAACTGCTCAAGTCATTGCCTTTGACGAGTCAATTAAGTTTATGGAAAACATTGGTATAGAAAATATTATGCAACACGAAGCTGATTTAGTTGAATATGGACAAGAATTATTACAAAAAAACAATTCTGTTAAATTGATTGGTAGTCCAAAAAATAAAGGTGGAGTTTTATCATTTACTTTAGAAGGTGTTCATCCACATGATATTGCGACTATACTTGATGAAGACGGAGTTGCAATAAGAGCAGGACATCATTGCTGTCAAATTTTACATGATAAATTAAATATACCTGCTAGTGCAAGAGCTTCTGTTGGAATTTATAATACTAAAGACGATCTAGATAAATTAAATGACTCAATAAATAACTGTAAAAAAATATTTAACTTAAAATGAATTTAAAAGAATTATATCAAGAAATTATTTTAGAGCATGGAAAAAATCCAAGAAACCTTGGAAAGACAGATGACTTTAATAAAGATGCAAAAGGTAACAATCCTTTATGTGGTGACAATGTTCATGTTTATTTAAAATTAAATGGTCAAAAAATAGTTGAAGATATTTCATTTGAAGGAAGTGGCTGTGCTATTTCAATGGCGTCAGCCTCAATCATGACAGATCTAATTAAAGGTAAAAATGAAAATGAAGCTAAAGAAATCGTTGAAGATTTTTTAGGAATGATTAAAGAAAATCCAGAATTAAAATCAGAATATTTACAGGAAGATGAAAAAACTAAATTAATGTGCTTGTCTGGTGTTAAACAATATCCAATGAGAGTAAAGTGTGCTACACTTTCATGGCATACTTTGGTTTCAGCATTTGATGATAAAAAAGAAGAAGTAAAAACAGAGAATTAATTATGTCAAAAAAAGAACTAATCATAGAGGAAATAAGAAAAATTTATGACCCTGAGTTACCTGTTAACATTTATGAACTAGGTTTAATTTATGATATAATTGTAGAAAATGAAAAATCAGCTAAAATTAAAATGACTTTGACAACACCAAATTGCCCTGTAGCCGAAAGTTTACCTAAAGAAGTTAAAGAGGGTGCAATGCAAGTAGAGGGAATTGAAGAAGTTGATTTAGAATTGGTATGGGATCCGCCATGGACCAAAGACATGATGTCTGAGGCAGCTAAATTGGAATTGAATTTATAATGACTCAAATAATTAAATTAAGTGATAACGCTGCATCTAGAATTAAAGAGATAATGTCTAATGCAGAAAAAGATTCTCTGGGTGTAAGAGTATCAGTTAAATCTGGTGGTTGTGCAGGAATGTCTTATGTTATGGAATATACAAAAGAAGTTAATCCAAATGATGAAATAATTGAAGATAAGGGTGTGAAGGTATTCGTAGACTCTGCAGCTATTATGTATCTTTTAGGAACCGAAATGGATTATAAGAAAGAGGAGTTATCCTCAACTTTTGTTTTTAATAATCCTAATGAAACCGAGCGTTGTGGCTGCGGTGAGTCATTTAAAACATCATAGGCCAATAGTCCCATTTTGAGCATATCAGATTTGCATAATTTGCATATCTAAGATAAAACTCTGCAATGAATACATTTGAGTTTAAAAATCTTGTTAAAAACTTAAAAAATTCTTTGAAAGAGAAATCATTTTTTAAGGACCTCAGAAAAGAAGTAGACACTGGTGCCAACGGCACACAAGACTACGTTGTTAAAAAAGGTATTAACAAAGATACAATAGCTACAACTAAGCAGTAACTAATTACTAACTGCTATAATACATCTCAAACTCAACCGGATGAGGTGCATGTTCAAATTTATGAATTTCTTCAAATTTAAGAGCAATGTATGCATCAATTTGATCATCTGTAAATACACCACCTTGAGTTAAAAATTCTCTATCTTTATCTAAACTTTCCATTGCTTCTCTCAAAGATCCACAAACTGTTGGAATAGCTTTAACTTCCTCTGGTGGTAATTCGTAAAGATCTTTATCAAAAGACTCACCTGGGTGAATTTTATTTTTAATACCATCAATTCCGGCCATAAGCATTGCAGCAAATGTTAAATATGGATTACCAGATGCATCTGGGAACCTTATTTCACATCTTGCTCCTTTTTTACTCAAGGTAATAGGAATTCTACATGAAGCTGATCTATTTCTTGCAGAGTATGCAAGTAATACTGGAGCCTCAAAGCCTGGTATTAATCTTTTATAACTATTTGTAGTAGAGTTAGCAAAAGCATTAATAGCTTTAGCATGTTTTAAAATTCCACCAATATAATGCAACGCAGTTTCAGATAATCCTGCATAAGCGTCACCAGAAAAAACTGGCGTATCACCTTTCCAAATTGATTGGTGAATATGCATACCGGAACCATTATCTCCTGCTACTGGTTTAGGCATAAAAGTTGCAGTTTTGCCAAACGAGTGGGTTACCATTTGAACAACATATTTATATAACTGAACATTATCAGCCTGATCCACTAAAGTTCCAAAATACATTCCAAGCTCGTGCTGACTTGGAGCAACCTCATGGTGATGTTTTTCAACTTTAATTCCTACTTCTTTTAAATTTTTTAGATATTCACCACGCATATCCTGTTCACTATCCACTGGTGGCACTGGGAAGTATCCACCTTTGATTGGTGGTCTGTGTCCCATGTTTCCACTTTCATATTCTTTTCCTGAATTATATGGACCTTCTTTGCTATCAATTTTAAATCCACATTCATTCATATCGTTTTTAATTCTTACATCATCGAAAACAAAAAATTCTGGTTCTGGACCGAAGAATGCTTTGTCGCCGATACCTGAAGCTTTTAAATATTCTTCAGCTTTTTTAGCCACACCCCTTGGATCTCTTTCGTAAGGATCTTTTTTAATTGCATCTAAAATATCACAAAACAAAACTACAGTATTGTGGGAAGTAAATGGATCCATAAACATTCTTGAAGTATCTGGTTTTAAAATCATGTCTGACTCATTAATTGCTTTCCAACCAGCGATAGATGACCCATCAAAAAATACACCCTCATTAAGCATATCTGAGTCAACAACAGTTGAGTCCATTGTTAAATGTTGAAGTTTTCCTCTTGGATCAGTAAATCTTAAATCTACGAATTCAGCCTCTTTTTCTTTAATAAATTTTAAAACGTTTTCTGCACTCATTATGTCTCCTATGTAATTTCAGAGCATTAATTAGCAAATAAACTCTTATAAATATTGCTTATTTAATAAATAACACTTATGCAATTTTCACATAAGTAGTGTATTTAATCAATATTATTAATCATACGAGTAAATAAGTGAATTCCATTTTAGATAAAGAACCAGTTAAAAGAGCAGAGAAAATTCTTAAAGACTTTGATCCAAATATTAATGTTATTATTTTAGAACAAACAGCAAGAACAGCAAATGATGCTGCTACAGCCTTAGGTTGCAATGTAGGTGCAATTGTAAAAAGTTTACTTTTTAAATTAGGCGATAAATTTTGTCTTTGTTTAGTATCAGGAGACAAAAGATGCTCTTTAAATAAGTTGAAAAAAAAATTAAGCGAAAAAGATGTGTCAATGGCAAGTCCTGAGGAGGTTAAGCAAATTACTGGTTATACAATAGGAGGCGTATCCCCAATAGGTCATATAGTGAATACCAAAGTATATATGGATAAACATTTAGAAAGATTTTCAAAAGTTTTTGCTGCAGCAGGACATCCAAACGCAGTTTTTGGAATTACATTCTTTGAACTTAAAAAATTAACTAATTCAGAAGTTGATGATTTAACAGAATGAAGCAACCAAAATTAATAGATTATGCTTTATTAACCATATTATCTTTAATATGGGCATCTGCATTTTTTAATATAAAAATTGCAACTTATTCATTTGGTCCAGTTACAATCGCTTTCCTGCGAGTATTTTTTGGAGCAATTCCAGTTCTACTTCTTTGTTACTATAAAAAAATAAAAATTGAGGCTTTCTCTAAAGATTGGCATTGGTTTGCTATGATTGGTTTTATAAATTTGGTTGCACCATTCTTTCTAATTGCATATGGAGTAAAATCTGTTCAAAGTAATCTCGCTGCAATCTTAATGTCAACAACACCACTGAGTTCTACTATACTAGGTCATTTTTACACAAAAAATGAAAAATTTAATTTAGTTAAAACATTTGGAATTTTAATCGGTTTTTCAGGAATAATTTTTTTATTTTCAGACAATCTTTTAATTGATCAAAATAATTTTACTTCAGCTTTGTTAATTTTGTTGGGTTCAACATGTTATGTTATTGGTGGTGTATTAACTTTAAAAATTAGTAAGAAAAAAAACGAAAATGTGACAAGTTCGATATTAATCTGGGCAACAATTATTTTAATACCATTGGTATCATTTATTGAACAACCGTGGCAGGTAGTGCCAAGAACAGACTCATTAATATCTGTAATTTATCTAGGTATTGTTCCAACAGGAATTGCATGGTTATTAAGGTTTAAAATATTAAAAGATAATGGTTTGATTTTTCAATCCCAGGTATCTTATTTAATACCAATTTTTGGAACAATTCTAGGATACATATTCTTAAAAGAATTAATAACAATTAAAGTCTTAATTTCTTTGACTGCAGTTTGTATAGGTATTTATTTTGTTCGAAGAGCTGATAGAAAAAAATTATCTTAGTTTAGCAATTTCTCTAATATCCTCTGGTGTTGTTTCGCAACATCCACCCAGAATTGTTGCCCCTTGTTCAACAAGTCTTTTCGAAAAATCATAGAATTTTTTAGCTGAATTGTTGTCTCTTTTCCCAAGAGTAACATTTGGATTGGTACCTATTTCATCAGGTTTAGCCTTATTAAAAGTTTGAACTGGAGTTGGCTCTTCTACTTTCCAAAGGTTGGCCTTAAATCCAAACGGGATATCCAACTTTTTAATTTCAGAGGTGCACTCCTCAGCAATTTTTGGAGAAACGCATGCTGTAATTACTCCTAGCCAATTATTACTTCTATATTTATTCAAGACTTCAGTGATAGTTTCATTTGAGGGGAGTAAGTTATTTTTTTTAACATGAATACCTAAGAGAACAGTTTTATTTAATTTGACTGCAACGTTTGATGCTATGTCTATTTCTCTTCCACTTGAAACAACATCTAAATAAAAAAAATCTACATAGGGAGCAATAACCTCAGCTTGTTCATAAAAAGCTTTTTCTAATTCTTTGCTATCTCTTTGATCTTCTACATAAGTATCATTTTGACATGGTAAGCTACCAGCAATTAAAACATCTTTTCCAGATTTTTCCTTTGCTTTAATAGATAATAAACAAGCTTGTTCGTTTATATATACAAAGTCTTTATCAACTTTATTTTGTATTAATCTAATTTTTCTCGCCGAAAAGGTATTTGTAAGTATCACCTCAGATCCAGCATTTATAAATGATAAGTGTACGTTAACAACCAGATCATGAAATTTTTTATCTAAATTAGCACTAGCGGACCACAATGTTCCTTTCGAAATTAATCCTTTGGCTAATAGCTGTTGCCCCATACCGCCATCCAAAATTCTAATATTTTTAAAAAAATTAGTATCCATTTATTTTTTAAAAATAATTTTTACATTAAAAGAAAATGATCGTCTTTCTCCATTTATGTTAAATGGATATGCAGTGTGCATTAGATAGTTTGGAAATATTATTAAGTCTCCAATTTTTGGAATTAGATTATAAATACTGTTACTAAGAAATGCTTTTTGTCCATTTATAAAGTCAATTGTTCCATTGGTTTTAAGTTTTTTATTTTTAACTAAATTGTTTTTTGTCATATTTTTTGGCAAAGTTAAATATCCAACCCCAGACAAATCGCCAGTATGATAATGGATAGGGTTATACTCACCCTTAAACTGTCGAACAACCCAAAGATTAAGTATTTTTACTTCTTTTATATTTTTAATTTGTTCATTGGCTAAAAATTTTTTGATATTTATTCTTAGTTCTTTAAATAAATATTTTTTAATAAAATTATTTGAAATCTTTATTTCATTTTTTATTTGACTCGCTAATTTTGAACTATAATCAATTTTTTTATTATTTGATTTTTTATCAAATTCCTCATTTAGTTTATTTATAAACCTTTTAGATATTTTTGTTTTTCCAATAGAGGGACCAAATGGCTTAATATTTTTCATAGCTAAATTGATTATATTATAAATCTACAAAATCAATGTGACGGTTTAAAATTTAATCAGCTCAAATTTTTTTGTTTTTAGAGATTTATTTGCTGTTTCAGCCAATATCACTGACATTCTTCCATCTTCAAAACTTGCACGTGGTTTAATGTTTTTTTTACAAAATCTTCCTAAGTCACTTAATTGGTTTTTAAATGCCTCTGAATATCTCTCGATAAAAAAATTTTTAAAAGAACGTTTACTACCTGTTGAATTTTTAAAATAGGATGTTGTTTCTAAATCTCTTTCATTTTCAGAAATTACCATCCCTTTACTACCAAATAACTCAACTCTTTGATCATAACCAAAACTACAATGTCTTGAATTTGTTATTACACACTGGACACCTTTTCTAGTTTTCATTACCACAGTAGCTAATTCTAAATCTTTTACTTTTTTAAATTTTTTATCTTTAAAGTATTCACCTGTTGCAAATAAATGCTTAAACTCATCTGAACCCACATAATATCTTGCCAAATCAAAGTCATGGATCATCATATCTTTAAAAATACCACCAGAATTTTTCAAGTAATCAGCTGAAGGAGGTGCAGGGTCCCGACTTGTAATTATTATTTTTTCTAATTTACCAATTTTTCCATTAACAAGATTTTTTTTTAAAGAATTGTGTCCTGCATCATATCTTCTATTAAAACCAATTTGAATCTTTGGATTGAACTTAGAAAGTTTTTTTTTGTATTCATCAATTTTTTTTAAACTTAAATCTAATGGTTTTTCACAGAATACAACTTTTTTATTTCTAACTGCTTTATCAATATAATTTAAATGTGTCTTAGTACTTGTGGCTATAAAAATACATTTAATGCTCTTATCATTAAATGCAATATTGGGATTATTAATAGGAATTGACCTATATTTTTTTCCTAATTTGTTATTTAAATTTTTATCAATATCAAATGTATATTTTAAATTGAATTCTGAATGATTAATTAAATTTAAGGCATGCATTTGGCCTATTCTTCCAAGACCAAGTAATGCAATATTTATTTGATTTTGACCCATCTTTTATTTTTTGATGAAACTTTACAAGCATTTATAAATTTTGCTGTTTCCAATCCTTCATCCTCATTTGGATAAAAATATCTTTTTTTTGATTTATTTTTTTAAGGACTCAGCAAATTCTCTATAAATATTTGCAAATGCATCTAAGTATCCTTCTGGGTGTCCGAATTTTATTCTAGAGAATTTTTTTGAAAGCTCAGCATTGTGAAAACCTCTTTCAAGGTATCTTACTGCACCCCTGTCTGGATTTAATTTTAGATAATTTGGATCATTTTGAACCCACTCTAAGCTTCCTTTAGAACCAAATACTCTAATTCTGAGACCATAAACACCACCTTTAGCCATGACGCTTGTCCAAAACATACCTTTTGCACCATTTGTAAAATTAATCATTACTTGTGCGTTATCATCCATTTTTATTTTTTTTGAAATTTGTTTAATGTCAGCAAAAATTTTTTCTCCTTTTAGTCCTGAAATATATGTAGCTAAATGGTAAGCATGAGTTCCAATTTCATTAAGAACCGCAGATGCACCAACTATTTTATTATCTATTTTCCATTTTAGTTTTTTTTTGGCATTTCTTACATTAATTTTTGTTCCACCAGACCAATCCTGTATATATTCAACGTTTACATATTCAATTTTGCCAATTTTACCTTTTTCTATTAAAACTTTAGCTTCTCTAACCATTGGGTAAGCTGAATAGTTATGAGTTAAAGCATATTTAATTTTTTTATTTGATTTTATTTTTTTATAAAGTTTTTTGGCCTGATCTAGATTACCAGCAAATGGTTTATCCGAAATAATATTGATATTTTTTTCAATAAATTTTTCAGCAATAATTTGATGACTTGATGGAGGTGTCATTATCGAGACTACTTGAATACCGTCATTTCTTTTTGATTCCTTCGAAGCCATCTCTTTAAAGGTTGAATAACATCTATCTTTAGAGATACCTAAAGTTTTTCCAAAGCTAATCGATAATTTTGAATTTCTTGAGAATACACCAGCTACTATTTTGTACTTGTCATCAAATCTTGCAGAAATTCGATGTACATGACCTATCCAAGATTTTGGACCTCCACCAACAATACCTAAGGATAATTTATTTGTATTCATTAGATTATGATTTTATATATCATAACAAATATAACTATTATGTCAGTAAAATTAGGAATAGCACCTATAGCATGGAGTAACGACGACATGCCCGAACTTGGTGGTGATACTCCATTGGAACAGTGTTTATCAGAAGCAAGTGAAGCAGGTTTTTCAGGAATAGAATCTGGAGGAAAATTTCCAAAAAAATCAGAGGAACTTATTCCTTTGTTACAAAAACATAAATTAAAGTTATGTTCAGGCTGGTACAGTGCAAATTTAAGAAAAAATTCTGTAAAGGATGAAATTATATCAGTTCAAGAACAATTAAAACTTTTTCAAGATTGTAAAGCACCATGTATTGTATTTGCCGAAGTATCAGACTCTATTGCTGGCGACCCTAATAGACCTTTATCCAGTAGGCCACAAATGAATAAAGATGAATGGAATGAATATTGTAAAAAAATTTCTGAGATGGGAAAATATTTAGAGGACCAAGATATGCCTTTAGCATATCATCATCACATGGGCACTGTGATTGAAACGGAGGACGACACAAAAAGACTGTTAGATAACACAAGTGACCAAGTAAAATTAATTCTTGATACTGGTCACATGCTATTTGCCAAAGGTAATTCTGTAAAAATAGCAGAAGACTATAAAGATAGAGTAATTCATATTCACTGTAAGGATATGAGAGAAGATATTTTAAATAAATCCCTTGAAAAAGATTGGAGTTTCAGAAAAGCATTTTTAGAGGGAGCTTTTACTGTACCTGGAGACGGATGTATTGATTATAAACCTTTATTGAAATATTTAAAAAATATTGATTATAAGGGCTGGTTAGTTGTAGAAGCAGAACAAGATCCAGCTAAAGCAAATCCTTTAGAATATGCAAAAAAAGGTTTCAAATATTTATCTGAGGTGTGTGCAGATATTGATCTTAAAATAGCTTTATAGTTTTACTTTTTTTGAATTTTCTAAATTACCGTCAAAAAAATCAAATATATTTTGAATAGTTTCTTTACCCATTCTTGTCATACATTCTTCTGTGAAAGCTGCAGTATGTGGACTCAAAAAAACTTTCTTATTTTTTAAAAGAGGATTGTTTTCAGCAGGAGGTTCAGTTTCAAATACATCCAAACCAGCACCAAAGATTAAATTTTCGTTTAAAGCTCTATCTAAATCAACTTCATTTACAATACCTCCTCTGGCGGCATTGATTATAATGCAATTCTTTTTCAAAGATTTAAGTAATTCATAATTAATTATATTTTTTGTTTCATCATTCAAGGGAATGTGAAGCGACATTGCATCCATATCTTTTGAGGTTTCGCTTAAATTATCCACTTTTGTACCACCACGTTTTTCTATAAATTCTTTAGAAACAAAAGGATCAAAAACAAAAACATTCATTTCAAAACCGAGACACCTTTTAATTAATGCTTGTCCTATTCTACCAAATCCTGCAATTAAAATATTTTTATTCCAAAGCTCTACCGTTTTAGGTAATTTGTTTCTTTCATTAAATTTTCCACTTTTTACAGCGTAATCATACATACTACCTCTTTTAGAAATATTTAAAATCATGAACATTACATGTTCAGCTACTGCCACTGCATTTGCAGTTGCTGTAATGGCTAAAGTAATATCCTTTTTTTTTGAAACCTCTAAATCGATATTGTCATATCCAACACCATGTCTTGAAATAATTTTAAGATTATTAGCAGCTTCAATTACATCCCCACTAAGTTTAGCGGTACGAATTGAAATACCATCACAGTCTTTGATTTTTGATTTTAGAAATTCTGTATCAATATTATCCACAACCTCATATTCAAAATCTGAATTATCTTTTAAAAGATTGATACCTTCTTCATGAATAGGCTGAATAACAAGAATTTTTTTCATATTCTCTTATACACCTATATTTGTTTTATAAAATATTTAATTAAGAATTAATTAAATTCGAAAGGTCTCTTTTATTATTTTTGAAAGTAGGGAGTGGATATTTAAATGCATATTTTCTTGGTATACATTTTTCTTTAGCTCTCTCCCAAAGTGTTAACCACTGTTTAAAATTTTGAATTTTAATATTATTTTTATTTTTACTTCTAACATAAAAGTTTGGAAGTGGCTCTCTACCAGACGGTTGTCCGGCAACATTATATCTAAGGTCGGCACTTATTCTAAAATCATTTGATCTATTTGGTAAAGAACAATGTATTGAATGTTTATGTAAAAGAATAATGTCGCCAACATCTGCTTCTAAAGGGACATGTTTCATTTTATCCAATAATTTGCTATTTTTTAATTCAACTTGGCCTCTATATCCTGGCACATGATTTAATAATCCCATTTTATTAATTTCTTTGACTGTAATCATACAGCCATTTTTTTTTGTAGTTTTAGTAAAAGGTATCCAAACAGTGACCATTTCGGTTAACTTTTGTCCTTTGGAATTTAGAACAGCTGCATCTTGATGCCATGGTGTTCTTCCACTTAATCCATCATGCACAAAATACCCCTGTTATATGGAAATATAAAGATGCTACATATTATCCACATATAATTTATTCCAAAAAAAGAATGCTTACCTCTTTTCATGATGCAAACTATTTAACTTCAGAACCTAAATATTGATATTTTTCTGTGATAAAATAAAATTTAAATATGAAAAATAATTTTAAAAAAAAATTACATGAACAGGGTTATTTAATAGTTAAAAACATACTTAACTTTAAAAAAGATCTTAAACCGGTTTTGAATGATATGGAATTTGTGATGGATTGCTTAATTCAAAAATATGCAAGAAAGAAAAATATACAGAAAATTTTAAATTTAGATTTTAAAAAAAAATACTCATACGTTTCAAAATTAAATATTCATGATCTAGATCAATACTTCAATACTAGGTTGCCTAGAGATCATGTAAAACCAGAAAGTGATTATTTTGCCACTCAATCGCTGTGGAACTTAATTACAAATAAAAATATTTTAAATGTAGTTGAAAAGATTTTAGGTAAAGAAATAATGTCTAATCCTGTGCAAAATACAAGAATTAAGCAACCAGAAAAAAAATTGCCAAAAAGTTCTGTGCATGATGGA
>JACWDT010000006.1 GCA_014653985.1 Pelagibacterales bacterium SAG-MED22
ATGGATAGGTATCTTTACCACCAGCCTCAAGAAGCAAAACTTTATTTTTAGGATTTGCAGTAAGTCTATTAGCTAGTACACATCCTGCTGATCCAGCACCAAGTATTATATAATCAAAGGTTTCCATTAAATGTTTTATAAATTAAAAAAATTAAATAATCCAGATAACTAGTGTACAATTTGACATTAAAACAAATATTTAATACGTTTATTTATGCTATCTGATAGTCAAATAAAAACTTACAATAATGATGGATTAGTAAAAAGTTCAGCTCAATTATCCAAAGATAAAGTAAAAGATTTAAATTCAGCTTTAGACAAATATCTTGAAGATCACAAAGATGAGAATAATGAATTTGTAAGTGGATTATATGAAAGGGATAGTAAATTTTTAGAATTTGCGCTTTATCCAGAAATTATAGAGGAAGTTAAACAATTACTAGGTGAAGATATAATTCTATGGGGTTCTTCATTATTTTGTAAAAAAGAAAAAAATGGAAAAGAAACTCCTTGGCACCAAGATGGTGAATACTGGCCTATCAAACCATTAGAGTCAGTAACAGTATGGTTGTCAATTGATGAAGTTACAGAAGAAAATGGTCCATTACAATACATACCAGGATCTCATTTGGAAAGAAATTTGGCTGAGCACAATACGTTGGATTCTACAAATGTAACTTTGAATCAAACTTTAAAAAATATTGATGAAATAAAATATAAAGCAAAATCAGTTCACTTAAATCCAGGAATGTTTTCATTACATGATGTTTATTTATTTCATGGGTCAAGAGCAAATAATTCTGGAAAGAGAAGGGCCGGACTTACTTATAGGTACATGCCCGCTACATCTTTTTTCGATCATGAAGGAGCCAAAAGCATAGAAGACAAAATTGGATATTCACTTCAAAGACAGCTTCACTTAATTAGTGGCAAAAACAGAGGTGGAAATAAAATTTTCAAAAATCATAATACCTAATTAGAAATTTGTATTTAGACGCAATAATTATAGGAGCTGGTTTTTCTGGTTTATACCAATTGCATCAATGTAGAGATCAGATAGGCCTCAAAACTCTTGTTATTGAGGAGGGTAAAGAAGTTGGAGGTACTTGGTATTGGAATAAATACCCAGGTTCAAGGTGTGATACTGAAAGCCACATCTATTGTTACACTTTTTCTAAGGAAATTTATAAAAATTGGAAATGGAAAGAAAGATATCCTAAGCAAAAGGAAATTTTAAGATATCTAAAATATGTAGAAAAAAAACTTAGCCTAAAAAGGGATATAATTTTTAATAACAGAGTTAATTCAGCTGTTTACTTAGATGAAAAAAATTTATGGAGAGTCAAAACAAATAAGAACAAAACATTTTATTGTAAATATTTAATAAGTGCCGTTGGATCACTATCTGCAACAAATATACCTAATATTAGAGGTCTTAAAAACTTTAAAGGGGGATGGTATCATACTGGGAGATGGCCAAACAAAAAAATAAGTTTTAAGAATCAAAAAGTTGCACAAATTGGAACAGGTTCAAGTGGAATACAAATTGCTCCAGTATTAGCAAAATCGGTAAAATCACTGACAGTTTTTCAAAGAACACCTAACTACAGTGTTCCTGCAAGAAACAAAAAGCTTACAAAAACTTTTATAAAAAATACATTAGACAAATATAATTATATTAAAAATTTACTTAAAAAAACACCTGGAGGACATGCGTTTCACTTTTCAAAAAAGTCTATTTTTGAATTTACTGAAAGTAAAAGATTAAAAATTTTAGAGAAGGCATGGTTAAATGGTGGTTTGTCATTTAGAGCATGTTTTAGTGATATCACTAAAAAAATAAGTGCTAATAAAATAGTATCAAATTTTATAAGAGATAAAATTAAAAGAATAGTTAAGGATAGACATATTGCGAAAATACTCACAGATTTTGGACATCCATTCACTACAAAAAGACCAACTTTAAATACAAATTATTTTGAAATATTTAATAGAAAAAATGTTCAATTGGTTGATTTAAAAAAAAATCCAATAATTAAGATTACAAAAAAAGGCATAAAGACAAAAAATGAAGAATTGAAGTTTGATAAAATAATTTTTGCAACAGGTTATGATGCGTTGACAGGCTCTATATTATCTTTAAATTTGACTGGAAGAAAAAACATCAAATTACAAAAATATTGGAAAGATGGTCCAAAAACTTTTTTAGGAATTATGATACCCAATTTTCCAAATTTTTTTGTTATCTCTGGACCAGGAAGTCCTTCTGTACTAACCAACGTGCCTGCCCAGATTGAGCAACATGTAGAATGGATATCAAAGTTTATTAAACATTTAGAAAAAGTTGGATGTAGGAAAGTTGAACCACGTATAAAAGAAACCGAAAACTGGGTAAATGAAATAAATATTCTTGCTAATAAATCTTTATTTATGAAAGCAAAAAATTCTTGGTATAAAGGTGATAATATTCCAGGTAAGCCAAAAAAATTTATACCATATCCAGCAGGATTGCCTCAGTATAGAGAAATCTGTAATAAAGTTCAAAAAAAAATGTATAAGGGATTTAACATCTCTCTAAAATGAAAAAAATATTTTTTTTAACTTTTTTAATTCTGTTTAACAGTAATGTTTTGTTTGCAGAAAATATTGAAATCATTAGTGATAATAAAGGTGATGGTTTAAAAGTGGTAAATCATTCTTGGGTTAAAATTGAGTACACTGGTTTTTTTGAAGATGGAAAAATTTTCGATACAAATGTTGGTAAAGATAAACCTTTAGTATTTCAAATAGGAATGAAGGAAGTTATTCCAGGATTTGAACAAGGAATATTAGGTGAAAACAAAGGATCAAAAAGAAAAATTAAAATACCTTCAAAATTAGCCTATGGAGAAAAGGGAGCAGGGGAATTAATACCACCTAATTCAAATTTGATTTTTGAATTTGTTATTTTAGATGTCTTAAATCCAAATTATGAAAAAATTGATAGTAAAAAATTAGAAAAATTAATTAAAGAAAACGCAGTAGCTCTAGATATTAGATTGGATAATCAATGGAAAAAGACTGGAGTAATTAAAGGATCATTTCAAGAAACAGCATTTGATATTGATGGAAAATTTAATGTTTATTTGTTGGATAAAATAAGAGCTTTAGCAGGGGAAGAGTCGCAAGGAATTGAGCTAATTTTTATAAGCCATGATGGAAAAACAGCTGAAATTTTAGGGAATGCTTTTGCAGAAGATTTAGGTTTTACAAATGTATATGTACTTGATGGCGGAATACAATCTTGGGTAAACAGTAATAAGCCTCTTGAAAAATATAATTAGACTTTATTTATAATTTTTTTTTGTATTTGTTATAGAAATAATATTTATTATTACTTATGAAATTAAAAAATAAAGTTGCAATTGTTACTGGTGGGGGAAAAGGAATAGGAAAAGAAATTTGTTTAGGACTTGTTAAAGAAGGAGCTAAAATTGTTATTGCAGATTTGGATAAAGAAAATTCCTCAAATGTTATTAAAACTATAATTCAAAATGGTGGTGATGCAATATATGTAGAAACAAATGTTTCAAATGAACAGAGTGTTAAAAATTTAATTTCAGAAACTATTAAACAATTTAACCAAATAGATATATTAATTAATAATGCTGGCATAAGACATGTTAAGAAACTTGAAGACCATAGTTTAAATGATTGGAATGATATGATTTCTGTAAATCTAACTGGGCCATATATTTGTTGCCAAGCAGTAATTCCTCAAATGAAAAAAATTGGTAAAGGTAAAATTATAAACTTTGGTTCTATTGCTAGCTTTATGGGAAGACCTGATCGTGTAGGTTATGTTGCAGCGAAAAGTGGAATATTAGGATTGACCAGAGCTTTAGCAATTGATTTGAAGGGAACTAATATAAACGTTAATACAATTTGCCCAGGCCTTATATCTACCCCGTTCAATAAAAAATATGCTGAAGATCCAACTCACGGTGAAAAATGGGGAAAAGAAACAATTGTTGGAAGATGGGGAAGACCATCTGATATAGTTGGTGCAGCAGTTTTTTTATCTTCAAGTGAGTCTGATTTTATTAATGGATCAGAGATTAAAATTGACGGGGGTTGGTTAGCAGCTAAAACTAGGGAAGGCGAAATATAATTGTGAGTGATTTTTTGAGTAATTTCGAAAAAGCAAATAAAAATGCAAAAAGATTATCAAATAAAATTTTAATTGATGGTAAATTAATTTCTTCATCAACGGATAGCAAGATCAATGTGATAAATCCCAGTACGGGAGAAAGTATTGGTGATGCTCCTAAATGCAATAAAGTTGATGTTGATCATGCGGTAAAATCTTCTCTGAATGCTTTTAAAGAATGGAAAAAAATTCCTGCACGAGAAAGAGGAAGATTGGTAGAGCAGGGTGCTAGAAAACTTGAGGAAAGAAGAGGTGAGATTGAAACTTTACTTGCCTTGGACACTGGGAATGCTTTAAGAACACAAGCCAAACCTGAAACAGCAGCATCAATAGAACTTACGAGAATGTTTGCAGGTTTATCAGGAGAGATAAAAGGTGAAAATTATCCTCCTAATATCTTAAATACTTTGCATTTTACAACAAGAGACCCAATAGGTGTAGTATGCGCTATTGTACCGTGGAATGCTCCTTTATTTTTAACTGTTGCAAAGATAGCTCCAGCAATTGTAGCAGGCAACACTGTAGTTTTGAAAACTGCTGAACAAGCACCTTTCTGTGCTTTGTTATTAGCTGAAATTTTTCAGCAGGAGCTTCCTCCTGGGGTTTTAAATGTCATTTCTGGATATGGAGAAGAATGTGGAGAGCCATTATTATCTCATCCAGATGTAAGAAAAATTACTTTTACTGGTTCATTTAATGTTGGAAAAATTATAGCTCAAAAAGCTGCTCCTAAACTTTGTCCTGTAACTTTAGAACTTGGAGGAAAAAATCCTAATATAATTATGAGTGATGCAGATCTTGATATTGCTATACCTGGTGTGATTGATGGTATGAGATACACAAGACAAGGACAAGCTTGCACTGCCGGATCTAGGGTTTACATACAGGAAAAAATTTATGACAAAGTTTTAGAGGGTGTAGTCAATAAGTTAAAAAACCTTAAAATGGGAAATGCTTTAGATGAAAAATCAGATATAGGAGCAATCATCTCAGAGGAACAATTAAATAGAACTTTACATTATATGAAAATTGCTAAGGAGAATTCATCAACTAAAGTTTTACATGGAGGCAATCAAAAAAAGGGTGGCGACCATAAAGAAGGTTTTTTTTATGAACCAACCTTGTTGTCTGGTGTTCCAGTAGAATCACCTGTATGCCAAGAGGAAATATTTGGTCCGGTTGCTTGCGCCATCCCATTTAAGTCATTTGATGAAGTATTAAAAAGTGCAAATAATACTCCCTTTGGATTGTCAGCAGTTTTATGGACACAAAATTTATCGAGAGCCCTTCAATTTGTTGAAGAAATTGAAGCAGGTTTTGTTCAAGTAAATCAATGTGTAGCTCCAAGAGCAAATGTATCTTATGGTGGATTAAAAATGAGTGGTCTAGGTAAAGAATATGCATTTGATAGTATGATAAATCATTTTACTCAAAGCAAAACTGTATTAATTAATAGAGGAAATTCAAATATAGATGAGTAAGCACATAGCATTCATTGGAGTTGGAAACATGGGTAATCCTATGGCTCAACAATTAGTAAATGCAGGAAAGCAAGTTAAAGTTTTCGATGTTTCAGAACAAGCAATTAAAATTGCAAAAGAAACTGGTTTGAATGTTGTAAATTCTTTGGATGAACTTTTATCAAATTCATCAGCAGTAATATCTATGTTGCCTGAAGGAAAACATGTTCAAGGACTGTATCTTGGTGAAAACGGAATTTTAACAAAAATTTCTCAAGATAGTTTAATTATTGAATGTTCAACAATTGATATTGAAACTTCATTAAAGATAGGAGATCACGCAAAATCTTTAGGTATTAAAATGATTGACGCTCCCGTTACTGGTGGAGTGATGGGAGCAAGAGTGGGTAAGTTAAATTTTTTAGTCGGTGGTAGCCAGGAAGCTGTAAAATTAGCTACGCCACTTTTAGAGATAATGGGACAAAAAATACTCCATGCAGGAGAACAAGGAAGTGGAGTAGGAGTTAAAATATGTAATAACATGTCACTTGGAATATCAATGATAGCAGCATCAGAAACTTTAATGTTAGCAAAGAGATTAAAAATGGATTTAAAAAAAGTTCATCAAATTGTAAAAGAGGCATCAGGTAACAACTGGGCACTAACCAATTATACTCCCATACCCGATTTAACCGATGGAGTTCCATCAAATAATAAATATAGACCAGGTTTTACAGCCGCGATGATGAAAAAAGATTTAAAATTAGCAATTGATGCTGCCACTTCTGTTAATGCAAATACACCTTTAGGCAAAGCTGCTTTAAAAATATTTTCAGATTTTTGTGAGGAAGGTGATGCAGATACTGATTATTCAGGTATATCCAAAAAAATTGGTGCTGATGCTTGGGATTATCCTTTTGATCCAAAAGGCAAAGACTAAACTATAATTAATACTAATTTTTATTAATTATAAAAGTTATACGTTTATTATAAACACTTTACTTTTTTATTTCAATAATGTTTACTTGAGACTTATTAAGTCTTAATAACAAAAAAGAGAGAGGGAAATAAATGAAAAAAATCACTTCAATGATTTTAGCTTTAGTTTTTGCGGTTTCTTTAATAGGTACTGCTTCAGCTAAAACTTTAAAAATCCAACTTACTTTTCCTAAAACTTCTTATGATGGTCAAATCGTTAAGATGTGGACTGATAGAGTTACACAATTAACTCGAGGAGAGTTAAAGTTTGAACTTTTATCAAAAGGTGAAGTTGTTGGTATGAAAGAAACTTTAGAAGCTGTTGACAAAGGTCTAGTTGATGGTGGTGCTGCATGGACTCACTACTGGTCTAATTATCACCCGGCTGCTATGTTATTTGGATCACCTGTTGCAGGTGGTGGAATAGGATTATCAACTAAATCATGGTTAGCATGGTATTTTGATAATGGTGGAAAAGAGTTGTACGACAGACTTTGGAATGAAATGGGAATGAATGTTAAAGGTTTCGTGATGGCATCATCAGGACCTGAGGCATTAGGTTGGTTTAAAGAGCCAATTAAAAACATGGATGATTTCAGAAAATACAGATTCAGAACTCCTCCAGGAATTCCAGGACAAACATACAAAGATATCGGAATTGCATCAGTATCTTTATCAGGTGGGGATATATTACCAGCGCTTGAAAAAGGAACAATTGATGCTGCGGAGTGGTGTTGTCCAAAGCCAGACTCAGTTTTTGGTTTCCAAAAAGTTCTAAAAAACTATTACCTACAAGGTTTACACCAAAACGTAGTTAATGGTGATATTTACATCAATGGTGATGTTTATAATTCTCTAACTGATCATCAAAAATATGCAATGGAAGTTGCATCTGAAGCGATGATTACTAGAAACATTACAAATAGAGCTGTAGAAAATGGAAAAGCATTAATTGATCTTACTGAAAATCATGGTGTAAAATTATGGGATACACCAGCTGATTATTTCACTGAGTACATGAATGCTGCTCAAGCAACTCTTAAAAAGAATGCTGCAGAAAATGCTTTCTTTAAAGAAGTTTATGAGCACATGACTGCACATGCGAAAATTGTAGTACCTTTTATTGCACAAATGGAAACATCTGATGCATCAATTGGAACTGCTTTTGCAAAACAACAGTAAAACTTAATTTAAAAACGGGGATAAATATTATTTATTCCCGTTTTTTAATAATCAAAATTAATTAAATTGCTCAATGGTTGATAAAAAGTCTCAAGAAAATGTAAGTGAAAATTTGGACATAACTGATGAGCTTATAGCTGAACGTCGAACAAGCACAAAAATGCCAAAGGACATGGATCCTTGGATGGCAAAAACAATAGAATTTATTGACAGAAATATGCTTCTTACTGGCAAAATTGTTTGCTGGATCACAATTCCTTTAATATTTGCTATGGTATATGAGGTTATTGGAAGACATTTCTTTAATCGTCCGACCCTATGGTCTTTTGATATTAGCAGGATGTTAGCAGGCGCTTTATTTATGTTAGGTGCTGCATACACTTTATCGAAAGGAATACACATAAGAGCAGATTTTTTATATCGAAATTGGAAAGTGAGAAATCAAGCAAAAGTTGACTTATTTTTATATTTATTATTTTTCTTCCCAGGCTTCTTAGTATTTTTCTGGGTAAGCTTTGATTACGCCTATACTTCAATTTGTGGGAGATCTGATTTGATGGAATGTTTGGGTGGTAAAGTAAGAATTCAAAGGGCGATGGATACAACATGGATGCCTATAATGTGGCCACTTAAAAGCTGCATGCCCATAGGGGCCTTTTTACTTTTAATACAAGGAATTTCTGAAGTTCTTAAAAGCTACTATGCCTTTGTTAAAGGAAGATGGCCATAATGGAGTTTTTTACACCTGAAATTATTGGTGCGATAATGATTGGTTGCATGCTATTTGCAATCTTCATCGGTTTTCCAATATCGTTCACTCTAATATTTTTAGGTCTTGTATTTGGTTATTGGGGTTTTGGAAAATTGGTCTTCTATCTAATGACTTTACAATTCAATATGATAATGACCGAAAATACCCTCGCAGCAGTTCCACTCTTTATTTTTATGGGAATCTTGATGGAACAAGCTGGTTTAATGGAAAGATTATTTAATGCTGTTCAGTTAATGCTATCTAAAACTAGAGGAGCATTATTTTATGCTGTGATGTTTGTATCTACAATCTTTGCTGCAGCAACTGGGATAGTTGGAGCTTCAGTTACAATTTTAGGAATTATGGCAGGTAAAACCATGATTAGATCTGGTTATGATACAAGATTATCAGCTGGGCTGATTTGTGCAGGTGGAACACTCGGTATTCTAATTCCTCCAAGTATCATGTTAGTAGTCATGGGTCCAGTTTTAGAAATTCCAGTAACAGATTTGTTTGCTGCAGCTATTATTCCTGGAATTATGTTAGCATGTTTATACGCTGGGTATACTACACTAAGATGTTTTCTAAATCCAAAATTAGGACCAGTGCTGCCAGCTAGTGAAAGACCTACTAATATGGGTAAAGTATGGATTGAATTTTTTATGGGCTTAGTTCCACCAGCAGCATTAGTATTTTTTGCTTTAGGAAGTATTTTATTTGGTCTAGCAACTCCAACAGAAGGAGCAGGAATGGGTGCTTTTGGATCTATTGTTTTGGCATTAGCATATAAAAAATTCACTTACAGAGGTTTAAAAGAAGCTTTAATCAAAACACTAGAAATTACTGCTTTAATTATGTTCTTAGTTGCAGCGTCAAATTTCTTTGGTGCTGTTTTTTCAAAGTTAGGAACTCCATCTCTTTTGACTGATTATTTACTAAACTTGGAAGTTAATAAATATTGGATTTTGGCAATAATGATGGCAGCAATTTTTTTATTAGGATGGCCATTAGAGTGGGTCCCTATAGTGTTAATTGTGTTGCCTATCCTGTTACCTTTAGTTCAAGAACTAGGATTTAATTTAACTTGGTTTGCAATTCTAGTTGCTGTTAATTTACAAACCGCATGGCTTTCTCCGCCTGTTGCTTTGTCTGCATATTTTTTAAAAGGGGTTGTTCCTGATTGGGACTTAAAAGATATATATCTAGGAATGATGCAATTTATGGTGATACAAGTAATAGGATTAGTATTAATAATAATATTTCCTCAAATTGCACTTTGGTTACCTGAAGTAATGTATCCCTCTCCTTAGTTAAGATTTTTTATTGATATATGGTATTATTGTACCAATTAAAATTATTATAAGAGATAAAAATATTTTAAAATTAATTTCAGCATCAACTACTATCCATGCTGAAGTTGCCCCGATTGGACCTGTTAGGGGATACATTAAACTAATCCGACCTAAAGGAAGCCTTCTTAGAGCGTAGTTGTAAAATAAATATGAGGCAAAAGTAATAAAAGATAAAGTTAAAGCAGCCATTACTGAAGGTGTAAAGTCTAGATGAAAAGTGTATTGAAAGCTTGAATTTGGCCAAATAATAAAAAGAATTAAAAAAGAAAGCACAAATCCTGTAAAATATTGAAAAGTATTTACAGATAGCTGATTAACTTTTGTTTGCATGTACTTTCTTCCAATAACTTCATTTATTGAAGCGCAAAGCATTCCTAAAAAAATAATTAAGTCACCAAGATAATTACCTGCACCTGAATTGAATTGATTTGTAAGTAATAAATAAGTTCCCGCAAGAGTTATCAATACTCCTATAATTACTTTAAGCTCAATTTTTTCATTTAAAAAAATTTTTGCTACAAATGGCTGTATAAGCGGAAGTGTACTTATTATAGCCACTCCATTAATTGGACTAGTCAATAACAACCCTACGTGAAAAGACAATGTTACAAGAAATGGATTAAGTAATCCCATTAAAAAGGGTTTTAGACCTACTTGCTTTACAGAAATATCAACCCTCATCAAAATACAAAATAAAAGCATAAGTACAAATGCGATTAAAAATCTTACAGCTAATAGATCTATTATAAAAAATTCTTTTAAAGCTAAAGTTACAAATGGTGGACCAGACCCAAAACCAATTACTGCCATTAACATTGCAAAATAACCTAAGTTATTTTTAATTAAATTTTTCATATGTAAAAAGTTTAAATATCTAAAAAAAGATATTGTATCACACTTAATTAGTTTATTATTTAAATATGAGTCGTAAAAAAGTTAAATACTCACTATCTAATTGGGATCTTGTTAGTGTAAATCCTAATTACAAAGTTTGGAATTGGAAAGATTTATTTTGTTATTGGGCAGTAAACATTCAAAGTGTAATAGCATTTTCGTTAATAGCTTCTTTATACATTATTTATGATTTAAATACTTTTGTTGTTTTTTTTGGCACTCTTATAGGATCTTTATTGGTATATTTTTTATCAAATTTAATTGGAAAACCTTCTCAAAAGTATGGTTTGCCATTTGCTGTTTTTCTTAGATCATCATTAGGTTTTAGAGGAGCGAAGTATTTTGGTTTTTTAAGATGTTTAGTTGGTATCTTTATGTTTGGAGTTCAAACATATTTTTTATCGAAAGCTTTTACCTATTTAATTAGAATTTTTTTATTTAGCATAGACAGTTCAATACTTGAGAATGATATATTTTTAACTTTTATATTAGGTTTAAATATAATTGACTGGACATCAATAATTATTGCTGTTTCGTTTCAAAGTTTCTTATTTAGTGTAGGAATAAACTTTAATAAAAAAATTATTAATTATTCAGCAATAATAGTTTATTCTGGTATATTATTATTTTTTTTCATTATACTACTCAATGATGTAAAAACTACATCCCAAGCATTTTTTGAAGTTTTTAGTTATAATAATTTAATTGATAAAAATAATATTTGGCCTCTGATTTCAATTGCTGGAACTATGTTTGCTTATTTCTCAATTCTATTAGTAAACTTTGGGGATTTTTCAAGATACGTCAAGACCGAAAAAGAACTAAAAAAAGGAAATTTAAGTTTAATATTTAATTTAATTATTTTTTCTTTTTTTTCGGTTTTTATAGTAATTGGATCTGATGTTTTCCTTAATTTAAAATTCTTAGATTTAAATTCAATTTTAACCAGTCCAAATGATATAATAGGTAAGTTTGATAATTTGGCTATTACAATAACAGCTTTAATTTTTATAATCGTAGCTTCTATTTCTACTAATTTAGTTTCGAATTTTATTCCATCACAATATTCTCTAATCAACTTTGTTCCTAGTAAATTAAATTTAAAATTATCTAGTTTAATTATTGGGCTTTTAGGATTTATTGTATCAATATTTTGGTTTTCAGTGCTAAGCCAGATTGGTATTTTAGCATTTGTTGACACCTTCGCTTCTTTTTTTGGTCCTTTGTTTGGTGTTATGATTGCAGATTATTATTTAATTAAAAATAAAGAATTGAGTAATAAAGATATATATTCTTTAGATGGTGAGGGGATGTATTTTTATTCAGGAGGATGGCATTTAAAAGGAATTTATTCTTTATTTTTGGGTTTTATTTTTTCATCATCAACTATTTGGAATGTAAATTTAATGTTTTTACACTCATATGGTTGGATAATTGGTGCAATTTTTTCATCTATAATTTATTATTTGCTAGCAAAAAAATAATATGAAGGCTTTAGTTTATACCGGTACTCAGGAAATGGTTTATAGAGATGAACCAAACCCAATAGAAAAAACAGGTGAAAGCATTCTTAAAATTCACGCATCAGGTATCTGTGGTTCAGATATGCATGCTTATCACGGTCATGATGAAAGAAGGATACCACCTTTAATTTTGGGTCACGAGGTAAGTGGTGAAGTTCAAAATGGAAAATTTAGAGGTAAAAATGTAGTCCTTAATCCATTAATTACATGCGGTGAGTGTGAATATTGCTCTAATGGAAGCGAGCATTTGTGTCCAACCAGAGCAATTTTAGGAATGAACAGGCCAATTGAAAGACAAGGTGTTTTTGCAGAATTTGTGTCCACTCCAGATCAAAATATTTACGAAATTCCAGATGGTCTAGATAAAAAAGAGGCTCCAGTCGCAGAACCTACTGCAGTTTCTCTTCATGCAGTATTAATTGGTGAACAATCAATAAAAAAGCCTTTATCTGAATGTAGAATTTTAATTCAAGGCGGAGGTGCTATAGGTTTGTTATGTGGTCTGATTTTATCTAAAATTAAAAATAATAAGACTATCACTCTCTCAGATCCCAACAAATTAAGATTAAATGAGTGTTCAAAGTATCTAGATGCACAATATGTTGAACCAAATCACAAAGATATCGAGAGTAACAAATTTGACATTGTTTTTGATACTGTAGGTCTAGAAATATCAAGACAACAAGCAATTGAAGTTGTGAAACCAGGAGGGTCAATTATTCATATTGGACTCACTCAACCATCTGGAACCTTCAATTTTAGAAAAATGACACTGCAAGAAGTTACCGTAATAGGCACATATTGTTATACTAATAAAGATTTTGAGCAAACTTTAGGAATTTTAGCTAATAAAGAGATTGGTTCTCTTGATTGGATTGAATTTAGAGAATTAAAAACTGGAGGAGAAGCTTTTAGACAAATCCATGATGGTACCTGTGTAGCTCCAAAAATTATATTGATACCTTAGAACTATAATTTAATTGTAAATTCATACTTCTTGAACTTCCAAATTTGAAATCATTAGAAATTTTAGGTGCAGAAATTATTATTGACCAATATATTAAAAGTAAAAAGATTGAAACTGTCTTCACAATAATTATATATAATCTAATAGTGATATTTGCTTGTTTAAATCTTGTCTAAATCATGTATTAAAGTAGAAATTTATGAAACTTTTTCTAAGATATTTTATTGTTTTAATAATATTTTCAAGTTCATCAATTGCAAATGAAGTAAAAGTTTTTGAATTTACTGATAAAGAACTTTCAGAATTAAGTGTCAGAAAAGTTAGAGGAGCAGATAATAAGACAATTTATTCGGTTGGATCCAATAATAATGGCAACTATTTAAAAGCGGTTGCAGATAATGCTGGATCTGGTTTAGGAAAAGAAATTAAAATTGATTTAAACAAAACCCCATTTATTAATATTACTTGGAAAATTGAGCAAGATTTATCAGGTATTAACGAAAAAACTAAAAAAGGTCACGATTTTGCTGCTAGAGTTTTTGCGGTTAAAAAAACAGGTGCAACACCATTGTCAAACCGAGCAATTAATTATGTTTTTTCTAGTAATGTTAAGGTTGGTGAAAATTGGCCAAGTCCCTACACTAAAAAATCTATAGATAATGTCTTATCTACAACAAAAGAAAATTTAAATAAATGGGTTACTGTTAAGGCAAATGTAAAAGAAGATTTTAAAAAATTTCATGATTTAAACGTTGATGAGCTTGATGGTCTGGCAATAATGTCTGATACAGATAATTCAAAATTAAAATCAGTTGCGTATTATCAAAACATTTTTTTTTCAGAAAATTAAAATTTTAAGTATTTATTTAAACCCATACTAAGAAAAGATAATAAGATAGCTGCTATTACATCTTCTATTGGAAGAGCACTTGGGAAACCAAAATTCCAAACAACAACCCCAATTAACCAGATTACGTATATTTTCATTGCTACATTTATATCTTAGTTTGTATTTAATTTTAAATTTTTTTGATAATATTTCTTAATGACAAAAACTTTTAATCATAACACTAAAGTGTATTATGAAGATACTGATGCAGGAGGCATTGTATATTATGCAAACTATTTGAAATATCTTGAAAGAGCCAGAACAGAAGCTCTGGTAAAAATAGGTTTAAGCAATCGAAAAATTAAAGACTACTTCGGGGTACTCATTATTGTTAAATCATGTAATGTAGATTTTAAAAAATCAGCATATTTAGAAGATATATTAAATATTAAATCACATATAACTTCTATTACAAAAACTTCTTTTATAATGAAACAATTAATTATTAAGAATAAGATTATAATAGTTGAGGCAAAGATACATTTGGTTTTCGTAAATGATAAAGTAAAACCTGTAAAAATTCCCCAATTAATAATTGATAAATTTGTACCATTTATCTCTAAAAATTAAATAGATGCACTTTTTTTTGCTTTTTTAAATAATTCTATCATCATTTTTTCTGAAATTAACTTAGTATTTACATTCCTTGGACTAGGGTGGTAGCAGGAAATTAATTTAATATCATTTGGCATAAAATAAATTTTACCATGAATAAATTTTAGTCTTTCAGAAAAATTATAATTTTTTTGATAAAATTTTATACAATTATCAAAAGCAACTTTACCGAGTGTTACTATTGTTTTTAAACTTTTGAGATTTGATACTTCTGAATTAAAATATCTTGAACAATTATTTAATTCTTCTGCAGTTGGTTTATCACCTGGTGGCACACATTTAAGAATATTAGTAATGTACGTTGATTTTAATTTTAAACCATCTTTTAAATTTACTGAATATGGATGATTTGAAATTTTTGCTTTATGCAAACAAGTAAATAAAAAATCACTAGATTTATCACCTGTAAATGCTCTACCAGTTCTTGTTCCTCCATGAGCTGCTGGAGCCAATCCTAAAATCAAAAGTTTAGCATTTACATCCCCAAATCCTGTTACAGGCTTTCCCCAATAGTTTTCATTTATATTTTGTTTTCTTTTTTCTATAGAAATTTTTTTGATAAAATCAGTTAATCTCTTACATTTTTTGCAATTTATAATTGTCTTATTAAGTTTTTTAAATTTAATATTCATTAATGAAATTTTTAAAAATTATTTTAATATTATTTATATCTTTAACCTCGTCTGTTAAAGCAGATTCAAAAAAAAATATAATTGAAAACTTAAAAGCTGGAGGGAAGTTAATATTTATAAGGCATGCTTATGCACCTGGAGGGGGAGACCCTGAAAATTTTAATATTTATGACTGCTCAACTCAAAGAAATTTAAGTGAAAGTGGAAGAATTCAGTCTAAAAAAATTGGTAATTTTTTTAAAGAAAATAAGATTAAAATAAAAAATGTGTATTCTAGTGAATGGTGCAGATGTAAAGAAACAGCTTTTTTAGCATTTAAAAGTTTCAAAACAAAAAGTTTTTTAAACTCTTTTTTTAGTTCCAAATTTGCACATAAAAAAAAAAGTCAAATAAAAGATTTTCAAAAATTTTTAAACAATTGGGATAAAAAAAATAATTTAGTTTTTATAACACACTATGTTGTAATTTCTGAAATCTTAGATTATCCACCTTCATCAGGAGAAATAGTAGTTTCTGACAAAAATCTAAAAATAATTGATACTTTACAGATTAAGTATTAAATTAGGATTATGTCCTCCAAAAAAGCAATGCGACAAGCACAAAAACAAGCATTTGCTAAACACAGATCTAACATAACTAACAGTAGATTTAACTCAAGGAAAAAAAATTTAATTGATAAAAAAATTAAAAATAAATCAAAAGGTTAACTTTGTTGATAAAATAGAAATCATTAATGGTATCTTTTAGTTATTTTTTCTCATTTTTATCAGCAAAAAATAATGCGATTAAAAATATGATTGTCCATATAAAAACACCAATAGTTTTAATGAATGATGTCTCTGCAGCCCATACCTCAAAAAAAAGAGCACCAATAATTATTCCTATAGCATAAATAATACTAATTAATTTTACTTTACTCATCTAGATCTTTATTCTTTAATTTGATTTTTTTTAAATAAAGACATTCCATTATTTATCTTGTATTCATAAGACTCATTGAAGCTTTCAAGTTGCCAGCCGGTCAATCTTTTCTTTATGGACTCTAGATTATTTTTTTTCCAATCATCAGATGTATCCTCTTTCTTCCATACTTGTTTTTCTTCATTGCTTCTTCCACAACCATAACAATACCCTGTTGAAGGATCAGTTTTACAAATACTTATACATGGAGAAACAATCATTTTATTTAGTTTATATAAAATTAATTAGATAAATAGATAATTTTTTATTATTTGTCATTGGACAAATAGTTTCAATAATATATAAAACTTCGTAATTTGTGGGGCGATGGCGGAATTGGTAGACGCGTTGGTCTTAGGAACCAATATTTTCGGATGTGAAGGTTCGAGTCCTTTTCGCCCTACCATTAAATTATTATGAAAGTCACAGTAGAAAATAAAAAAGGTTTAAACAAAGATCTTAAAATTTTAATCGATAAAGAGACTATGGGGTCTTATATGGATGAAAAGTATGAAGAAATAAAAGGTACCGTAAATCTTAAAGGTTTTCGACCAGGAAAAGTTCCTAAAGAAGTTTTAAAAAGACAGTTTGGTAAGGCGGTATTTGGTGAAGTATTAGACAAAGTTTTAAAAGATACTTCAACAAAAGCTTTAGAAGAAAAAAAAATAAAACCAGCTGGCCAACCAAAATTAGATTTGAAAACTTATGGTGAAGATAAAGAATTGGAATATGTGTTATCAGTTACTGAATTACCTAAAGTTGATATCAAATCCTTAGAAAATATAAAGTTTGATCAATACTCAGTTAAGATAGATGAAAGTGAAACTGAAAAAAGAATAAAAGAAATAGCAAAAAATCAACCTAATTTTAAAGACTCAAAACCTGAAACAAAAGCTAAAGAGGGGGATCTGATCACTTTAGATTACAAGGCAACAGTAGATGGTAAGGAATTCAAAGGAAATGAAGGAAAAAATACCCAATTAACTCTAGGAAAAGATTTATTTCTTAAAGGATTTGATAAGCAGTTAATTGGAGTTAAGAAAGATGATGAAAAAATAGTTGAAGCTATATTACCTGAAAATTTTCCTGAAAAAGATTTGGTAAATAACAAAGCTAAATTTAATTGTAAAATTTTAAGTGTAAAACAACCAGAAGAAGTTAAAATTGATGATAGTTTTGCAAAAAATCTAGGCGCAAAAGATTTAAAAGATCTTAAAAACTTAATTTCTAGACAAATAAATGATGAGTTCAAAAACTCTTTAGATCAATTGTCAAAAAATCAAATTTTAAAAGAAATTGAAAAAATTAAAGTAGAGGAAGTACCTGAAAATCTAATTGAAGAGGAAGTTAAAATACTTTCTCAAGGAATGCCTGAAGAAGAAGCCAAAAAAAATAAAAAAAATTTTGAAGAAAAAGCTAAAACAAGAATAAAAACAGGTTTAATTTTAAATGAATTTGGCGAGAAAAATCAAATTAAAGTTAGCGAGGTAGAAATTCAAAATGAGGTTCAGAAACAGCTGAGGATGATGCCAGGACAAGAAAAAATGGTAATGGATTTTTATCAAAAAAATCCTTCTGCAGTCGCCAGTTTAAGGGGAACAGTATATGAGGAAAAAATTTTAAATTTGATTAAAGAAAAAGGCAAAGCTAATAAAAAAGAAATATCAAAATCTGAAGCAGAAAAAATTTTAAAAGAAGCTCACCAACATGACCACGATCACAACCACAATCATGATCACGATCATGGTGATGAAATAAAAGATAAAAAGAAAAAAACTGATGTAAAAACTGCTAAAGAAAAAAAACCTTCAACAAAAACAATAAAATCAAAGCCAGCACCAAAAAAAGCAAAAAAAGTTAGCAAAAAGTAATCTCAAGTTGTATAAAAGAAGTCGAATCAATTTATGACAATAAATTTATCTGAACATATGAGTAACCTAGTGCCTATGGTGGTGGAGCAATCTAGTAAAGGTGAAAGAGCTTATGATATTTACTCACGATTATTAAAAGAGAGAATAATTTTTTTAACCGGTCAGATTAATGACAATGTGGCTTCACTTGTTACAGCTCAGTTATTATTTTTAGAAGCAGAGGATCCTAAAAAAGAAATTTATTTATATGTCAATAGTCCTGGTGGATTAGTAACTGCTGGGCTTGGTATTTATGATACTATGCAATATGTAAAACCTGACATCTCAACTTTATGTATTGGACAAGCTGCATCGATGGGGTCATTTTTATTAGCAGCTGGAACTAAAGGAAAAAGATTTTCTTTACCAAATTCAAGGATAATGGTTCACCAACCATCTGCTGGTTTTCAAGGTCAAGCAACTGATATAGAGATTCATGCAAATGAAGTTTTATCATTGAAAAAAAGATTAAATGAAATTTATTCAAAACATACAGGCAAGAGTGTTGATGAAGTGAAATCTGCGCTTGAAAGAGACAATTTCATGACTGCTGATGTTGCAAAGTCATTTGGTCTTATTGACGAAGTTGTAGAAAAAAGATCTTAATACACCATATATTGATTTAGAATATTCCAAACTTGATTAGTAGGAGTCTTCTATAATAAAGTATTACAATTGATTCGTTTAAAAATTTATGACTACAAATAATAAAAATATTCTTTACTGTTCTTTCTGTGGAAAGAGTCAACATGAAGTAAGAAAATTGATTGCTGGCCCAACTGTATTTATTTGTGATGAGTGCGTTGAGCTATGTATGGATATTATTAAAGAAGAAAGTAAAGACACTTTTGTTAAACATCAAGATGGTCTTCCTTCTCCAAAAGAAATTTGTACAGTTTTAGATGATTATGTAATTGGACAAGCTCATGCAAAAAAAGTTTTGTCGGTTGCGGTTCACAATCATTACAAAAGATTAAATTATGAGAGCAAAACAAGTAAAAACGTTGAGCTCTCCAAATCTAATATACTTTTAGTTGGTCCTACAGGCTGTGGTAAAACTTTATTAGCACAAACTTTGGCAAGAATTTTAGATGTTCCGTTTACGATGGCTGATGCAACCACATTAACCGAAGCAGGGTATGTTGGTGAGGATGTAGAAAATATTATTTTAAAATTATTACAAGCCTCAGATTACAATGTAGAAAAAGCTCAAAGAGGAATTGTATATATCGATGAAGTTGACAAAATAAGCAGAAAATCTGAAAATCCTTCGATCACAAGAGATGTCTCGGGTGAAGGTGTGCAACAAGCTTTACTGAAAATAATGGAAGGTACTGTTGCCAGTGTACCTCCACAGGGTGGAAGAAAACATCCACAACAAGAATTTTTACAAGTTGATACAACAAATATATTGTTTATTTGTGGTGGTGCTTTTGCTGGATTAGACAAAATAATTTCTCAAAGAGACAAAGGAACCTCAATTGGATTTGGTGCTGATGTAAAAAATACTCAAGATAAGAAAACCGGTGAGTGGATGAAAGGACTTGAGCCTGAGGATCTATTAAAATTTGGATTAATCCCTGAATTCATTGGCAGACTACCCATGATTGCTACACTCGAAGATCTAGATGAAAAATCTTTAATAAAAATATTACAAGAACCAAAAAATTCTTTAACAAAACAATATCAAGAATTATTTAAATTAGATGGAGCTAAATTAATTTTTAAAGAAAATGCTCTAAAAGAAATAGCTCAAAAAGCTATAAAGAAAAAAACAGGTGCGAGAGGATTAAGATCCATCTTGGAAAATATTTTGTTAAAAACTATGTACGACTTACCAAGCCGAGAGGATATTGATGAAGTAATTGTTGATGCAAGTGCAGCAAAAGGTCAATCCCAACCTATTTTGGTTCATTCAAAAGGTGACAATAAATCAAAGTCTAATAAGACTACAGCGGCTTAATATCCTTAATAACTAGCAAAAACCTATTGCAAAATAAAATATAATATCCATATTAGCAATATGGATGTTAAAATCTCACTGCCGTTACTTCCCTTAAGAGATATTGTAGTTTTTCCAAGCATGGTTATTCCATTATTTGTAGGAAGAGATAAATCAATTTCTGCATTAAACGAAGTAATGAAGAAAGACAAAAAAATCATACTGGTAACTCAAAAAAATTCTGAAATTGATGATCCAAGTAAAACTGATGTTTTTATGTATGGATGTGAAGGAAATATTTTACAATTATTAAAATTACCAGATGGTACTGTTAAGGTTTTAGTAGAAGGAATAAAAAGAGTTAAAATTTTAGATTTTAAAGATAATGAAAAATTTATTACTTGTGACTATACTTATTTTAACGATGTCCTCTCTAAGGATGAAGACTTGTTTCCATTAGCAGCAACCGCTTTAAGAAGACTAGAAAAGTTAACATCTATTAATAAAAAAATTTCTAACGAAACAATAAATACAATTAAGCAACTAAAAGACCCATCTCAAATTGCAGACAATATTGCATCACATATAGCGGCTTCGATTTCTGAAAAACAACAAATTTTTGAAACCAATGATGTTAAAAAACGATTAAACGCCATAATTAAAATTATGGAAAATGAAACTAGTATAATTGGTGTTGAAAAAAGAATTAGAGGAAGAGTTAAAACTCAAATGGAAAAAACTCAACGTGAATACTATCTAAATGAACAACTGAAAGCAATTCAAAAAGAACTTGGTGAAATTGAAGATGGGAAAGATGAAACTACAAGCATAAACAAAGCAATCACTAAAGCTAAGATGCCAAAAGATGTAGAAAAAAAATGTCTTCAGGAATTAAAAAAATTAAAAAATATGAGCCCAATGTCAGCTGAAGCTACTGTAGTAAGAAATTATTTAGATTGGATGACAGAACTTCCATGGCATAAAAAAAGTGAAGTTGATATTGATTTGGCGAAGGCACAAAATACTTTAGACAAGGACCATTTTGGCTTAGAAAAAATTAAAGAGAGAATAGTAGAGTTCCTTGCAGTTCAAAAAAGAATGGAAAAAATTAAAGGACCAATTTTATGTTTAGTTGGGCCGCCGGGTGTTGGTAAAACTTCATTAGGAAAGTCAATTGCTAAAGCAACTAATCGAGAATTCGTGAGAATGTCAGTTGGAGGCATGAGAGATGAAGCTGAAATCAGAGGTCATAGAAGAACTTATATAGGCTCACTACCAGGCAAAATTATTCAGATGATGAAAAAAGCTGGAACAAAAAATCCATTAATTTTATTAGATGAAATTGATAAAATAGGAAATGATTATAGAGGAGATCCCTCTTCTGCTTTATTGGAAGCTTTAGATCCTGAACAAAACACAACCTTTAATGACCATTATTTAGAAGTAGATTATGATCTTTCAGATGTAATGTTCGTTACAACTGCAAATACATTAAATATTCTTCCGCCATTATTAGATAGAATGGAAGTCATTAGACTAGCTGGTTATACAGAGGATGAAAAAATAAATATTGCTAACAAATATTTGTTACCCAAACAAATTAAAGATAACGGTGTTAAAGATAAAGAAATGAATTTAAGTGATGACATTATTAAAGAAGTAATAAGAGGTTACACTAAAGAGTCTGGAGTAAGAAATCTAGAAAGAGAAATTTCGAAAATAGCACGAAAAGTCGTTAAGAAAATTGTTGCTGGAGAAGAAAAGGAAGTTAATGTTAATAATAAAAATTTGTCTGATTTTCTTGGAGTTCCAAAATTTAACTTTGGCGAACTAGAGACTGATGATAAAGTTGGTATTGTTGTTGGACTTGCTTGGACAGAGTATGGTGGGGAGATACTTAAAATTGAAACAGTAACTATGCCTGGTAAAGGTAGAATGCAAATTACAGGTAAGCTTGGTGATGTAATGCAAGAGTCTGTTAAAGCTGCAAAATCTTTTGTTAGATCTAAATGTCTTGAATATGGGATTATTCCTCCATTATTTGAAAAGAAAGACTTTCATATTCATGTTCCTGAAGGTGCCACTCCTAAAGATGGTCCATCAGCGGGTGTAGGAATGGTTACTTCAATTGTATCTTCAATTACAAATATTCCAGTAAGAAAAGACTTGGCAATGACTGGAGAAGTTACTTTAACAGGTCAGGTTTTACAAATTGGTGGATTAAAAGAAAAATTATTAGCAGCACATAGAGCTGGAATTAAAGAGGTTTTAATACCAAAAGAAAATGAAAAAGATCTTGTGGATATGCCAAAAAAAATAATGGATGATATTAAAATCACTCCAGTAGAACATGCAGATCAAGTAATTAAAATAGCTTTAACAAAAGAATTGAAACCCACTGAATGGGTTGAAGTAGACATAACTAAAAAAGACGATAAATCACAAGCTAGTATTCAGTAATAATCAAACTCTTTAAAATGGAATTAATATTAGGTTTTTTGGTATTTATATTTTTAGCTATTTATTTATTAAGACCTATTTCCAAACAAGAGAAAGATAACTTTGAAAATAAGTCAAATTGGAGGGGTGGATTTTAATAATTTACCTCTATTTTTTAGTATTAATAAATCTTGACGTTATTATTGTAGAAGATATAAATCACGATACTTTTGGGTTATGGGCGGTTAGCTCAGTTGGTAGAGCATCTCGTTTACACCGAGGGGGTCATAGGTTCGAGTCCTATACTGCCCACCAAAAGTCAAAGTGGGGGTGTAGCTCAGTTGGTTAGAGCGATCGCCTGTCACGCGATAGGTCGAGGGTTCGAGTCCCTTCACTCCCGCCACTTTTTTTCATAAAATTTCTGCAAATTCATAAAACATTGATATTGTTGGCTTAATTTGGCTACTCCTCATAAACAATTGAAATTGTTATGTTTTTTTTTATTGAAAAATGTGACGTATCAGCGCTTCACGAACAATTAAAAAATGATATATAGACCTCAATGTTATCTGATTTTTTACAAAACTACTTACCTATAATAATTTTTTTAGTTCTAGCATTAGGACTAAGTTGTGCTTTTGTGGTAATTAATTTTATTCTTTCACCCAAAAGACCTGATCCTGAAAAGCTTTCTGCTTATGAATGTGGATTTGAACCATTTGAAGATTCAAGGATGGAGTTTGATGTAAGATTTTATTTGGTAGCAATATTATTTATTATTTTTGATTTAGAAATTGCTTTCCTTTTTCCATGGGCAATCTCTTTAGGCAATATTGGTTTATTAGGTTTTTCATCAATGATGATTTTTCTATTCATACTTACAATTGGTTTTATTTATGAGTGGAAAAAGGGCGCTTTAGACTGGGAATAAAAATAAAAATATTATGAATAATAAAATAGACCAGGTACCTGATGAATTTAAACAACTAGCAGACGATTTTAGCAAGAATGGATTTATTACAACCTCACTAGATAATTTAATTAATTGGTCAAGAGCAGGATCATTACATTGGATGACATTTGGTTTAGCCTGTTGTGCTGTTGAAATGATGCAAACATCGATGCCAAGATACGATCTTGAAAGATTTGGTGCTGCACCAAGAGCTTCCCCAAGACAATCAGACGTTATGATAGTAGCAGGCACTTTAACTAATAAAATGGCACCTGCTTTAAGAAAAGTTTACGACCAAATGCCAGAACCAAGATACGTTATCTCTATGGGAAGTTGTGCAAATGGTGGTGGGTATTATCATTATTCATATTCTGTAGTGAGAGGCTGCGATAGAATAGTTCCAGTTGACATTTATGTCCCCGGATGTCCTCCATCAGCAGAAGCATTACTTTATGGAATATTACAACTTCAAAAAAAAATTAGAAACAAGGGCTCTATAACGAGATAGTTATGAAAAATTTGATTGATCTAGAAAAAAAAATTAATTCAGAATTAACAACCAAAATTAATAGAACTGAAATTAAACATAATCAGATTTATCTTGAAACGGACAAAGATGATCTTATTGATGTTGTTTTGTTTTTAAAAACAAACAATGACACTAAATTCAGACAACTTATTGATATAACAGTTACTGACTATCCTGAAAAAAATCAAAGATTTGAAGTAGTATATTTATTTTTAAGCCATGAATTTAATCAAAGATTAATTTTAAAATATACAATTGCAGAAAATGAAATCATACCATCCATAACTAGTATTTTTCCAGGAGCTAACTGGATGGAAAGAGAAGTCTTTGATATGTATGGTGTTTCTTTTAAAGATCATCCAGATTTAAGAAGAATACTAACTGATTATGGCTTTGAAGGACATCCACTTAGAAAAGATTTTCCTTTAACAGGACATACAGAGGTTAGATACAGTGAAGATCAAAAAAAAGTAATAAGCGAACCAGTCAAACTTGAACAAAACTACAGAAATTTTGATTACGAAAGCCCATGGGAAGGCACCAAATATATTAAAGAAGAATTGGACAATAATGACAAAAAAAATTAAAAACCTTAATTTAAACTTTGGTCCTCAACACCCAGCTGCTCATGGTGTGTTAAGATTAATTTTAGAATTAGATGGTGAAGTAGTTGAGAAAGCTGATCCCCATATTGGATTATTGCACAGAGGCACAGAAAAACTACTTGAAAACAAAACTTATATGCAAGCAGTTCCTTACTTTGATCGTCTAGATTATGTTGCTCCAATGAACCAAGAACATGCCTTTGCTTTAGCAACTGAAAAAATACTGGAAATAGATGTTCCAATTAGAGCCCAATACATAAGAGTTATATTTTGTGAGATAGGAAGAATTTTAAGTCATATATTAAATGTCACTACACAAGCTATGGATGTTGGTGCTCTGACTCCTACATTGTGGGGATTTGAGGAAAGAGAAAAGCTAATGGGTTTTTATGAGAGAGTTTCTGGTTCACGACTTCATGCAAATTATTTCAGAGCAGGTGGCGTTCATCAAGATTTACCTCAAGGCTTGGAAGAAGATATAGCCGAATTTTGTGAAACATTTCCAAAAATAATTAATGATTTGGAAAGTTTATTAACCGATAATAGAATTTTTAAACAACGAAATGTAGATATAGGAGTTGTTACCAAACAGGATGCTTTAGATTATTCTTTTTCTGGCGTAATGATTAGAGGATCAGGCGTTCCATGGGATTTAAGAAAATCTCAACCTTATGATTGTTATGAACAATTAGATTTTAAAATTCCAGTTGGGAAAAATGGAGATTGTTATGACAGGTACTTATGCAGAATAGAAGAAATGAAAGAAAGTGTATCTATTATTAAGCAGTGTCTTTCTAAAATGGAAAAAGGTCCAATAAAATCTTTAGACGGTAAGATAAGCCCACCTTCAAAAAAAGAGATTAAACAATCAATGGAAGCACTTATTCATCATTTTAAACTTTTTACAGAGGGTTATAGAGTTCCTAGAGATGAGATCTATACAGCGGTAGAGGCTCCAAAAGGAGAATTTGGTGTTTATTTGATTTCAGATGGATCAAATAAACCATATAAATGTAAAATTAGAGCTCCTGGATTTTCTCATTTACAATCAATGGACTATTTAATTAAAGGACATATGCTAGCCGATGTGCCTGCAGTATTAGGTTCATTAGATATAGTTTTTGGTGAGGTGGACAGATGAGTTTAAGAAGACCTGCAAAAAATCAACCTGAAACTTTTGAGTTCAGTTCTTCCTCGATGGAAGAAGCAGACAAAATAGTTTTAAAATATCCTGAAGGTAAACAGCAAAGTGCTGTAATGGCTTTATTATATATTGCTCAAAAACAGAATGATAACTGGATACCATTGGCTGCTATGAAATATATCGCGAAGTTTTTAGATATGCCTTATATAAAAGTTTACGAGGTAGCAACTTTTTACACCATGTACAACTTATCCCCAGTAGGAAAGTATTTTGTACAGGTTTGTACCACTACTCCTTGCATGATTAGAGGAGCAAATAAATTAGTTGAAGCTTGTAAGGAAAAAATTTCAGATAAAGAAAATGAATTATCAAATGATAAAAGTTGTTCTTGGATGGAAGTAGAATGTTTAGGAGCATGTGTTAATGCTCCCATGATGCAAATTAATGATAACTATTATGAAGATTTAGATAAAGAAAAAACAATAGAAATATTTGATAAAATCTTAAAAGGTGAAGACCCAAAACCAGGATCATATCGAGGACGATTAAATACTGAACCTGAAAATAACAGAAAAACACTTATGGATATAAAAAATGCTTAAAGATCAAGATAGAATTTTTAAAAATTTGTATAATGATATGGGTGCGGATGTTAAATCTGCTCAGACAAGAGGAGATTGGGTAAATACTTCAGAATTGATAGCAAAAGGAAGAGATTGGATTATAAATGAAGTAAAAGATTCCCAACTTAGAGGAAGAGGGGGTGCCGGATTTCCTACAGGTTTAAAATGGTCTTTTGCTCCAAAAGAAGTTGGTTCTAGACCTCATTATTTAGTCATTAATGCTGACGAGTCAGAACCAGGCACGTGTAAAGATAGAGATATTTTAAGATTTGAACCTCATAAATTAATTGAGGGATGTTTGATAGCCTCTTATGCAGTTCAAGCTCATGTTTGTTATATTTATATTAGAGGTGAGTATTTTATAGAGGGTCAAAAATTACAATCCGCTATAGATGAGGCTTATGAAAAAAATTTAATTGGTAAAAATGCTGCTGGAACTGGATGGGATTTAGATATCTACATTCACTATGGAGCAGGTGCTTATATTTGTGGTGAAGAAACGGCTTTACTTGAAAGTATAGAGGGTAAAAAAGGTCAACCAAGACTAAAACCTCCTTTTCCAGCTTTGATTGGACTTTATGGATGCCCAACAATTATTAACAATGTTGAAACGATAGCTGTTGTTCCAACAATTCTTAGAAGAGGTGGAAAATGGTTTTCCTCGCTAGGTAGAGAAAAAAATACAGGTACAAAAATTTTTTGTATTTCAGGTAATGTAAATAACCCATGCAATGTAGAGGAAGAGATGAACATACCATTAAAAGAGTTAATAGAAGATCATGCTGGTGGGGTAATTGGTGGATGGGATAATTTACAAGCAGTAATTCCAGGTGGTTCATCAATGCCACTAATACCAAAAGAAAAATGTGAGACATTAACCATGGACTTTGATTCATTGATGGCTGAAAAAAGTGGATTAGGAACTGCTGGAATTGTAGTTATTAACAAAGATCAAGACATTATTAAATGTATGGCAAGAATAGCTAGATTTTATAAACACGAAAGTTGTGGTCAATGCACCCCATGTAGAGAAGGTTCTGGTTGGATGTGGAGAATGCTAGAGCGAATGGCAAAAGGGGAGGCTACTAAAGATGAAGTGGATATGCTTGGTGATGTAACAAACCAAATTGCTGGCCATACTATTTGTGCATTTGGCGAAGGATCATCATGGCCTGTACAGGGGTTGCTAAGGCACTTTAAAAAAGAAATTGAGGAAAGAAACAATTTAGACCCCATTGTTCAGAAAAAAAATAATATTCCTTATTTAGTTGACCAACATTTATTAGATAAAAAAAATGCCTAAATTAAAAGTAAATGACATTGAAGTTGAGGTAGAAGAAGGTTTAACAGTTCTACAAGCGTGTGAAAAAGCTGGAGCAGAAATTCCTAGGTTTTGTTATCACGAAAAATTGTCAATAGCAGGTAATTGTAGAATGTGTTTAGTTGAAATGGAAAAATCTCCTAAACCAATTGCTTCATGTGCGATGCCTGTTGCTGAGGGAATGAATATTAAAACTAATACTGCTTTTGTTGAAAAGGCTAGAAAAGGAGTTATGGAATTTTTATTAGCTAATCATCCTTTAGATTGCCCAGTATGTGACCAAGGTGGTGAGTGTGACCTTCAAGACCAGTCAATGTTTTATGGAGTAGATAAATCACGATTTAAAGAGAACAAAAGAGCTGTACCAGAAAAACATATGGGACCATTAATTAAGACACAAATGACAAGATGTATACATTGTACTCGATGCGTAAGATTTGTGACTGAAGTTGCTGGAGTGTCTGAGTTAGGAGCAATTGGTAGAGGAGAGGATATGCAAATAACAACTTATTTAGAGCAGTCAATGCAATCAGAGTTGTCAGCAAATGTAATAGATCTTTGTCCAGTAGGAGCTCTAACATCAAAACCTTATGTTTTTGAGGCAAGACCTTGGGAACTTAAAAAAACAGAGACTGTCGATGTGATGGACGCTGTTGGATCAAATGTAAGAGTAGATACATATGATTGGGAAGTTAAAAGAGTTTTGCCAATAATTAACGAGGATATAAATGAAGAGTGGATTTCAGATAAAACAAGATATGCATGTGATGGTTTATTAACCCAAAGATTAGATACACCTTTTATCAAATACAATGGTAAATTTGAAAAAGCATCATGGGATGAAGTTTTTAAAATTATTAAATCAAAATTTGAAAATTCATCAAAAGAAAAGATTTGTGGATTTGTTGGAGATTTAACTAATATGGAAACAGGTTATATTTTTAAAGAGTTTTTTGATAGAACTTTAAACAATAAGAACTACGATTCAAGATCAGATAACAGATTCCTAGATAACTCTGAAAGAGAGAATTATATATTTAATTCTTCTATAAATGGAATTGAAGATGCTGATTTAATATTTTTGATTGGAGCAAATCCTAGATATGAAGCTACAATCTTAAATGCTAGAATTAGAAAAGCTTTTGTAAACAATAATACAAAAGTAATCTCATTGAATGATGTAGGTGATCTAACTTATTCTTATAAGAATTTAGATGGTCAAACCCAAACCTTAAAAACTATTTTTGAAGGGTCAGAAGAAATATCTAAAGAAATTATTAGCGCAAGTAAGCCAATGATTATAATTGGTGAATCTTTACTAAAATTTAATTCAGCAGAACACTTATTTAATTTAATTAAAAATTTCTTGAAGAAAAATAATAAATTCACAGAGGATTGGAACCCATTAAACATTTTATCTTGTGATGCGTCAACTGTTGGTAATTTTGACCTAGGAATATTAAATAACGAAAAAAATTTATTGGAAGAATTAAAATCTAATAAATTCGAAATTGTTTTTTTGGTTGGACAAGATAATTTAGATTTTAATAAAAAAAATGAATTTGTAATCTATCAAGGGAGTCATGGAGATAAAGGAGCAGAAACTGCAGATATAATTTTACCAGGAGCAGCTTATACAGAACAAGATGGTTATTTTACAAATCTAGAGGGTAAAATGCAAAAAGCATATAAAGCATCTTACCCTCCAGGAGAAGCTAAAGAAGATTGGCAAATTATAAATGAATTAGCTGAAGTCATGAATAATCGTAAATTATTTAATGATAAAGAGGAATTAGAAAGTAGCATGTTTAATTACCTAAAACTTCAACAAGAAAAACGAATAACTAATATTAAAGAAAAAACAAATTTAGAATTTCAAAATGAAAAATTAAATATTCAATTAAAAGATTATTATTTTTCAAATGTTATTGCTAGATCCTCAAAAACTATGGTTGAATGTAACAACTCTAAATTAAATATCAAATCAACAGGAACTGAGGGGTAGATGGAATATTTAAGTATATTATTTGATCAAGTTTATAAAATTCTTTTTTTATTAATCCCAGTTTTAGTATCTGTTGCCATGGTAGTTTGGCTTGATCGGAGGGTGTGGGCGTTTGTTCAAAAGAGACAAGGGCCAAATGTAGTTGGACCGTTCGGTCTTTTACAAACTATTGCTGACGCATTAAAGTATATTTTTAAAGAAATCATAATCCCATCAAGTTCGAATAAAGTAATTTTTATTCTTGCACCAATTGTAACAATGACACTAGCTTTAATTGCTTGGGCAGTAATTCCATTTAGCGCAACGCAAGTGTTAGCTGATATAAATGTTGGTATTCTTTATTTATTTGCTGTTTCATCTCTAGGTGTTTATGGAATTATAATGGGTGGATGGGCTTCAAATTCTAAATATCCTTTCTTGGGAGCAATTAGATCTGCAGCTCAAATGGTATCTTATGAGGTATCTATTGGAGTGATAATTATTAATGTTCTTCTGTGTGTAGGATCACTTAATTTAAATGATATTGTTATAGCTCAACAAAACTTGTGGTTTGTTATTCCGTTATTCCCGATGTTTGTTATTTTTTTCATTTCTGCATTAGCTGAAACGAATAGACCACCATTTGACCTTCCAGAAGCAGAAGCAGAACTGGTCGCTGGTTATCAAACAGAATATTCAGGAATGATGTATGCAATGTTCTGGCTTGGTGAATATGCAAATATTCTTTTAATGTGTGCAATTGGCGCAATTTTATTTTTGGGCGGATGGCTATCTCCACTGGAAATTTATCCTTTTACTTTAGTGCCTGGGCCTGTGTGGTTAGTATTAAAGATATTACTATTATTTTTGTTGTTTGCTTTAGTTAAAGCAATTGTTCCAAGATACAGATATGACCAACTAATGAAATTAGGTTGGAAAGTATTCTTACCATTATCTTTAATATGGGTAGTATTAACAGCCAGCTATCTATTTTATTTTAATCTTCTACCGGTAAATTAATTATGAAAATATCAAGATTTTTTAAAACCATATTCATGGCAGACTTTGCGAGTGGTCTATACATGGCTGTGAAAGAGGTATTTAAATCAAAAAAAACAATAAATTATCCATTCGAAAAAGGTAAGATAAGTCCTCGTTTTAGAGGAGAACATGCATTAAGAAGATATCCAAATGGTGAAGAGAGGTGTATTGCATGTAAATTATGCGAAGCCGTTTGTCCAGCTCAGGCCATAACGATTGAATCAACTCAAAGAGAAGATGGAAGTAGAAAAACGACTCGTTATGACATTGACATGATGAAATGTATTTATTGTGGATTATGCGAAGAATCTTGTCCTGTAGACGCTATAGTTCAGGGTCCAAACTTTGAATTTTCAACTGAAACAAGAGAAGAACTTTATTACACAAAGGATAAACTGCTAGATAACGGTGATAGATGGGAAAATATTTTAGAGGCTAATATTAAAGCCGACAGTTCTCATAGATAAAAAATGATCGCACACTCCATTTTCTTTTATACATTTTCAATCATAGCTATTGTCTCTGCAATAATGGTTACTGCTTCCAAAAATACAGTACACTCTGTTTTTTTTTTAATCCTAGATTTCATAAGTATTTCATGTCTTTTTATTATGATTGGGGCAGAGTTTTTAGGGATGATTATGCTAATTGTTTATGTAGGAGCTGTAGCGGTTTTATTTTTGTTTGTTGTAATGATGTTAAATGTTGCTCAACAAAAAAATCAGTGGTTTTCATCTGAAGAAAGTTCAAAACATATTCCTGTAGGCCTGATAATAAGCACTCTTATATTTGTTGAGCTAATAATCGTTGTTGGTGGCTGGAAATATAAACCAGATTTGTTTGACATAAATAATTCAATTGAAATTAATAACGTAAGTAACACTCATTCTTTAGGACAAGTGTTATATACTGACTATATTCATATCTTTCAAATTAGTGGCATGATTTTATTAGTTGCTATGATTGGAGCAATTGTACTTACTTTTAGAAAAAGAGTGGGTGTAAAAACACAAAGCTATATAAAGCAAATTTCAAGAGAGAGATCCGATGGTGTAAGCGTTGTTAAAGTTGAGTCTAACAAAGGAGTTAGGATTGATGACTGAAATAGGCTTGGGGCATTACTTAACACTAGGAGCAATTATATTTTCAATTGGAATTATTGGTATATTTTTAAATAGAAAAAATATTATTGTTATATTGATGAGCATAGAATTAATATTATTAGCTGTTAATATTAATTTAGTATCTTTTTCAATTTTTCTAGGAGATCTAACCGGCCAGGTATTTACATTATTTATTTTAACAGTAGCTGCAGCAGAGGCAGCTATAGGACTTGCAATTATCGTAGTTTATTATCGAAATTCAGGGACTATTAGAGTTGAGCACATAGATAATTTGAAAGGATAAGAATGGAACTTTCAATTATATTCCTTCCATTAATCGCATCAATAATATCAGGCTTCTTCGGTAAATTTATTGGTGATAGGAATTCAGTAATAGTTACTAGTACTTTAGTTTCAATTTCTGCTTTGATATCAATTTTTGTTTTATACCAAGTTATAGTAAATCAATACGAAGAAAATATAGTAATCGCAACTTGGATCAATTCAGGTTCATTAGATGTAAATTGGTCAATGTTAATCGATCCCGTATCAGCTGTAATGTTGGTTGTGGTTACTTCTGTATCTTCTTTGGTTCATATTTATTCAATTGGATATATGTCCCACGATCCTCATAAACCAAGATTTATGGCGTATTTATCTCTGTTTACATTTGCAATGTTAATGCTTGTAACCTCAGATAATTTTGTTCAATTGTTTTTTGGTTGGGAGGGAGTAGGTTTATGTTCATATTTCTTAATAGGTTTTTGGTTTAAAAAAGAAAGTGCTAATGCAGCAGCGATAAAAGCATTTGTTGTAAACAGAGTTGGAGATTTTGGATTTGCTTTAGGAATATTTTTAATATTTTATTTATTTGGTACAGTAAATTACTCTGAAGTTTTTCAACAAATACCAACAGTTGTTGATAAAAATTTATTGTTTTTAGGATTTGAAATTAAAGCAATAGATTTGATTTGCTTACTTTTATTTATTGGTGCGATGGGTAAGTCAGCTCAAATTTTATTGCATACCTGGTTGCCAGATGCAATGGAAGGTCCAACTCCAGTTTCTGCATTAATACATGCAGCTACCATGGTCACAGCAGGAGTTTTTTTGGTAGTAAGATGTTCTCCTATTTATGAATATTCACCCTTAATACTAAATTTAATAACTATCGTTGGAATGTCTACAGCTTTTTTTGCAGCAACAGTAGCTTTAGTACAAACTGATATAAAAAAAATTATTGCATATTCCACTTGTAGCCAATTAGGATACATGTTTTTTGCTGCCGGTGTTGGTGCTTATAATGTTGCGATGTTCCATTTGTTTACTCATGCTTTCTTTAAAGCATTATTATTCTTAGGTTCTGGCTCTGTGATTCATGCTTTTAAAGATGAGCAAGATATAAATAAAATGGGAGGAGTTTGGAAAAAATTACCTTACACTTATGCTTTAATGATAATTGGAACACTTGCATTAACTGGTTTTCCTTTCTTATCAGGTTTTTACTCAAAAGATGCAATAATAGAATTTGCTTATCTTAGAGGTAATACCACAGGTTATTATGCAGCTGGTATAGGAATACTAACTGCACTTTTAACGTCAATATATTCTTGGAGATTAATATTTAAGACTTTCCATGGAGAATATAATAACAAAGAAATAAAAATAGAGGAAACTCATGAATCTCCAATGGTAATGCTTATTCCTTTATTTATTCTTTCTATTGGGGCAATTTTTGCAGGCTTTTTATTTAAAGGGCTTTTTATTGGTAGTGGCGATGAAAATTATTTTTGGGCAGAGTCTATAAAATTTTTAGAACCCTTAAGCACTGATCATCTACCTACATGGTTTTTACTTTTAACACCTTGTCTAGTAACAATATCAATTCCTATTGCCTATTATCTATTTGTTAAAAATAAAGAAATTCCAAATGGAATAGTATCGATGAATAAACCTTTATATAAGTTTTTAGTTAACAAATGGTACTTCGATGAATTGTATGAAGTTTTGTTCATTAAATCATCAAAGCGTTTAGGTTTATTTTTGTGGAAATTTTTTGATGGCACAATAATTGATGGATTTGGCCCAGATGGAATTTCATCTTTTATAAAAAAATGCTCTATTAAAGCAAATAAATTTCAAAGTGGATTTATTTATCAATATGCATTCGTAATGCTCGTGGGTTTTTCTGCTTTTTTAACTTTTTTAATTGTAAGATAATGGACTTTCCTATTTTATCATCTCTAATTTTACTACCAATAGTTGGAGCACTCTTTTTATTTTTTACAAAAGATAAAGATGGAAATAATTTAACAGCAAAATATGTTGCTTTATTTGTAACAATTGTAAATTTTTTAATTTCAATTTATTTGTGGATATCTTTTGATCAAACAACCTCATCCTTTCAATTTGTTGAGGAAAGAGTCTGGATAAAAGATTTTATTAATTACAAAGTCGGAGTAGACGGAATTTCAATTTTATTTATTTTATTAACAGCTTTTATAACACCTCTGTGTATTGTTTCTGTAAATAATACTGTCAAAAATAGATTAAGAGATTTCTTAATTGCAATATTAATCATGGAAAGTTTCATGATTGGAGTTTTCTGTGCTCTTGATTTAGTTGTTTTTTATCTATTCTTTGAAGCTGGATTAATTCCAATGTTTTTAATAATAGGTATTTGGGGAGGTCCAAAAAGAGTTTACTCAGCATTCAAATTTTTTCTATACACATTGCTAGGATCTGTTTTGATGTTAGTTGCTATAATATCAATATACTGGATATCAGGTACTACAGATGTAATTAAACTTTATGAGCTAGGCATTGATGCAAAATACCAAAATTTACTATGGCTAGCATTCTTCAGTTCTTTTGCTGTCAAAACCCCGATGTGGCCAGTTCATACATGGTTACCAGATGCACATGTCGAGGCACCTACAGCAGGATCTGTTCTTTTAGCTGCAATATTACTTAAAATGGCAGGGTATGGTTTCATTAGATTTTCCCTTGGACTATTTCCTTTGGCATCAGAAGTTTTTACACCATTAGTTTATACGTTAAGTGTAATAGCAATTATTTTCACTTCTTTCATAGCTTTAATGCAAGAAGATATGAAAAAGTTAATTGCGTATTCATCTGTTGCACACATGGGTTTCGTTACCCTTGGGATTTTTACCCTGCAACAACAAGGTATAGAAGGTAGTATTATTCAAATGTTAAGCCACGGACTTGTTTCGGCAGCATTATTTTTATGTGTTGGTGTTGTCTACGATAGAATGCACTCAAGACTAATTAAATCATATGGTGGTATAGTTACAATCATACCAAAGTACTCCATTTTATTTATGTTATTTACATTAGCTGCATTAGGATTACCTGGTACTTTTGGTTTTGTAGGTGAATTTTTAATATTAATGGGAGCTTTTAAAGATAATTTTTTGGTAGCAGTTATTGCAAGTTTTGGAGTAATTTTAGGAGCTGCTTATATGTTGTGGCTTTATAAAAGAGTCGTTTTTGGAAAACTAGTTAATGAAGATTTAAAACAAATGGTAGATTTAAATAGATCTGAGTATTTAATATTAATATGCCTAGCGGTCCCAACACTATTTTTTGGATTTTATCCTGAGCCACTATTTAACACTATAGAGGTTTCAGTATCAGATTTAATCAATATGCATAAATTAAATATAGCAAGCAAGTAGTATGAATAATCTTAATTTAGTCTTTCCTGAAATATTTATTTCTTTATCAGTAATGTTTTTATTGATTTTAGGAGTTTTTAAAAAAGATAGTTCACAATTAACTTTTAATTTATCTTTAGTCACAATTTTGGTTGCAATAATTCTTACTGTTAACGAAACTTTTTCAGTTAACAGAATTACTTTATTTAATGAAAGTATTGTTATTGACCAAATGGCTTCATTAATGAAAATTATAACACTGATAGGTGCTTTTTTAGTTTTAGGTATTTCATCTAGTTATCTCAAATCATTTAAAATTTTTAAAATCGAGTATCCGATTTTAATATTGAGTTCTGTATTAGGAATGATGATAATGATCAGCTCTAATGATCTTATGGCTTTTTATATGGGATTAGAATTGCAATCTCTGGCTCTTTATGTTTTGGCAACTTTTAATAGAGACCAACTAAAGTCATCTGAAGCTGGATTAAAATATTTTGTGCTAAGTGCACTTTCATCTGGTCTATTATTATATGGTTGTTCATTAATTTATGGTTTTTCTGGATCAACAAATTTTGATGTAATTGCAAATCAACTTACCTCAAATGAGTATGCTTTAACATTTGGTATTGTATTTATATTAGTTGGTTTAGCATTCAAAATTTCTGCAGTTCCATTTCATATGTGGGCACCGGATGTTTATGAAGGGTCTCCAACAACAGTAACACTCTTCTTTACAATGGTACCTAAAATTGCAGCTCTTACTGTGTTCATAAGATTTTTATATGTTCCATTTTTAAATCTAATAGATCAGTGGCAGATGATTATTGTCTTTTTATCTATAGCTTCTATGATATTTGGAGCAATCGCAGCAATAGGTCAAACTAATATTAAAAGACTTGTAGCTTATAGCTCAATTGGACATATTGGATATACTTTAGCGGGTTTGGCTAGTGGCTCTAATGATGGAATTCAAAGTTCAATAATATACATTTCTATATATGTGGTAATGAATTTAGCTCTTTTTTCATGTTTATTGATGTTAAAAAGAAATGACCAATACTATGAGGATATTGATGACCTTTCAGGGCTTTCAAAAAACCACCCACTATTGTCATTATCTTTATTAATAATATTATTCTCGCTTGCTGGGATACCACCCTTAGCCGGTTTCTTTGCAAAATTCTACGTATTTAAAGCTGTAATTGAACAATCTATGTACTTCTTAGCAATAGTTGGATTACTATCAACTGTAATTGCAGCATTTTATTATCTAAGAATTATAAAAATAATTTATTTTGATAAAGAAAAAGAAAAATATGACTCAGATCATGGAATATGGTTAAAATTTTCACTTACTTTTTCAACAATATTAATTCTTTTATACTTCATATTTCCTAGTCAATTAATTGAGGTAGTTTCAAGAATTATTATTATTTAATGAAATTCAAAAAATTTAAATTTAAAAAAGTTAGAAGTACTAACAATACTGCTATTAGAATAATAAAAAAAACTAATTGTAAATATGGAATGGTAATCTCAGAGTCTCAAACAAATGGCAAAGGTCAATATGGTAGAAAGTGGATTTCACATAAAGGAAATTTGTTTGTAACTTTCTTCCATGAATTAAATAAAATTAAATTATCTATAGCAACAATTACAAAATTAAATTGTTTATTGATAAAAAAATTAATATCAAAATATACTAATAAAAAAATTTTTTATAAAAAACCAAATGATCTTTTGATTGAAAAGAAAAAAATATGTGGAATCTTGCAAGAAATAATTTTTATGCAGAATAAAAAGTACCTTATTACAGGAATAGGTATAAATATAAATAAAAGTCCTTTTATAAAAAATTGCCCAACTACTAATTTAAATGAGTTAACAAATAAGCATATTAAAATTAAAGAAATAGAAAAATCATTAAAGCAAATTTTTGAAAACAATTTATTAAAAATATATAATCTTAAGGTTAATAATTAATGTATATTTTAGGTGATATAGGAAATACTGAAACTAAAATTTGGTTAATTTCCAAAAAAAATAAAATTATTAAAAAAATAATCTTTTCATCAAAAGAAATAACAATTAATAAATTATCAAAAATATTTAAAAAAAATAATTTTAAATTTAATTATATTGAAAAAATTCTCTTCTGTAGTGTTGTACCGCAAACTTTTAATTTAATAAAAAAATTTCTATCTAAAAAAACTAATAGAAAATGTTTTGAAATTAAAAATTTAAATTTAAAATCCTTAATTAAAATTAAAGTTGATTACAAGCAAGTAGGCTCTGATAGAATAACTAATGCAATTAGTTTAATGAATGGTAAAAATAACTATATTATTTTAGATTTTGGTACCGCTACAACATTTGATGTTTTAGTTCAAAATACTTACTATGGTGGAATTATTGCGCCAGGTGTTAAATTATCACTTAATTCTTTATCCGACAAAGCAACGCTCATACCTAAGATTAATTTAAAAAAAATAACCAAAGTTATTGGAAACAATACAATCTCAGCTGTTAGGTCAGGTTTTTTCTGGGGGTATGCAGGTTTAATTGACAATATTATTTATTTAATTAAGAAAGAAACCAGAAAAACCTTTAAAATAATTATTACTGGAGGATTTTCTAATTTATTTAAAAACTCAATAAAAACGAAAGTTAGTCAAAATCAAGATATTACAGTTAAAGGTCTAATTAAAATTTCAAGGTTAATTAAATAATATGAAAGATGAACTATTATTCTGTCCATTAGGTGGGTCTGGTGAGATAGGCATGAATATGAATTTATTTGGTTATGGCCAACCAAGTAATCATAAATGGATAATGGTTGATATAGGTGTTACTTTTGCAGATGATACCATTCCAGGTGTTGATTTAATTTACCCTGATCCAGGATTTATAGTTGAGAGAAAAGATAATTTACTTGGCATTGTACTTACTCATGCTCACGAAGATCATATTGGAGCAATTGCTCATCTATGGCCTAAATTAAAATGCAAAATTTTTGCAACACCATTTACAGCTGTATTAATTAGAGAAAAATTCAAGGAAAAGCAAATCGATATAACAAATGATTTACAGATTGTTCAGTTGAATGGATCTGTAAACTTAGAACCATTTGAAATTGAATATATCACGTTAACACACTCAATTTTGGAACCAAATGGTCTTAGAATTAAAACACCAGCTGGTGTTATTTTACATACTGGCGACTGGAAGGTAGATCCTAATCCACTAATTGGTGACAACATAAACGAAAAAAGATTAAAACAAATTGGAAATGAAGGTGTGCTTGCAATGATATGTGACTCAACTAATGTTTTTAGCGCTGGCAGATCTGGATCTGAGTTAGATGTTAGAAAAAATATGCTAAACGTAATGTCACGCTTAAAAAAGAGAATTATTATTACATCCTTTGCCTCAAATGTAGCAAGAATGGAAACAGCTTTTTATTGCGCAGAACAAACTGGAAGACAAATTTCTCTCGTAGGTAGATCGATGCACCGTATTTATAAAGCAGCTCGTCAATGTGGATATCTAAAAAATACTATTGAACCTATTGACCCTCGTGAAGCCAAAAATTTTTCAAGAGAAAAAATAGTTTATTTATGCACTGGAAGTCAAGGTGAGCCTATGGGGGCAATGATGAGAATTTCTAGTTATGTTCATCCAGATGTTTATATTGAAAATGGAGATGCTGTAATATTTTCATCTAAAATTATTCCAGGAAATGAAAAGAAACTTTATAAGCTTCACAATCAACTAGTTAAAGATGGTATAGAAGTAATATCAGAAGAGACTGAATTCGTTCATGTTTCAGGACATCCTAATAGAGAAGATCTTAAAGATATGTATCAGTGGGTAAAACCTAAATGTGTTATTCCAGTGCATGGTGAGCACAGACACATGATTGAGCACATTAATTTTGCAAAAGAGATGCAAGTCCCACACCCTGTTCAAGTTGAAAATGGTGACATTGTTAAACTTTTTCCAGGCGATAAACCCAAGGTTTACGATAAGGCACCAAGTGGTAGGTTATATCTTGATGGAAATGTAAGTGTTGATCCTGACTCACAGTCAATTAAAGATAGAAAAAATCTTAGTGCTAACGGCTATCTAGAGGTTACTCTGATGATTACGCCAAAGGGTAATATTCACAGTAATCCTGTTTTATCTTTTCGAGGTTTACCTGTTGATGATCGGGATGAATTTGTTTACGGTTTAGAAGATGAGATTGAAAAAACTTCAAGGTCTTTTAGAGTTGGAAGTAGACAACAAGAGCACAATCTTATTGATGCGCTAAAAATTACTTGTAGAAAATTTTCAAAAGAAAAAACTGGAAAAAAACCATTCACGAATATTAACTTAGTTCGGATTTAATGAGTGTAACGGGATTAGCTATAATCTATGTAATAATTTGGTGGATAATTTTTTTTGCAATCTTACCAATAGATGTAAATAGAACAAAAACTGTTAAAATTGATGGAGAAGATCCTGGATCTCCAGAAAATCCTAAAATGATTAAAAAATTCTTCTATTGTACCGGAATAACTACTATTATTTTTATAATAATTTACTTATTAATTAAATTTGAATATTTAAATTTAAGAAATATGATTACTTAAGATGTTATTATCTAAATTATTTATCCCTATTTTAAAAAATAATCCTTCTGAAGCCAAAATTAAGTCTCATCAATTAATGTTGAGAGTAGGAATGATTAAACAAGCTTCAGCAGGAATTTACTCGTGGTTGCCATTAGGTTTTAAAGTAATGAAAAAAATTGAGAAGATAGTAAGACAGGAACAAAATAAAATTGGTGCGCAAGAAATCTTAATGCCCACAATTCAATCAAGTGAAATTTGGAAAGAAAGTGGTAGGTATGAAGATTATGGTGAGGAAATGCTTAGAATTAAAGATCGTCAAAATCGTGAAATGCTTTATGGACCAACTAATGAAGAGCAGGTAACAGAAATTTTTAGATCTTCTTTAAAATCATATAAATCACTTCCACAACTTCTTTATCATATTCAGTGGAAATTTAGAGACGAAATTAGACCAAGGTTTGGAATTATGAGGGGTAGAGAATTTTATATGAAAGATGCTTATTCATTTGATGTTTCTGATGAAGAAGCATTTTATTCTTATAATAAATTTTTTTTATCTTATTTAAGAACTTTTAAAAGATTAGATTTAACTGCAATTCCAATGGCTGCAGACACTGGTCCAATTGGTGGAAATTTATCTCATGAATTTATTATATTAGCTGACACTGGCGAAAGTAAAATTTTTACTGACAAAAGAATTTTTGACTTAAATAGTAATGAGACAAAATTAGAAAAAAATTCTTTACAACAAATGAGAAAAAAATATGAGCAGTATTATTCAGTAACTGATGAAAAATTCAATAAGGAGGAGTTTGAAAAAGTTGTATCTGAAGAAAATAGATTGATCACAAAAGGTATTGAAGTAGGACACATTTTTTATTTTGGTGATAAATATTCAAAAGCAATGGGTGCTTCAGTTGATTTGCCTGGTGGCAAGAAAGACTTCGTTAAAATGGGCTCATATGGAATTGGTGTATCCAGGTTAGTTGGTGCTATTATTGAGGCTAAATATGATGAAAAAAATGAAATCATGAAATGGCCATTGTCTGTTGCTCCTTATGACATTGCTTTGGTACCAATGATAAATAAGAATGACACATCAGCTCTAGATAAAGCAATCAATATTAATAAAGAATTAATTAAAAATAAAATTGATGCATTAATTGACGATACTGAAGAAAATTTTTCATCAAAAATAAAAAAAATGAATTTAATTGGTGCTCCTTACCAAATTATTATTGGTAAAAAATCAGATGGTGATTCACTAGAGTTTAAAGAAACTGGAAAAGAAACTCAAAACATATCTTTAACCAAAATTGTAGAAATTATTAAAAAACAAAAAAATTCAAATTGATTTCTAATTTAGAAAAAGAAATTACACTAAGGTTTTTAAAAGCCCGTAAAAATGATGGGTTTTTAAATGTCATATCTATTTTCTCATTCATAGGCATTAGTCTTGGAGTTGCAGTTCTTATAATTGTTATGTCAGTAATGAATGGATTTAGAACTGAGTTAATCAATAAAATTGTTGGATTTAACTCTCATTTAACTATTAAATCTTATGATCAAATAATTGATAAAAGTAAAATAGATAGTGGTGTATTAAAATCTATTTCAGAAAGTGCACTATTTAGCAATTCTGGAGAGGCTATAATTTTAAAAAATCAAACTTCAAAAGGAATTGTATTAAGGGGCTATTTAAGAAACGATTTTTCTAAATTAGAGATTATTAAAAATAAAAATTTTAAAGGTAACAAACTCAATTTAGATAAGAATTCTATCTCGATTGGAAATGAACTTAGTTTTTCTTTAAATCTGAAAATTGGAGATGAGATAACAATTTTATCACCAAGTGGTGTGCAAACTATAATTGGAAGCATGCCAAAACAAAAAACTTTTGTAGTTACATCAATATTTAATAGTGGTTTAGCAGAATTTGATAATAATATTGCATTGATCAATTTGTCTACACTTGAAGATTTTTTTGGTTTTAAACAAGAGCAAAGAAACTTGGAAGTTTATTTAAAAGATCCCAAGAATATAGAAAAACAAAAATTTGAATTTCAAAAGATCTTTGATCAAGAATTTGTTTATAGCTGGGCAGACATGAATAGTTCTCTCTTTTCAGCTTTAAAAGTTGAACGAAACGTTATGTTTATTATATTATCTCTAATTATTATTGTTGCTGCGTTTAATATTATATCTGGCTTGACAATCTTAGTGAAAAATAAAACTAAAGATATCGCTATTTTAAAATCAATTGGAGTTTTGAATAAATCAATTGTCAAAATTTTCTTCTTAATTGGGGTAATTATAGGAACTTCGGCAACTATTTTTGGAATTTTTTTAGGGGTAACATTTTCACTATATGTTGAAAACTTAAGACAATTTTTAAGCTCGACCTTTAATATCAGTTTATTTCCAGAGGAAATTTATTTCTTAAGTAAAATGCCTTCAGAAATAAATCTAAACTCTATCCTAATAATATCAATATGTTCAATATTAATAACTATAGTAGTTTCAATATTTCCTGCCTTAAAAGCTGCAAAACTTGATCCCATAAAAGCCTTAAAATATGAATAAATTTTTAGAATTAAACAATATATCAAAAACTTTTGAGACTAGTAAAAAGTTTAAAGTTATAAAAAATTTATCATATAATTTTAAAAAAGGTAAAATTTACTCTCTGATGGGTCCCTCAGGTTCTGGTAAGTCTACTTTATTAAATTTAATCTCCTTAATAGACAAACCTTCAAATGGTTTAATTAAATTTAATAATCACCAAATTAATTATGATAAAAAAGAGCAAAATGATCAACTTAGAGCAAAAAAAATCGGAATTGTTTATCAGCAAAATAATTTATTACCTGACTTTACATCACTGGAAAATATTTATCTGGCAAGCTTATCAATTAATAATAATAAAAATTTGGCAATTTCTAAAGCAAAACAATTGCTAAATAAAATAGGCTTATCTAGCAGAGCTGATCATTATCCTTCCCAATTATCTGGTGGAGAAGCCCAAAGGATAGCTATAGCAAGAGCAATAATTAATGATCCCGAGATAATTTTGGCAGATGAGCCAACTGGCAGTTTGGATATAAAGACTGCAAAAATAATATTTAATTTATTAAAAGATCAAAAGAGATCAGACAGATTAATTATATTTGCAACTCATAATAGATTTTTCGGAAATAAGGCAGATTGCTTATTGGAGATATTAAATGGTAAGATAAAGTCATCTAATGGCTGAGTCTTTACCACAAAACTTTAATCATCTTAAAATTCACACACAATACTCTATTTGTGAAGGTGCAATTAAAATAGATGATCTTCAAGAATATTCAAAAAGTAATAAAATAAAATCGTTAGGTCTTTGTGATACCTCTAATCTTTGTGGAGCATTAGAATTTGCTGAAAAGATATCAAAATCTGGAAGTCAACCTATCATTGGAACGCAAATTAACTTTAAAATTCATGATACAATTGGATTACTACCTTTATACGCTCTTAATGAAGCAGGTTATAAAAATATTATCGATTTATCATCAGTATCGTATCTTAAAAATGATGAACTTTCTGATCCTCATGTAACATTTGATTATTTATTAGATAATTCTGAAGGTGTTGCATTGTTTTCTGGAACTGTTTTTGGTTTGTTTGGAAAATTATTCGACAAGGGAAAATTTACTGAAATACATGATTTATATAATAAAATTAAATTAAAATTTGGTGATCGTTTTTATATAGAAATACAAAGGCACAAAGATCTTAATGAAACTGGCTTTGAAAAATTTAATTTAGAGAAATCCTCAGATTTAGAGATACCAATAATTGCAACGAACGAGGTATATTATTTAAATAAAGATATGCATGAAGCGCATGATGCATTGATTTGTATAGGTAATAAAACTTATGTTAACGAAAAAAATAGATTAAAATTAAGTGATCAACATTATTTTAAAAATAATTCTGAAATGTCAGAATTATTTTTTGATTTACCTGAAGCATTAGAAAATAATTATAATTTTCCTTTAAGATGTAATTTTAGGCCTTTGTTTTCAGATCCAATTTTACCAAATATAAGCAAAGATAAAGGTGGAGATGCTGATGAAATTTTAAAAAAAGAGTCTTTAGAAGGGCTTAAAACTAAATTTAAAAAGGTATTTAACATCAGTGCAAATGACATTGAGACAGAAAAAAAATATTTAGATTACAAAAAAAGATTAGATCACGAGCTCTCGATAATTATTGAAATGAAATATGCTAGTTATTTTCTTATAGTATCAGATTATATCAAGTGGGCTAAAAATAATGACATACCAGTTGGTCCTGGTAGAGGTTCAGGTGCAGGATCTTTAGTTGCTTGGTGTTTATCTATCACAGATGTAGATCCAATTAAATTTAATTTAATATTTGAAAGATTTTTAAATCCAGATCGAATATCTATGCCTGATTTTGATATCGATTTTTGCGAGGATAAAAGAGATCTTGTTTTTGAATATTTAACAAAAAAGTACAAAGATAGTGTTGCTCACATAATTACCTTTGGAAAATTAAAAGCTAGAATGGTCATTCGCGATGTTGGTAGAGTTTTGGGATTATCCTATGGTTTTGTAGATAGTATTTCTAAAATGATACCTTTTGATCCTTCAAGACCACAAAATTTAACACAGTGTATAGCTGGTGAACCAAGGCTTCAAAAACTAATTAATGAAGATCCAAAAGTTAAAAAATTAACTGATTTATCACTTCAACTCGAAGGTCTGAATAGAAATGTTGCAACACATGCAGCAGGAGTAGTTATTGCAGATAGAAAACTGACTGAAGTAGTTCCTTTATATAAAGACAGTTCTGCAGATTTGTTATTACCTTCCACTCAATTTGACATGTATTCAGCTGAAAATGCAGGGCTGATAAAATTTGATTTTTTGGGTTTGAAAACTCTCACTGTAATTAACAACACGCAAAAGTTAATTAAAAAGATTAATAAGGATTTTGACATAGAAAAAATTGATTTTGAGGACCAAAAGGTTTTTGATTTATTATCAAGCGGTAAAACGGTTGGGTTATTCCAGATTGAAAGTGCTGGAATGAGAGAAGCCTTGTTACAAATGAAACCAAACCATATAGAAGATATTATTGCTCTTGTAGCTTTATATAGACCTGGACCAATGAGTAATATTCCAACTTATAATGATTGTAAGCATGGGAAACAAAAACCTGATTATTTACACCCACTCTTAGTGGATATTTTGAAACCTACATATGGAGTAATTATTTATCAAGAACAAGTAATGCAAATTGCACAAAAGTTATCTGGATTTACTGCTGGTCAAGCTGACTTACTTCGAAGAGCAATGGGTAAAAAGAAAAGGGCTGAACTTGAAAAGCAAAAACAAGGTTTCATCGAAGGAGCAATAAAAAATGGAATTGCTAAAGATGTTGCAGCTGGAATTTTTTTAAAAATAGAACCTTTTGCAGAATATGGATTTAACAAAAGTCATGCAGCCGCCTATGCAATTATTTCCTATCAAACTGCCTTTTTAAAGACTTATTATCCAAAAGAGTTTATTGCAGCATCAATGACGATGGATATTTCTAATCAAAGTAAACTTAGTGAGTTCTATGAAGAATTGAACAGATTAAATGTAGAAGTTGTTCGACCAGATATAAATGAATGCTTCGCTGATTTTAGAACTATTGACGGAAAGTTTTATTATGCATTAGGAGGAATAAAAGCTGTAGGGTATGAGGCAATTTCAAATATTATTGAGGAAAGAACCGTTAATGGAAAATTTTCATCAACTAATGATTTTTTAAATAGAGTAAACCCAAAAGACATAAATAAACTTCAATTAGAAGGATTAGTAAAGGCAGGTGCTTTTGACAATATAAATTCTAACAGACAAGCACTATTTGATTCAATACCCAATTTTATAACCAAAAGTAAAAATATTTTTGAGAATAAGTCAGCAAATCAAATCGATTTATTTTCAGAGGATGAAAAAACCCAAGACGATATAATAAAAAATATAGAAGATTGGCAATTTGAAGAAAGACTAGCAAGAGAATTTGATGCAGTGGGTTTTTTTATTTCAGATCACCCATTAAATCAATTTACTGAAATATTTAATGATTATAAAATAAATGAATATAGTAAATTCACTTTAGATGATCAGATTAAAAATTCCAATATAGCTGCTACCTTACTAAAATTACAGGAAAGAAAAACTGCAAAAGGAAATTCCTATGCAGTTTTAAAATTAACAGATTTATCAAGTGTATTTGAACTTTTTATATTTTCTGATGTTCTAGAATTAAATAGAGAAATTTTGAAAGAGGGTAATTCTTTGATATTAAATTTAGTTAAAAATATAACTGATGATGAAAACCGTTTTAAAAGAATTAATGTTCAAAAAATATCTTCATTAAAAGAATTGTTCAATAGTCCAATTAATGAAGTCTCTTTTGACGTTAGATCTGAAGATCAAGTACAAGTAATATCAAAAATTCTTAAAGAAAATGGTAAAACATTGGTTAATATTAATCTAGTCACTGAAGATAATATTCTTCAATTTAAACTCAAAAATTCAAAAAATTTAGACAGAAAATTACTAAATTTATTAAGAAAACAACAAATACAAGCCAATATTCTATAAATAAAACTTGTTAAATTTATAAAATATTTGTAAATAATGCATAAATTTAATTAACACGCACACAGTTGTTGGTTTTATACCTCCGGTCCTTAATTGGAAATTACTGTGGTGGCTTAACCGGGAATAAATATGAAAATACCTAACGTTACAATTCAACAACTATTAGAAGCAGGTGTCCATTTAGGTCATAAGACCTTGAGGTGGAATCCGAAAATGAAGAAATATATTTTTGGAAAAAGAGACTCAATTCACATTATAGATTTAACACAAACACTAGAGCTAACTAAAGTGGCTTTAGAAAAGGTCTATAATACAATAGCAAATAATGGAAAAATTTTATTTGTCTCTACAAAAAAACAAGCTTCAGAAGCAATAGCAGAAGTTGCAAAAGAAACAGATCAATATTTTGTAAATTATAGATGGTTAGGTGGAATGTTAACTAATTGGGGAACAATTTCAAATTCAATTAAAAAATTAAAAAAATTAGAAATAGATATTTCTGCTGAAAATAGAGGGTTTACTAAAAAAGAACTCTTAAAAATGAATGTTAAAAAAGATAAACTTCAAAGATCTTTAGGTGGAATTGCTGAAATGAAGAAAGTTCCTGATCTTGTTTTTGTAATAGATACAAACTACGAATCTTTAGCAATTGCAGAGTCTGCTAAACTTGGAATACCTATAATTGCAATTTTAGATAGTAATTCGAATCCTGAGAACATTGATTTTCCAATTCCTGGAAATGATGACGCTAGAAGAGCGATTGATCTATATTGTAATCTCATAAAGGAGACAATTAATAGTGCCAAAAGCTCTATTCCAGCTCAGAAAATAACACAAGATAAAATTAAAGATAATAAAAAAGACGAAGATAAGACAAAAACAATTCAAGAACTTGATAGAGAAAAATTAGAACAGAAGTTTTCTAAAGAAACTAAGGAGACTTTAAATTAATATGAGCGACATAGAGAACGTAAAGAAGTTAAGAGAGGCAACTGGAGCAGGTTTTAAAGATTGCAATTTAGCAATAAAAGAAGCTAATGGCGATATAGATAAGGCCATTGAAATCCTTAGAGTTAAAGGAATTTCAAAGGCTTCAAAAAAAATGTCTCGAGATGCCAAAGAGGGTGTTGTTGTTGTTAGTGGTAATGAAAACAAAACATCTATAATTGAAGTAAATTGTGAGACTGATTTTGTTGCTAAAAATGAGGACTTTATTAATTTCGTAAAAGAACTAAGTGAAATAAATAATAAAAAAAATTCTAATCTTGAAGAATTAAAAAATTCAAAGATGAAAAATGATCAAACCGTTGACGAAAACTTAGTTGCTTTGATTGCAAAAATTGGAGAAAAAATAACAATTGGTAAATCTAAAACAATTGAAAACCCTAATGGTGTAAATAATCATTATCTTCACACTGTAGTTCAAGACAATGTGGCTAAGTTAGCTGTATTAGTCTCATTAGAAACAAGTGAAAACTCAGAGGTAGTAAAAACTTTTAGTAAACAGTTGTCAATGCATATTGCGGCTTCAAACCCTTTGGCTTTAGAGTCTAATTCAATAGATCAAGCAATTATCGATAAAGAGCAAGAGCTTGTTACAGAGGAATTAAAAAACTCTGGAAAACCTGAGGAGATTGCAAATAAAATAAGTTTAGGGAAGATGAATAAGTTTAAAGAAGAAAATGCTCTTTTAACACAAGCTTGGGTTATGGAGCCAAAAAAAAAAGTGAAAGATATTTTAAAAGAACTTTCTATAGCTGATCTTAAAATTAAAGAATTTTATAGAATTAAAATTGGAGAATAAATGTTTGATGAAAAATCTTACAGCCTTAAGATGGATAAAGCCATAGAGGTATTTTTAAAAGAACTGTCTTCTCTCCGAACAGGTAGAGCTAATGCCGCTATGCTGGATTTAATTAAAGTAGATGTTTATGGACAACAAATGCCAATTAATCAAGTAGGAAGCATAACCACCCCTGAGTCTAGAATGATAAATATTCAAGTTTGGGATACAAATAATGTTCCATTAATTGACGCAGCTATTAAAAAATCTGATTTAGGATTAAATCCACAAATAGATGGACAGTTGATTAGATTACCTGTCCCTGAACTTAACGAAGAGAGAAGAACTGAACTAAAAAAAATAATTAAGTCCGTTGGTGAAAAATGTAAAGTTTCTATTAGAAACATTAGAAGAGAGGCCAATGAAGATGTGAAAAAACTTTTAAAATCAAAAGATATTGGTGAGGATGAGGAAAAAACTCATGAAAAAAAAGTTCAGACAATAACCGATAATCATATTAAATTAGTAGATGAAAAAGTTTTATTAAAAGAAAAAGAAATAATGATAATATGAACCCTCTAAATCACATAGCCATTATTATGGATGGCAATGGTAGATGGGGACTAAAAAATAGAAAATCAAGAAATGCAGGACACAAGGCTGGATTAAAGTCAGTTGAAAACATTATAAAAGCATCTATTAAAAAAAATATTAAATTCTTAACATTATATGCATTTTCTACAGAAAACTGGAGAAGACCAAAGAAAGAAATAAATTATCTTTTTAAGTTATTAGAAAACTTTTTATCTAAAAAAACATTGCAACTCCACAAACAAAATATAAAATTAAAAATTATAGGCAAGAAAAGCTTTTCAACGAAATTAAATAAACTTTTAAAATTTGCAGAAAAGAAAACCTCGAGTAATAAAAAATTACAAATTAATTTAGCATTAAATTATGGATCAAAAAGTGAACTAATAAATGCAATTAAGAGTCTAGTAAAACAAAAAGGAAAAATTAATGAAAAAAATTTAACTAAATATTTAGAAACTAAAGACATACCAGATCCTGATATTCTAATTAGAACAGGTAATACTACAAGATTAAGTAACTTTTTATTATGGCAATTAGCATATTCAGAAATATTTTTTGAAAAGAAATTATGGCCCGATTTTAATCAAGATGATTTCAATAAAATAATACAAAAATATAAATTTACAAAAAGAAATTACGGTGGTGTTTAATGAAAAAAGAATTAATTCAAAGAATTTTAAGCTCTATAGTATTAATATCTTTAATAATTTTTTGCGTTATAAAGGGAACTTTTTATATTAATTTATTAATATTAATCACTTTTTTAATCTCATTATATGAATGGTATAACATGAGAAAAAATAATTTCCTTTTTTTCTTTGGAGCCATTTATCTTGGGTACACTTTTTACTCAGTTTACAAAATTATTGATTATAATAATTCTTATTTCTATTTTTTATTTATAATTTTAATTTGTGTATCTTCAGATATTGGTGGTTTTATAATAGGTAAATTATTTAAAGGGCCTAAATTAATTAAAATAAGTCCAAACAAAACATATTCAGGTTCGATTGGATCATACCTATTCTCTCTTTTAATTACATTATTTTTTTTAACTAATACAAATTATGGGTTTGATACCCAATTCTCAATAACAACATATACAGTGGTATTAGTAATTTTAGGTTCAACCGTAAGTCAAATAGGTGATCTTGTAATCTCATATTTTAAACGTATGTCAAAAATCAAAAATACAGGAAACTTAATTCCTGGACATGGAGGGATTCTCGATAGAATAGATGGCATGATATTTACATTTCCTTTTTTCTATACACTTTTGATAATTAACGACTTCAGGTTAAATTAAATGAAAAAAAAAATTGCAATTGTTGGATCCACAGGCTCAATAGGAAAAAATCTGCTAGAGATAATAAGTAATGATATCAATGATTTTAAGATCATTTTACTTACAGCGGACAAAGACTATAAAACATTGCTTAAACAAGCAAAGAAATTCAATGTTACTAATTTAATTATAAAAAGCACAAGCAGTTATAAAATTTTAAAAAAAAAAACCAGTAATACTAATATAAATGTTTATAATTCATTCGAACATTTAGGATTAATTTTTAAAAATAAAATTGATTATGTGATGAATTCTATAATGGGTATTGATGGTTTAGAGCCAACCATTAAAATTATCAAATATACAAAAAATATAGCAATAGCTAATAAAGAGTCGATTATCTGTGGCTGGAATATAATACTAAAAGAATTAAAAAAAAATAATACGAATTTTATACCCGTTGACTCTGAGCATTTTTCTATATGGTATGGTATGCAAAATTTAAAAGTAACAAATGTTGAAAAAATTTATCTTACTGCTTCAGGTGGACCCTTCAGAAAATTATCTTTAAATAAATTCAAAAATATTAAAATAAATCAAGCAGTAAATCATCCTAATTGGATAATGGGTAAAAAAATATCAGTCGACTCTGCCACAATGATTAATAAAGTTTATGAGGTTATTGAGGCTAAAAATATTTTTAATATTCCATATCAAAATATTGAAATAATTATTCACCCAAAATCTTATATACATGCGTTAATAAAATTTACTAATGGTTTAACAACAATTATTGCACATGATACTACAATGAAAATTCCTATATTTAACAGTCTTTATTTAAAATCAGAAAAAAAAATATCTACAAATACTATAAATTTAAAAACATTGAATAATCTAAATTTGAGTAAATTAAACTCTACTAGATATCCTATGATTAAATTGTTAAAAATTTTACCAAGTAAGAGTTCGCTATTTGAGACTGTAATAGTTGCTGCTAATGATACCTTAGTAAATCTCTTTTTAAATAAAAAAATTAACTTTATAAATATACAAAAAGAATTATTCAAAATTCTAAAATTAAAAGAGTTTAATAATTTTAAAAAAATCTCTCCAAAAAAGCTTGAGGATGTAATCAAATTAAATGATTATGTCCGTTTAAAAGTATTGAAAAAAGTGTATAAATTCACTGATGTTTAAAAAGCGAGCTAAAGTATTTTCACTTATAATTATTTTAATTAATTTAGTAATAAATACTGCCTCAAGTGAAATAGTTAATAAAATAAATGTAACTGGTAATGACCGAATTTCTGACCAAACAATTATAATGTTTAGTGGTATAAATTTAAATGACGAACTCAATTTAAATGACTTAGATCAAATACTTAAAAAAATATACGAGTCAAATTTTTTTGATAATGTAAATGTTTCTTTAAACAATAATATTTTAAGCATAGAGGTCTTTGAAAAACCAATAATAGAAACTATAAGATATGACGGTGTAAAATCAGACGAAATTAGGGCAGAAATTATAAAAACTCGAATTTTAAAACCAAGATCATCATATGATGAATTATCTTTAGCTGAAGATAGAAATAAAATTTTCTCAAAATTAAAAGATCTTGGGTATTATTTTGCAAGTATAGACACTCAGGTTGAGACATTAGATAAAAATAAATTAAATCTTATTTATACAATTGAAAAAGGTAAAAAGTCTAAAATTAAGAAAATCACATTTGTTGGTAATAAAATATTTAAGGATAAAAAATTAAAAAATATCATTATTAGTGAGGAGTATAAATTTTGGAAATTTATATCTGGAAAAAAATTTCTTAATGAGGGTATTATCGATTTAGATAAGAGATTGCTTAAAAATTTTTATTTAAATAAAGGTTATCGTGATGTCTTAATTAACTCCTCTTTTGCTAAATTTGTTAATGAGAACGAGTTTGAATTAATTTATAATATTAATGCCAAAAATAAATTTTTCTTTAACGACATCAAGTTTGACTTAACAGATGATTATGATGAAGAAAATTTTTCCCATTTAGAAAAACATTTTGCTAAAATTAAGGATAAACCATATTCTATAAATATTATTAGAGATATAATTGAAAAATTTGAAACTATTGCTTTAACTGAACAATTTGAATCTGTCAAAATTACTCCATTAGAAAGCATTGATGGGAACAGGATAAATCTTGTATTTAAATTCCAAGAAACTGAAAAGTTTTTTGTAGAAAAAATAAATATATTTGGAAATAATGTAACTCAAGAAAATGTCATTAGAAATCAGTTTGAAATTGATGAGGGTGATCCTTATAACGAAATACTTTACAACAAAACAATTAATAATATCAAAAGCTTAGGTTTTTTTAGTAGTACAAATGCTGAAGTTCAACCAGGTAGTCAATTTAACAGTAAAGTCATTAATTTTAGTGTAGAAGAAAAGGCAACAGGTGAAATTTCATTAGGAGCTGGAGCTGGAACATCTGGTGCTACAATTGGATTTGGAGTAAAAGAAAATAATTTTTTAGGTAAAGGGATAAATCTTGATGCCTTCGCCACATTAACAGAAGAGACAGCTAAAGGAAAATTTTCTATAAAAAATCCAAATTTTCGAAATTCAGACAAATCAATTACTACCAGTGTTGAAGCACTTGAAATAGATCGAACTTCGACTACCGGTTATAAAACTAATAAAACTGGTTTTACTTTTGGAACAAACTTTGAATTTTATGATGATCTTAACTTAGGTCTTGGTTTATCAAACTTTTATGAAAAAATTGAAACGGATTCTACTGCTTCTGCTTTACAAAAAACCCAAGATGGAAATTATTGGGATTCTTTTGTAGCTGTAAATTTTGACTATGATAAAAGAGACCAAAAATTTCAAACCACTGATGGTTTTAGGAGCTATTATTCAGTAAATCTCCCAATGTTAAGTGACACAGGTACACTAACAAATTCATATAGTTTTAATCATTATTCAGAATTGTTTAATGAAAATTTAACAAATACATCATTTTATTTAGCCGCAGCTAATTCAATTATTGATGAAAATATAAAGTTATCAGAAAGATTATATGTACCAAGTAGAAAATTAAGAGGATTTGAAAGGGGTCGTATAGGACCAAAAGATGGAAATGATTATGTAGGAGGTAATTTTATTACTACAGCCAATATAACAACCACTTTACCTCAACTGATGAGTAACTTGCAGCAAGTAGATTTTATTATGTTTATGGATGCAGCTAATGTGTGGGGCGTAGATTATGATTCATCTATTGATGATGAAGGTTCAATCCGAAGTTCAATTGGACTAGGGATAGATTGGATGACACCAATAGGACCTTTAAATTTTACTTTTGCACAACCTTTAACTAAAGAAACCACTGATCAAACAGAGACTTTTAGATTTAATATTGGGACTAGCTTTTGATGAATTATATCCTTAAAAAAATAATAATAATTTTTTTTTTTTTAAACCTTACCATAAGTGCATATAGTAATGAGACTATAGCTTACCTGGATATTGATTATATTTTTAAAAATTCAAATTTAGGTAAACAGATAGTTTTAAATCTTAATGAAGAGAATAAGAAAAATTTATTACAGTTAAAAAAAAAAGAAAACGAACTTAAAAAAATTGAAAAAGAACTAACAAATAAAAAAAAATTTTTAACAGATGAAGAATTTAAGAAAAATTTAAATGAATTTAACTCTAGTATTAAATTATTTAGGAAAAATAAAAATGAATTAGTAGGTTCATTTGAGAGAAAAAAAAATAATCAAATCAGTGATTTTTTTAAAAAAATTAATCCAATTCTTAAAGAGTATATGACTGCAAACTCAATTAAAATTATTATAGACAAAAAAAATGTATTAATTGCTAAAGAAAAATTGGATATTACTGATAGTATATTTAATTTAATTAACGAAAAACTAAATTAACTATGGATAAATTAGACAAAGATCAAATTATTAATTTGTTACCACATAGAGAGCCAATGCTTTTAATTGATGAGCTTACGAATATCAAAAAACTTCATTCTGCAACAGCAATTGTTTATGTTAAAAAAGATAGTTTTTTTGTGCAGGGCCATTTTCCAGAAAATCCTGTCATGCCTGGTGTTTTAATTGTAGAAGCATTTGGACAAGCTGCAGCTGCTTTAACAGCACACGGATTAGATAAATCTACTTATGAAAATAAATTAGTTTTTTTAATGGGTGTTGATAAAGCTCGTTTCAGAAACCCAGTTATCCCAGATTGTAAATTAGAATTAAATATAGAAGCCATCAGATCACATGGACGTGTTTGGAAATATAAAGGTGAAGCTTTTGTTGATAAAAAAAAAATGGCAGATGCTCAATGGTCTGCTACTATTGTAGATAGAAAATAATTAGTAATATTTATTGATAAGTATAAAGTTGATGTTTTGATACAAAACATTGAATGATTAATCCGTTTTTCCAAAACAAAGGTCCTTTTAAATTAGAAAAGGTTTTAAACTTTATCAAAGTTGAAATTGATTTTGAAAATTTACAAAAAGAAATTTATGACGTAAAAGATTTGTATAGCGCATCAGATAAGGATATTTCTTTCTTCCATTCAAAAAAATATGAGACAGCAGCCTCAACTACTAAGGCAAGCTGTTGTTTAACTACTAAACAGTTATCTAATATTCTTCCTAAGAATTGTATACCAATAGAAGTTGATAATGTTCTTGTATCTACATCAATGATAACCGAAATGTTTTACCCTGATGCAATAACAGATGATTTTGACTCTGAAACAACAAATATTGAAAAAACATCTTTTCATAAAACTGTTAAACATGGCAAAAATATATTAATTGGTAATAATGTTAAAATAGGATCAAATTGTTCAATAGGTCATAATACAATCGTTGAAAGCAATGTTGTTATTGGAAACAATTGCTCTATTGGTTCTAATGTTATTATTAGAAAAACTTTCATAAAAAATAGTGTTTCAATTTTAGACGGTTGTGTAATTGGAAAAAAAGGATTTGGGTTTTTTCCTAATAAAGCAAATAATATTCGTTATCCACATATTGGTATCGTTATAATTGAAGATAATTGTGAAATTGGGTGTGGCTCAACTATTGACAGAGGATCGTTGTCTAACACTATCATTGGTAAAAATACCTTTTTAGACAACCAAGTACATATCGCTCATAATAATAAAATTGGTGAAAATTGTATTATTGCAGGTCAAGTTGGATTTGCAGGAAGTTCAACACTGGGTAACAATGTAATGATTGGTGGTCAAGCTGGGGTATCTGGACATTTAAAAATTGGAAACAATGTTCAAATAGGTGGTGGTTCGGGAGTAATTAAAGATATTCCTGATAATTCTAAAGTAATGGGCTATCCGGCTAAAGACTTAAAAAGATTTATTAAGGAAAACAAATGATACACAAAACTGCAATAATTGATCCAAAAGCAAAAATATTTTCAGATGTTGAGATTGGTCCATATTGTGTAATTGGCCCTGACGTGGAAATTGGTGAGAAAACTATTATTCAATCTCATGTTAATATTACTGTAAATGCTAAAATTGGAAAGGGAAATAAAATTTATCCTTTTGTTTCGATTAATCATCCACAAGACCTCAAATACAATGGAGAGCCTTCAAATTTAATAATTGGAGACAATAATAAAATAAGAGAATATGTAACAATAAATCCTGGAACAGCTGGTGGAGGTGGCAAAACAGTTATTGGAAATAACTGTTTATTTATGATTTCATCACATATCGCTCACGATTGCCTAGTTGGAAATAATGTAATAGTTGCAAACAATGTGCCTTTAGGAGGCCATGCAATAATTGAGGACAATGTTGTTATTGGTGGTAATTCTGCTGTCCAGCAATTCACTAGAATTGGAAAAATGGCAATGATAGGGGGTATGACAGGTGTTATGCATGATGTAATTCCTTATGGATTGTCTACAGGAAATAGAAATTCATTAATAGGGTTGAACTTAATAGGTTTAAGAAGAGCAAAGTTTGAAAACAAGAATATAATAGGGTTAAGTGAAGCTTATAAAGAGATCTTTGCTACAAAAAATATTAATGAAAATATAAGTAAATTAAGAGTTTCTTTGAAAGAAAACCCATTGGTTAAAAATGTAATAAATTTTATAACAAAAGATAAAAAAAGATCTATTTGTACACCGTTTTCATAAGATGATTGGATTAATTTTTGGTGATACTGACTTTCCAAAAGAAATTTTAAAAACCATAAAAAAAAAGAAGATAAACTATTTGATAATAGATTTATCAAAATCAAAAAAGTTTAAAAAAGATAAAAAATCCTACGCAGTCTCTTTAGGTCAATTTGGTAAAATCATTAATATTCTTAAAAAAAATAAATGTAAACGTGTCTTATTTGCTGGAAAAGTAAATAAACCAAATTTTTCGAATTTGAAATTAGATTTAAAAGGAATTTTTTATATCCCTAGAATAGTCAAAGCATCAAAGCTTGGAGATGCGGCTATACTTAAAGAAATAATTAAAATATTAGCTCAAAATAAGATCAAGACTGAAAATTCACTTTTATTTAATCCCGAGTTTTCATTAAAAAAAGGTAATTATTCGAAATTTAAACCAAACAAAGAAGATCTATTAGATATTAAAAAAGCAGTAAAAAAATTAAATAATTTAAGACAGTATAATTTTAGCCAAGCTATAGTAGTTAGAAATAAAAAAATAGTTTCCATAGAAGGAAAAGGTGGAACTAAAAAAATGCTAGAAAAAAGCATAAGCAAAACATTTAGAAATCACGGAGTTTTAGTTAAGTTTCCAAAAAAGAAACAGGACTTGAGGATAGATCTTCCAACCATTGGATTGAAAACAATCAAACAAAGTAAAACAGCTGGATTAAAGGGCATTGCTATTAAGAGCAGACAACATGTTTTTTTAGATAAAAGGAAATGTATTGAATATGCTAATAAAAATAAGATGTTTATCTCAGTAATATGAAAAAAATTTTTATAATAACTGGTGAACCCTCTGGAGATAAACTTGCTTCTAAAGTGATATCCAAACTCCAAAAAGATAATCCTAACATCCAATATTCATGTGTGGGGGGAACACATTTATACTCATTAGGGATAAAATCTATTTTTGAACTTAAAGAAATTACATATATTGGTTTTACAAGCGTTTTGTTTAATATTTTTAAGATTAAAAGAAAAATAAGCAAGACAGTAGAAGAGGTAATAAAATTTAATCCAGATATTTTATTTACTGTTGATAGTCCCGATTTTACACTAAGAGTTGCTGAAAAAGTTAAAAAATTGAATAACAAAATTAGGACTATTCACTATGTGGCTCCTCAAGTTTGGGTATGGAGAGAGGGAAGAATTAAAAAATTTAAAAAATTTTTAGATCATATTTTATTATTATTTGATTTTGAAAAAAAATATTTCGATAAAGAAAATATTCCAAACACTTTTGTGGGTCATCCATTATTAGAAGAAGAGGCTAATAAAAAAATAAACCTATCCAACATAATACTAAATGATAAAAAAATTATCTCTCTTTTTTGTGGGAGTAGATTATCCGAAGTAAATTTGCTTTTACCTATCTTGATTGATTTTATAAATAAAATGAATAAGAAATTTAACAATTTTATCTTTGTTTTCCATGCCACTCATGAAAATAAGGATTTAATTAGTAAAAAAATTAAGCATATTAATTTAGAAAATACTGAGGTTATTTCTGAAGATAATATTAAAAAACAAATATTAAATAGTTCTATCTTTGCAGTTTCTAAATCTGGAACAGTTTCTCTCGAAATTTGTAATGCTAGAGTTCCTTCTATAATAATCTATAAAATGAATTTTTTAAATTATTTAATCATAAAAATGCTGGTAAAAATAAAGTTTGCTAACATCATCAATATTATTAACAATAAAGAAGTAATTCCTGAACTTATACAGAATGAGTGTAATTCCAAAGAGATATACAATTCAGTTGTTTATCTTTTGAATAATCCAGAATTAATGAAAAAACAAATAAATGATTGTGAAGAAACCTTAACTAAAATCAGATCTAAATCTTCTTCTTCCAATGAAGCTTCATCGGTTTTAAGTAAGTTTCTTATTAGTTAATCTTTTTTTTACTTCTTCTTTTCCAAGTGAAATAATTATATCGTATATTCCAGGTCCAAATTTTGAGCCAGTTAAAGCTACTCTCAGGGGCTGTCCAACCCCTTTAAAATTTGTTCCATTTGATTGAATAAGTTCGTTTACAACTGGTTCCAATGTTTCTTTACTTAATATATTAACTTTATTTAAATTCTCATTAAAAACAGAAATAATTCTTTTTGCTTTAACGTCAATTAATTTTAAATCTTCTTGATTAAAATTAACTTCATCTTTCAATATATATTGAGCATTATTAAATATATCTTCTAATGTTTTTGCCTTATTTTTTAAAAATGAAAGTGAATTTTTTATTTTTTCCTCTTTTTCAGGTTTAATTTTTTCTTTGTAAATCCCACAATATTCAATCAAGCTTTTGAAAAGCTGTTGTTCATCAATAGTTTTAATATAGTGCTCGTTCACTGACAAAATACGGCTCATATCAAGTTTTGAAGGTGACTTTCCAATTCCCTCTAAATTAAAATATTTAATACTTTCATCTAAGGTAAATATTTCTTTATCTTGATAGGACCAACCTAGTCTTAACAAGTAGTTTCTTAAAGCATCTGGCATAATTCCAATTTTTGAATAGTCATCCAATGTAGAAGCATTATCTCTTTTAGATAGCTTTTTACCCTCAATTGTATGGATTAAAGGTATATGTGCAAAACTTGGAACTTCCCAACCCATAGCCAGATAAATCTGAATTTGTTTAAAAGTATTTATTTTATGATCATCACCTCTAATAATGTGAGTCATTCCCATCTGATGATCATCCACAGTTGCTGAAAGGTTATATGTTGGAGTTCCGTCATTTCTTAATATAATAAAATCCTCTATTGTATTATTTTCAATTTCTACATCACCTTGTACCAAGTCTTTTAATATAGAGCTTCCTTCAATTTTACTCTTAAATCTAATTACAGGCTTAATATTTTCTGGCGCGTCTTTTTCATCTGCATCTCTCCATTTTCTATTATAGATATAAGGTAGTTTTTTTTGTTTAGCTCTCTTTTTTTGTTCTTCTATTTCTTCACTAGAACAATAACACTTGTAAGCACTTCCATTTTTTAATAATTCATTTGCAACTTTAATATGATCTTCAACTTTATTTGATTGAATATATTCATCTCCATCGTGTTCAATTCCTATCCATTTTAAAGAATTTACAATTTGAATTCTGTGCTCTTCTTTAGATCTTTCTTTGTCAGTGTCTTCAATTCTAAGGTGAAATGTACCTTTTTGATTTTTTGAGTATAGCCAATTAAATAAAGCAGTTCTCACACCTCCAATATGAAGAGGTCCAGTAGGTGAGGGAGCAAAACGAGTTGCTACTTTTGACATCAATGATGTTTAGACTATTTTTTTAGAAGTTTCTATATAAAGATACTAAAACACCCTGAACTTTAACTCTATCAGGTCCAAAAATTTTAGTTTCGTAGTTTCTGTTTGCACTTTCTAAAGCTACAACTTTACCTTTTTTACGAATTCTTTTAAGCATTGCTTCATGTTCATCAATTAAAGCGACTACAATCTTTCCATTGTCTGCAGTATCTGTTCTTCTGATAATTACTGTATCTCCTTCGTGGATACCAGCTTCTAACATAGAATCACCTTGAACTTTTAAACCAAAGTAATCTCCATTTTTTTCGAGATTATTTGGTAAAGGTATTCTAGCAACTTCATTTTGGATTGCTTCAACAGGTGTTCCAGCAGCGATTTTACCAAGAACTGGCACTTCTACTTCATCAGATGGTACTTGCTCTTCGTCTAAACCACCTTTTATAACGCTTGGGGAAAAGTTGTTGTAAATATCATTTGCAGAAGCTGTTTCAGGAAGTTTTATTACCTCTAAGGCTCTAGCTTTATGAGCAAGTCTTTTAATAAAACCTCTTTCTTCTAAAGCACTTATCAATCTGTGTATTCCTGACTTGGATTTTAAATTGAGAGATTGTTTCATCTCTTCATATGAAGGAGAAACACCAGAGCTTCTCAACTTCTTGTTGATAAATAAAAGTAAGTTTTTTTGTTTTTTTGTAAGCATAAGAACAAATATCGTACAAATAATGTTCTATAAAAGTTCTTTTAATTTAACAACATTAAAAAAACCAACAAAATAGGGGTTTAATTGACTATAAAACTGAAAAAATAGAATTTTTATCCAAATTCTTCAAAAGTGATTCACCGATTAAAAAAGTATTAATAGATGTTTTGTTTTTTAAATCCAAAAGTTCTTCTTTAGTTTTAATTCCACTCTCTGAAATCAAAGGTCCATCATGATTAGTTAATACATTATAGATATCATAAGTTGTATTTATGTCTGTTTTAAGAGTTTTTAAATTTCTATTATTTATTCCAATTAAAGCCTCTTTGAAGTTTAGAGCTTTTTTAGCTTCATCAACCGTATGAACCTCTACAACTACTGACATTTTATACTTTAATGCCTCTTCGTATAAATCATTTGCTAGATTATCTGATACACCAGCTAAAATAATTAAAATTGCATCAGCCCCATAACTTTTAGCTAAGGGTATTTGAAACTTATCTATAAAGAAATCTTTACATAAAATAGGCAGGTTTATTTTTTCTTTTATCTTACTAATATGTATCAGGTTCCCTAAAAAATAATCTTCTTCAGTAAGAACAGATAAACAGGTTACATTATTAGAGTTGTATATTTTAGCGATTTCTACTGGATTATAATTTTGGATAATTATACCTGCAGAGGGGCTAGCTTTTTTTATTTCAGCAATAATTGAAGTTTTATTATTTAATAAATTCGATTGAATTTTTTCCTTAAAATTAATGAAAGAATTATTTTTATCAATAATATCTATTAGAGTATTTAAATTTGTTGATTTTTTTAAAATATCTATTTTTTCTATTTTTTTTTTAATTATTTCTTTAAGAATATTTTTAGACATTTTGTATTTTTTTTAAATGAATAAATGATTTTCCTGATAAAATAAATTCTCTGCTATAATTGTAAGCATCTAAAAATTCTGAATATTTTTCATTTACAATTAAACCTGCTGCTGCGTTTAAACAAACTGCTTTTGAAAAATCATTGTCTTTACCTTTAAAAATTTCAATCATTTTATTTGCGTTATATTTAGCATCATCACCAATTAAATATTCAAATTTCTCCGCATTAATGTTTAACTCTTTAGGATCAATAACAATTTCAGATATCTCCCCATTCTTTAATTGTATTACATTTGTCTTTGCATAAGGTGAAATTTCATCTAGTCCATCTTCGCTATTCACAATCCATGCAAATTTAATATTTAAATTTTTAAGCCCTTCAGCAAAAATCTTGAGTAATTTTTTATCAAAAACACCGACAACTTGTCTATCTACTAAAGCAGGGTTACTTAATGGACCAATCATATTGAATATTGTCCTTTTACCTATTTTTTTTCTCACAGGCCCAACAAATCTCATTGCACTATGATAATTAGGAGCAAACATAAAGCCAAAGTTGTTATCATTGATCTCTTTTTCTATATCACTTGGCTCAAGATCTATTTTAATATTAAGCGCTTCAAGAACATCTCCTGAACCGCACTTAGAAGAAACTGCTTTATTACCGTGTTTAGCAACCTTAGTGCCCATACTAGCTAAAAGTAAAGCTGATGCCGTTGAAATATTTAAGGTATTCATGCCATCACCTCCGGTTCCACAAGTATCAACACAGTCTTTAACTTTTACTCTTTTTGACTTTTCCCGAAGCACATAAACACCACCAGCAATTTCGTCTGATACTTCACCTTTGTCTGATAATAAGGTTAAAAAATCATAAATTTGATCTTCATTAGCTTGTCCAGTCATAAGTAATTCAAAAGCAGATTTACTTTCCTCAAAAGAAAGATCTTTCTTATTTCTTAATTTTTCTAAAATTTGATCCATTTAATTAATAATTAACAAAATTTTTTAATATTTTTATTCCCAGTTTAGTTTTAATACTTTCCGGATGAAATTGTACACCATGAATATTATACACTTTATGTTGCACACCCATTATCAGGCCATCTTCAGTTTCTGCTGTAATTTCTAAACTATCAGATAAAGTTTTCTTATCAATTATCAGACTGTGATATCTAGTAGCTTCAAAAATTATTGGTAAATTTTTTAAAATTCCAATTTTTTTTGATTTAATTTTACTTATTTTTCCATGCATAAGCTTTTTTGCTTGAATGATCCTTGACCCAAATACTTGTCCTATAATTTGATGACCTAGACATACTCCTAAAAAAGGTATTTCTTTATGAAGAGATTTTAAAATATTTATACAATTTCCTGATTGACTTGGACTTCCTGGTCCTGGAGATATAACAATTTTATTATATTTATTTTTCTTAATATCTTTAGCTGTTATTTTGTCATTTCTAACGACATCTACTTTAACACCTAGTGATGATATGTAATGATACAAGTTAAATGTAAAACTATCGTAATTATCTATCAGTAATACTTTCATTATCTTAAAGCATTAATTAAAGCCTTAGCTTTATTAACAGTCTCCTCATATTCATTTGTAGGTTTACTATCAGCAACAATTCCTGCACCAGCTTGTACATAGAATTTTTTATTTTTGGCAACAGCTGTTCTTAAAGCAATACAGGTATCAAATTCACCATTTGCAGAAAAATAACCTATGCCGCCTGCATAAACCTTTCTTCTCGTCGTTTCTAATTCATCAATAATTTCCATAGCTCTTATTTTTGGAGCACCAGACACTGTTCCAGCAGGAAATCCAGCTAGTAAGGATTTAAACTTAGAGAACTTTTTATTATAATCACCAATTACATTAGATACTATATGCATCACATGTGAATATCTCTCTATAATAAAGCTCTCAGTTACTTTGACAGAATTTACTTTTGATACTTTACCGGCATCATTTCTCCCTAAATCTAAAAGCATTAAATGCTCTGAGAGTTCTTTTTTATCTTTTAATAAATCTTTCTCATAATAAATGTCTTCTTTTAATGTTTTACCTCTTGGCCTAGTTCCAGCAATTGGTCTTACAGTAATTTTATTGTCTCTTAATCTCACTAATATTTCTGGACTAGCACCAATTATTTGAAAATCATTAAAATTAAAGAAAAACATAAAAGGAGAGGGGTTAGTCACTCTAAGTTTTTTGTAAATATCTATTGGTTTTTTTGTTAATTTAGCCTCAAATCTTTGACTTAAAACCACCTGAAAAATATCACCAATTTTGATGTATTTTTTTGCCTTATTAACCATATTTAAAAATTTACTTTTAGAAGTGTTGGATTTAACTTTGATATTATTTAATTTTGCTTTTAGCGGTTTATTTAAATTTTTAATAGAAGATTGAATTAATAATTTAAAAAGATCAGATTTAATCTCATTAAATTTATTTTCATAGTTAGTTATTTTTTCATCTTTAAAAATATTACTTATATAAAATATTTCTTTTTTTAAATTATCATGAATAATTAATGTTCTAGGACGTAGAAGTCTAACATCTGGAATATTTAAATCATTTTTGCAACTATTTGGTATCTTTTCAATATATCTAATAGAGTCGTAAGAAAAGTATCCAGAAATTAATGAGCATATTTTTGGTAAATTTTTTGGGGTCTCAAATTTAAACTCCTCTATTATTTTCTCTATTAATTGATCTGGCTTATCCTTCAGTTTTATCTTTTTATTATTTTTGATTAGATAAGAACTTTGATTGTTAAACTCCCAAATTTTATCAGGGTTTTTCCCAAATATTGTGTATCTTCCTTTGATTTTACCTTTTTCAACAGACTCAAATATAAAACTATTTTTTTCGTCTAAAAAATTATCAATTAAATTTAATATTTCTTCATCGTTCTCAACTTTTTTCGACGTATATATTATTTGATTTTTTTTGCTTCTATGTCGAAACTTGAAGTCCTTGAAGCTTCGATTGATGATCATTTGAAGTAATTTTTAACTCTATCAACAGATTTTTGATTAACTTTAACTTGGTATTTATTGTTTAATAATTGATCATATGACTGTAAAATACTTTTCCTGTTATCTGTATTTTGATTTTTTACAAATTGAACATATTCCTCATCAGATTTATTAAAAAAATTTTTCTTAGAATCTGCAATTTTAACTAAAAAAATGTTATTATCTTTGTCATTAATTAAAGTGAAAGAGTTTACAGGTAAGGTATAAAGCATTTTAACCGAATTTATATCAAACATTGAGTCATCATTAATCGTATCAATTTCTACATTTAATAAGGCAAAAAAATACATCAAAATTGGTGATATTTTTCAGGTGGTTTTAAGTCAAAGATTTGAGGCTAAA
>JACWDT010000007.1 GCA_014653985.1 Pelagibacterales bacterium SAG-MED22
GTAATGATAGTCATTACCTGATAGAAGCTTTGATGTATAAGGATCACATCTAGTCCCAATTATGCAGTATGCAGCTCAAAACATCATTCCAATCACACTAGAATTAGGTGGTAAGTCACCTAACATATTCTTTGAGGACATCATGGATAAAGATGATGATTTCTTAGATAAGTGTGTTGAAGGCTTTGTAATGTTCAACTTAAACCAAGGTGAAGTATGTACTTGTCCAAGTAGAGCATTAGTCCAAGAGTCTATTTATGATAAATTCATGGAAAAATGTATCGCTCGAACAAAAGCTGTTATCCAAGATAATCCATTGAAAATGGAAACTATGATTGGAGCACAAGCTTCAGTTGAGCAAATGGAGAAGATTAAGTCCTATCTAGATCTTGGTAAAAAAGAAGGTGCTAAAGTTCTTGCAGGTGGAGATGTTGGTAAACTTAATAGTGGATTGGAAAAAGGAAATTACATTCAACCTACTATTTTTGAAACTGATAATAAATCTCGGATCTCACAAGAAGAAATCTTTGGACCTGTAGTATCTGTAATTAAATTTAAAGATGAAGCAGAAGCATTAGAAATTGCTAATGATACTCTTTATGGTTTAGGTGCAGGTGTTTGGACTAGAAATGGAAATATTGCTTACAGAATGGGTAGAGCAATACAAGCAGGAATAGTATGGACAAATTGTTATCATGCTTATCCAGCTCACTCTCCATTTGGTGGTTACAAACAATCAGGTGTAGGAAGAGAAACACACAAAATGATGCTTGGCCATTACAGACAAAATAAGAATCTTCATGTTTCTTATGCTGAAAAGAAATTAGGCTTCTTTTAACAAATAATAATATATACTGGCCCATGATTCTAAATCATGGGCCGGAGTTTAAAAATGAAAGTATCTGCAACTAATTCAGCATTAAACCTATTATCTGAGCTTCAAGAAAAGTATGGTGAAAAACTAATGTTTCACCAGTCTGGAGGCTGTTGTGATGGTAGTGCGCCAATGTGTTTTCAAGAAGGTGAATTCCCTTTAGGCGATAATGACTTGAAACTAGGTGAAATAGGTGGAGTACCTTTTTACATGAACGCAGACCAATTTGAAAAGTGGAAACATACTGATTTAACGATTGATGCTGTTAAAGGAATTGGTGGTATGTTCTCTTTAGATAATGGAACAGGTCGCAGATTTCTGACTAAATCAGAAATCTGCTTAGTAGTCGACAACGATAAAAAAAATTAATCTTTATTATTGACCTGGAGCTTTGTAAGCGCCTGAAGCAACTTCGCTTGCTTTAGTTGTGGCTTTATTAAAATCAATAGCCTCTAACATTGTTAAGTTTTTAACTGCACCTGAAGCTTCTACAACAAGTTTTACTGCCGCAAAGTCTTCAAAACTAGCTAGTTCATTTACAACTACAAAATCATATGAACCACGTACGATATCCATACTATGCATTGTTCCACCCATTGCCTTTGTTAATTGTTCTACAACTGCTTTTCTATCACTTTTAGGATCTTTCAAAAAACCTTGAAAAGCTTTTTCAGTGTAGTTTCCCATTATATATGCTTTCATTATTTCCTCCTTTTAAAACTAATAACCTAGCATGAGATAATACAATTTTCTTTTACAAATTGTCTCAACAAAAATTCTATAAAACCTATTTTTTTTGAGACTTTTTTGATTTAATATCATTTATATGAAAAAATTTATTATAATTTTATTTTCCTTATTTTTAACAAATAATATTTTTGCAGAAATTAAAGTCCCAGGTTCAGGAGGGATAAATTATTGGTATGATTTTGAACAATTTTACAAAAAACAACTTAAGAAATCTCAAAAAAAGAAACAAAAATTAATTTTTTATGGATCAACCAGTGAAGGAGGATGGGCAACTGGATTTAAAATTGTAAAAGATATAAATGATAAAGTACATGAACAAGCATACAAAAACTGTATGAAAGGAGCAAAAAAGTACACTCAAAATGAATGTTTTTTGTTTGCAATTAACGACAAAATTGTTTGGACAAATATTGATGAACCTATTGCAAGTGTAGAGATGAACGTGGAAATTGCTGAAAATGATAAAAAAATTGGAAGGTTTTTTGAGGATCAACCTGATGTAAATGATGATTATCAAATTCATTTTAATTATCTATTAGCTAAAGATAGTGAGGATAGAGAACTAGATATAAATGGTAAAATGGAAAAAATTATCTTAATGGCGAATAAATGGATGGAAATTTCTACTAGTAAAAACAAAAAAGGTGACAAGGTTCCACGTAAATATAAGTTAGATTATAGATCAGATGGAAAATTAGATATTACTTTTATAAGAATGGATAAAAACTTTGAAAATCTCCATAAATGGGCCAACAATGACATAACACCTTTTTTATATAAAGGAAAAGGTCAAACAAATAATAAAAAAATTTATTTTAATTTCGCCGATATCAATAGTGTCGATGGTGGAGAGGCAGGTGTAGGATTTGGTTCAATATTTTTGCGAAATAAATCTGTTAGTACTGACAAAAGAAGAGCTGCAATTTTATTGCATGAATTACTTCATACTCAGGGAATGGGAACAAACTGTATGCCTTGGGTTAAATCATCAAATCTTAAGAGCCATGATAATCATTTAAAAAACAGAGACAAAAGGACAATGTTAAATTCAGTAGATCCTAGCAGTCCTAGAATTGGAAAAATCTATGCACACAATATAGATATGTGTCCACAATTTATGGACTCAGTTTACTTAACACCTACAAGAGAAAATGCATATGATCCATATAAAATTTTCTGTTTATTTGAGCTAGGTAAATATAAACATCCGAATTATTTACACATAATAAAAAAATTAAAAGAAGCTGGAAGATATAATTGGAAGACAAGATTTAGTACAAGTTGCTCTACGAGAAATTACAGTAAAGATAGCCAAGGTTATTATCTCTTAGGCGTTGAAGGGAATATTTTACAAAAAATTAATTACTAATAATAAGGAAGAAAAATTAAGTGGTGTGCTTATAAGTTAACTGAGTACACTAAAGAGGTTTAGTTTAAATAATGGAAAAAATAGAAATAATTGCAAATAAAATCTTACAAGATTATGACTTAAAAAATCCAGGGTTAATTTTTAAAGAAAAAAAAATTATAAGTAATGAGGATGCTCTTCTAATCCAATCAAATGTTGCAAGATTAAGACAGAATAGAGGTGAGGAGATAATTGGTTATAAAATCGGTTGTGTTTCTAAGGATACTCAAAAGAAAATGGGGTTTACCCAACCTGCTTGTGGCTACCTCTGGAAAAATGAATTGCACAACAGTGGAGTAATCTTAAATAAAAAAGATTATACAAATCCTGCTATGGAAGCAGAATTTGGAGTTATATTAAATCGTGATATTAAACCTGATCTAGCATCTTTTGATTACATTCTACAATCTATTGAGGGAGTTTATCCTCTTATAGAAATTCATAATTTAGTCTTTTATGGAAACGAACCATATGGAGCAGAACTTTTAGCAAATAACGCTATTCATGCAGGAATTGTAATAGGTCCAAAAACAAAACTACCCTCTGAAAAAGTCGAGACTGACCTTAAACTTATCTATGATAAAGAAATAATAGATACCTGGACTAATAAAATATGGCCAAATGACATTCTTTCAGAAATAGACTGGTTAATTAAAGAACAAGGTAAAAGAAATAATTATTTAAAAAAAGGTGATTTAATTTTAACAGGAGCTTTTGGTTTTCCAGTTCCAATTAATGAAAAAGAGTTAGTTGAAGTAACATCATCAGCATTTGGTGATGTAACGACTACGTTTGTTTAAGGAACTAACCAACTATCTTTACTATTCTCTAAATCAAACTTGGCCCTACGGTGACCTTTTGCTGCCAGATAAAGCCATTCCATAGATTTAATTTTACATTGAATAACTGTAAAATTTTTATAACCTTCTTCACTTTGTTCTTTAGTGTAATCAAAATTATCAAGCTCAGGTTTTAATCCAGAAGTTGGAATATCAGACTCTGTTCCTGGGCCATTATCAACTAAATAGCATTTTCTACTTATATGCTGAGTTTTTTCCCATGAAGTTCTTGTGATATCATTGTTATGATTAATAACACATTCTACTTTTAATCTTACCTGTATTTTTTCATCTTTATCATAAAACAACAAAGCAGCATTCTTATTTGATTTCAATTTATCAATTTTATCTGATCTAATGTCACTGTGGTACTGGATAATATTATTTAATTGATCTGATTTTCTAAGCACAACAATTCTTCCATCTAAACCAGATTGATCACCACAAATAAATACAGGAATTCTAAAAGGTGAGCTTCTATCTTTAACTGCATTATTTAACATTGACCAAATTTTCTTTTTGATCTCACTAAAGTCCTCGTAATAAGGAACAGTATCAGTCACAAATTATTTTTTCTTTTTTAAAAGAGCTATCAAGCTTGAGCTGTCCCAACGATTACCACCCATTTCTTGAACTTTTGCATAATAACCATCTACAATTTCTGTCACAGGAACTGGCGAACCATTTCTTTTCGCCTCTTCAATTACAATTGCCAGATCTTTTCTCATCCAATCTACAGCAAAACCATAATCAAATTTATCATCAGTCATTGTTCGATATCTATTTTCCATTTGCCAAGATTGAGCCGCACCTTTTGATATTGTTTCCATAACTATATCCATATCTAATCCAGCATTTATCCCAAAGTTAATAGCTTCTGATAAACCTTGAACAGCTCCAGCTATACACATTTGGTTCATCATTTTAGTAAGCTGCCCACTACCTGAAGCACCAATCAATTTTACTTTTTGACTGTAACAATCAATTACTGGTTCTGCTTTTTTAAAAGTAGTTTCATCACCGCCTACCATGACAGTTAATTTTCCACCTTCAGCTCCTGCTTGACCACCAGAAATTGGTGCGTCTAAAAAATCAAAACCTTTATCTTTTGCAGCTGCATATAGTTCTCTGGAAATTTCAGCAGAGACTGTTGAATTATCAATATAAACAGAACCTTTTTTAGCTGTATTGAATAATCCATTTTCTCCCAAAGACACTTCTTTAAGATCATTATCGTTTCCAACACATGTAAAAATGAAGTCAGCACCATCAGCAGCTTCAGCTGGCGTGTTAGCCATTTTACCTTTGTATTCATTAATCCATTTTTCTGCTTTTGATTTAGTTCGATTAAAAACAGTTACATTGTGTCCAGCTTTTGATATATATCCAGCCATTGGGTAGCCCATAACCCCAAGACCTATGAAAGCAACATTACAAGTCATAATTTTTATCTATGTTTAAAAGTTTAAGTTTAAAAGTAATTCTATTTGGTTTTATCTTTACATTTTTTTCAAGTTTTGGACAGAGTTTTTTTCTTGGTTTATTTAATTCAAGTATTAGGGATGCTTTATCTATTACACATGGACAATTTGGCTCAATCTATGCATCTGCAACATTATTAAGTAGCATTGTTTTAGTTTGGATTGGAAAAAAAATAGATGATGTAAATATTTTAAAATTTGCATCTTATGTAATTATATTTCTATCAATTTCTTGTTTCATATTTTCTAAAATTTCCTCTGTTATCTTTTTATTTATTGGAATTTTTTTAATGCGATTATCGGGCCAAGGTTTATCAAGCCACACTGCTACAACAACAATTTCCCGTTTTTTTGAAAAAAATAGAGGTAGAGCTTTAAGCACAGCCTGGTTAGGTTTATCTTTAGCAGAATTTATCTTGCCTGTTTTAATTGTTTTTTTACTTACATTTATTCACTGGAGAGATATTTGGGTCTCTATTTCTATTTTAGTAATTATAGTTTTACCAATTGCTACATATTTTTTAGTCAAAGAAGTTAAACTTGATACCAGAGAAGATGGTAATAATGAAGTCATCACCAAACCAATAAAACAATGGAAAAGAATAGAAGTTTTAAAAGATTATAGATTTTATATTATTTGTATGACTATGCTAGCTATGCCATGGATTGCAACAGGTACATTTGTTTACCAATCTTTTATAACGACTTCAAAAGATTGGGGGCCATATGTAATTGCACAATCCTTCATGGTTTATTCCATATTATCTGTGATAACATTATTTATTTCAGGTTTCTTGATTGATAAATTTACTAGCAGAAAATTATTAATTTATATGAATGTTCCTCTTTTTTTTTCAATTGTAGTCCTTTTCTATTTTGATGTTGAGATTTCATCATTTTTTTTCTTTGGCTTGTTAGGTATTACTAACGGTCTAGCTAATGTTTTGGGATCATCTACATGGGCTGAAATTTATGGTGTTAAGCATATTGGATCTATTAAAGCTCTCACAACAGCTTTAATGGTATTTGCTACTGCTTTCGGAACAGCATTATTTGGTATTCTTATAGATATTAAATTTTCAATTGAGCAAATAGCCATTGTTTCAGGTGCATATATTTTGACCTCAATAATTCTTCTTTATTTAGTTAGAAGTAAGCTAAATCCACAATATATATAAAAAACTCCTTGATTTTATAGGTCTCACTGTATAGATACTGCGCATGGCAAGAGTAACTGTAGAAGACTGCATCGATAAAGTAGATAGTCCATATGAATTAGTATTAGTAGCTAAAGAAAGAGCTACTCAATTAAATGCTGGCATAGAGCCAACAATTGACAGAGATAAAGATAAGAATACAGTTATTTCATTGAGAGAAATTGCAGAGGAAAAAATTCAAGTATCTGATTTGACAGAAAGTGCAGTTTATAAACTTAGAAAACATGTTGAACAAGTTGATGATACCGCAGAAGATGATGAAGATATAGGTGATGATTTTGAAAATTTATACAAAGGTGAAATTTCTAAAAGTGGTACCCCAATTCTTCCATCAAAAAGGGCAAGAAAAACTCCAGAAAAAATTCAAGTTACAAAAGAAGATTTAGCAGAATTATCTGAAACTGCTAAAGTAGATGTTGAAAGTTCAGTTGGCGAAGAAATCATGAATGAAGAAGGTGAACTATCTTTAGATGAAGTTTCAAACAGTCAAGAGCCAACTCAAGAAAATACTTCAGAAGATTAATAAATTTTAATCTACAAATTCTTTAATTATTTTTTCTCTGTGTTCATCAAGGTCAGGGATATCTCCTCTTTTATGAGGATCTTCATATGTCGACATTTTAATAGGATTTCCTGCCAATTTAAAATCTCCTATAACTTTATGGTAGGCTTTTACAATCATATTTCTTGCTTCCACTTGCGGATTCTCAACTGCTTCTTTAATATTAAATATTGGACCACAAGGAATTTTATCTTTCTCCATTTGACTAATCCATTCATTTGTTGATTTAGCAGAAAGTTTATTTTCAAGAATAGTTTTAAGTTCATCCATATATTTTGCTCTTGAAGAATTAGAATTAAATTTTTCATCATTAAACATTTCAGGAACTTTTAAAATATTACAAAGCTTTTCAAATAATTTATCATTACCAGCAGCAATAATTATATAGCTATCTTTTGTTTTAAATGCCTCAAACGGAGCAATAGAAGGATGCCTTGAGCCCATTGGTTTAGGTATTTCATTTTTAGATAAATATCTTGCAATTGCATTTTCAAGAATTGCAATTTGACAGTCAAGCATGGAAACATCTATATACATTCCCTTACCTGTTTTTTGTCTATCATATAAAGCTGCATTGATACCTATTGCTGTGAATAAGCCAGCTGTAATATCACCAATTGAAGTACCAACTCTTGTAGGCTCTGAATTTGGTTGACCTGTTACACTCATCAATCCTCCCATACCCTGAACTACCATATCATATGCAGGTAATTCTTTTAAAGGACCTGTTTGTCCAAAACCTGATGCTGAAGCATAAATTAATTTAGGAAACTTCTTATTAACTTCTTCCCAACCGTATCCCCATTTTTTTAAAGTTCCTGGTTTAAAATTCTCTACTAAGATATCTGCTTTTGATAAAATTTTATCAAATATCCTTTTGTCCTCAGAATTCTTTAAATTTAATGCTATGCTTTCTTTTCCTCTGTTGAGAGACATAAAATAAGCTGAATAATCTTCAATAAAAGGACCAAATTTTCTAGAGTCATCTCCAATTTCTGGAGCCTCAACTTTTATTACTCTTGCTCCAAGATCTGATAAAATCATTGTGCAATAAGGCCCAACCAATACTCTTGTTAGATCTACTACTAATAAATTCTTTAAGGGTCCGTCCATAATAGTATTAAATTTTAAATGTATTTTTTGTTAACTTGACTCTTAACAATATCTTCACTTTAATAGTAGTATCATAAATAACAATAGAGGGAGAATTAAATGTTAAAAAAAATATCATTATGTTTAACTTCATTTGTTCTTGTGTTCACGTTAATTGGTTCTGCTTATGCTGTAACTTTAAAAGCAAGTCACCAATGGCCAGGAACTCCAAGAGCCGATGGATCATATGACCCACGTCATGAAATGGTGCAAATCATTGCCGACGAGGTTAAAAAAGCTAATGTCGACATAGACATTAGAATTTACCCAGCAAAATCTTTATACAAACCAAAAGAACAGTGGAAACCTATGACTACAGGTCAATTAGATATTTCTGCTTTCCCATTAGGTTATGCATCTAAATTTCATCCAGAATTTAGTGCTACATTAATGCCAGGAACTGTAAAAAATCACGATCATGCTTTGAGATTTAATAAATCTCCAATGATGACTGAAATTAAAAAAATCATTAACGATGCTGGTGTAGTAGTACTATCAGATGCGTGGTTAGGCGGCGGATTTGCTTCTAAAACAAAATGTATTAGAAATCCTAGCGATGTTAAAGGACAAGTAATGAGGGCTGCAGGAAAAGCATTTAACCAAATGCTAGAAGCTGCTGGAGCAGGTATTCAAAGTATGCCTTCATCTGAAATCTATACGGGTCTGCAAACTGGAGTATTAACTGGTGCAAATACAAGTTCAGGTAGTTTTGTAAGTTACAAAATTTATGAACAAGTAAAATGTGCAACTCCTCCAGGAAAATTTGGTTTATGGTTTATGTATGAGCCAATCTTAATGTCTAAAAAATCTTTTGATGCTTTAAGCTCTAAGCAACAAAAAGCTTTAATGGCTGCAGGAAAAGTTGCTGAACAATATATGACTGAACAAGTAGCTAATCTTGATAAGAAATTTGAAGATGCTTATAAAGCTGCAGGTGTTGAGTTAGTGTATATGTCTGAAGCCGATCATGCTGCGTGGATTGAAATTGCTAAAAAATCATCTCACAAAGCATTTGCTGAGCAAGTACCAGGTGGTGCTAAGCTTATGGAAATGGCTTTAGCAGTTAAGTAATTTAATATATAAAGAACCCCTGTTTATAAATTAAGCAGGGGTTTTTTTTATGAAAAAAAATTATTATAAATTTTGTAATTTAATGGCCCAAGTATGTGGGGCTTTTGCTGTTACTGCACTTCTTTTTTCAATTTTAATAATTGTTGAACTAGTTTTCGAAAGATATTTTTTTCAAAGAGCAATTACGTGGCAAACTGAGCTTGTAACCATGTTACTTGTTGCCTCCACATTTATTGGAAGTGCATACGTTTTAAGTGAAAAAGCACATGTTAGTATGGAATGGATTTATGACTTTTTATCCTCAAAAAACGTTCTTAGATTAAAAATTTTTACATCATTATTAAGTTTACTTTTCTTTTTGATACTATTTTACTTTGGTTTCTTAATGGTCGAAGAAGCTTTTACGAAAAATTATACGACCGGAACTGTATGGGATCCACCCTTGTGGGTGCCTTATTCATCTATGATGATAGGAGCAGCTTTAATGATACTTCAGTATTTAGCAGAGATAATGAAATTAACTGACGAAAAGGACAAAAATTAATGGATCCATTAATAATAGCAATAATTGTTGCAGTTTTTACTTTGATAGTTCTTTTTTCAGGAATTCCAATTGCTTTTGGATTGAGCTTTGTATCAATTGTTCTTTTGGTTTCATTTGAAGGATTTCAAATGTTAGACGTTTTTGCAGAAACTTTTTATGCAGGACTGAATTCATTTGTCTTACTCTCAATACCTATGTTTATCCTGATGGGTATGGCTGTAGCCAATTCTCCTGCAGGTAAAGATTTATATACAGGTTTGGATAGATGGCTTTGGAGAGTTCCAGGTGGTTTAGTTATTTCTAATATAGGTGCTTGTTCAATTTTTGCAGCTTTAAGTGGTTCTAGTCCAGCTACATGTGCAGCAATTGGAACAATGGGGATACCCGAGATGAGAAAAAGAGGTTACTCAGATCAAATTGCTACAGGCACTATAGCTGCAGGTGGAACATTAGGAGTATTAATTCCTCCAAGTATAGTTTTAATTGTTTACGGAATTGCAACTGGAACATCGATTGGGAGATTGTTTTTATGCGGTCTTGTACCTGGTTTTATGTTGGCAGGTATGTTTGCCATATGGGCTCTTATTCATAGCTACTTTATTGATAAAGAGGCTGCAAAAGCTTTAAGAAATAGAACACCTCCTACTTTAAAAGAAAAACTTGAAGTTCTTCCAAGAATACTTCCATTTCTAGCAATCATAGCTGGTGTTTTATATGTATTGTATGGTGGTGTAGCAACCCCTTCAGAGGCATCTGGAGTTGGAGCTTTTTTAGTTTTTGTTTTAATTGCAATTGTTTACAAAATTTATCAACCGAAAAAAATATGGAATATTGTTAAAGTTTCAATGAAGGAAAGTGTAATGATAATGTTTATCATTGCTGCTTCTTACCTTTTTGCATTTACACTTTCACAACTTTATGTAACTCAGTCCTTAGCCCAGAGCATGGTTGAACTAAGTTCAAACAAATGGGTTGTATTTCTTTTAATAAATATATTTCTTTTAATAGCTGGTTTCTTTTTACCTCCAGTAGCGGTTATCGTTATGACTTCTGCTATATTATTACCTGTAATTACTACATTAGGTTTTGATCCATATTGGTTTGCAATTGTATTTACTATTAACATGGAGATAGGATTAATAACTCCTCCTGTTGGATTAAATCTTTATATTATAAAAGGCATTACCCCAGATGTAAGTTTGTCAGAAATTTTAAAAGGCTCTATACCATTTATGATCATAATGGCATTAGCAATTTTAATTTTGTGTATCTTTCCAGAGATAGTTACATGGCTTCCTGATAAAATAATGGGTAAACCTCTTGGATATTAATAGTAAAATTAATCGAAAAATATCTGTTGCTCCAATGATGGATTGCACAGATAGACACGATCGTTTTTTCTTAAGATTAATGAGTAAAAATGTAATGCTTTATACTGAAATGGTTGCAACAAAATCTGCAATACATGGAGATAGAAAAAAAATCTTATCTTATAGTCCTGAAGAAAAACCACTAGCATTACAAGTTGGAGGTTCAAATAAAGAGGAGCTAGCTGAAGTTGCAAAGATTGCAGAGGATATGGGATATGATGAAATTAATATTAACTTAGGTTGTCCTAGTAAAAAGGTTCAAAAAAATATGTTCGGTGCTTGTTTAATGAAAGAGCCGGATCTAGTAGCCGAATGTATAAATGCAATGGTTAAATCGTGCAATATTCCAGTTACAGCAAAAACTAGAATTGGATTTGATGATGTGGAAAGCTTTAAATATCTAAATAGTTTTATTCACAAAATGAGAGACGCGGGTACAAAAACATTTATTTTGCATGCAAGAAAAGCAATGCTAACTGGACTTTCTCCTAAGCAAAATCTAAATATTCCAAAACTTAATTACAACATGGTTTATGAAGTAAAAAAACAAAACCCAGATTTAGAAATAATTATTAATGGAGGTATTTCAAAAATAGATGAAATTAACAATCATTTAAAACACTGCGATGGAGTTATGATAGGAAGATCTATTTATCAAAACCCATATTCATTAGTAGAAATTGAAAGAGAAATATTTAACACAAAAATTAATCCTAGCAGAGAGAAGGTAGCTGAGCAGCTTTTAGAGTACGTGGAAAAAGAAGTTAAATTAGGAACAAAGGTTAATCATATAATGAGACACACTGTGGGTTTATATCATGGTCAAATAGGATCAAAGGAATGGAAAAAATATTTAAGTGAAAATTTAATGGCCCGTGAATCTGATTTTCAAAAAACAAAACATATTATGACAATTGTTCAAAATAATGAAAAAGCCAATCAGGCAAATACATAATGGATATCTCAAATATTAATGAAATTATAAATTTGTTAGTCGTGTTGGCTATAGCTGCAGCAGCTGCTGGTTTCATGGCTGGTTTATTGGGGGTTGGAGGAGGAATAATAATGGTTCCAGCCTTGTATTATGCTTTTACAGTTTTAGATTTTGATATTGTTACAAGAATGCATCTATCTGTTGGTACCTCTTTAGCAATCATTATTCCTACTTCAATAATTTCTACAAAAACACATATGGAATATAACGCCGTAGATTTTAAGATGGTTAAATCATTTGGTATTTTTATTTTATTTGGGGTAATAGCTGGAACTTTTCTAGCAGTTAATTTAAAAACACCAGCTTTAGTGTTATTTTTTTCAATTTTTGCATTTATTGTTGGTTTATTTTTTATATTTTTAAGAGATATGCTTTTAGAAAACCCTAAGAAAATTTCCAATATAGTTAAAAATATCTCAGGAATTGTTATAGGGTTTATTTCAGTCCCCCTAGGTATTGGTGGAGGATCATTGATGGTTCCTTTCATGAGAACTTTTGGTTATGACATTAGAAAATCAATAGGAACAGCTGCAGCAGTCGGATTTTTAATTGCAGTTACAGGGACAACCACAATGATAATTGGTGGTAAAATTATCAATAATGTTAATACTCCCTTTAGTTTAGGATACATAAATTTATTAGGTTTTATGGTTTTTGTTCCTGTGACGATGTTAATGGCAAGGATAGGTGCTAAAGCGGTATATAAAATTAACAAGGCCTTATTAAGCAAGATCTTTGGAACTTTTTTAATAATTGTTTCATTAAGATCTTTTTACGAATATTTAAGTATAAATTAGTTATGAAAAATATATTTAACTTAAAAGACATTGTTTCATCTATTGCTGATGTAGGTCAAAAACTGTTCAAGAAAAATGCACTTAAAAAGAATGATTTGGAGACAATACTGTCATTATGTGATGATTTAATTTCCAATAAAGGTGCAGCTTTTGGAATAACTGTTGCTAGAGATGTAACAGATCTTTATCAAAGTCTTACTCCTGAAAATAAACTAGCTTTTTTTAAAAAAATTAATGAGAAATTTAAACCTAGTCATACCAAAGTATCAGAAGCTATAGAAAATTATCAAAAAACTCAGAATGACAAAAATTTATTTAATTTATTTATAGTATCTGAAGGAAAGAGAAGAGAATTGTTTAGAAGAATGAATATGGCTCCAAATGGAATCTCCACCATAGTTTCATTAAGAGAAGATTTACTAAAAGTTTTAAAAGACAATTCTGAACTAAAAGCTTTGGATGATGATTTAAGAGAACTATTTAAATCATGGTTTAATCCTGGTTTTTTAAGACTAGCTAAAATTACTTGGGATACAAAAGCAGCAGTTTTAGAAAAAATAATGAAATATGAGAGAGTTCATAAAATTAAAGACATGGATGAACTTAAAAGAAGACTAGGTGAAGATAGAAGATTCTTTTCCTACTTTCATCCAGCACTTGAGGATGAACCAATAATATTCGTTGAGGTAGCACTCACCAATGGTTTAAGTAAATCTATCCAAGAAATTACAAAACCACATAATATTGGAGGTAAAAATCATGATACTGCAACTTTTTATTCAATCAGTAACTGTCAGGATGGTTTATCGAGAGTGACTTTAGGTAACTTTTTAATTAAAAGAGTTGTTTATGAAATTCAGGAAGAATTACCTGACATAAAACACTTTGGAACTTTATCACCTATACCAGGATTTAGAGATTGGTTCTCATATTTAGAAGACAATAAATTAAAAAATATTTTAGGTAATATACCTTTAGAAAATATTTCTTTTTTAAAATCTTCAGATTTAAAAGTAGGAGATACTAGAATTGTATCTAATAAAGATGCTATTTTAAAATTAGTTGCTCATTATTTGATAAATGAAAAAAATCATAAGCAATTACCGATTAACGATGTAACAAGATTTCATTTAGGAAATGGAGCAATTGTTGAGGATATTAATATAAATGCAAATGTTTCCGAAGTTGGTTTTAATAGATCATTTGGTGTTATGGTAAATTACTTATATGAACTTAAGAATATCGAAAAAAATCACGAAGATTATATTAATAACAAAAAAGTAATAATCTCAGATAAACTCAAAAAGTTTATTTAATTGGTACCCCATTTAACTTTATTCCAAATTCTTTCGTGGAAGTAATAAAAAAAAAGTGGAATAATTGATCCAATTCCTAATATTCCAGCTCCCACAAACGTACCAGTATAAATATAGCCAAATATTACCCAATAAATAAAAATAAAAAGTCTCCAAGAAAAAGTTTTTGCAACTGATCTTATTTTTTTATCTGCCATTGTTTAGATATATAGGAAAATTAGATTTTATAAATCTTTCAAAAAAAAAGAGGTGATTTCAGTCTCCCTCCATCACCTCACTAAGTAAATTTAAATGATTCTTTACAATTGTATGAACACTTAATAGTTGAAAATAATGTTTATCAACCTTTAAATTTTTTGGTCATAATCACCTATTTTTCCAGTTTTTTGGAGCAAATCATCAATAAAATCGAAGATTTCTTTCTTTCTTTTATCTGATGTTGGGCTTTCAGTAACAATAACTAAAGATGGTTTATTTGATGACGCCCTAATCAAACCCCACGAACCATCCTCAAAAGAAAATCTAATTCCATTGACTGTTAAAATCTTTGTTATGGTTTGATTATCAATTTTTATTTTATTTTTTTTAATTTTCTCGACTTGTTTCACTAATTCTTCAACTACTTGATATTTTTCTTCATCTTTACAAAAAGGAGCCATAGTGGGTGATTGATAAGTGGTAGGTAATTCCTCAATAATTTCACTCATTTTTTTATTTTGATTATTTAGTAAGTGACAAACTTGAATTGCAGAATTAATACCATCATCGTATCCATAACCTAGTGGTTGATTAAAAAAGAAGTGTCCACTTTTTTCAAAGCCAGCTAAAGCTTTTTCTGTATTAACTTTTCTTTTAATATGTGAATGACCTGTTTTCCAGTAGATTGTATCGCAGTTATTTTCTACCAATATTTTATCTTTTGAGTATAAACCTGTAGATTTAACATCTACTACAAACTTTGAATTTTGATGTTTTGCAGATAAGTTTCTAGCAATTAATAAACCAATTTTATCTGAGAATATTTCATTACCCTTATTGTCAATTACTCCAACTCTGTCACCATCACCATCGAAACCAAAACCTATATCTGCATTATTTTCTTTGACTGATTTTGCTATCTCATGAAGCATTTCTAAATCTTCAGGATTAGGATTATACTTTGGAAATGTCCAGTCTAAGTTGCAATCCAGTTCAATTACCTCACAACCTATTCCTCTTAAAACATCAGGAGCGAATATACCTGCAGTTCCATTACCACATGCAACGACTGCTTTTATTTTTTTTTCAATTTTATTATTTTTGATTAGATCTTCTTTATAAACCTGCTGAAAATTTTCAATTTGTTTTTCATTTCCTTGACCTGATATAAATTTTTTATTTAATGTTATTTCTTTTAGTTCCTTCATTTCTTCTGGCGCATGAGTTAATCCTTTTTTGATACCCATCTTAACTCCAGTCCACCCATTTTCATTGTGACTTGCTGTTACCATTGCAACTGCATCAGACTTCAAATTAAATTGGGCAAAATAAACCATAGGTGATAATGACAATCCAACATCTTCGACATTGCACCCAGTTGATATCAAACCCTTTTTAAGAGCTGTTTTTATTTCCTCGCTATAAGAACGATAGTCATGACCAACTATAATGGTAGGGTTATTTTTTTTGGTATGATTAATTATCTGTGTTCCTAAACCTTTTCCAAGATTCTCTATTCCGGCTTTATTTATGCTTTCTTCGTACAACCATCTCGCGTCATATTCTCTAAAACCATAGGGATCAATTTTAATATTTTGTGTCATTTGCTAATTTCTTATCTCTTTTATGTTAATTACCTGTAATTTTTTAATTTTTTTTATTGATACATAATTCATTATGTTCTATAAATGTTCTATTGATTTACTGTTTATATAGTATATTAACACAAAGCGCCTACAACATGTAGTTGTTTTCGTATAGTAAACCAAATATAATAGAAGTTATGAACAAAATTTTATCGCAGGCCTTAAAGAAAGCTGTCTCTGAATATAGCCCTCAAGTTAACGAGGTTTCAAAAGATAAAAGACCTGATCTTTTCTCATTAAACAACGAAACAGAACTATTTCAAAATGACAAAGGTATTATTATTAAGATTGATCGTTCAAAAGATTCAAATTTAACTGACTTTGGTAAAGCAACCTTAAAAGATAGGTATCTTGGTCATAACGAATCTTTTCAAGATCTATTTGCTAGAGTTGCAAGCTCATATGCCGATGACAATCTTCATGCACAAAGAATTTATAATTATATAAGTAACCTTTGGTTTATGCCTGCTACTCCTGTTTTGTCAAATGGTGGAACTAAAAGAGGATTACCTATTTCTTGTTTTTTAAATGAAGCATCAGATAGTTTAGGGGGCATTTTGGATTTGTGGAGTGAGAATGTTTGGCTTGCAGCTAAAGGTGGTGGTATAGGAAGTTATTGGGGCAACCTAAGATCTATTGGTGAAAAAATTGGTAAAGTTGGAAAGACTTCAGGGATTATTCCATTTATTAAAGTTATGGACTCATTAACTATGGCTATTAGCCAAGGCTCTCTAAGAAGAGGCTCTGCTGCGTGTTATCTTCCAGTTGATCATCCAGAAATAGAAGAGTTTATAGAAATGAGAAGACCAACTGGTGGTGATCCAAATAGAAAAGCATTAAATTTACATCACGGTGTTTTAGTTTCAGATGCATTCATGAGAGCCGTTGAAACAGACGAACAATGGGCATTAAAAAGTCCTGCAGACGGAACAGTTCAACAGACCATTTCAGCAAGAAATTTATGGATAAGATTGTTAACTGCTAGAATAGAAACTGGTGAACCATATATAATTTACATTGATACTGTTAATAGACAAATACCACAGCATCATAAATTAGCTAATCTGACAGTTAAAACTTCTAACTTGTGTAGTGAAATTACACTACCAACTGGAATAGATAAAGACGGTAGGGATAGAACAGCAGTTTGTTGTTTGTCATCTCTAAATTTAGAAAAATACGATGAGTGGAAAGACAATCCAAACATGATTAATGATGTTATGAGATTTTTAGACAACGTTTTATCTGATTTTATAAACAAAGCCCCAGATCAATTTAGAGACGCAAAATATTCAGCTGAAAGAGAGCGAAGTGTTGGATTAGGTGTAATGGGTTTCCATTCATTTCTACAAAAAAATAGAATTCCTTTAGAGTCTGTAATGGCCAAGTCTTGGAATAAAAAAATATTTAAAGACATAGATGCAAAAGTAAATCAAGCTTCTAAAGATTTAGCAGAAGAAAGAGGTGCATGTCCCGATGCTGCAGAATACGGTTATCAAGAGAGATTTTCTAATAAAACAGCAGTTGCGCCGACAGCTTCAATTTCTATTATTTGCGGTGGAGCATCACCAGGAGTAGAACCTATTGCTGCTAATAGTTACACACACAAAACCTTGTCAGGTTCATTTAATGTTAAAAATAGATATTTAGAGGAGATTTTGGAAAGCCATGGTAAAAATGATGATGAAACTTGGTCAAGTATTACAACTAATCAAGGTTCAATATCTCATTTAGATTTCTTAACTGATTTAGAGAAAGATGTTTTTAAGACAGCATTTGAGTTAAACCAAAATTGGATTGTTGAGTTAAGTGGAGACAGAACTCCATTTATATCTCAAGCACAATCAGTAAATTTATTCTTACCTGCTGACGTTCATAAGAAAGAACTTCATAAAATTCATTTTGATGCTTGGAAAAAAGGTTTGAAGAGCCTTTATTACTGTAGATCAAAATCAATTCAAAGAGCTGAAAATATCAATGATGCAAAATCAACAGATATTATGGCGAATGTTTACAAAAATAAATCAACCAAAACTGAAGAAACAGAATACGAGGAGTGTCTATCATGTCAGTAGCTGAAAAAATAAATTCAGAAATTATTCAATCTGAAAAAAAAGAAATTGTTCAACCAAAAAAAATGGGATTATTAGTAGAGAACCCAGTTTATAAACCATTTAGATATCCTTGGTGTTATGATGCTTGGTTAACTCAACAAAGAATCCACTGGTTACCTGAAGAAGTTCCCCTAGGAGACGATGTAAGAGATTGGCAAAAAAATTTATCACAGTCAGAAAAAAATCTATTAACGCAAATTTTTAGATTTTTCACCCAAGCTGATGTTGAAGTAAACAATTGTTATTTAAGACACTACACAACAGTTTTTAAACCAACAGAAGTTTTGATGATGATGACTGCTTTTGCATCAATGGAAACAGTTCATGTTGCTGCTTACTCACATCTTTTAGATACAATTGGAATGCCAGAGTCTGAATACTCTGCTTTCATGAAGTATAAAGAAATGAAAGATAAATACGATTACATGCAAAACTTTAACGTAAATTCAAAAGAAGATATTGCTAAAACAGTTGCTGTATTTAGTGCATTTACAGAAGGACTTCAGCTATTTGCAAGTTTTGCAATTTTGTTGAACTTTCCAAGACATAACAAGATGAAGGGTATGGGCCAAATTGTTACCTGGTCTGTTAGAGATGAAACTCTTCACTGTAATTCTATGATCAGAGTTTTTAAAGAATTCATAAATGAAAATCCTGAGATATGGACACCAAAATTGAAAAAAGAACTTTATGAAGCTTGTAGAACAATCATAGAGCATGAAGATGCTTTTATTGATTTAGCTTTTGAAATGGGTCCAATGGAAGGTTTAACTGCAAAAGATGTTAAGGATTATATTCGATTTATAGCTAATAGAAGACTAGTTCAGCTTGGTTTAGAGGCTATTTATGATGTTGATAAGAACCCTCTAGGCTGGTTAGACACCATGCTTAACGCTGTAGAGCATATGAACTTTTTCGAAGGTCGTGCAACAGAATATTCTAAAGCATCAACACAAGGAACTTGGGTGGAAGCTTTTAGTTAAAGTCTAATTTATATTTATGGATCTAGAAGTAATACTTTATTTAATAGGATCTATTATTTCACTTGTCTTAATATTAAAATTATCAAAAAAGATAATAAAGTATTCTCTACTTTTTATTGTTGGGGCTGTTGTTTTTTTTGCTTTTTCAAGTTGTTCTAAAGGAAATTTAAGCATTTCAAATAAAATGGAAAATGTTGAGGAAAATACATTGCTGAGAATAAATGATATTCCATTCATTAAAAATTCCAAAATTGATATAGAAAAAAGTTTGATTTTAGGTGAGGGAAAATCATGGAGTGGTCAAATTCTATTAAATGTACCAAGTTCAAAATCTTCCGTATTTAATTTTTATGTTAATAATATTGGTGATTTTGGATGGAAAGAACAAACAACTATAAGAGGTGAAACCAGTATCCTGAATTATGTAGGTGATAACAACAGAGTAGTCATCATAAGTTTAGAACAGGCTCGTTTTAACAATACGGATGTCTTGATTTCTGTGTCACCTTATACTGAGGAATTTCAGCAAAAAGTTGGAGAATTTATTAACGATAAATATCTGGATATCAAAGACTGGAAAAAAGACTAATTTATCTCTGGTTTAACTGTAAAACTTTTCTATGCTTACTGCCCTTGTAGCTTGCTAAAGGTCTAATAAGTTTATTTGCTGCGTGCTGCTCCATAATATGAGCAGACCAACCTGTTATCCTTGAAATAACAAAAATTGGTGTAAAAAAATCTGTATCGAATCCCATCAAATGATAAGTAGGTCCTGTAGGATAATCAACATTGGGGTGAATATTTTTCTCTTTAATCATAACTCTTTCAACAATGTCATAAATTTTTTCAAATTTTTTATCTTTTTTAAGTTTTGCAACTTTTCCAAAATATTGTCTCATGGTTGGAACCCTTGAATCACCAGATTTATAAACTCTATGACCAAAACCCATAACTACTTCTTTATTTTTTAGAGCGTCATTGATCCATTTAAGAGCGTTTTCAGGCTTTTTAATTTTGTTCATCATGTGCATAACTTCCTCATTGGCACCACCATGCAATGGTCCTTTTAAACTAGCAATTGCTCCAGTAATTGCTCCATGAATATCAGATAAACTACTTGTAATGGTTCTTGCTGTAAAAGTCGAAACATTAAAACTATGTTCAGCGTAAAGTATTAAAGAAACATCAAAAGCTTTAACAATTTCTTTTTGAGGTACCTTACCAAAACACATATAAAAAAAATTTTCAGCAAAAGTTAAATTTTTTTTAGGTTTTATTATTTTCTTACCTTTTCTAATTCTATAAAATGCAGCTAAAGCAGTTGGGGTTTTTGCAAAAATTCTTAAAGCTTTCCTCATATTTGCTTCATTAGAAGAATCTTGAGTTTCTTTATCTTCTAAACCCATTACACTTACAGCAGTTCTTGCAACGTCCATTGGATGAGATTTTTTTGGCATATGCTTTATAATCTCATATAAATTTTTTGACAATTCTCTGTGATTTTTTTCTTCTTTTTCAAATTTTCTAAGTTGTATTGTGTTTGGTAAATCTTTATTTAAAATCAAGTAAGCTACTTCTTCAAATCTACAATATTCACATAAGTCCTGAGCTGCATATCCTCGATAAGTTAGAGAATTAATTTCAGGCATTACCTTTGAAACTTCAGTCTCATCCACAACAATTCCTAATAAACCTTTTTTGATTTCATCACTCATTATTCGTGTCCTTCCGTACTAAAGTTATAAATTTTTTCATCTAAAGAGTTGTACTTTTCATAATCAACAAGTTCGTAGAGTCTTTTCCTAGTTTGCATCTTATCTATGATGTTGTTCTGATGTCCACTTGCATAAATGTCTCTCAATCCATCCTCGACATTTTTCATTGCTAAACGTTGGGTAGTAACTGGGTAAATAACTATGTTAAATCCCATATTTTCTAAATCTTTAAAATTAAATAATTTTGATTTGCCAAATTCAGTCATATTTGCAAGCAAATAACATTTAAGTTCCTTCCTTACCTTTTCAAAATCTTTTTCATCTTGAAGTGCTTCTGGAAAAATAATCTCTGCCCCAGCATCAATATACGCTTTACACCTCTCAATCATTTTATCAATACCTTCAACTCCTTTTGCATCGGATCGGGCAATAATTTTAAAATTTGGATCTTTTTTAGAAGCAACACATTCTTTTATCTTTTTAACCATTGCTTCAGTTGAAATTAATTCTTTGTTATCCAGGTGTCCGCATCTTTTTCTCTCAATTTGATCTTCTAAATGAACTCCAGTAATTCCAAACTCTTCAAATGTTTCAATAGTTTCTTTACAAGATTTAAATCCTGTATCAATGTCAACAATAGTTGGAAGATTTGTAACTCTTGATATTAAATAAGATCTAGTGCTAACATCTTGTAAAGTAGTAAGTCCTATATCAGGAAAGCCCAAATCATTTGCCATTACTCCTCCTGAAACGTAAACTGCATCATAACCTATCTCTTCAATCAATTTTGCTGTTAAGGGATTGTATGCACCTGGAACTCTTAAAATTTTATTTGATTTTAATTTTAGATCAAAATCTATTCTTTTTTGACTTGGTTCTTTTTCAATGAAGTGCATTAAAAAATTCCTTTTTTTAGATTTCTTTTTAATCTAGTTTTTTTTATTTCTAAATTTAGTTTATGCAATTGACCAGATTTTAAATTTTTTAAATTTTGCACATTCTTTATAAAACGATTACTTTCATTTTTATCAAGAATACCATCAGTAAGTGTTAGAAATTTATTAATATAATTTTGTCTTGTAAAAGGTCTTGCTCCATAAGGATGCGCATCAGCTCTATCAAGTTGCTCAGTAATTTTCTTACCATTATTTAAAGTAACGACTACTTTTGCACCAAAGGACTTATATTTTGGATTAGGATCATGATATTTCTTAGTCCATTTTTTATCTTCATAAGTTTTGATTGATCTCCAAATTTTAATAGTACTTTTTTTATTCGCTCTCGATTTAGTATAAGACTTTACATGGTGCCAATCACCATCTTCTAATGCAACTGCAAATATATACATAATTGAGTGGTCGAGAGTTTCTCGACTTGCATTTGGATCCATTTTTTGAGGATCATTAGCTCCAGTTCCAATAACATAATGTGTATGATGACTTGTATATATATCAATTTTTTTAACTAAGTTTAAATTTGGTATTTTATTTTTTAATTTTTTTGCAAGATCGATTAATGCTTGGGATTGATATTCAGCAGAATATTCTTTTGTATAAGTTTCCAGTATAGCTTTTTTACTTTCACCTTTTTTTGGTAAAGGAACTTTATAATTTGCTTTTTTACCGTCTAATATTCTTGCTATTACACTATCTTCACCTTCATAAATTGGACTTGGTGCTCCTTCTCCCCTCATAACTCTGTCGACAGCCTCTATAGCAAGCTTACCTGCATGAGCAGGGGCATATGCTTTCCAGCTAGAAATTTCACCTTTTCTAGATTGTCTTGTAGATATTGTAGTGTGGAGAGCTTGTTGAACTGCCTGATAAATTGTTTCTGTATTAAGTTTTAACAATGAACCTAAACCTGCAGCTACACTTGGACCTAAGTGAGCAATATGATCTACTTTATGCTTATGCAAACAAATACCTTTAACTAAATTTACTTGAACTTCATAGGCAGTGATAATTCCTCTTAAAAGGTCTAAACCACTTTTTTTATTTTGTTGTGCAACAGCTAATATCGGTGGAATATTGTCTCCTGGATGACTGTAATCAGCTGCTAAAAAAGTATCATGGAAATCAAGCTCTCTAACAGCAGTACCATTTGACCAAGCTGCCCACTCACAATCAAATTTTAAATTTGAATTTACACCAAACAATGTTGCACCGTTTTTCCTTGAATGTTTAAGAGCCATTTCTCTTGATGAGATAACTGGTCGTCTATTTAAAGAAGCAACAGCAACAGAGGCGTTATCAATAATTCTATTGATAACCATTTCAATTGCATCTTTATTTAGCTTTGCATTATCACTTGCTATTTGGGCAATTTTCCATGCAAGCTGTTTCTTCTTTGGTAGATTAATTTTTGATGGATAAACTTTAACAGTATGTAATAACAAAATAACTCCTTTGAGATATTTTGTTTTAATAGTTAAATTAAATTAATCAATATTAAAGATATTTTGAGATTATTTTTTCAATACCAATAAAGTCTTTTATTAAGTGATTATGATAAATTTCATCAATATTTTTTTCAGTATATCCATCTTCTAATAAAATCATTGGGATTTCTGCAGCTTTTGCAGCATTTGCATCGGTTTCACTGTCCCCAATCATTATAGATTTATTTTTTTCACCATCTAGAATCTCAATAATTGTTGTTAAGTGTCTTGGGTCAGGTTTGCAGTAATCAAAAGTGTTATATCCTGCAATATATTCAAAATAATCCTGTATCCCAATTTTTTTTAATAGATCAACAGCAAGATGTTCTGTTTTATTTGTGCACACTGCCATGGAAATATTTTCTTTTTTGCACCAATTTAAAAAATCTTTGACACCATTTAGTAATTTACTTTCGTTTAAAATATTATTTCCATAATAGGATATAAATTCATCTGTCATTTTATTTTTAATTTTTTCATTTATAGTTGTTAATTCTTTTTTGGCTTGACTCCATATGGATCTTCCAATCATTGCACCTGCACCTTTTCCAACAGAGCTTTTTAAGTCTGCTAAAGATTTAGTGGGATAACCAAATTTTTTCATGACATAATTATGAGCGTGCATTAAATCTGGCGCTGTATCAACAAGTGTACCATCTAGATCAAATAAAATAGTGAATTTTTGTTTCATTATAAAAGTATTTTAAAGAAATAATTTGTGAATTAATTAATTTATATACTTAATGTAAACAAAAATTAAATGAAACCTTTAAATTCACAAAAAATTCAAATTAAGTTAAGAAGTAAATTTTTAAAAGTGGGTGTTAAAATGTCAGGACCTGAGACAATTTTCTTTTCCAAAGATACAAAAATTGGAAAAGATGTTTCTATTGAACCTTATGTTGTTTTTGGTCCAAAAGTAAAAATTGGAAACAATGTTACAATTAAATCTTTTTCACATTTAGAGGCATGTAAAATTGAAAATAAAGTTGAGATAGGTCCCTATGCACGTATAAGACCTGAAACGATTCTTAAAGAGGGCTCTAAAATAGGAAATTTTGTTGAAGTTAAAAAAAGTACAATTGGAAAAAAAACAAAGATAAACCATTTATCTTATGTTGGTGATGCTAACATTGGTAAAGCAGTAAATGTTGGTGCTGGTACCATAACTTGTAACTACGATGGTATTAAAAAAAGTAAAACAAAAATAAAAGATAAAGTATTCATAGGATCAAATTCATCATTAGTTGCACCAGTTACAATTGAAAATGAAAGTGTTGTTGGAGCAGGTTCAGTTATTACAAAGAATGTATCTAAAAAATCTTTAGCACTAACTAGATCTTTACAAACAGAAATCAAAAATTATAAGAGAAAAAAATAAATTATGTGTGGTATCATTGGAATTTCAAGTAACAAGCCCGTCTCTGCAAATATTATTAGCTCATTAAAAAAGCTTGAATACAGAGGCTATGACTCTGCTGGCATAGCAACTCTTTTTGAAGGTGAAATAAAAGAGGTAAAATCTGAGGGTAGAGTAGACACTCTTGAACAGAACTTTGATTTAAAAAATTTGAAAGGCAACATAGGAATAGGTCATGTCAGATGGGCCACACATGGAGTACCAAATAGTGTTAATGCTCACCCACATTCTTCACACAATGTTTCTGTTGTTCACAACGGAATTATTGAAAATTCAACAATATTAAAAAAATATTTAGCAACCAAAGGTCATATATTTAAATCTCAAACTGACACTGAGGTTATAGTTTATCTTATTACAGAAAACTTAAAAACTGATGAATTAGAAGAAGCTATAACAAAAACATTAAAACAACTTCATGGTAGCTTTGCTTTAGGAATTGTTTTTAAAGACATTCCTGATTTAATAGTTGGGGCTAGAAGGGGCTCACCTTTAGCAGTTGGTTATGGACCTAATGAAAATTACCTAGGTTCAGATTCTTATGCATTAAAGTCAATGACAAATAAAATCACATATCTAGATGACGGAGAATTTTGTATAATTAAAAAGGATCAAGTTCTTTTTTTTAATGAAGATGGAAAAAAAATAAATAAAAAAATACTAGAGCTTTCATCAGATGAGGCCAGTTATGAAAAAGGTGATTTTAAACATTTTATGGCCAAAGAAATTGAAGAACAGCCAAATACCATTGAGACTGGAATAAAAGAATATATAGATAAAACAAATTCAGAGATTAATATCTATAATTTCCCATGGAATATAAATGAAATAAATTCAATTACATTAATTGGTTGTGGCACCGCTTATCATTCCTGTTTAATGGCTAAATACTGGTTTGAAGAATTAACTCAAATTGATATTTCAATAGATATTGCATCAGAGTTTAGATATCGAAAAAATAGATTTAAAAAAGACAATCTATATATATTCGTCTCACAATCTGGAGAAACAGCAGATACTTATGCAGCACTAGATCTATGTAAAAAAAACAATATGAAAACTTGTGCTGTAGTAAATGTAATTGAAAGTTCAATTGCAAGAGACGCAAATTTTGTATTACCAATTCATTGTGGCCCAGAAATCGGTGTTGCATCCACAAAAGCTTTTTTAGGCCAAATACTAATTTTATATATTTTAGCTTTAAAACTAGGATCTTTGAGAAATGAAATTAATCAAGAAACTTTTAAAGATAAGATTAAGGACCTCCAGAATTTACCAAGTCTAATTGAAAAATCTTTATTAATAGATAATGATATACAAGCTATATCTTCTACTTTCAATGAAGCAAAAGGCTCAATGTTTTTGGGTAGGGGTTTTTCATATCCAATTGCGCTTGAAGGTGCTTTAAAACTAAAAGAATTATCTTACGTACATGCAGAAGGTTATCCAGCTGGTGAAATGAAGCATGGTCCATTGGCATTGATTGAAGATGGAATGCCAGTTGTGGTTTTAGCTCCAAGAGATAGTTATTATAAAAAAACTATTTCGAATATGCAGGAAGTAATAGCAAGAGGGGCAAAAGTTTTATTGATAACTAACAAAAGTAAAGACGAAATTGTTTCTGAAAATATTTGGGAAACTATTGAAGTTGAAAATACAAATGATGATTTACTTCCTTTTCTTTTAACAATTCCACTTCAAAAATTGGCATATTATTCTGCACTTAAAAAAGGATATGATATAGATAAGCCACGAAATTTGGCTAAATCTGTTACTGTTGAATAATGTTAAAACTCTGCTAAAACACCTGCAGGTTGCATATGAAAAATTGGAAAAAAAATAGTTGGAGAAAATATCCTGTTAAACACATACCAGAGTATCCAGACAAAAAAGAACTGGATACAGTATTGGATAAGATGGGAACTTTTCCACCATTAGTTTTTGCAGGAGAGACTAGACATTTAAAAGATCAACTTGCTGAAGTTGTTGATGGAAAAGCTTTTCTTCTTCAAGGCGGAGATTGTGCTGAAAGTTTTGCTGAATTCAATCCAGATAATATTAGAGATACATTTAAACTATTGTTACAGATGTCTTTAGTTTTAACATATTCAGCCTCGTTACCAGTTGTGAAACTTGGAAGAATAGCAGGTCAATTTTCTAAACCAAGAAGTTCACCAATTGAAACAAAAAATGGCGTTGAGCTTCCTAGTTATTTAGGAGACAATATTAATGGAATGGAATTTACTGAAAAAGCAAGAATTCCTGATCCTAAAAGATTATTTAAAGCTTATTCCCAATCAGCTGCAACTCTTAATCTTATAAGAGCATTTTCAAAAGGAGGTTTTGCAGATTTAAACAAAGTGCATTTGTGGAACCTAGATTATATTAAAAAAAGTCCACAAGCTAAAAAATTTAAAGACCTTGAAGACAAAATTGCTGATGCTATAGCTTTTATGAGAGCATGTGGGATTACATCGGATTTTAACAATAGACTATACACTGTTAACTTCTGGACATCACATGAAGCTTTATTATTACCTTTTGAAGAGTCTATGACAAGAACAGATTCTACTACTGGCGAGAACCATGATACTTCAGCTCATTTTGTTTGGATTGGAGACAGAACTAGACAATTAGATGGTGGACATGTTGAATTTTGCAGAGGAATAGAAAACCCAATTGGAATTAAATGTGGACCAACTTTAAAAGCTGATGATCTCATTAATTTGTGTAATAGAATTAACCCATCAAATGAAAAAGGTAAAATTACTTTAATATCAAGATTTGGAGCAGATAATGTATCTAAACATTTACCTAAACTTATTAGAGCAATTAAAAAAGAAGGACTAAATGTAATTTGGTCGTGTGATCCATGTCATGGAAACACTATACAAGCAGTTACAGGATTTAAAACAAGACCTTTCAATAGAGTTTTAAAAGAAGTTAAAGATGTTTTTGCTTGTCATCAAAGTGAAGGAAGCTATGCAGGAGGCCTTCATATTGAGCTTACTGGTCAAAATGTAACAGAATGTATAGGAGGTGCTCAAAAAATATCTGAGCAAGATCTATCATCAAGATATCATACCCATTGCGACCCAAGATTGAATTCAAATCAAGCTTTGGAATTAGCTTTTTTAATATCAGATGAGATTAAAAAGAATAGCTCTTATTCAAAAAATGCAAATAGAGCGGCATCTTAAAACATTGCAAAATCATTAAAAATTAATATTTAGACATTATGAATTCATTTGAAAAAGTAAAATTTATTTCTAATTGGATTAAAGATTATGCAAATAATATGCCATCAAAGGCAGAGTCTTTAGTTATAGGTATCTCTGGTGGAATAGATTCCTCAGTATCGAGTACTTTAAGTGCCATGACAGGTTTAAGAACAATTGTTTTGTCCATGCCGATTAAACAAAAATCGCACCAACACGATTTAAGCTTAAAACATCAAGAATGGTTGTTAAAAAAATTTAAAAATGTTGAAGGACATACAGTTAATTTAGATGAATTATTTCTAGCTTTTAGTGCCAGTTTATCTAAATTTGATAATGAACACGGAATGGCAAATTCTAGAGCAAGATTAAGAATGACAACTCTTTACCAAGTAGCTGCAGCTAATAAAGGTATTGTTGTAGGAACTGGAAATAAAGTCGAAGACTTTGGTGTAGGATTTTATACAAAATATGGAGATGGTGGAGTTGATATTTCACCAATAGCAGACTGTAATAAAACTCAAATTTGGGAACTAGGAAAAGAACTTGGAATACTAAAAGAAATAATTGAAGCTGCACCAACTGACGGATTGTGGGATGATGGAAGAACTGATGAAGGCCAACTAGGATTAAAATATGAAGAATTAGAAGAGGCTATGGCAAATCCTAATTCTCCGAATCGATCTAAATACGAAACTATTAGAAAACAAAATATGCATAAAATGGAGCCAATTCCAGTATGCATAATTCCAAATTAATCAAATAGATTCACAAATCTATTTTTTAAGTATATTCCTAAAATCATGAGTAATGATATTTTTTTAACTAATAATCTGAGTAACAAAAAAGAAAAATTTGTTCCTATAGACAAAAAAAATATTAGGATGTATGTTTGTGGTCCAACTGTATACGACGATCCTCATATTGGAAATGCAAGACCTATTGTTGTTTTTGATATTCTTTTTAAAATTTTTAAAAAAAAATATACAAAAGTTACTTATGTAAGAAATATAACTGACGTTGATGATAAAATTATTAATTCATCAAAGGAAAAAAATATTTCAATTTCTGATTTGACCAATACTGTTATTAAGAGTTTTGATAAAGATTGTAATTACTTAAATTGTGATATCCCCACACATCAACCCAAAGCAACAGAGCATATCGATATAATGATTGAAATGATTTCTGATTTAACAAAAAAAGGATTTGCTTATGAGGAAAATCAGCATGTGTATTTTGAAGTAAATAAATTTAAAGATTATGGAAAACTTTCAAATAAAAATCTTGATGAATTAATAGCTGGCTCAAGAGTTAAAGTAAGTGATAATAAAAAAAATTTACAAGATTTTGTTCTATGGAAACCTTCTAAAGATGATGAGCCTTCATGGGATTCACCTTGGGGCAAAGGAAGACCTGGATGGCATTTAGAATGTTCTGCTATGTCAAAAAAGCTTCTTGGGAATGAGTTTGATATACATGGAGGTGGTATAGACTTACTGTTCCCACACCATGAAAACGAAATTGCACAATCAAGATGTGCAAATGATACAAAAGTTTTTGCAAATTACTGGTTGCATAATGCATTTATAACAATGTCGAATGAAAAAATGTCTAAATCTCAAGGAAATATTTTAAAAATAAAGGATTTTAGGAATAAGGTAAGTGGTCAAGTATTAAGATTTGCTTTAATGAGTGCACATTACAAACAACCATTAGATTGGAATGATAAACTTTTAAATGATTGCGAAAATACAATTAGTAAATGGTATAATGTTTATTCGTCTGATTATTATGAACAAGAAGTTGATGATGAAATTCTAAAACCACTTTATGACGATTTAAATACCCCAGGGTATATTGCTAACCTTCATAAATTGTATGAGAAAGCACAAAAAGGTAATTCCACTGACAAAGCATTATTTACATCTGCATGTAATTTTATAGGTTTATTGAATGAAACTGAAATCGAGTGGTTAGAGTTTAAGAAAAATAATCTATCAATAAATGAAGCTCAAATTTTAGATAAAATTGAGCAAAGAAATAAAGCTAGAAAAGATAAAAACTATGAAGAAGCTGATAAAATAAGAGACGAACTTTTAGACAAAGGTGTTTTAATAGAAGATAAAGATGGTAAAACGACGTGGAAATTTAAATGAGTAAAGATCAGCTATATATATTTGATACCACTCTTCGTGATGGAGCACAAACCCAAGGTGTTGATTTTTCAATTGACGACAAAGAGAAAATTTCTTCTGCTTTAGATGAGCTTGGTGTTGATTACATTGAAGGAGGTTGGCCTGGTGCAAACCCAACAGATACAGAATTTTTTAACAAAGATCACAATTTTAAATCAGCTAATTTAACTGCTTTTGGTATGACAAAAAAATCAGAGCATAGTGCTGAAAATGACCCAATGTTATCCTCATTAATTAATTCGAAAAGTTCATCAGTTTGCTTATTTGGAAAATCTTGGGATTTCCAAGTTAAAGTAGCTCTTGGTATATCAAATCAGGAAAATCTTACCAATATTAGCGAAAGTACAAAACATATCGTTAAATCAGGCAAAGAATTTATGTTTGATGCCGAACATTTTTTTGATGGATATAAAGCAAATCCTGAATATGCACTTGCTTGTTTAAAATCTGCTTATGATAATGGAGCAAGATGGATTATTTTGTGTGATACAAATGGAGGAACACTTCCTCACGAGATTGAAAAAATTGTTTTGGAAGTTACAAAACATATACCAGGAAAAAATTTAGGAATTCATGCTCATAATGATACAGAAAACGCTGTTGCAAATAGTTTAACTGCAGTTCAAGTTGGAGTTAGACAAGTCCAGGGAACTATAAATGGATTAGGAGAAAGATGTGGCAATGCAAACTTAACATCTCTTATACCAACCTTTTTTTTAAAAAAAGATTTTTATGAAAATTACCAAATAAATATTAAACGTGAAAACTTAAAAAATTTAACACAATGCTCAAGGTTGTTAGATGAATTACTTAATCGCAAACCTAATAAACACCTGCCTTATGTTGGTGCATCAGCCTTTTCTCACAAAGGAGGAATGCATGTTTCTGCTGTACAAAAAGATCCAAAAACTTATGAACACATAGATCCTGAGGAGGTAGGAAACTCGAGAAATATAGTTGTCTCAGACCAATCAGGACAGTCTAATATTATGTCTAGATTAAATTCTATAGGTATTAAAGTAGAGAAAAATGATCCTAAAATAAAAAAGCTTCTCGAAGAGGTAAAAGATAGGGAATTTATAGGATATAGCTACGATGGTGCAGATGCCTCTTTTGAATTACTGGCAAGAAGATTGATGGGCGACATACCAAGATATATTTCAATCAATGAATATGATGTGTCTGTTAAAAAAGACAAATCTGGAGAAATTATTTCTTATGCAAAAGCTAAATTAGAAGTAGATGGTCAAAAGATATTGTGTGAAGGAGAAGGAAATGGTCCTGTTAATGCTTTAGATAACGCAATTAGAAAAAACGTAAATAAACTTGATAAATATTTCGAATACTTAAAAGATTTAAGACTAGTCGATTATAAAGTAAGAATTTTAAATACAGGAACAGAGGCTGTAACTAGAGTTAGTATTGAAAGCACAGACTCCAAAGGTTTAAACTGGTTTACTATAGGAGTTTCACCAAATATCATTGATGCATCTTTTAAAGCACTCATCGATAGTTTGGATTACAAACTATATAAGGATAACGCTCCTGCTAGCCTTTAGGCATGAAGATAAAAAAGTTTTCAAATAAACCGTTAGATATCAGTGAAAGAATTGGAGCAAAACCTGTTGTTTGCTATCCCAATAATAATATTGAAGATAAAAACTTAAATATTTTACATCTAGCACGAAAAAATTTGAATAAAAAAAATGAAATTATAATTCCTCCAAGAGACGCTAAAACATTTCAAGTTAAAAAAGGTGAGTTCTTTAGAATCGAAAGTGTCGAGGGGCCTCAAGTAGGGGACTTAAATCTTTTTAATTTGAATAATTTAAATGAAAAATTTTATTCGGGAAAAACACGAGCCCTTTATGGAACACACCTTTCTGTAGGGGATAAAATGTTTAGTAGTTTTCCTTATCTTAGATCTTTAGCAACTATTACATGGGATACGTTAGATTGGTATGATTATGATAATGACGGTGGATCAGTACATGACGTAATTGGGACTAGATGTGATCCTTATACATCAAAGCTTCTATCAGGTAATGACTATCATTACTGCTGTCATTCAAATTTAACTAGAGCCCTAGTTAAAGAAAAAAAACTTAAAATTGATGAAGCCGAAAAAATAGTTCATGATGTTTTAAACGTTTTTATGTTAACTGGATTTACCAATGATACTAAGCAATATTTTATGAAAGCAAGTCCCGTAAGACCGGGTGATTATTTAGAATTTTTTGCAGAGACAGATTTATTAGGAGCTCTATCAGCTTGTCCTGGGGGAGATTGTGGATCTGAACATTCCTCTGATGTAGCAAAATGCTACCCATTAAAGGTGAGTATCTGGCAAACGGATGAAAAGTATTTAAAAGATTTAGATACATCTGAAATTTCTAAATATGATAGAACTCACGGCATAGATTAATTATGTCAAAAAACAATATTTCATTTATTTTGCACAAACCTCAGCTCTCAGAAAATATTGGTGCATGTGCACGTGCAATAAAAAATTTTGATTTTCAAAAAATGATTGTTGTAGATCCTAAACCCATCTATCCAAATGATAAAATTTTAGCTACATCTGTAGGTGCAAAAAATATTATTGGTAAGAGTAAAAACTTTGATAATCTTGAGTCTGCATTAAAAAATATTGATGTAGTAATTGCTACCTCAGCAAGATTTAGAAATAAAAACGTCAAACATATTCAATTAGAAGATTTATATAAGATTGATTACAAAAAAAAATTAGCCTTCTTATTTGGATCGGAAGCTTCAGGTCTCTCAAATAATGAGATAAGTTACGCAAATTATACACTTCAGATCCCAACGAATCCTGATTTTAAATCTCTTAACTTGTCTCACAGTTTAACTATAATTGCTCAAGTTGTGCATAGCATTATTAATTCAAAAGTTTCTAGTTTTAAAAAATCCAAAAAAGTAAAGTCAGCCTCAAAAAAAGACATATTATCAATGGCCAACTTATGTATTAAAAATTTAGAAGATATAGGGTTTTTTAAACCTAAAGAAAAGAAACCTATAATGCTTGAGAACTTGAGAAATATTTTTTATAGGATGGAATTATCATCAAAGGAAACACGTATTTTATCAAGTGTATTAGCTAGTTTAGGAAAAAAACGTTGATTGACAAAACAATGAGTAGGTTTATAACCCCCTCTATTAAATGACTAAAAGATTAAACTCTAAACATAAGGTAGATAGAAGATTGAAGGTTAACCTTTGGGGTAGACCGAAAAGCCCATTTAATACAAGAGCTTATGGACCAGGACAACATGGTCAAACAAGATCATCTAAACCTTCAGATTATGGAATCCAGTTACAAGCTAAGCAGAAACTAAAAGCTTATTACGGTAATATCAATGAAAGACAGTTTAGAAATATTTATAAAAAAGCTGTAATGCTTAAGGGTGATACAGGTGAAAATTTAATAGGATTACTAGAGAGAAGATTAGATGCAGTAATTTACAGAGCTAAATTTGCAACAACAATATTTTCTGCTAGACAGTTAATTAATCATGGACATGTTAAAGTTAATGGTAAAAAAGTTAATATTGGAAGCTATTTAGTTAAAGAAGAAGATTCAATTGAGATAAGAGATAAATCTAAACAATTAGCAATTGTTGATATAGCATTAGCAAATAAGGAAAGAGAAACTCCTGAGTATATTCAAATGGATGAAAAAAATAAAAAGTTGAAGTTTGTAAGAACTCCAAAGTTTGAAGAAGTTCCTTATCCAATTGTTATGGAACCTAATCTAGTTATTGAATATTACTCTAGATAATTAATTTTTAGCTTTAAAATTAATATTTTTACTTTCAAGCAGTTTAGCAAGTTCACCACTTTCAAACATTTCTTTTATAATGTCACATCCACCAACAAATTCATTTTTAACATATAATTGCGGGATAGTAGGCCAATCGCTATAAATTTTTATACCTTCTCTAAGTTTCTGATCTGCTAGAACATTTACACCTTTAAAATTTACTTCCATTACTTTTAAAATGTTAGATGTAGCCATTGAGAATCCACACTGAGGAGCATCGGGTGTACCTTTCATGAATAGGCAAACTTCGTTATTTTCAATTTCATTTTTAATTAAATCATTTGTTTCTTGGTCCATTTTAATTTTCCTTTGTTTTGATTGCTAAAGCATGTAATTCGTTACCCATTCTTCCTTTTAATGAGTTGTAAACCATTTTATGCTGTTCTATTTTACTTTTTCCTGAAAATTGAGATGAAGTTATTGTTGCGGAGTAATGATTTCCATCACCAGCTAAGTCCTGAATTTCAACAACAGCATCAGGCATTGCTTCCTTAATTAGACTCTCAATTTCATTTAAATTCATTGCCATTAGTTACTCGTATATTCTTTCAACCACTTTGTATTAAACCCCTTTAATTCGTCAATTGTAACTTTTGTCTTTTCATTCAAAAATAGCATATTTTCATCGATTGTTCCAAGCTCATCATAATGAACTGCATTTTTATTCAATATATCTAGTACTTTTTTTTGATCTTTTTTACTAATTTCAACAATGTATCTTCCTTGATCTTCTGAAAAAAAATATTCTATATCACTAATTAAGTATTTTGGTTTTTTTAGATTAATACCTTTATTACCCTTAATACACATTTTTGATACAGCAGTAATTATTCCACCTAAAGAAATATCATGGGCGCTTTTAATTAAATTACTATCAATTAATTTTAAAAGAGTTTCTCCATTATTTTTTTCATTAAACAGATTTATTTCTGGTGGAGGTCCATTTTTTTCATCTAATATAACTCTTGCAAATAAACTTTGATCAATATGACCTTCTGTTTTGCCTATAACTAAAACAATATTATCTACTTCTTTAAAGTCCATTGTTATCATTTTTGTATAGTCTTTTATAAGTCCAACACCGCCAATAGATGGAGTAGGCTTGATACCCTGATCTTTTGTTTGATTATAGAAAGAAACATTTCCAGACACGACAGGAAATCTTAAATAAGAGCTTGCTTCTCCGATACCCTGAACACATTCAACGAACTCTCCCATATTCTCTTCATTTTCTGGGCTACCAAAATTTAAGCAATTTGTAATAGCGATAGGTTTCGCTCCAACAGATATCAAATTTCTAAAACTTTCGCACACTACTTGTTTTCCTCCTGTAAGAGGGTGAGCCCAACAATAAACAGCTGAAGAATCTACTGATGCTGCAACTGCTTTATTGGTGCCATGAACTCTGACCACACCAGAGTCTCCTCCAGGTTTTTGAATAGTGTCTCCCATTACTGTGTGATCATATTGCTGCCAAATCCATTCTTTACTACAAATATTTGGATTAGCTAAAATTTTTTTAAGGACTTCAATTATTTTTAAATTATTTATTTCATCTTTATTAATTTTGTTTTTCTTTGGAAGTTTTGCTTTTTTCCATTTACGATCATACATCGGTGAATTTTCAACAAGGGTATTAACTGGAATGTCAGCAACTTTTTCACTATCAAAGTAAAGTTCAATTTTTTTTGATTTAGTTGTTTTTCCAATTACAGCAAAATCTAAATTCCACTTATCAAATATTTGTTTAGCTTGTTCTTCTTTTCCATTTTCTAAAACAATCAGCATTCTTTCCTGACTTTCAGAAAGCATGATTTCATAAGGGGTCATTTTTGCCTCTCTACATGGTACTTTACTTAAATTAATTTCTATCCCTAGATTTCCCTTTGAAGCCATTTCAATACTTGAAGAAGTTAAACCTGCAGCCCCCATATCCTGAATAGCAATGATAGAATCTCCTTCCATTAACTCTAAACATGCTTCAAGTAAAAGTTTTTCTGTAAATGGATCACCAACTTGTACGGTTGGTTTTTTTTCCTCAATTTTGTCATCAAAGCTAGCAGAGGCCATGCTTGCTCCGTGAATACCATCACGACCTGTTTTAGACCCTACGTATATTACAGGTTTATTTAAACCAGCTGCTTTTGAGTAAAAAATCTTATCTTTCTTAACTAATCCTAAAGTCATTGCGTTAACTAAGATATTTCCATTATAAGAGCTATCAAAACTTGTTTGTCCTGCAATGGTTGGAACCCCCATACAGTTTCCATAACCTCCTATTCCATGGACAACACCTCTAAGTAGGTTTTTAGTTTTTTTATGCTGTGTTGAACCAAAGTGTATTGAATTTAAATTAGCTATTGGTCTTGCACCCATTGTGAACACATCTCTCATTATTCCACCAACTCCTGTGGCAGCACCTTGATAAGGTTCAATGAAAGAAGGGTGGTTATGACTTTCAATTTTAAAGACAATTGCATCATTATCTCCAATATCAACTACCCCAGCATTTTCACCAGGTCCTTGAATAACTTGTTTACCTTTGGTTGGTAATTTTTTTAAATGTAATCTTGAAGATTTATAGGAGCAGTGTTCATTCCACATTGCAGAAAATATTCCTAATTCTGTAATGTTAGGAGTTCTTTTTAAAAGTTCACAAATTTTTTTGTACTCATCTTTTTTCAATCCATGATCGATAGCTATTTTTTCGTTTACAATCATTTTAAATTATTAATTAAGTTTTTAAAAAAAAGAGATCCATCTTCACCTGATAGAGAAGGGTCAATCATTCTTTCAGGATGTGGCATCATACCTAGAACATTTTTTTCTTTATTAAAAATTCCAGCAATATTTTTTATTGATCCATTTGGATTAAATGGCTGTTCAATTTTTCCCTCGTTATTACAATAATTGATTGCAACCTGAGAATTGTCTTCAATTTCTTTTAATTGATCATTTGTACAAAAATAGTTTCCTTCATTATGAGCGATATGCAGTTCTAATACGTCGTTACTGATATTTTTGAAATAACTATTGTGTTTATTATTAATTCTTACGAAAACGTTTCTACAAATAAATTCTAAATATTTATTTCTCAATAAAACTCCAGGCACTAATCCTGTTTCGACTAAAATTTGGAAACCATTACAAATACCCATCACCATTCCACCAGAATTTGCAAAATTAATTACAGATTGCATAATCTTAGATTTAGAAGCCATGCTGCCACATCTAAGATAATCCCCATAAGAAAAACCACCAGGCAAAACTACCAGGTCACTTTTTGGTAACTCAACATCTTGATGCCAAACCATTTTATTTTTAAAACCAAATTTTTTTAAAGCAACATCCATATCTCTGTCGCAATTAGAACCTGGAAATGTAATGACTGCTGATTTCATTAATTATTGTGCATCGATAATTTTGTAATTTTCTATTACAAGATTAGCTAAAAGTTTTTTGCACATTTCTTCAACTTTATCTTTTGCTTTTTTAGGATCAGTTTCTTTAGTATCAATTTCAAAATATTTACCTTGTCTTACTTCATTTACATCATTAAATCCTATACCATCGAGTGCTTGTTGAATAACTTTACCTTGAGGATCTAAAACATCTTTTTTAAGTGTAATAATTACTGAGATTTTCATTTACGCTTTCTTTTTACTGAAGATAGTTTTGTTACATTTACTGCACTTAAGTTGGATTGTTCATGAAGGATACCAAGTCTTTTAGCAACCTCAGTGTAGGCTGGAATTAGATCTCCTAGATCTTTTCTAAACCTGTCTTTATCTAATTTTTTATCAGTTAAACTGTCCCATAACCTGCAAGTATCAGGGCTTATTTCGTCAGCTAAGATTAAGTCTTTCTTTCCATTATTATCCAGTCTTCCAAACTCTAATTTAAAGTCTATAAGTTTAATCCCAACACCCCGGAACATACCGATCATAAAGTCATTAATTCTTAAAATCATTTTTTTTACTTTATCTATTTCTTTTTTTGATGCCCATTCAAAAGTTATTATGTGTTCTTCAGCAATTAATGGATCGCCAAGCTTGTCATCTTTTAAGCAATATTCAATTAAAGGCTCTTTTAAAATAGTTCCATCTTCAATTCCAAGACGTTTTGTTAAAGATCCTGTAGCAACATTTCTTACAATAAATTCAATAGGAATTATCTCAACAAGTTTAACAACTTGCTCACGCATATTTAATCTTTTAACTAAGTGATTTTTAATACCTATTTGTGAAAGGCTTGAAAGTATATGTTCAGAAATTCTATTGTTTAAAACACCTTTTCCTTCAATGGTAGATTTTTTTTGATTATTAAAAGCTGTTGCATCATCTTTAAAATATTGAATTACTAAATCTTTATCACTTGTTGCATAAATGATCTTAGCTTTTCCTTCATATAATTTTTTCCCTTTTTTCATTATTTAAAAACTCTTCCAAAGATTAAATTTACATTTTTAAAATGTTTGGAGTAACTAAAGATGGATTTAAGTCTTTTTTGAGAAATTTTACTCATAATTAATTTATCCTTTAAAAGAACATCATATAAATTTAGATTTTCTGCAAAACACTTTTTTGCATAGCCTTGAACCATTTTATAGGATTTTTCTCTAGTCAACCCAGATTTAGTTAATTCTAACATTACTTCTTGTGAAAAAATCAAACCTTTGGTTAAATTTAAATTTTCAAGCATCTTTTTTGGATACACAATCATATTATCTAAAATATTTGTAAGTCTAGTTAAAGCAAAGTCGGTTGTGATATTAGCATCTGGACCAATATTTCTTTCCACACTCGAGTGAGATATGTCTCTTTCATGCCATAGAGCAATATTTTCTAACGCAGGTACAACTGCACTCCTCACCATTCTTGCAAGTCCGGTTAAGTTTTCACTTAAAATAGGATTTTTTTTATGAGGCATTGCTGAAGAGCCTTTTTGTTTTTTTGAAAAAAATTCTTGTAACTCATAAACTTCTGTTCTCTGAAGGTGTCTAATTTCAATAGCCACTCTCTCAATTGAACCTGCTATAATTCCTAAAACTGAAAAATAAAACGCATGTCTGTCTCTAGGAATAATCTGTGTTGAAATTGGCTCAACTCTTAAACCTAATTTTTTTGCAACATGTTTTTCAACATTAGGATCAATATTAGCAAATGTACCAACAGCTCCAGAAATTGCACAAGTTGAAACCTCATCTATTGCAGCAGCTAATCTCTTCCTATTTCTCTTAAATTCTTCGTAAAATGAGGTTAATTTTAATCCAAAAGTAATTGGTTCTGCATGAATACCATGACTACGTCCCATGCATGGGGTTAGCTTATATTTTTTTGCCTGCCTTTTTAAAACTTTTAAAATTTGATCGATATCGTCTAAAATGATTTTTCCTGATTGGACTAATTGAATATTGAAACTAGTATCCAAAACATCTGAGGAAGTCATACCTTGGTGAAGATAACGAGCTTTAATTCCAGCTTTTTCAGTAACTGAAGATAAAAAGGCGATCACATCATGTTTAACCTCAGACTCTATTTTATGAATTCTTGAGACATTAATTTTAGCTTTTTTTCTGACAATAGATGCAACTCCTCTTGGAATTTGTCCAAGTTTTTCCATCGCCTCTGCTGCAGCAATTTCAACATCTAACCAGATTTTATATTTATTTTCCTCTGACCAAATGTCAGTTAATTTTTTACGCGAGTATCTTTTAATCATTAATTATAAATATGGAGGCTTTGAATAACCCTTAGCAGATTCTGTAAAAATTTCATAACCATTTTCAGTAATTCCTAATGTATGTTCAAATTGAGCAGATAAAGATTTATCTTTTGTAACTGCTGTCCAGCCATCATTTAACATCTTTACATCATATTTTCCTGAGTTGATCATAGGTTCAATAGTAAATGTCATTCCAGGTCGAAGTTCCATGCCTGTATTTTTGGTTCCATAATGTAAAATATTTGGAGATTCATGAAAAGTTGTACTAATTCCGTGACCACAAAAATCACGAACAACAGAGAAACCTTTATCTTCAACAAATGATTGGATTGTATATCCAATATCACCTAATTTTATACCAGGTTTTAAAATTTTAATTGCTCTCATCATCGACTCATAAGTTGTATCAATTAAATTTTTTAATTTAACTGGAGTTTTGCCAATGCAAAACATTCTACTGGTGTCACCATAATGTTCATCAACAATTGCAGTTACATCCACATTAACTGCATCACCATCTCTTAAAATTCTATCAGAGGGTATACCATGGCAAACAACATGATTTAGAGATGTACATAGTGATTTTGTGAAACCTCTATAATATAGCGGAGCAGAGTACCCTCCATTGTCTCTTATGAACTCATATCCCAATTTATCAATATAGTCTGTGCTTATACCTTCTTTTATATTTTCAGTTAACATGTCAAGGGTTCTAGCAGCGAGATTACCTGAGACTTTCATCTTTTCAAATTTTTCTGTATATTCAATCATCAATTATTTTAAGTTTTTGATCTATAAAAATTTCTTTTGAGCTTATATTACATCTGTAAGCTAAAAAATTTACACCTGCTTTTTTAGCTAGTAGATAATTTTTATAATACTGCTCATCTATATCTTTAGCTATTTTAAAATATTTCATATTTTGAATTTGAACTAAAAATAACAGATGGGTTTTATAACCTTTTTTTATGGCATCAATAAGGGTTAATAGATGTTTTGATCCTCTAGATGTTACAGCATCAGGAAATTCGGCAGTGTTTTCGTCTCTAAATAAAGTAACATTTTTAACTTCTACAAAGCTTTTTTGGCTTTTCTTTTCTAATAAAAAATCAAATCGTGTTTCTTTATTAAAAAATACCTCTGGTTTAATAACCTCGTTATTTTTAAGCTCATTGATTAGGTTATTTTCTAAACCATGCTGTGCAATTCTATTAGCCATATGAGTATTAACTCCAACTAAATTTTTTCTCGATTTTATAATCTCTAGACCAAATTTAAGTTTTCTTTTTGGATCATTATTGGGAAGTAAATAGACTTCATTACCCTCATCTAACAAGCCTTTCATAGAACCTGTATTTGGACAATGTGCTGTTACAGTTTCATTTTGTAACTTCACATCTGTAAAAAATCTTTTATATCGCTTGATTAATTTGCCTTTTATTAAAGACTTGGTAAATTCCATCTCTAAATTATATATATTAAATGTCTAAAAAAACAAAAGTTAATGCTGGGATTTTAATAATTGGCAATGAAATTTTATCTGGACGAACTCAAGATACCAATACGTCGACAATAGCCGTGTGGTTAAATTCAATTGGTGTTAAAGTAGAGGAGGTTAGGGTAATTCCAGATGTTGAAAAAACAATTATTGATACTTTAAATCTACTAAAATCAACTTATGATTATGTTTTTACAACCGGTGGTATAGGCCCAACTCATGATGATATCACAGCCGAGTCCGTTTCAAAAACTTTTGGGTTAAAATATGAAATTCATAAAGAAGCTTTTAAAATTTTAGAGGCATACTACAAACCAGGTGAATTTAATGAGGGGCGACAGAAAATGTGCTGGATGCCTGAAAACGCAAATTTAATTTTAAACCCAACAAGTGGTGCTCCTGGATTTAATGTTGAAAATGTTTTTTGTTTGCCAGGTGTACCATCTATTTTAAAATCGATGTTAGGTGGTTTAACAAATACTATAGTTGGTGGTGAACCAATTAAAAGTCACACCATCAGTTTAAGAACAGTTGAGAGTGAAATAGCAAATTCTTTAACTAAAGTACAAAATGATAATCAAGATGTTGAAATAGGAAGCTATCCTTTTTTTCATGCGGGAAAATTAGGTGTTTCAATCGTAATAAGATCTGAGGATCAAACCAAAATAGATGTTTGTAATTCTCAAATTTTAAAATTTGTTAATGCAAAAAAAATTGAAGTTGTTGAGAGGTAATGCTTTATTTTGCATACGGTAGCAATCTGCATCACTTTCAGATGAAGCGAAGATGTAAAGATAGTATTTTTTTAAAAAAAATTAATTTAAAAGACTTTAGATTAACATTTAGAAGTAAATATAGAGCTGCAGATATCGAAATTAAGAAAAACTCAATTGTTCCTGGAGCTTTATTTGAGATTTCTAAAAGTGATGAAAAAAAATTAGATGTATATGAGGACTACCCAATACTTTATAAGAAATATTATTTTTCTTATTATGGAAAAAAAGTAATGACTTACACGATGGTTAAAAAATCCCCATTTAAGTTTCCAACAGAGAGATACCTCAATATTGTTAAAAGAGGATATAAAGATTGTAAACTTGATAAAAAGTATCTTAATATCGCATTGAAACCCTAAAATTTATCATGTTTTTACACACAAAATTAGAAAATCGAAAAGATCCTATAAAAATTTGTTTTATTGGATGTGGTAAATTTGTGAGTATGTTTTTGGCTCAATACAACCATTTAGACAAAATTCAAATAGACTCAATAGTTGATATCAATGAAGATCAGGCAAAGAAAAATTGTTTGAAAAGTGGATTAAATGAACAAACAGTTGATGATATAAATTTTTCAAACTCATTAGATGAGGTTCTTGATAGAGATATAGAAATTTTTATCGAGGCAACAGGCAACCCTATAGTTGGCACTGTTCATGCAGCAAAAATAATTAAAAATAAAAAACATGTTATATTAGTTAATGTAGAAGCGGATATAACTTGTGGGAAATATTTATCTGATCTTGCAAAAGATAAAGGTGTAATTTGCTCAATGGCTTATGGTGACCAGCCATCTTTAATTCTTGAACAAGTAGAGTGGGCAAGATTAAATGGATTTTCTATAGTTTGTGCTGGAAAAGGAACAAAATATCATCCAACTTTTGAATATTCTACACCTGATACTGTTTGGGGTCACTATGGTATAACTAAAGAACGAGCTGAAAAAGAGTCTGGAATGAATCCCAAGATGTTCAATAGTTTTTTATGTGGAGACAAATCAGCCATTGAAATGTGCGCAGTGAGTAATGCGGCTAATCTTAAGTGCCCTAGCAATGGATTAACATTTCCATCAGTTGGTGTTTACGATATTGCAAAAAAAATGATACCGAAAAATGATGGTGGTTTATTAGAATTTGATGGTCAAGTAGAAGTTATCTCTAGTATAGATTTAGAAAAAAAAGATATTCCAAATGACTTAAGATGGGGTGTTTATATTGTGATTAAAGCACAGAACGAATATGTAAAAAATTGTTTTAAAGATTATGGAATGGTAACAGACGCATCTGGAAACTATTCAGCAATTTGGAGACCTTATCATTATATTGGTTTAGAGCTTGCTCAATCGGTTTATTCAATAGCACTAGATAACAGAGCAACAGGTTATACAAAAAATTATAACGCCGACGTTGCAAGTTTTGCTAAGAAAGACTTAAAAGTGGGTGAAAAACTTGACGGCGAAGGTGGTTTTTGTGCAAGAGGTAGATTAATTACATCAGAAAAATCTAAAAAAGAAATGATTTTACCATTAGGCCTCACCGATAATGCAATATTAAAAAGAGATATAAGTAAAGATGAAGTTATTAAACTTGATGATGTTGAACTAAATTTACCAGCTGAAGTAATTGAGGCGAGAAAGTATCAATATAACTTATTGAATAGTTCTGATCAAAATTAATTAAATTTTTTTTCTAAAATTAAATCTAAAAATAAAGAAGCAGTCCAAGAAAAATTTTTGGCACCATAAGCTTTACCTGTTTTAGTATTGAAATACTCATAAAAACCATTTTTCTTAACTAAATCAATTGTTTTACTTCTTACCATTTGCGCAAATTTCTTATCTTTATCTTTCAGTCCTTGATAAATAATCCAGTTACAATTAATCCAAACAGGACCTCTCCAATACCTTTTTTCTTCATAACTTGTGTAATTAGGCTTGATACTGGAGAAGAAAAACTTCTCTTTAGTGTTATGTTTTTTAAGTGTTTGGATAATTTCCTTATTTATTAATTTATTTTTTAAATCTGCAAACAAAATAAAATAATTAGTTATTGAGGGTACTGTTATCTTTTTCTTATTCTTTAAATCATAATTAACAAAACGCTTAGTTTTTTTGTCATATAATTTTTCAATTTTATTTTCAGATTTTAAAACATATTTTTCGATCTCGTTATGTTCAAGATTAAATTTTTTAAGTAAATATAAAAGATCTTTATTGGCTTTTAAAAAAATTGAATTAAATCCAACATCAACCACATTAAACATTGAGGTCTCATAAAGTTTTTTTGGATTATATTTATTTTTTCTTAAATGATTTTTTATAGTTACATATCTATCATAATCTATATCCAAAGGTCTGAAGTCAGGATTTACAACCTTGTTATCTCCTCTTTTGTATTTTAAATTTTTTTCAATTTTAATTGATTTTAATGGTTCATCCCATAAGGGTGAGTTATCGTATCCACTTTCCCACGGGTGCAAAATTGAGACTAGACCTGAATTCTTTGGGTCTCTGTATCTCATTAGCCATTGATGATATTTTTTAACTTTTTTGATTATTGATTTAATTTTTTCTTTATCTTTAATTATATTTTTATCTAAAATTCTTTTTAATATAATTGCAAGTACAGGTGGCTGAGTAATCCCGGATGATTTAATTTTATTTCCACAATTCCATACAGAGTGATTTGGATAGTAATTTGTATTTAAATCATGAAATAAAATATGAGGAACCATACCGTCTTTCCACTGACCCTCCAAAAGTGTATTTATTTCATCAAATGCGTACTTGAGATTAAAATGAGAATATCCTAGGGCAATAAAGCCAGAGTCCCAATTCCATTGAGCTGGGTATAGATTATTATTAGTAGGTAGTGTGTAACCCTTTTTTCTATTACCTAATAAAACTTTTTTTGCCTGGTTTATTTCGTTTAACATTAAAGATAATACTTATTATCTTCATTTACTGCTTTTTCCAATCTAATTAAAAAATCAGGAATTGCACTTTTTACTCTACTCCATGTGGGTATAAAAGGTGCATCCATAGGGTTTAAATAAAAGTCCTCTCCAGCTCTAATGATATTACTTGAAAATAACTCAACTGCTTTTTCTTCTGTGTGCGAGTCAAATTTTAGACCATTTATTTCAGCATCAGCTCTATAAGCATCTATAAGATCTAAAGCAGACCTGTAATATGTTGCTTTTAATGATCTTAATTGTTCTCTACTAAAAGAATGACCTTGGGTTGCTAATTTTTTAATAAAGGTTTTGATAATATCAATAGACATTCTAGATAAACCTTTCTTTTCATCATCTAATGATAAATCTTGGTGCTTATGGTCATATGTATCTGCTAAATCAACTTGGCAAATATTTTGAGGTGAAAAATTTCTTTGCATTTCTGACAAAATTCCAATTTCTATACCCCAGTCTGATGAAATTCTAAGCTCAGGTAAAATATTTCTTCTAAATGAAAACTCACCTGCAAGAGGGTATTTAAACGACTTCATAAAGTCCAGGTAATCACTCTTACCAATAGTTTTTTCTAAAGCATTTAATAATGGAAACACCAACAGTCTTGCCACTCTTCCATTCATTTTATTATCAGCTACCCTTGGATAAAAACCTTTACAAAATTCAAAGTTAAATAGGGGGTTTACAACTGGATAAAATAATTTTGCTAACATTCTTCTGTCATAAGTTTTTATATCACAATCATGTAATGCAACAGACCTTGCACTATCTCGTGCAATAGACATTCCTATGCAGTACCAAACATTTCTTCCTTTACCGTATTCATTTGGTGCTAATCCTTTTTTTTGTAACTCTTTGTCTAATTTTTTTAAATTAGGACCATCATTCCAAAGGATTGTAAAAGGAGTTTCTAATTTTTCAAAAAAAGTCCAAGCTTTCCTTGCTTGTGCTTCACTTGCTTGATCTAAGCCTATGATTATATGATGGATGTAATTAGTCTTACTTATCTCTTCAACAATTTTAGGTAATGCATCTCCTTTTAATTCTGAATAAAGACATGGCAAGATGAGTTCCATCTTTCTTTCTTTAGAAAAACCTAAAAGTTCTTTTTCAATCTGCTCTAAAGACTTTGTTCCAAAATCGTGAAGTGTTGAAATAATTCCATTCTGAGAAAAATCACTCATAAATTACAATATTAATTTTTATTTACCTTAACTAGGGCCTTTTTGATCACATCAGCCCAGCCCTCTGGAGATGGCTTATTGGTTGTAATTAAATTTTTTATATGGATTTCATCTAACGTAAATTTGTCATTAAACACTAAGCAAGGAAAATCGCTAGTTTTAAGCATATCTAAATCATTATAATTATCACCAACTGCAATAGTTTTTACATTTTTATTGTTCTTTTTGAAAAATCTAACAAATACTTGAAGCGCCTTAGCTTTATTTACTTTATCCGTTAAATTAATAACTCTTCCACCTTCCTGTAAGGCTAAACCTTTATTTTTAACAATTTTGGATAATTCATTCCTTTCACTTTTGTTTCCTTCAAATAAAAAGGGAATTGTATATTTACGATCTAAAGCCATTTTAAGTTTATCGTCCTCTAAACCAAAAATTAAGCTTTGTTTTTTCTTGTCCATTTCCGATAGCCATTTACATTTATTTTGTAAGTTCACTGGTACTGACTTTTCAAAAATTTTTATTAAACTATCTTTTTCTCTACTTAAGATTAATTCTTTAGGTAAATTTGAATTTAATAAATCTAAACCATTAATAGCCGACCCATTTTCTGAAATGTAGGGCAAACTTGAACCTAGCTCATTGTTAAATTCTAAAATCTCTTTTTCAGTTTTGCTTGTATTTGGTATGATAAAAATACCTTTAGAAATTAGTTGTTTTAGATAGTCTTTTATTTCATCAAATTTAAAAGTATCTCTATGAAGAAGTGAGCCATCAAGATCGGTAAATATCAAAACTTTGAATATTTTTTCCATTCATTGTTTTTTATAAAATATTCAAATAAATAACAATTTTACATATTAGACTTGTTCAATTATAATTATTAGCATAAACACTCATGAAATTCATTAATGCCCTCGTGGTGAAATTGGTAGACACAAAGGACTTAAAAGCCGAGGGATAGAACTTAAAGTCAGTCCATAGTAGTCCAAGGTAGTCTAAAACATCCTATAAAATCACATAACTTTAAATTAGCTTTATAATAATATTGGAAAATGAGGATCAATTAAATTGTGAAAACCAGCACAAAACCAGCACATTAATACATGTACTTTTTTACACAACTAATACTAGACAGAATATATTATTATTTACTTAATCCTTTAATTTAAATAGAGTTGTGAGATGAGTTTAAAAAAAAAATTATTATGTAGTGTCGCAGTAGCAACGGTTGCTATACCTTTATCAGTAAATAACATCACTGCGTCGGCTAAGGCTGAATCATGTTACTCTTATGGAAATTCTATTTATTGTAGTGATGGCTTTAGTGGATATTCATATGGAAACTCTTTTTACGGTAATGATGGATATAGCTCTTATTCTTATGGTAACTCAGTTTATGGCAATGATGGTTTCAGTGGATATTCATACGGAAATTCTTTTTACGGTAATGATGGATTTAGCATGTATTCATATGGAAACTCAGTTTATGGCAATGATGGTTGGAGTGCTTACTCATATGGAAACTCTTTATACAGTTTTGGTAATTAGTTGAAAACAATCAATGTCGGATGGTTTATAGAAGATACTCATAAAGCTAAGTTCGTTTTTAATGAACCTTTTCCAGTAAAAAAAAATAGAAAAATACCACTATCTAAAAGAGCGGTCCAGGCGTGCCCCGCAATCAATCACTTTGAAAAACGTTATTTTCAAGTAAATTTTCCGTATGATCTGAGGCTAAGATATGAATTTGAACATGAAAAACATAATTTGTATGTAATACCCGAAAACACAAGGATTGATGATGATTTAATTCCACAAAATGTTGTGCTTATGCCCCCAAAATTTTGGAGAGATGAAAACTTTCCAACTATTCAAATAATGTGTCCTTATGTTTTTGTATCAGATGAGGAAGTTTTTATGTCACAATTACCTCCTTTCTTAGATTATAAACATAATTTATGGCCTGGCGTAGTTACATCAGGAAGGTTTCCCATAAATATTTGGCCAAGAATTCTTTCCTGGGGCTTTGAGTGGGTTGATAAAGAAAAAGATCTAATTTTTAAAAGAGGTGATCCTTGGTTTTATGTTTTTTTTGAGTCTAAAAATCCAAATGATCAAATTAAGTTGATAATGGCTGATAACACTGATGATTTAAAAGAATATAGAAAAGGTATTGCAGATACTGTCAAATATACGTCAAATTCTTTTGGATTATTTGAAGAAGCGAAAAAAAGAAGACCAAAAAAACTATTAAAAGAAAGGAAGAGGTAATGAATAATAAATCTAATTTTTATTACGACGCTGTTAAAGGAATTTATCTAAATGACAATATTGTAAAATTTAACTTGGTATCAGTACCAATGTCTCAAAATGATATTGAGGAAAAAATTACACTTATTTCTTCAATGACGCGGTTTGAGTCAATGGTTAATTTTTTATCTGAAGAACTAAAAAAAATGAAGTCTATAGAAACTTCAAAAAACGAAACAACCTCTTACGAAAAAAAGAATTCAAATAAAAAAGTACCTATAAAAGGTAAAATTTTAGCTTCTTTAGAAAAAAAGTAAAATTTAAAAAACTATAAAAAAAGTCAATTAATAGTCCTATTAAATATGGGACAACCAGCACAAGACCAGCACATAGAGAGATAAAATAAATAAATTTTACTTATTCCCCTTGTTCAATTATAAATATTAGCATAAACACTCATGAAATTCATTAATGCCCTCGTGGTGAAATTGGTAGACACAAAGGACTTAAAATCCTTGCCGCTTGCGGAGTGCCAGTTCGAGTCTGGCCGAGGGCACCATTAAATGAGTAAACCTCAAATCATTTCAGATAAAAATAAAAAATCTCTTAGAATTAAAAATATTCTCATCAAAAAAATAGAAGCTAATGAATTTAAAAAATCTAATTTGGTAATTGTTATAGGAGGCGATGGTTTTATGCTTCAAACACTTAAAAAAAATAAAAGTTCTAAAAAGCAATTTTATGGAATTAATTCAGGAAATTATGGTTTTCTGATGAATATATTTTCTTCAAAAAATATTATTAAAAATTTAACAAAAGCTAATATGATTTCTATTTCCCCTTTAGAAATGACAGTAAAAAATAAAAATAATAAATCAAAAAAATCAATAGCTATTAATGAGGTATCTGTTCTTAGACAAAGCAGACAGGCTGCTTCTTTATCAATTAAACAAGGCTCAAGTCAGATAATTAAAAACTTAGTTTCAGACGGGGTATTAATATCAACTCCGGCAGGAAGCACTGCCTATAACTTATCAGTTCATGGCCCAATATTAAGTTTGAATTCAAAAAAATTGTCTATTTCTCCAATAAGCCCATTTAGACCTAGAAGATGGAAAGGAAAAATCGTTAATGATAAATCAAAAATTACTATCACTAATTTAAACCCAGTTAAAAGGCCCATAAGTGCGGTTGCTGATAATTTAGAAGTAAGAAATGCAAAGTCGATTACGGTTAAAACTAACAATAAAATTAAGTTTAATCTGCTTTATGATAAAAACAGAAGTCTACAAAAAAAAATTAAAATTGAGCAATTAAGAAGAGAAACAAATTAAATGAAACACAAATTAGAGTTAGTATATTTTAAGATGAGAGCTTTAGCAGAAGCACCTAGACTTCTTCTTCATTATACTGAAACTGAGTATGACTATGTAATGTCATGGGATTATTATGATAATGAATGGTCTGAGGTAAAATCTAAAGTTCCATTTAGACAACTGCCCATGTTGGTGGTTGATCAAAAACATGAAATTTGCCAGAGTATTGCAATATTAACCTTCATTGAAAAAATTGCAGGTATCAATATTTCTGATCCAATTTTAAATGCTAAAGCAAATGCAGTAATGCAAAGTGCACAAGAATTATTTATGCCACTCAATCCTGCAATAAATTTTGCAGTAGGGGATAGTTTTAAAAAGAAAAAAGAAGATATGATGCCTTTTTTGAATACAAGATTTGAGGATTTAGAGAGAGCTTTAAAAGATAATGATAAAAAGTTTTATGTAGATGACAAGCCACATGCGTGTGATTTTTCGGTATACCATCATTTAGATTTATCAAAATTACTTGATCCAAAACTAATAAATAAATTTCCAAGACTTGAAAAATTTATTGAAGATATTGAGTCAATAGAAACAGTTAAATCTTATATAAATTCAAGACCTGAATTGATTGATGTGAGTGTTGAGCCAAAGTTGTTAATAGATGGAGTTGCTCATCCGACTGGTGTTAAAAAAACTTAATTATGAAAAAAATTAATCCAATTATATTAATAGCAATAGTTTTAATCGGTGGTTTTTTTGCATTTAAAATAATGTCTTTTCTGGGTTGCTATGTTCGCCTTGAAGATGCGGATAAGTGCTGGAAGTTGACAGCTTGGTAAAACTTAATGGTGCCCCCGCACGGATTCGAACCGCGGACCTATTGATTACAAATCAATTGCTCTACCAACTGAGCTACAAGGGCTTCAGCAATAATTATTAACTATTTATTAAATAATCAACTCTTTTTTTTTATATAACTTAAATGATGAAAGACAATAGCAGCACTATTGGAGATATTTAAACTTTCAATCTTATCATTCATATTAATTTTAACAAAGAAATCAGCATATTTACCTGTATGTTGTCTCATACCAAAACCCTCAGAACCAAATAATAAAATATTATTTCCTTCCCACTTAATGTCTGTGAAATTCTTTTCACCCCTCGCATCAAAACCATATACCCAAAAATTTTTTTCTCTTAAATTTTTTAGCGTTGAATTTATATTAGATACTTCAAAAATATTTAGATGTTCCATACAACCACTTGCAGATTTATACATTAGCTTACTATCACTTGGAAAATGTCTTTCTTTTATTATCAAACCATCAATTTTAAATGAAGCCGCACTCCTAATTAAAGAACCAATATTTCTTGGGTCTGTCACTTCATCTAAACAAACAAATGTGAGATTATTTTTATCTTTTATAAATTGTTTAAGATCAGGTTGATCTAAATGCTCAAGTTCCGCAACGTAACCGTTATGCATTAACTGTTCTTTTGATGAGTATTTATCTAATTCTTTTTTTGATTTAAAATAAACCTTAACATCCTCTAAAAGATTTTTATTTTGGTTTTTTCTATGAATATTTTTTTTTGCTTCTTCCGTTAAAAAAACTCTCAAAACTTTTCTTTCTGGGTTTCGAAGAGCTTCGATAACAGCATGTTGACCAACAATAAAAAATGAGGATTTGTTCATAAATTATCATGAGTTTTACACGTTTTTTTAAATATTTGGCTATTAAATCACGTGTTGCATTTGCATAAATAAAATATATAAAACGCATGTTGTTTAAAGCTTTATTGAACAGGGGACACTTCCCCAAAAGGAGGGGTTCCAGAGCGGTCAAATGGGGCGGGCTGTAAACCCGTTGACTTCGGTCTTCGAAAGTTCGAATCTTTCCCCCTCCACCATTCAGTAAAATTTTAAATGGCAATGGAGTGTTACTCTTGGGGTTGTGCGGGTGTAGTTCAATGGTAGAACGCTAGCCTTCCAAGCTGGATGTAAGGGTTCGATTCCCTTTACCCGCTCCAAGAAAAAAATTAGTAATGAAACAAATAAAACTGAGGGAAAAAAGTAATGTCTAAAGAAAAATTTGTAAGGAATAAACCCCACTGTAACATTGGGACTATTGGTCATGTCGATCATGGTAAAACAACTCTTACTGCTGCAATCACAAATGTGTTAGCACAAGCTGGAGGTGGAACTGCGGTTGCTTACGATCAAATTGATAAAGCGCCGGAAGAAAAAGAAAGAGGAATAACAATTTCAACTGCTCACGTTGAGTATGAAACTGAAAAAAGACACTATGCACACGTAGATTGTCCAGGTCACGCTGACTATGTAAAAAATATGATTACTGGTGCAGCACAAATGGATGGTGCGATTTTAGTTGTTAACGCTGCAGACGGTCCAATGCCACAAACTAGAGAACATATTCTTTTAGGTAGACAAGTTGGTATTCCAGCAATTGTAGTTTACCTTAATAAAGTTGACCAAGTTGATGATAAAGAAATGATTGAACTTGTTGAAGAAGAGATTAAAGAGCTTTTAACTTCTTATAAATATCCTGGTGACAAAACACCAATCGTTAAAGGTTCTGCTTTAGCAGCTGTTGAAGGAAGAGATGATGAAATTGGAAAAAACTCAATTTTAGAATTAATGAAAGCTGTTGATGAACACATTCCACAACCAGCTAGAGAAGTAGACAAACCTTTCTTGATGCCTGTTGAGGATGTATTTTCAATTTCTGGTAGAGGAACAGTTGCAACTGGTAGAGTAGAGTCAGGTGTGGTTAAAACTGGTGAAGAAGTTGAAATCGTTGGAATTAAGGAAACAAAAAAATCAGTTTGCACAGGTGTTGAAATGTTTAGAAAACTTTTAGATACAGGTGAAGCTGGTGATAATGTAGGAATTTTATTGAGAGGAATAGAAAGAGATGACATCGAAAGAGGTCAAGTTCTTTGTAAACCTGGATCAATTACTCCACATACTAAATTTGAAGCTCAAGCGTATGTACTTAAAAAAGATGAGGGTGGAAGACACACTCCTTTCTTTACTAAATACAGACCACAGTTTTATTTTAGAACAACAGATGTAACAGGTGAAGTGGAATTACCAGCTGGAACTGAAATGGTTATGCCAGGTGATGATGCTAAATTCACAGTTAAATTAATTACACCGATTGCAATGGCTGAAAAATTAAATTTTGCTATTCGTGAAGGTGGAAGAACTGTTGGAGCAGGAGTAGTAACTAAAATTATAGAGTAACTCTATATATAGGAGTGTAGCTCAATTGGTAGAGCGCCGGTCTCCAAAACCGGAGGCTGAGGGTTCGAGTCCCTCCGCTCCTGCCAATTAGAGCTAAAAAAGTATGAGAAACCCGATTAGATTTATTCAAGAAGTAAAACAAGAGGTATTTAAAGTTACTTGGCCAACTTGGAAAGAGACTTTGCAAGGTGCCTTAATGGTATTTGCTATGGCTGTGGTGATGTCTTTATTTTTTTTACTTTTAGATCAGGTTTTAAAGTTTTTCTTAGAACTTTTACTTAAGGTGAGTATTTAATGAAAAATTGGTATATTGTTCAATCTCACTCTAGTTTTGAAAATAAAGTTGCCTCGCTAATTAAAGAAGAAGCAGATAAAGCTAAAATTAGTGAAAAATTTGAAGAAATAGTTGTTCCAACTCATGATGTTACTGAAGTAAAAAGAGGAAAAAGAATTCAAAGAAAAAAGAAATATTTTCCTGGATATGTATTAATAAAGAGCGAGATGGATAATAATATTTATCACATGATAAAAAACATTAAAAGAGTGAGCGGTTTTCTTGGAACAAAGGGTGTTCCAGTTCCTGTTTCAGATAAGGAAGTAGAGAAGATTTTAGGTCAAATAAAAGATGGTGTGGCTCAGCCAAAATCTGGTATAGAATACAACGTTGGTGAAAAAGTTCAGGTTGTTGATGGCCCTTTTGCTTCATTTAGTGGAATGATCGAGGAAATAGATGAAGAAAAGTCTAGACTTAAAGTGTCAGTTTCTATATTTGGACGACCAACACCAGTAGATTTAGAATATAACCAAGTTGAGAAAGCAAGTTAATGGCAAAAGAAATTAGTGGATTTATAAAATTACAAATTAAAGGTGGTCAAGCTAACCCAGCTCCCCCAGTAGGGCCTGCTTTAGGTCAAAGGGGTGTTAACATCATGGAATTTTGTAAAGCTTTCAATGACAAAACAAAATCAATGGCAGGTAAACCTGTTCCCGTTGAAATCACAGTTTATAAAGACAAAAAATTTGACTTTAAGATTAAATCACCCCCTGCATCTTACTATATTAAAGAAGCAGTAAAACTTAAAGGTGGATCGAAAGAACCAGGAAGAAATATTGTAGCTTCAATTTCTAAAAAACAATTAGAGGATATTGCTAAAGAAAAAATGAATGATCTTAACGCTCATGATATCAATGAAGCAGTAAAAATTATAGCAGGATCAGCAAGATCAATGGGTATAGAGGTAAAAGAGTAATGCCTTCAAAAAGATTTAAAAAATTACCAGAAAAAACAAAAGATCTTAATGCTGAGATATTTGACAAATTGATACCAGAGTTAAAAAAAAATTGCACTACTAAATTTGATGAGTCTTTAGATTTAAGTTTTCAAATAAACAATAAACAAAAGAAAAGTGAAGTAAATATTAGAACAGTAGTTAATTTACCAGGTGGCACAGGTAAAAAAGTAAAAGTTGCTGTTGTTTGTGAAGATAATAAAGCACAAGAAGCTAAAGATGCTGGAGCGGATATTGTGGGTAGTGATGAGTTTGTTGAAAAAATTAAAGGTGGAGAATTAAATTTTGAAAAATTAATTTGTACACCTGGAATGATGGTAAAGCTTTCAAAATTAGGAAAAGTTTTAGGACCAAAAGGTTTAATGCCAAATCCAAAACTTGGTTCTGTCTCTGATAATATTAAAGAGGCTGTAACAAATGCAAAATCAGGTCAAGTTGAAATTAGAAATGACAAAGACGGTAATATAGGTGTAAGTATTGGTAAAAAATCTTTTACTGATGACCAATTAATGAAAAATTACAACGCTATATTAGAAACTTTAGAAAAAGAAAAATCAAATAATACTCTAAAAGGGGATTTAATAAAAAATGTTTTTGCAACCTCAACAATGGGTGTTTCTTATAAAGTTAAATTAGGTAAGTCGATATAGTTATGATGAACAAAGATCAAAAGAAAAATTATATTGAAGAAATGACTTCAAAATTTGAGAATAGTAAAGCTGTCATGGTTACTCATTATCAAGGTTTAACTATGACTCAATTAGATGATTTAAGAGCAAAAATGAGAGAGCATGGAATTGTTTTTAAAATCACCAAAAATAGAATTACTAAACTTGCATTAGAAAAAACTAAATGTAAAGATTTGACTAATTTGTTTACTGGTCCAACAGCTGTTGCATTTGGTGAAGATGCAATCATGTCAGCAAGGATTCTCTCAAAATTTGCAAAAGATAACGAAAATTTAAAATTAATTGGCGGCATAATGGATAATGAAGTCCTAGATCAGACTGGTGTCCAAAATGTAGCAAGTTTGCCAACTTTAGATGAAGCTAGAGCTAATATTGTGGGTATTTTAAATGCACCTGCATCTAAATTAATAAGCATTTTACTTGCACATTCGGAAAAAATGAGTAGTTTGACCGCAGAAAATTCTGAAACACAACCCAAAGAGTAATTAATATGCCAGACCTTAACAAAATTATTGAAGATCTTTCAAGTTTAACAGTTGCGGAAGCAGCTGAACTTTCAAAACAGTTAGAAGAAAAATGGGGTGTAACTCCAATGGCCGCAGCAGCTCCAGCAGCAGCAGGTGGTGCAGAAGCAGCTGAAGAAAAAGATGATTTTACTATCATGTTAGTTTCTGCTGGTGATAAAAAAATTAATGTCATTAAAGAAGTAAGAGCAGTTACTTCATTAGGATTAAAAGAAGCTAAAGATCTAGTAGAGGGAGCACCAAAAGAAGTTAAATCTGGTGTTAATAAAAAAGAAGCTGAAGAGATTAAAGCTAAGTTAGAAGCTGCAGGCGCTAAAGTAGAACTTAAATAAATTAATAAGAAAGAATTCAAATACTGATTATTTTTAATCAGTATTAATAAATATAAATGCAATTATCTTTTACTGAAAAGAAAAATATAAGAAAAAGTTTTGGAAAACTAAAAGAAAGTTTGTCAATACCAAATTTAATAGAAGTTCAAAAAAACTCATATAAAGAATTAACTGAATTTAATTCTGAAGCTGCAGATTTAACTAAAGGGTTTGATAGGGTTTTTAAAAGTATATTTCCTATTGAAGATTTAAACGATAAAGCAACATTAGAATATGTTTCATATAGATTAGAAAAACCAAAATTTGATGTTGACGAATGTATTACTAGAGGACTTACTTACTCATCAGCTTTAAAGTGTACTTTAAGATTAGTTGTTTATGAAATAGATCAAGATAACAACACTAAAGATATTTTGTCCGCTAAAGAACAAGAAGTTTACATGGGTGAAGTTCCAATGATGACAAATAGTGGAACGTTTATTACTAATGGTGTTCAACGTGTCGTAGTGAACCAGATGCATAGAAGTCCTGGTGTTTTCTTTGATCATGACAAAGGTAAAACTCACGCAAGTGGTAAACTTTTATTTAATTGTCGAGTAATACCAAACAGAGGATCTTGGTTAGATTTTGAATACGATGTTAAAGATTTTTTGTATTTTAAAATAGACAGAAAAAAGAAAATTTTTGCATCCACTTTACTTTTAGCACTTGGATATACTAAAGCAGAAATTGCAGACGAGTTTTATGAAAATGAACATTACATTTATGACGCAAAAACAGAAAAATGGAAAACAAAATTTAACCCTGAAAATTATAAAGCCAAAAACTTTGCTGAAGAAGTAATCGACGCAAAAACTGGTAAAGTTGTAATAAAACTAGGTGATAAAATTAATTTCTTAAATGCTAAAAAATTAGCAAATGATGGATTAAAAGATATTTTAGTTTCAAGAGAGTCATTATTTGGTAAAATTTTACATAGAGACATCAAAGTTAACGATGAAGATGAGGGAACATTTAAAATTGGTACTGAATTAAATGACACAGTAATTCAACAAATATTAGACGCAAATATTCACTCAATTCAGATTTCAGTTACAAACTCAATTAATAAAGGTCCTTATTTGCTTACTACAATTTTGAATGACAAAAATAATTCAAAAGAGGAGGCAATAACTGAAGTTTATAAAATGTTAAGACCTGGTGAGCCACCAACAATAGAAATTGCTACTCAGATATTTAATAATTTATTTTTCAGCTCAGACAGATACGATTTATCTGATGTCGGAAGAGTGAAAATGAATTCTAGATTAAATCAAGAATGTTCTGATAAAATTACGATACTAAGAAATGATGACATCATAGCGATTGTTCATAAAATGTTAGATTTAAGAGATGGTAAAGATGAAGTTGATGATATTGACCACTTAGGAAATAGGAGAGTTCGTTCTGTAGGTGAGTTGGTTGAAAATCAAGCACGTATTGGTGTTTATAGAATGGAAAGAGCAATCAAAGAAAAGATGACCACTTTAGATGTAGAGTCTGCAATGCCACAAGATCTTATTAATGCAAAACCTTTAACAGTTTCTTTAAAAGATTTTTTTGCAAGCTCACAACTTTCACAATTCATGGATCAAACTAATCCTCTGTCTGAAATAACTCACAAAAGAAGAGTATCAGCATTAGGACCAGGTGGTCTTACTAGAGAGAGAGCAGGATTTGAAGTTCGTGATGTTCACCCAACTCATTATGGTAGAATTTGTCCAATCGAAACTCCAGAAGGACCAAACATTGGTTTAATTAACAGTTTATCTACCTATGCAAAAATTAATAAGTATGGTTTTATTGAAAGTCCTTATAAAAAAGTTAAAGACGGAGTTGTTCAAGACAAAGTGGAATATCTTTCTGCTATGGAAGAAACTAAATACACTATTGCACAAGCAAATACTAAACTTGATAAGAATGGAAAAATTATAGAGGATTTAGTTTCGTGCAGACAAAACTTAAACTTTCTTTTATCTAAGCCAGATACAATTGATTATATTGATGTTTCACCTAAACAACTTGTTTCAGTTGCAGCGTCTTTAATTCCTTTTTTAGAAAATGATGACGCTAACAGAGCTCTTATGGGTTCAAACATGATGAGACAGGCTGTTCCATTATTAAAACCAGAGTCACCACTTGTTGGAACAGGCATTGAAAGTGATGTTGCGCTAGACTCTGGTGTTACAATTGTTGCAAAAAGAGATGGTATTGTTGATAAAATTGATGGAAAAAGAATTGTTATTAAGGTAACCGAAGAAACAGAATTTAGTGAGTCTGGAGTTGATATTTACAATCTTCAAAAATTTAAAAGATCAAATCAAAATACCTGCATCAATCAAAGACCTTTAGTTAGAGTTGGTGATAAAGTTAAATCAGGAGATATAATTGCAGATGGTCCATCAACAAAATTAGGTGAATTAGCATTAGGAAAAAATGTGACTGTAGCTTTTATGCCTTGGCAAGGTTACAATTTTGAAGACTCTATCCTAATTTCAGAAAGATGTGTAACTGATGACGTATTTACATCAGTTCATATTGAAGAATATGAAATTATGGCAAGAGACACAAAATTAGGTGAAGAAGAAATTACAAGAGATATTCCAAATGTTAATGAAGAAGCCTTAAAAAACCTTGATGAATCAGGTGTAGTTTATATTGGTGCAGAAGTAAACGCAGGAGATATTTTAGTTGGAAAAGTTACTCCAAAAGGTGACTCAGCATCAGGTCCTGAAGAAAAATTATTAAGATCAATATTCGGTGAAAAAGCTATTGACGTAACTGATACATCTTTGAGAATGTCTAGAGGAAGTAGTGGAACAATTGTCGATGTAAGAGTTTTTAATAGACATGGTATTGAAAAAGATGAAAGATCAATAACTATAGAAAGAGCTGAAATTGAGGAAGTTCAGCAAGATAAAATAGTTGAAGAAGAAATTTTAGAAAGAAGTATCAAGCAAAGAGCAGGTCAAATTTTATCCGGAACATCATTAGCTAAAAAAGTTAAAGATTTAGCTGAAGGGACAAAACTAGACTTTGAGGCTATAAGCAATCTTCCAATTAATGATGTTTTCAAAATTTCAAATGGAAATTCAGCAAATGAAACAACTCTTTTGCAGTTAAAAGACCAGTATAATAAAGCAAAACAAGATATTACTGAGAGGTTTGAAGATAAAGTTCTTAAAATTAGAAGTGGAGACGATCTACTTCCAAGCGTAATGAAAATGGTAAAAGTTTTTGTTGCTATCAAAAGAAGATTAAGACCTGGTGACAAAATGTCTGGAAGACATGGTAACAAGGGTGTAGTTAGTAAAATTGTTCCAGTTGAGGATATGCCATACCGTGAAGATGGTAGACCTGTTGACATAGTTCTTAATCCACTAGGTGTTCCTAGTAGGATGAATGTAGGTCAAATTTTAGAAACTCACCTAGGTTGGGCTTGCAAAGAATTTGGGGAAGAAGTTAAGAAATTAGTAAATGAGAACAGTAAAAAAATTGAAAAAACTGAGAAAATCGCAAGTTTTTTAAAATCTGTTTATGGAGAGGAAATCTTTAACGATAAAGTTGATAAATTAAGCAAGAATGAATTTAAAGATTTATGTGAAAATTTACAAAACGGAATAGCAATCTCAACTCCAGTATTTGATGGAGCTAAAGAAAAAAATGTTACTGAAATGCTTGAATTAGCAAAATTACCAGGCTCTGGTCAAACATATTTATGGGATGGTAGAACAGGTGAGAAATTCGATAGACCAGTAACAGTTGGAATTATTTATATGTTAAAACTTCATCATTTAGTTGAAGATAAAATACACGCAAGATCAACAGGGCCTTACAGTTTGGTTACACAACAGCCACTTGGAGGTAAAGCTCAACTTGGTGGTCAAAGATTTGGTGAAATGGAAGTCTGGGCGCTGGAAGCCTATGGTGCTTCATACACCCTTCAAGAAATTTTGACGGTTAAGTCTGATGACGTAGCTGGTAGGGTTAAAGTTTACGAGACAATAGTTAAAGGCGAGGAGAACTTTGAGTCAGGTATTCCAGAGTCCTTTAACGTATTGGTTAAAGAAATTAAATCATTAGCATTAAACGTGGAGCTTAATTAAATGAAAAAAGAATTAACAGATTTATTTAAAAATACTGAGATATCTGAAGCTCAAAATTTTAATAGTATTAAAATTTCTTTAGCTAGTCCTGAAAAAATTAAATCATGGACTTATGGTGAAATTAAAAAACCTGAAACGATAAACTATAGAACTTTCAGACCTGAAAAAGATGGTTTATTTTGTGCTAGAATTTTTGGTCCAATTAAAGACTATGAATGTTTGTGTGGAAAATATAAACGAATGAAATTTAGAGGAATTATTTGTGAGAAATGTGGTGTTGAGGTTACAAAATCAAATGTAAGAAGAGAGAGAATGGGCCATATTAATCTTGCTACACCAGTAGCACACATATGGTTTTTAAAATCACTGCCTAGTAGAATTGCTCTAGCTGTTGATATGAAGCTCAAAGAAATAGAACGAGTTCTTTATTTTGAGAATTTTATTGTCATAGAACCTGGTTTAACTGGTCTACAAAAAAATCAATTATTAAATGAAGAAGAATTAGCCAAATATCAAGATGAGTTTGGTGAAGAATCGTTTACTGCAGGAATAGGTGCCGAAGCTGTTCTTGAGATGCTTAAAAATTTAGATTTAGAAGAAGAGAAAAAAAATTTAGTAAATTTTATTAAAGAAACAAAATCAAAAGTTAATGAGGAAAGAGCTATTAAAAGATTAAAACTTGTAGAGTCATTTATTGAGACCGGCCAAAAACCAGAATGGATGATTATGACAGTCGTTCCTGTAATTCCACCAGAACTGAGACCACTTGTTCCATTAGATGGGGGTAGATTTGCAACTTCTGATCTGAATGATCTTTATAGAAGAGTAATCAATAGAAATAATAGATTAAAAAGATTAATGGATCTTAAAGCTCCAGACATTATTGTTCGTAATGAGAAAAGAATGCTTCAAGAATCTGTTGATGCATTATTTGATAACGGAAGAAGAGGAAGAGTAATTACTGGTACTGGAAAAAGACCCCTTAAATCACTTGCTGAAATGCTTAAAGGTAAGCAGGGTAGATTTAGACAAAACTTATTGGGAAAACGTGTAGATTACTCTGGTAGATCTGTAATCGTTGTTGGTCCTGATTTAAAACTACATGAATGTGGTTTACCAAAAAAAATGGCCCTAGAATTATTTAAACCATTTTTATACGCAAGATTAAACAAATTAGGTTTAGCCTCAACAATTAAACAGGCAAAAAAACTTGTTGAAAAAGAAACAAATGCAGTTTGGGATGCACTTGAGTTAATTGTAAGAGAACACCCTGTGTTATTAAATAGAGCTCCAACACTTCATAGACTTGGTGTTCAAGCTTTTGAACCAAAATTAATTGAGGGTGATGCAATTGAACTTCATCCTTTGACATGTGCAGCCTTTAATGCTGATTTTGATGGTGACCAGATGGCTGTACACGTGCCGCTAAGTTTAGAGGCACAGTTAGAAGCAAGAATTTTAATGTTATCAACTAACAACATTCTTTCACCTTCAAATGGTAAACCTATTATTGTTCCAAGTCAGGATATGATCTTAGGAATTTATTATCTTTCACAAGAACCAGTAACTGACAAGGCAGCCGGTTACTTTGTTGATTCTGATCAAATCGAATTTGCATTATCTTCTGGTCAGATAAAGGTACACAGTACAATTATATCTAGATTTGAAACTATTGATGATAAAGGAAATAAAAAATTTGAAAAATATACTTCAACAGCAGGAAGATTTTTGCTAGCAAATTTATTACCAAAAAATAGTAATATTAAATTCTCTTTAATAGATAGATTATTACCTAAAAAAGTAGTTTCAGAAATTATTGATATTGTTTTTAGGTTTTGTGGTCAAAAAACTACAGTTATATTTTGTGATAAGTTAAAAGATTTAGGATTTAAGCATGCATTTAAAGCTGGAATATCATTTGGTAAAGATGATCTGGTAATTCCTGAGAGTAAAACTCAATTAATTGATGATACAAAAAAATTAATTGCTGACTATGAAACACAGTACGCAGAAGGATTAATTACAAGAGGTGAAAAGTACAACAAGGTTGTTGACGCTTGGTCTAAGTGTACAGATAAAGTAGCTGGTGAAATGATGAAAGGTATTTCTGCAACTGAGAAAACATCAGATGGATTAAAAATTAATTCAGTATTCATGATGGCTGATAGTGGTGCAAGAGGTTCTGCTGCCCAAATGAAGCAATTAGCTGGAATGCGTGGTCTAATTGCTAAACCGTCTGGAGAAATTATTGAGAGTCCTATTATTTCTAACTTTAAGGAAGGTTTAACAGCCCTAGAATATTTTAATTCAACTCACGGAGCAAGAAAAGGTCTTGCTGATACTGCACTAAAGACTGCTAGTTCTGGTTATTTAACTAGAAGACTTTGCGATGTTGCACAGGACTTAACTATTACAAAAGTTAAATGTGATAATCCAGGATTTATTGAACTTTCAGAGATTTTAGAAGGTGGAAATGTTGTTGTTAGTTTGTCAGAAAGAGCGTTGGGAAGAGTAACAGCTGCAGATGTTAAAAACCCATTAAGCGGTGAAGTAATAATTAAAAAGGAAGAAATGATAGATGAGGCTGGCTGCGATAAAATTGATGCTGCTGGTGTAAAATCAATTAAAGTTTATTCAGTAATGACATGTAGTTCAAAAGAAGGTGTTTGTGCAACATGTTATGGTAGAGATTTATCTAGAGGTAAGATGGTTCATGTTGGTGAAGCTATTGGTATGATATCT
>JACWDT010000008.1 GCA_014653985.1 Pelagibacterales bacterium SAG-MED22
GAAAATCTTTAGCCGTGTGCTTAAGAAAAGTCTTGAAAGAACTGCTCATAATAAAATTTGATATGTTTAAAAGACAATGCTATATCCCATGAAAAACGTCAATATAATTAAAATAGGATTGAATGAGTTACCCAAAAAAACATAGAGGTCGAAGAAAACAAGGCTCAAAAAAAAGAAGGGCTAAAAGAAAAAATAAAAAGAAGTAAATAGCTTCTACTCTTTAATCCAACCACCACCAAGAACTTTATACCCAAATTGGTCTTTGTTATAAAAAACACAAGCTTGTCCTGGTGAAATGCCATCCTCTGGTAATTTAAGATTTACAGTCCCTGTTTTATTATCATTTAAGAGTACATTTGCATCTAACAAATTACCAGTTGATCGAACTTTAACAAAAATTTTTTTTTCTAATTCTATATTTGGTGCTAATAAATTTATATCTTTTAAAGAAATTGTTTTTTTTCCTAGTTTCTCTTTTGGTCCGACAATTATTTCATTCCTGCCAGAATTAATCTTAAGTACATAGAAAGGTTCTACATCTGAAACCTTTATTCCTTTTCGTTGACCTACTGTAAAATTAATAATTCCATCATGCACTCCTATAACCTCTCCATTTAAATTCTTGATATTTCCTTTTTGAAAAGAGTCAGGTCTAAATCTTTGTATAACTGATGCATAATCTCCATTTGGAACAAAACAAATATCCTGACTATCTGGCTTATCAGCAACATTTAAATCTAAATTTTTTGCAATTTCTCGAGTTTTATCTTTTAACATTCCACCCAAAGGAAATCTTAAATAATCTAATTGCTCTCTAGTTGTATTAAATAGAAAATAACTTTGATCTCGATTCTCATCAATGGCTCTGTACATATTTGTGGTATTTTTTTTTGTAATACTTTTTACATAATGGCCAGTCACCATTGCATCTGCATTTAGATCTTTTGCTACCTCAAATAAGTCTTTAAATTTTACTGTTTGATTACATTGCACACAGGGAATAGGTGTTTCACCTTTTAAATAACTTTCAACAAAATTATCAATTACTCCTTGTTTAAATTTATCCTGATAATATAAAATTTTGTGTTCAATATCTAATTTATGAGCCACACGTTTTGCATCCATAATATCTTGACCAGAACAACATTGTTTAGAAGCTGCTACTTCCTTACCATCATCGTATAATTTTAATGTAATACCTATAACTTTATAACCCTCTTTTTTCATCATGCCTGCAACGGTGGAAGAATCTACACCACCAGACATAGCTACAACCACAGTTGTATCTGATGGTTTTTTATTAAAACCTAAAGAGTTTAATTCTTCGTTCATAAGGTGGTATTTATACTCATTTACAATATAAGTTAAATTAAATGATTTTAGATTATGAACCAGGTGACAAAGTCACTAATCCAAACAATAAAGAATGGGGTATAGGACAGGTACAATCTATTATAAATGACAAAGTTACTGTGAACTTTGAAAATGCAGGTAAAAAAGTAATTAATGCACATAACATTGAACTAAGAAAACTTGGTAAATAAAAAATGGATTTAAAAAAGATTGTTAAGGATTTAATTAAAAGTTTTTTAATAGCTGGAGACTTGGCTATTGAATTAAGAGCAAAAGGTTTAATTAAAGAAATTAAATCAGACAACACACCTGTGAGCAATGGAGATATAGAAGTAAACAAGCTTATTACAAAAGAAATATCTAAGATAACACCTGAGATCCCAATAATTTCTGAAGAAAGCTTGGAGAATAAAGATAAATCAAATTTAAAAAATTTTTGGCTAATTGATCCAATTGATGGAACAAACGATTACATAAATAATTTAGAAGAATTTACAATTAATGCTGGATTAATAGTGGATAATAAACCAGTGGCGGGTCTAATCAATGCTCCTGCTAAGAAAAGAATGTTTTACTCTTATGGAGAAGGTAACGCATATGAACTTAAAAAAGGGAAGGAATTAAATCTCAGTGAGAAAATTATAAAAAATACGAACCTAGTTAAATTTATTTCATACTCAAATCAAATTAAGCCTGAGATTCAAAAAATTTATGATGATCTGGGAGTAAAGAAAAATATTAAAATGAAAAGTTCCTTGAAATTCTGTGTAGTTGCAACGGGTGAATACGATGGTTATGTTGCGGAACCAAGAGCTTATGAGTGGGATATAGCAGCCGGTCACGCAATTTTAATTCATGCTGGAGGAGAAGTTACAGATTTCAATGGAAATGAAATTTTATATGGCAAACCAAATTTAAAAAATACAAGTCTAATATTAAAAAGCAAAACTATATTATAATGGATGAACAACTAAGAATTATACTAATAATAATTGTTTCAGTCTCAATTTTTGGATTATTAGTTTTTGTTTTTGTAAAAAATTATATTAGAAATAAAATTAATCGTCTTTTAGAAGATGAGGATAAAAACAATTTAGAGTAAATTAATAATTTTTAAAAATTCATCCTTTTCTATATCCATAACTTTTTTTGAGGTTTCAAAATCAAAACCATTTCTTGCCAATAATGATATATCTTTTTTATAAAATAAAGTTCTATTATCTTCAGCCCTTGCTGGCCCAATTCTTTTTTTTTTACAAATTTTAATTGCAGAAAAAAAATCTTGATCACTATTGTCATCTCTAATTTTATTTACTGTCTCCTTAATAAACTCTTGATTTATTCCTTTTCCCATTAAGTAGTTACGAATTTTATTCAGTGAATTTCCTCTTTGAACCATACTTTTTGCTTTACTTTCAGAGAAGAATTGATCGTTAATAAATTTATTTTTTTCTAAGTCAGATAAAACAATATCGATTAGTTTATTAACATCTTTTTTTCTTTTATCAGATGCAGAAAGTTTCATATATTTTTTTAATAGGTATGTTTTTAGCTGTTGTTTAGAGGGCGCATACTTTTCAACATATGTGTATGCAAAACTTCTCATTTCATCAACTGTGACTTGAAGAGTTTTTTTTCTATTTCTTATAGGAATCATGATTAGATTGAATATAATATACTTAAATGATCGAACAAATTTATACTTATTTTGCTATTGAAACTCTTTATATGTGGATTAATCTAGGAGTTGTTCCATTCTGGTTTATTTTAATCTTTTTTCCACAATCTTACTTATGTAGATTTTTTATAACCTCTATTTTCCCATTTGTATTACTGAGCTGTGCTTATATTTTTATTTTATACAAATCTTTCCTTAATGGTTATGATTTTGACGGAAATTTTAGTCTTTATTTAGGATTAAATGAATTATCAAGATTATTTGAAGACTCATTGTACTTGATGATTTTCTGGACTCATTTCATCGCTATTAATTTATTTGTTGGTGGATGGATAGTTAAAGACTCTCAAAAATTTTCCATTAATAAAATTCTCCTTGCCTTACCTTTGATAATTACATATTTGGTAGGACCTATCGGTATATTTATTTACTGGATAATCAGAATTTTTTACGCGAAGAGAATAAATCTGTATGAATGATCAGATAGATTTCTATTTTGATATAATCAGCCCCTACGCCTTCATTGCGTATAAAAATATTATTAATATTAAAAACATTAAATTTAACTTTAAACCAATTCTACTAGGTGGCCTACATAACCTAGTTGGTATAACTGCTCCAGCTTTCAATAAATTTAAATTAAAAAATATGAAAAATGATTGTGAATTAATTTCTAAAAAAAATAAAGTAAATTTTGTTTGGAACTCAAATTTTCCAATTAATTCACTTTATATTATGAGGGGCTACTTGTTTGTAGAAGGAAATAAAAAAAATAAATATTTGGAAACTTTTTTTAATGCATATTGGCAGGATAATGTAGATTTAAATATCGAAGATAATATAATTCAATTATTAAATAATTTAAGTATCGATCATAAAGAATTTTTAAAAAGTATTGGTGAACAAGAAATAAAAGATGAATTAAAAAACCTTACTCTTGAAGCTTTTGAAAGGGACATTTTTGGAGCTCCTACTTTTGTTGTTAATAACAAAATTTTTTGGGGACAAGACCGTTTAGAATATGCAATAGATGAATTGATTAGTAATTAAACTATTTTAAATTTACTTTGTCTGATTGCTCCAAATCCACCATCAATATGAGAAACATTTTTAAATCCCATATCTTTTAAAGTTTTTGCTGCAAGTGCAGATCTTAATCCACCTGCACAAAATAAAACCATCTCTTTATTTTGATCAAGCTTTCCTTCTTTAAAATAAGGGCTTTCAGGGTCCAACCAAAATTCAAGCATACCCCTAGGTATATGATGCGAACCCTCTACTTTTCCATCTCTTTCTAATTCTCTTATGTCCCTGATATCGATTAAATTACATTTTTGGCTATCGTGCAATTTGAAAGCTTCATCCTTATCAATTGTATTTATTACATCTAAAGCAGCCTGAACTAAAGATTGTGCTGATTTTATAGTCATAATTAATTATACCTACTTATCATGTTTTCAAAAAAATTAAAACCAGTCTTTGTAGAAAACACAAACCTAATAAGAATTGGACCGAAGAGAGATGGTGGTTACGTTTTAGATAAAAGAATTATAAATAAAATAGATCATATTATTACTTGTGGTCTAAGTGATGATTGGGAGTTTGAAAAAGAATTCTATAACATGAATGATAAAGTAAAAATATTAGCTTACGATCACACTGTGGATACAAATTTTTGGGTAAGAAAATTTGTTAATGATCTAGTCGGTCTATTTCTATTTAAAAAACTTAAGATTTGGAAAATAATTAAAATATTACAATATATTGATTATCGCAATTTTTTTTCAAAAAAAAATAAACATTTAAAGTTAATGATAAGTGACAAAAATATTTCAAACCAGCAGATAACAATTAAAAAAATTTTAAGCAAAAGAAAAAATATTTTGCTAAAAGTAGATATAGAAGGTGCAGAATATAAAATTCTAAAAGATATTTTATCTAACTTCAAGAAAATCAATTGTTTAATTATCGAATTTCACTCAGTGAGAGAAAATTTAGATAAAATCTATAAATTTGTAGATAAAATAAAAAACCTCAAACTAATACATATACACGGCAATAACATAAATAAATTAGACTCATCTGGATATCCTTATGCTTTAGAGCTAACTTTCGTAAATTCAAAAAAAATAAAATATAAAAATAAAAAAAATTTAAAAAAATACCCTATTTCAAACATTGATTACCCTAGCGTTAAAAGGAACGAGGATATAAATTTAATTTTTAATTAATTATATTATGAAAAAAGTAAATATTAAGGATAAAAAATTTTTAGTTAAGTTATTTATAAAACTTGCACGGAAATTAGGATTTGAAATAATTGATCAAAATAATTTTACTTTACCAACAAACAGAAAAAACCTTAATGATAATTTAAATGTTTTAAATTCAAAATGCATAAGTCTTCCTTTGGGTGAAGTAAAAATAACAAGAAATATAGACAGTTTGATAATAATTTTTAGATCTTTTACAAATGAAGATAAGCTTCTGTCTCAAAATAAAAAAAGATTATTTGAAAAAGACAAAAAAGAATACACACTGAGGTCACTTCAATCAATTTGTAAAAATATAATTAAAATTGAAGAAGAAATGAAAAATATTAATATTTTTTTAAAAATAATTGATGATAATTCAAATGAAAATATAAAAGAACAAATTAAAGTTATATGTGAAAGATATCAAATTAAGTACGAAATGAGTAATCTTGATAAAAATAAATATAAAAAACAAATGAAATTTTCTAACAATGAAAGAATGCTAGCCCACAACTGTCACATATATGAGTCAAAAGAATATGCTATTAATTCTAATTTTGATTTAATTTATTTTGTTGAAGATGATTATATTCATGAAGATGATGCTTTATGTGAAATGATATACAGCTATCAAAAAATTTCATCTCAAATAAATGACGAATTGGTATTGTGCCCTTCAGATTATCCTTATTTATATGTAAATACTGAACATACTCAAAATTTAATTGGCTATAAGAGACATTGGAGACAAGTGAACCAAAGCTTGTGCACATATTTAATTTCAAAACAAACTCTAAAAAAATATTGGTCATACTATGAAGATATGTTTTTAAATAATTATGATCCGTACGAAAAACCACTTCATAACTTATATAAAAAAATTCATTGCTTTTCTCCAATGCCCTCTATAAGTGTTCACTTAACAAATATTAATTCAATTTATGGGCTCTCCCCTTTAAAAAATTGGAAAGAATTGTGGGACAAAAATAATTATTAATAAATGAAATTAAATTCTAAAGCGCCAATTTTTGATTTACCTTCCACTTCTAACAAAAAGTATTTTTTAAAAAATTCTGTTGGAAATTACGTTGTTTTATATTTTTATCCAAAAGATGATACTCCTGGATGTACAATTGAAACTAATGAATTTAACAAATTACTGCCTAAATTTAAAAAATTACAATGTGAAGTTTATGGTATTTCAAAAGATAGTTTAAAGAGTCATGATAAATTTAAAGATAAATATAAAATTAAATTTGATTTGTTGGCAGACGAAGAATTAAAAGTTCTAAAAAAATATAAAGTATGGAAAAAGAAGAAATTTATGGGAAGGGAATTCATGGGAGTAGTTAGAACTACATATTTACTTGATAAAAAAGGGCAAATATTAAATGTTTGGAACAACGTTAAAGCCAAAGACCATGCTATTGAAGTATTAGAAACCCTTAAAAGTAACATAAAGTAAAAGGCCCCTTTCGGGGCCCTTAATTAACTAACAAGAGAGAGATATTTTGTTAATTTCTTTTTGTTAGGAGCTCTTCAATGAGATAACGACATGGAGATCGAAGAGCCCCTATATTGCATGCAATTAGTCTCGTATTGCGTATGCTATTACACCTGTTTCTGTTACGTCCGTACCTTTGGTTTCAGCCTCTTTACTTAGTCTAATTCCAAATGTCCCTTTCATAATCGAGAATACAATGTATGACACGACAAATACAAAAATGTTAATCGATAGCACACCAATTATCTGTGCACTAAAGTTTGCATCAGTGTTTGTTAATGGCACTGCAAGTGTTCCCCATATTCCAGCAAACATGTGAGCTGGAATTGCACCTACAACATCATCAAGTTTGAAACTGAATAATAATTTAGTTCCAAATACAACGATTAAACCACCAATAGCTCCAATAAAAATTGCAGCTAGAGGAGTTGGTGCCAATGGTTCTGCAGTTACTGCAACTAATCCACCGATTGCTCCGTTTAACATTTGTACAACATCTGTTTTACCATACATCAATCTTGTAATTATAGCCGCAGCCATTACACCACCACAGGCAGCAAGATTGGTATTGATAAATATATTTGATACAGCTACTGCATCATCAAATGTTCCGATAGCTAATTGAGATCCACCATTGAATCCAAACCAACCTAACCATAAGATAAATACACCTACAGTTACTAATGGAATTGAAGAAGCAGCGAAAGGTTTAAGCGCTTTAGCTTCACCTTTGCTGTCAAATCGACCTGAACGCGCACCTAGCAACATTATCCCAGCTAGTGCGGCTGCACCACCTGTTGAGTGTACCAAAGTTGAACCAGCGAAATCTGAAAAGCCAAGTTCTGCTAACCAGCCTCCACCCCACTGCCAACCCATTACTATTGGATAAATAATTCCAGCTAAAATTGCTGCGAATAGAAAGAACGGCCAAAGTTTAACTCTTTCAGCCATTGCTCCTGAACAAATTGAAACTGTTGTTGCACAGAAAACCATTTGGAAATACCAGTCAGAACCATCTGCATATCCAGTATCAACTGAACTTGCATCTGACCATGGGGTAAATGTTCCAATGTATCCGCCCTCTGGAATTCCATACGCTAAGTTATATCCAAACAACCAAAACATTATTCCAGCAATTGAGTAAAGACCAATGTTCTTTGCACAAATTACTGAAACACTTTTTGAAGTTACCATACCAGATTCTAGCATCGCAAAACCCGCCGCCATAAACATGACAAGGAAACCACAAATTAGAAATAGTAGTGAATTGAATATAGCTTGAACTTCAGCAGAAACAGTTGTTTCTGCCATTCCTGCACTACTCATGTTTAATAAAAATATTAAACTAAGAAGCGGCGCAGACATTCTTTTTATTAATTTAGTCATAAGACCTCCACTGTTAAGAGTGAAGTTATATTTTTTAATAAAATTGAAAACTAACGCTGATTAGGAAAATTGGCTATGCGCTATTTGCATATAGAAACAGCCTTAAGGTGTATTTGACACATTAAGGCTGTTAAAAATTTTCTATTTATTGAATACTTCTTTCAAAGCTTTTGCAGGTAAAAATTTTACCTTTTGAGAAGCAGCAATTTGAATTTGTTCACCTGTTCTCGGGTTTCTTCCAACTCTAGCTTTTCTTTTCGCTACTTTATAAGTTCCAAATCCAGCAATTTTCACTGAATCATCACCTTTTAAAGCATCTAATATAGTGTTGGTAATTGTATCAAATGTTCGTTCTGCATCCGCTTTACTCAAGTTCAATGAGCCAGAAAGCTGTGCAATAAGTTGTTTTTTGTTCATTTTAGCTCCGGTTTTGTTGGTTAATATTTATACTTGCCATAAACGTTGATAAATCAAGCTTTTTTTTAGTGTTAAAAAATAAAAATACCACAAGATATTGTGAAAATTTAAATAAGTGTTGATTTTGCTTAATTTTTTGATGTTGAGAAAAGTTTCGTTAACTAAATAAACCTAAATCTTTTAAGTCATTAAAGGTTGTGAAAAACATCAAAGATAACAACAAAAACATACCGATTCGAAAAAACCCTTCTTGTGTTTTTTGTGATAATGGACGGCCTAAAACACTTTCAAATGCATAAAACATTAAGTGACCTCCATCAAGCATTGGTATTGGAAACAAATTAATTAACCCCAAACTGATCGAAATATAAGCCATCATACTAATAAAAGCTATCACTCCAAAGGTTGCGACTTGACCTGATATCTTTGCAATTCTAATAGGGCCTCCAAGTTGGGAGGTATCCGCTTTTCCCATGATCATACCACCAATATATTTTAGTGATGAAGTACTGACATAATATACTTCATGAGCTGCATGGTATATTGCCTGGGCAGGACCTAATTTAACATGATTTACTTCATTATTATAGGCCCCAAGTTTTATTCCAACCATCCTTTTATTGATTTTATTACCTAATCCATCCTCACCTTGAACAATGTTAGGTTTAACTTTTAAAATCAATTCATCATAAGAACGTTTAACTTTAAAATCTATAACATCTCCAGTGGACATGGTGATAAATTTAGAAACTTCCATGATACTTTTAACTTTATTCCCATCTATTTCTAAAATCACATCTTGATTTTTAAGGCCTCCAGTCATTGCTGGGCTATCTTTTTGTACCTCATTGATAACTGCTGGAGTAAAATCTTTACCAACAAAAGAATAAATTGAAAAAAATATGACTAAAGCCAATAAGAAATTAGCCAAAGGTCCACCGAAAACAATTAACACCCTTTGATACAAAGGTTTTAAAATAAATAATTTTTCTTGTTCTTCTTTACTATATTTTTCTAATATTTCTTTATGGTCAGCTTCAGAATATACATTTCTATCCCCAAAAAATTTAACATAACCCCCTAGTGGAATTGCACATATTTTCCAACGTGTTCCATATTTGTCATTCCAGCCAAATAATTCTTTACCAAATCCAATTGAAAAATCAGTAACTCCTACTCCATATTTTCTAGCAAAATAATAGTGTCCGTATTCGTGAATGAATACCACAACTAAAATTAGAACTAAAAATGGAACAATATAACTAAGCATATCTAATATTTTAAATGAATAATAAATTTTTCACAACCCCCATTCATTAATAATACTGATACTTTTTGTCTTTAACAATAACAGGTAACATGCTGGAATTACCATTGCCCCAAAATGAAAGGAATAACTGTAAAAAATGTTAAAAACATTACAGGTGAATGTCTAAGTGGGACAAAATTAATGATGAATAAATATCTTTATTAATTATCATTATTTATAATGAAAGAAAAAATCGTTAAATCTCATTTAAAGAAAAAATCACTATCAAAGCTTGCTTTATCAATTAGTTTATTTATTGTGCTTTTGACATCAACGGGATACATCTTTAATTCTAAAGGAGTAATTTTTCTATTCTATATTTCTTGTTTTGTATTTCTCTACAATTTAGTAATACACTTCTTGTTAGAAAAGTTTGATATTTAATCATGATTAAAACACTTGTTAAATTAAAGATATTAAAATTTATATTAATTGGTGGTGTATCAGCTGCTTATGCTTTTAGGAGATATTGTGATAAAAAAAATGAAGTAAAAAGTAAAAAAGATAAAAAACCTTCGCTTCTTACTCGATAAAAATTTTTGTCTACGTTGTTATTCAAATTTTTTTTTAATATATAAACTCAATTATAATTATTATATAAATAAATCATGCCGTCTTTTGATGTGATAAGCAAAATTAATTACCAAGAATTCGATAACGCTTTAGCTAATTGTTTAAGAGAAATTGGTAATCGATATGATTTTAAAGGACTTCATATTACAATTGAGCGAAAAGACAAAACAATTACAACTACTGCACCTGATGAATTAAAATTAAAACAGGTAAATGAATTGCTGCAAACCCATTTAATTAGAAGAAAAGTAGATCCAAGAGTATCAGAGGTTAAAAGCTCTGAAGGTGCATCTGGAGGATCGATTAGACAAATAAATGAGTTAAAAGAAGGCATTAGTCAGGAGAATGCTAAAAAAGTTATTGCTGATATAAAGAAGCTTAAACTTAAAATCCAAATTAAAATTCAAGGTGATGAATTAAGAGTGGATGGTAAAAAAAAAGATGATCTCCAAGAAGCAATGAATGGCATAAAATCCATTGATATAGGTCTTCCAATAGATTTTGTAAACTTTAGAGATTGATTCTTGATCAAACTATTCATTGTATTAAGTTTAAAAAGATATAAGCATCCATCGTAAATACTTAATATATACCTTTCCCTATACTAATGAATTTCTCAGATTTACAAATTGAAAATAAGCTTAAAAAGTCAATTGAGCTTGCTGATTTTAAAACTCCTACTCCAATTCAAAGTCAATCAATTCCAATAAGTCTTGAGGGTAGAGATATTTTAGGGACCGCTCAAACTGGAACAGGTAAAACTTTAGCCTTCACCGTCCCAATGATTAATAAATTAATTAAAGATAAGCAGGCAATGGCTTTAATTGTTTGTCCTACAAGAGAACTTGCAACACAAGTAATGGCAACTGTTTTAAAATTAAATGTTAGAGAAATAGGAATTGGTAATGCTCTTTTAATTGGTGGTGAGAGTATGCAAAAGCAACTTAGAAAGTTAGGAAAACGTGCAAGAATAATCGTTGGAACCCCTGGCAGAATTAATGACCACTTAAAGAGAAAAAGTTTAGATTTATCTAAAGTCAATTATTTAGTTTTAGATGAGACTGATCGAATGCTTGATATGGGATTTACTCCTCAAATAGAGCAGATTTTAAATTTTGTTCCAAAAGAACATCAAACATTATTATTTTCAGCAACACTTCCGAACAACATCTTAAAAATATCTCAAAGGTATTTAAATAATCCTGAAAGAATATCTGTTGGATCTTTATCAACCCCAATTGATAAAATTAAACAGGAAACATTTGAGGTTTCACAGGATAAAAAATATCACGAATTAATCAATCAACTTGTAGATAGAAGTGGGTCTATTTTAGTATTTGTTAAAACCAAACATGGTGCAGATAAAATAGTTAAAAGACTTAAATATGATGGTCATAAAGCTGATGCTATTCATGGAAACTTAAGACAAAGTAAACGAGACAGAGTTATCAATGGATTTAGAAATGGACATAGTCGTATCCTAATTGCAACCGATGTTGCAGCACGGGGATTAGATATCCCAGTGATCAAACATGTTATTAATTATGATCTACCACAAGTTCCAGAGGATTATGTTCATCGAATAGGACGAACTGGTAGAGCTGGTAAAGAAGGTTCCGCTTTGACCTTTTTAACTCCAAGTGATCGATCCATGTGGAATTCTATAAGTAAATTAATAGATCCAAATTACAAACCACCTCAAAGAGATAGAAGTCAAAAGAAAAGTTTTAAGGGTAGTAAAAAAGGTAAGGCTCCATTTAACAAAAGAACAAAATTTAATGATAACAAAAAAGGTAACTTCAGAAATAAAAAGAAGTTCTTTAAAAGAGATGATGATAAAAAACCTGATTTTAGAGAAAAGAAAAAATTTTTCAAAAAGGAAAATGTCAATAAATCTAATTTTAAAGACAAAAAGAAATTTTTTAAAAAAGATGAAGATAAAAAATCAAAATTTAAGGACAAGAAAAAATCTTTTGGCTTTACCAATAATCCAAAATATTTTGGTAAAAAAACAGATGATGTAGTTGAAAAAGACGATAAAAGATCCTCTTTTAAAGGAAGAAAAAAATTTAAAAAAAGACAAAGACCTAAAAAATTTTCATTTAAAAAGCATAAAAAGAAGTAAGATTTAATTAGAAATCTTTTGGATCAATGAGGCTGTATTGTTTGTTGGTTTATTAACATCCTTTGAAACCTCATGAAATACAAGATCGGGAACTTTACGTTCATTCAAAAATGCTGAGCCCTGTAGCTCTAAATTTAAGTAACGATTAACATCTACTTGATTAAGAATTACTGGCTGACGGTGATGAATTTCTTTAGTATTTTCTTTTGCTTCTTCTGTAATTAAACAAAATTGATCTTGTTCAAAAATACCAGCAAAATAAATTACATTATTATCTTTTCTAACAAAATAATGAGGAGTTTTTTCATTCTCTTCCCTCTTCCATTCGTAAAAACCATCTGCAACAGCAACACATCGATGATTTTTAATCAGTTTTTTAAATGAAACTTTTTCATCGATTGTCTCTAATCTTGCATTAATCAATGCTTTAAATTCTTTGTTTTTAGCCCAACCAGGCACTAATCCCCACTTTAAAGCCTCTAATGTGTTACCGTTTTTATATTTTTTTATAACTGGAAGTTTTTGATAAGGATGAGCGTTATAATTTTCTGTATCCTCAACTTGAATAGCAGATTTTATTAAAGAAGAAGTTTTAGTAACTGGATTTTTAACAACATACCTCCCGCACATTATATTGATTGTTGTTTAATTAATTCTTCTATTTGTCTTATCATGATCTCTGGAGATTGCATTGATGGGTGTATCTCTTTTGCTTGTTCATAACTAAGAATTGCTTTTTCATAATTTTTTAATTGTATATTTACTAAACCTTGTCCTGCCAAAGCACCAAAATGTCTTGCTTCTATTGCTAAAACTTTATCAATATCATCTTGGGATTTTTTGAATTCTCCTATCAGATAAAAAACTGTTGCTCTTTTATTCCATGCCTCGGCCCAATTTTGATCAAAATTTATAACTTCTGTAAAGATTTCTATAGCTTTCACAAATTGCTGGTCTCTTACAAACTGAGAACCTTCCTCCAACTTTGCAGTAAGTTTTGCATCGGTTGGATGAGTGCTCCAAATTTTCCATATTTCCTGTTCAACAATAGATGATACTTTTGATTTGTTAACCTTTAATTCATTGAATAATTGGTTAAGCCTTACATCTCTTTCATTTGAAAAAGAGCTCGTTTGAGAAAATAAATAAAATAAGAATAACAAAAAAAGTCTCTTCATATCTTTGTATTATCAAATAAAAGATTTGGAGTCTTTGGTCTTAAGTGTCTTGGTTGTTTTTTATACAACTATAAAATGAAATATCTTTCTCTTTTTCATCAGAATTTATTTTTCGAGTAATTTCATGGATCAATTCTCCAGTGCTTCTAGTAAAGACTGCAGATTCAGAATAATTTCTATCTTGATCAAAAGCCTGTATCAAAATTATATCTTTATTAGATATTTTTACTTCCAAATTAATCTTGTTAATAAATTTTGATAAATTTTCAATAATTAAGATATCTGGATTTTTTGCGATTATTTTTAAACTTTTTAGATTTTCTCTTTTAATTTGATTATTCGTAAAAGAAACAAAATTATGTTCTGCGTTTTTAATAATAACTTTTTCAAACTTACAATTAAGATCTAAATTCGTTTTAACTGAAATATTAATATTTTGTGCATAAACATTACTAGTTAAAATAAAGGTAATTATCAAAACTAAATATTTCATAAAATATTATTTTAAAATTTCATTTAGTGGTGTTATTTGGCCAATTTTGAAAATAATTGCATCATCTTTTTTAAAGCCATATTTTTCTGCATTATCTCTAAATCTGTCTCTTGGTTCCATAATTGGTTCCAACGATAATACAAAAGTACCCCAGTGCATACCAATTACTTTTTTACTTTTTAAATCTCTAGAAATCTGAAGCGCCTCTTCAGGGCTAGTGTGATAAGATGATTTATCTTTATATGGCGTTAACGGATAAAAATTATACGCTCCTATATTTATAATATTAATATCTATTGGACCGTATTTTTCACCAATCTCTTTATAAATATTTCCAACTCCAGTATCACAAGCGAATAAAATTTTTTTACCATCATATTCAATTAAAAAATTTCCCCATAAGGTTTTGTTGGTATCTGTTAAACTTCTTTTAGACCAATGAACCGCTGGTAAAAATGTTATTTTCATTTTTTCATTGATAATGATTTCTTCATACCAATCCATCTCATTAACATCGCTATATCCATTTCTTTTAAAATACTTACCTAGCTTTAAAGGAGCCATTACTTTGGTATTTTTGAAAGGGAATCTTCTGATTGTCATCATATCTTGATGATCATAATGATTATGAGTTAGTAAAAAAATATCTACAGGAGGTATTTCTTTTAAATTTAAAGCTGGTTCAGTGAATCTTTTTGGTCCAAATATTAACGGACCTGCATTTTTAGAAAAAACAGGGTCAGTTATAATTGTTGTATTCCCTAATTTTATCAAAAAAGTTGCGTGCCCTATCCATCCAATATAATCCCCATCTTTATATTTTTTGATATCAGCTAATACTTGTTCCTTATCTACAACATGATCCTTTGGAACAGTCATATTGAGTTTCTTTTTTTCTTTATTAAATACTTTAAAAGACCATTTAAAATTTCGATCAACTTTAGGGGAACCTAGAGGGTTTCTAAAAGTGCCGTCTGGTAAATGATGATAGGGTACTTTATCCATATAAATATAAATATAAATTAATAGTAAATGATAAATTTATAAAATTATAAATTTAAATTTTTATTTATCTAAAATAGCAATAATACTTTTTTGAATATTTTCACTTATTTTTATTGTTCCTTGTTGGTTAGGATGTATTCCGTCTTGTTGATTTAAACTTGGGTTAAGTGCCACACCCTCTAAAAGAAAAGGTATAAATTGTAAATTATGCTTCTTGGATAATTTTGGATAAATAGCATCAAAGTCTTTCTTATATTTTATTCCATGTGTTGTTGGAGCAATCATGCCAGCTAAAATTATTTCTATTTCTTTCTTTTTTGCAATTTCTATAATTTGTTCTAAATTTTTTTTTGTTTCATCTGGTTTAATTCCTCTAAGCATATCATTTGCACCCATTCCTAAAATGATAAGATCTATCCCTGGATCTGATAAACTCCACTCTGCCCTATTTAATCCACCCGAAGATGTACTGCCTGAAACACTTCCATTTATAACTTGAATATTAAATCCATCTTTTTTTAAATTATTCTCTAAAACTAAGGATAAATGATGTTCTTTAGGTAAACCATAACCAGCCATCAGACTGTCTCCAAATAATATTACCTTTTCTATTGCACTTGCTTTTATGTGCACTAGAAAGATTATCAGAATTTTTGTAAACAAACTTTTATTCATGTCTTCTCTTCTTAAATTAAAAAAAATAAATCTCAAATACCAAACTGGTAAAGATAATATCAGTGTTTTAAAGAATGTAGATTTAAATATTAAGAAAAAAGAAACAGTTTCCGTTGTAGGAGAGAGTGGTTCAGGAAAAACTAGTTTAATAATGCTTATTGGTGGATTAGAGAAGCCAACCTCTGGAAAGATTATTTTTCAAAATCAAGAAATTACAAGCCTTAATGAGGATGAAGTGTCAGAAATTAGAAAAAAAAATATTGGAATTGTATTTCAATCTTTTTATTTAATACCAAATTATACTGCAGTTGAAAATGTTGCTTTAACACTTGAACTAAATAATTTTAAAAATCCTGAAAAAGAGGCGAAGACTCTATTGGATCGTTTTGGTTTAAAACATCGTTTTAATAATCTTCCAAGTCAACTATCTGGTGGTGAGCAGCAAAGAGTAGCCATAGCAAGAGCAATCGCTATGAAACCTGAATTGATTTTAGCTGATGAACCAACTGGTAATTTAGATACTGAAAACTCTACATTGATTTCGAATATATTGTTTAAATATGTGAAAGAAGAAGGTTCTTCCTTAATTATAGTAACTCATGACCCCAAACTTGCGGATAAAGCAAAAAGAAAAATTAAAATTAAAGATGGAAAAATCAAATAATTCTTCAGAATTTAATCTAATACTTAAATATGCTCTAAAAGATTTAAGTAGAAACTATCATAAAATCTCAAGCATTATTATAACTCTGTTTATTAGTCTTTTTATTCTAAGTGCTATTTTCACAATCGAAGATAGTTTGAAAAAAGAATTAAATGATAATGCCAAAGCATTATTAGGAGGAGATTTAGAGATTGATTACAATCGTAATCAAGGAAACTTGGATTTAGTAAATCAAGTCAAAGAGTTTGCAACAGTATCGCAAATGATTGAATTTAGCACGATGCTCTCAACAACTGGAAGAGAAAAAAATAAATCTTTATTTACAAGAATTAAAACTGTGGATGAAAAATATCCACTTTATGGTGAAGTGGATTATGAACCGATCGACGCTTATGAAAGAATGCAAACAGAGCCAAATACAATTTTAATTAACGAAAGTTTATCAAAGACACTTAATATAAAGATTAACGAGCAAGTTAAAGTTCAAGACCAAAACTTTACTGTCATTGGAATTATTAAATCAGTACCAGATGTAAGTGGATTTGTTGCATTTGGTGATTGGGGCCTAGCTGGCAAACAAACTTTAGAAATATTAAAACTAAATGGAATAGGAAGTTTTTTAAATTATGAATATAAAGTAAAATTTAATAATGATGATGATCCAGAACAAATAGAAAGAAAAATCGAAAATATTTTCAAAAACGATCAAAAAGTAAAACTTAGATACCCTGAAAATTCAGCAAGTGGTATTAAAAGAATTATTAACAATTTTTCTCAATTTTTATCTCTTGTATCTATAAGCGCAATGTTGATTGCAGGAATTGGAATTGCAAACACTTTGTTGTCTTTTATCAATCAAAATAACATGTCAATTGCTGTCAGAAAAGCAGTTGGATTTTATTCTGGAAACATAAAAACACTTTATTATCTACAATTATTTATTTTACTGTTTGTTATTACTGTTATTTCCTATGGGTCTAGTTTTTTAATTGTTCCAATAGCAGATAAATACTTGTCTGATGGTTTGGGATTAAACGTTTATCCAGTATTTTCTTTTTTGAATTTTTTTAAAATATTTTTAGTTGGATTGCTAGTCCTTATAATTTTTTCTATACCAACAATAAGTTCTATTGATCAAGTAAAAGCTTCAAATTTGTTTAGGAATGTATTTCAAAATTTACAATTTTATTATTCAAAAAAATCAGTCGCTGTAAGTTTTATTTTGTTATCTACTTTAATTTTATTATTTACAATTGGATCTGAGCAGCCAACATATAGTTTGGGATATTTTGTAGCTTTTTTTGTGTGTTTAATAGTTTTTTTCTTACTTTCAAAATTAATTATTTTTTTACTAAAAAAATTTAAATCAAGTTCAATTGTTTCACTAAAAGTTTCAATTAAAAATATTACTCAAACAAAAAGTATTACTCCTATTACTGTAATGTCTCTAGGTTTAGGAGTTACATTATTGTTAACTCTGGCTTTAGTGGGTACTAACTTTCAAAGAGAAATAGTTAAATCTATCCCTGATATTGCACCTGATTATTTTTTTGTTGGCATTCAAAAAGGAGAGCGCGAAAAATTTGAGCAAGGTATTTTAAATATGGATAAAAATGCAAACATTGAAATAGTTCCAATGGTATCATCTGGTATTGCAAAAATTAATGGAGTTAATCCTAATACATTCATCAAACCTGATAATGATAGTTATTGGGTAATTGGAAGTGAACGAAGATCATCATGGGTAGAGGATATTCCAAAAGATAATCCAATCTTAGAGGGTGAATGGTGGGATTTATCCAAACCAAATCAGTTACAAATATCGCTGGATGCTAAAGTTGCAAAAGATTTTAATATTCAATTAGGTGATATTTTTACTTTGAACATTTATGGAAGAGAGATTGATGGAGAAGTAATTAATTTTAGAGAAGTAGATTACCGTGATCTAAGTATTAATTTTGCAATGCTCTTTAACCCCCAATTTGCAAAGGAAATTCCACATGAATACTTAGCAACCGCAAAATTTAATTCTGATAAATTTGATGAGACAGAAATGTTGGAGATAATGCCAAGTTTATCCATGATTAAAATTGCAGATTATCTCCTAAAAGTAACTGCAGTTTTAAACAAGGTATTCATTGCTGTTACTTTAATTTCTGCTGTAACAATTATTATTGGTTTAATTGTAATATCAAGTGCAATTATGGTTCAGGGAAAAATTAAGGAGTATCAAAATCTAGTTTTTAAAATCTTGGGTTTTTCAAAAAAACAAATTATTTTCTCATCCTTAATTGAATTCATAATTATTTTTATGTCTGTGATTTTAATTGCAACATTTTTTGCAGTTATAGGGTCTAAATTTATTATGGAAAATATATTTGAACTAGTTTGGCAGTTTGACTTTAAAGTTTTAATTTATTTAGGTTTTTCAATTGGGTTCATTACTTTAATGTTGATTTTAATTACCAATTTAAGATATCTAAATCCTAAAATCTATCCGCTTATAAGAAATCAATAATCTTTTTAAGAATATATATTTATAAAAAGTCAAAAATTAACTTTGAACTAGTTACGAAAATTAAAGCATACAAAATATTATAAAATAATTTTTCTTCAATTATCTTTAGGAGTTGATAACCAATTAAAATTCCAATAAGTGCAACAGGAAACAAAATTAATGATTGTTTGAAAATTTCAAAGTTCATCATCGATAAATTAATATAAAGAGGAAGTTTAATTAAATTTACAAAAGTAAAAAAAATAATTCTAGTTCCAACATAAATTTCTTTTTTCATTCTCAAAGGAAGTAAATAAATACTGGTCGGTGTACCACCCGCATGAACACTGAAACTAGTAAAACCTGCTACAGTTGAACAAATTCCTCCTTTTAATAAATTTTTTTCTGACTTTGCTTCTTTATTTTTTTTAAAAAAGAAATAATGCCCTGCAAACAAAAATCCCATCAAGCCAATTATAAATTTTAGTAATTCCTCAGAAAAATATGAAAAGGTAAATGATCCAATAATTATACCAATAGCTGCAAAAGGAACTATTAATTTTAAAGTTTCTAAATCAAATTCTTTTCTATACTTATATGTTGTTATAAAGTCTGAAAATATCAAGATAGGTAAAATAATTCCTAGTGCTGTTGTTAAAGGCATAGAAATGGTCATTAAAGGAATTGAAATAAGTGCTATAGATCCACCTAGACCAGATTTAGCTATACCAAATAAAATTATTGCAGGAACAACAGTAAAAAAAAATAAGAAGTTTATTTCCATCTCTTTAATGAATTTAATAATTTTGATCCTAGAGGACTTATAGGTACTTGAAGTGTGATTTCTTTTCTTGTTTTGTCTTTTACTAGTTTTAATAATTTTGTAGCCAAACCTTGCTTTCTAAATAATGGATTTACAAAGATATATTCGACTTCACCAATACTGTTAAATCTTACAAAGCCTAAAGTTGTATTTTCATTTTTAAAGGTAAAAACCCCATCAGATTCATCTATTTTATATTTTGAAAGATCAAATTTTGACATTAGCTCTAGTAATTTAAGAGTAAAAGAACAACTGCTATAAATACTATTACGGAACTAACAACAATATAATTAAGTTTAATATTTAATTTTTTTTCAGCAAATTCCGTAATTTTTTCCCAAAATAAAACAATTAAGAAAACTATAACAGCTGGGATTATAAACTTTATCATTATTTAGAATTACTATCACTAACATAAACTGAAACTCCTCTAGAATTTAAGTCTACATCAAATTTTTTATGTAAAGGTGGAAAAGCTCTTTGTGAACAATCCAATCTGTCACATGTTCTGCAGGACACACCGATTGGTATTTCTGAAGATTTATCATTGATATTTACGTTTTCTGTATAAACAAAATCTTTTGCATATTTTGCTTCACAACCAAGACCAATTGATAAAACACTTTTAGCTTGTCCAAATCTTCCAATACCTTTTTCTACAGTTCTCGCAATACAAACATATTTTTCACCATTGTTCATTTTACTAACTGCTGCTTGAATTACTCCAGGTCTTGTAAATGCTGAATAAACATTCCATCTCGGACAAGCGCCACCATATCTTGGAATATCAATTCCTGATAATGAAAATCTTTTAGAAATATTACCAGCCATATCCACTCTTAAAAAATGAAATGGAATTCCAGGAAGTTTTGGATCTTGCAAACATGTTACTCGGTGCGCAACTTGTTCAAATGATGTTGCAAACGTATTTTGTAATAATTCTAGATCATATTTGAGTTTTTTACATTCGGCATGAAATAATTTATAAGGCATTAAAATTGCAGCTGCACAATAATTTAATAATGCAACTTTTGTTAATTTTTTAGATTCTTCAGATGGAAAATTAAATCCTGATAAATAATTATCTATTTCTTTATTTGCTCCCTCTTGAGCTATTTGAGCAGCAGCATGTAATTTTTTAGTTTCTAATGAACTATAATCACTTAAAAGAAGTTCTTTTTTATTTTTTTTATATATTTTTGAAAAAGGTTTTTTCTCATCAGGTATAACATCTTTTACTGTTATAGAATATTCTGTATTCAAATATTCACATAAAGAAATATATCTAGTTCGATTGTTTTTCTGAATTTTTTCAAAAACATTATTTGCAAATTCCTCTAATTTTGGAAAATAATTTTTATTATCTTGTAAAAAATCGGAGATTACTTCACCTGGAAAAGAATTTTTTCTGTTGTCCACTATTTTTCCAGAAAGTGTTTCAATCTTATTTATTAATTCATGATCTTTTTTCTTTAAAATATCTCCTAATCTGACTATTGCTTTTCCAATTTTAGGGTTTGTACTAACTAAATCTTTTACCTCTGGTCCCAAGATATCCAAATCCTCAAATAAATTATCGTCTAGAATTTCAGAAATTGTGTTTTGAAGATTAATATCTGTTTTTGATGTAAGATCTGATAATTGAATATTTAATTTCTCACAAACATTTAAAAGCAAATCGCCATCGATTTTTCTTTTACCACTCTCTATTAGGTTTAAATAACTAGGAGAAATACTTAAATCTTCAGCTAGTTTGTTTGCTTGAAGGCCTAATTGTCTACGAAATGCCTTGATTTTTGGGCCTATTTTTAAATCTATTTGACTCATTATTATTTTTGTAAATTTTGTAAATTTATTTTTACAATTTTTTTATATCATTTACAAGCTTTTTGTCGTTTTTTGTGGAATTTGTAAATCTAGTAAATTATAAGATTTACATGAACAAAAAAATCAAAAATACTGAAAATGAAGCTCAAATCATCAGAAAAGAAGACTTAGATCATCATAATAGTAGAGGGATCTACATGAGAGATGATCACTGTGATTGGGGTTCAAGTGGAATGAATGATCTTATCGAAACTTCAAACGATAATAATTAATTCAATCTACTTTTTCATTTTTCATCAAAATTTAACTAAAGGATAATAATGAGTGCAGAAAAAATCTCATACGACTTAAAAAGATTCGCAGGTATTAAACGTGACTATACGGATGAAGAAGTCGAAAGATTAAGGGGCTCAATTAAAATAGAATATTCTTTATGTAAAAATCAATCACAAAAGCTTTGGAAATTGTTAAATTCGGAAGCATATGTTAATACTCTAGGCTCCCTCTCAGGTAATCAAGCTGTACAACACGCTAAAGCAGGTTTAAAAGCAATTTATTTAAGTGGATGGCAAGTTGCTGCAGATGCTAATACTGCAGGTGAAATGTATCCAGATCAATCACTTTATCCTTATGATAGTGCTCCGAAATTAGTTGAGTCAATGAATAACTCCCTTGTAAGAGCAGATCAAATTCAACACATGGAAATGCAAGATGGAGATATGCAAGCAAAAGACAGAACTGACTATATGCTTCCAATTATTGCAGATGGAGAAGCTGGTTTTGGTGGACCATTAAATGTTTTCGAACTAACAAAAAAATTTATTAAAGCAGGAGCAGCGGGTGTTCACTTTGAGGATCAGTTAGCAAGTGAAAAAAAATGTGGCCATATGGGTGGTAAGGTTTTAGTACCAACTGGAACAATGGTTAAAAATTTAAAAGCAGCAAGACTTGCATCAGATATTGCTGAAGTGCCTTTAATCATTTTAGCAAGAACAGATGCTAATGCTGCTAAATTAATTACAAATGATTTTGATGATAATGATAAACCTTTTCTAACAGGCGAAAGATCTCCTGAAGGTTTCTTTTATGTAAAAGACGGTATTGAACAAGCAATTTCTCGAGGTCTAGCATATGCACCGTATGCTGATTTAATTTGGTGTGAAACAGCCACTCCAAATTTGGAGGAAGCTAAAAAATTTGCAGATGCTATCCATGAAAAATATCCTGGAAAACTTCTAGCTTATAATTGTTCTCCATCTTTTAATTGGAAAAAACATTTAAACGATGATGAAATAGCTTCTTTCCAAAAAGAAATTGCTAAAATGGGATACAAATTTCAGTTTATAACATTAGCTGGGTTTCATACTCAAAATATTGCAATTTTCGAACTTGCAGAAAAATATAAAAAAGAAGGTATGACTGCTTATTCTAAAATCCAACAACAAGAATTTGCTAGAGAAAAAGATGGTTATACCAGCGTAAAGCATCAACGTGAGGTTGGAACATCTTATTTTGATGCAGTTTCTAATACTATAAGCAGTGGACAAAGTTCTACTACTGCGATGGCTGGCTCCACTGAGTCAGAACAATTTTAAAAAATTAATAACCCCCTCTAAATATTTTATGGCCCTTAATTGGGCTATAAACCTTTTGAATTTCTTTGCAAAATTTACTCCATCTGTTAAGCCTTTTCGAAAATGAGTAATAAAAACTTTGGCTTTGGGACGCAAATTCGAAAGTCCCCATACTTTGACTCAACTGTGAAGTGGGGTGCGACTGGTTTTTCTGTCTATAATCACATGTATATACCAAGAGATTTTGGTAACCCTGAACAGAACTTTTGGAACTTAATTGAAAAATCAATACTTTGTGATGTTGCAGTTGAAAGACAGGTTGAAATTACAGGACCAGATGCTTTTAAATTTACTCAACTACTTACACCAAGAGATCTTTCAAATGTAGCAATTGGTCAATGTAAATACGTTTTAATTACCAATAATGATGGTGGAATATTGAATGACCCAGTTTTATTGAGATTAGCTGAAAATCATTTTTGGCTTTCACTCGCAGATAGTGATGTTTTGTTATGGGCTCAAGGTGTTGCGGTTAATTCAGGAATGAATGTTAATATAACAGAACCTGATGTTTCACCATTACAGCTACAAGGACCTACATCGAAAGACATTATGATAAAACTTTTTGGAGAAAGTATTAAAGATCTTAAATATTATTGGTTTAGAGAATATAATTTAGATGACATACCACTTATTGTTTCTAGAACTGGCTGGTCTAGTGAGTTTGGTTATGAATTATTTTTAAGAGATGGTTCTAAAGGAAACAACTTATATGAAAAAATAATGAGTGCTGGAAAAGAATATGGTCTACAGCCTGGCCATACTTCTTCAATAAGAAGAATTGAAGGAGGAATGCTTTCCTATCATGCTGATGCTGATATTAATACTAACCCATTCGAATTAGGTTTAGATCGTTTGGTATCTCTAGATAGTGATATTGAATTTATTGGAAAGGCAGCTCTTAAAAAAATCAAAGATGATGGTATAAAAAGAAAACAAGTTGGTTTAGAGATTAATTGTGAACCACTATCTGGGCCTAACACAACTTTCTGGTCTATAAAAAAAGATAACAACGAAATTGGAAAAGTAACATCTGCTGTATATTCGCCAAGATTAAAAAAAAATATAGCACTTGCAATGATAAATATCGAAAATTCAGAAATTGGAACTAGTCTAGAAGTAAACACTAATAAAGGTAATTTTGAATCTATAATAGTAGAAAAACCTTTTTTTGACCCAAAAAAGAAAATAGCTAGTAATTAAGTTTTAATTTTGTAACCTTTTTTGAGTAACACAGACACTACAGTTACACATATTACTAAGAATAGAACCATTAGGCTGACACTAATCCATATATTAAAGTCAGAAACTCCATAAAATGCAAATCTTAAACCATTAATTAAATATACTACTGGGTTGAAGTAAGTAACCGTCTGCCAAAATTCTGGTAGCATATCTAAAGAATATAAGCTTCCACCTAAAAAAACCATTGGTGTGACCACTAAAGTTGGAACAATGGACATTTGTTCAAAATTTGAGCTCATCAAGCCAATTAAAAAACCGAATAAAGCAAATGTAAAAGCAACTAACACTAATAAAAAAATCATTAACAATGGATACATAACTTGAACTTCTACAAAAAAAGTGGCTGTTAAAAAAATTACTACACCAACAATTAATGTTTTAGTCGCACCAGCACCAACAAATGCTAAAACAATTTCAAATGTCGAAATAGGTGCTGCAAGAATTTCATACATGGTACCATTAAATTTTGGAAAAAAAATACCAAACGAAGTGTTACTTATTGATTGAGTTAACAATGTAAGCATTAATAAACCTGGAACTATGAAAGATCCATAGCTGATACCATCAATTTTCTCCACATAACCACCAATCACTGATCCAAAAACAATAAAATATAATGAAGTTGAGAGAACTGGTGAGAACAAAGATTGCATCAATGTCCTTTTGAAACGATCCATTTCATGGAGGTACATTGCTCTAAATGCGTAATAATTAAATTTCATTATTCTCCTTAACTAAACTTACAAATATTTTCTCTAATGTAGTTTGTTCTGTTTTAAGATCTTGAAGTTTCAAACCTGCATCTTTTAAATCTTTTAACAAATTAGTTATACCAGTACTTTCTGCGTTAACGTTATAAGTATAATTAACTGATTTTTTATCACTTCCTATTTCTAAGCTATATGGCTCTAAACTATCAGGTACTTTATTTAATTCATTTTGAAGATTTATAGTTAATTTTTTATGACCCATTTTTTTTAACAATTCATCTGTCTTATCGATAACAATAATCTCTCCTTGATTAATTACAGCTACTCTATCAGCAATTGCTTCGGCTTCTTCTATATAATGAGTCGTTAAGATGATAGTAACTCCAGTCTTTCTCAAATCCTCAACCACTTTCCACATATCTCTTCTCAGCTCAACATCTACCCCAGCTGTTGGCTCATCCAAAAATAATATTGAAGGTTCATGAGATAAAGCCTTAGCAATTAAAACTCTTCGCTTCATACCACCAGATAGCTGTCTAAGTCTTAAATCTTTTTTATCCCACATACTTAGATCTTTTAAAATTTTTTCAATATGTTTTGGATTTGGTTTTTTTCCATTTAATCCTCTTGAATATGAAACATTATTAAAAACTGTTTCAAATAATTCTAATGTTAGTTCTTGAGGAACTAATCCAATTCTTGAACGGGTTTCTCTATAGTCATCAATAATATCAAAATCTTCAACAGTTACTTTTCCTGATGAAGGCGTTACGATACCGCAGATAATACTAATTAAAGTTGTCTTACCAGCACCATTTGGTCCTAGAAGAGCAATAATTTCACCTTTTTTAATATCTAAATTAATTTTTTTTAAAGCTTTAAATCCATTGTCATAAACCTTTGATAAATCTTTAATTGTGATTTGATTAGTTGACATTTAGATAAGTTATATAGAGACAATTTGTGGGATTACAATAAATTTTAATTTGTTGTAATTTATCATCATGAAAAAAATTTTTATATCTTTTTTGTTTTTATTTACACTGAATGCTAATGCTGTGGAAAAAGAAACAACTTTTGACCAAAAGCTGTTTAATAAAGCTCAATCTGAAGGCAAAGTTATTATAATTAGTTCTTGGATTAAGTACTGTTCATCTTGTGCAGGACAAATGAAAATTTTAAATAAAGCAAAAAATGATGGTAAATTAAATGATATAGAGTTTGATAACATTGAATATTTTTCTTTTGATGTAACAAACAGAAATATAGCTGATTTTTTTAATGTTCAATATCAAACAACACTTATAATTTTCAAAAATAAAGAAGAAGTGTATAGAAGTCTTGGAGAAACTACCAAAGACTTACTTTATGAAGCTATAAAATCCTCAATTTAGTAATTACAATTTTTTTATTTTTAAAATCACAGCTGGCAAAAAAGTTGCAATTAAAAAAGATAAAAATAATAAAGATTGAGAAACAAAAGGGCTAAATGCGTCTGTTGGTACTATCACTCCTACCAATAAACTTTTAGAAAAATCTGGAAAAGGAAATATTAAAAATCCTGCAATTAACCCAACTATTATGGAAATATAAGCAGTATTTTCATTAATTCTCTTATTATAGAAACTATAAAAAACAGTAAAAACAAAAGCACAACAAAATAAATCTGCTAGCAAAAATAAATATAATATATCAAATCCTTTTGAAGCAATAATAAATACAACAATCGAAATTGCTATAATAAAATATTTAGAAAGTTTTAAATAATCGGTTTTCTTATCAAAATTAAATGTTGCTTTGCCATCAACTACAAACAGACTTGATATCGCATTAACTAGAGTATCTACTGTTGAAATAGTCAAAGCCAAACCAAGTACGATAATTAATAATGATAATAATTCAGTTTGCTCTTTTAACAGTAATGTAAAAAATCCAAGATCTGGTCTATTGGAGGGATCAACCGAAAAAGATACCATACCAATAAAACCCATTAGGAATACTATTGGAACAATAATTAAAAAGGAAATAATCAATCCTTTTTTAAGTGTTTCATAATTCTTAGCAGCATAAACTCTTTGCCAATTACCTTGGTGAAATAGATTTGTTGCAGCTACTGCGATAAAAAAAGTTAGACCTGCAGTATAGCTTGGTACATAAGAAGAGCTTAAGAGCTGAGGATTTTTACTTTCAATAAACTCAAAAGAAAAATTGTCTCCATTAAATAATGTAATATATGAAATTGTTATCAATAACAAAACTGCTATGACAAACATCTGAATATTATCTGTAAAGATTGAAGCTCTCAAACCTCCATACAAAGTATAAGTTAAAGTAGAAATAATAACTATCAATGCAGTAATCCATAATTCTGTTCCAGAAATATAATTAATTAGAACAGCTACAGCTGTGACTTCTGCGCATAAAAAAATAAACATATAAAAAATTGTCATTAGTAAAATTAATTTAAATAAACTTTTACCAAATTTTTGTCTCATATATCCAATAAGTGAAGAGCCTTTAGGAAAGACTGATCTAATTTTTTTTCCCAAATAAATTAAAAATATCATCGGAAAACCAGTTCCTAATGCATAACCAATTACTGCTCCTATACCACCCCATGTTGAGGCTGAAGCTGGCCCAAATAAAATCCAAGCACCTAAAGCTGATGCAACCAAACTTGTTGTAAGTGAAAACAATCCAATATTTCTATTCGCGGTTAAATAATTATTTATTCCTTGAAATTTTTTTGAATGATAAATTCCAAAAATTACAAATATTAAACTTATAATTATTACTAACGTTAATGATGATGATTGACTTATAAAGTATGTTTTATCCATTTTATCCCTTTCTGAATTACCGGACAGGTTCTTAGGGTATAATCTCAGTCTATAAAGACACCCCTTGTAAATTTTCTATTACATATACGTTGTAAAGAAAAGCTTAAAAATTTTTTAATTTTATTTTTGACTTAGTATTTCAACCATACATTGAGTTGCATAATCTCTCCACTCAGAAGAGGTTTTGTTTTTTAAACTATTCAAATGATCTCTATTACTTTGAATGTCATCTTTGTGCTTTAATTTATCAGCACCGTTTAAATTTGCCTCCATATTAGATAAATTAGTTTCCATTGCATTTATCCAGCTTTTTCCAAGCTCAACACATTTTTGATCATCTTTTTCGTCACAAATTTGCTTAAAAAAATTGAATATTACATCATCAGTCTTAACAGAACTACTCATGACTATTGATTGCAGGTTCCAATTGACTCTGGACCACATGTTTGTCCATTAGTCCAAGTTGCACCAATTAAATTAGCACCATCAAAGTTAGCATTGGTTATATTTGATGAGGTAAAGTTTGCTTCCATCAAATTTGAATTTTGAAAGTTGGCCTCAATTAGTGTGGCACCCATAAAATCAACTCTAGTTAAATTAGCACCTGTAAAATTTGTTTTTTCAAAATTGGCACCTATAGAAACTGTTTCATACAGATTAGCTCTTACAAATGTTGACTCGGGAAATGTTCCAAATGATAAATTAGAGTTCATCATTATGCTTTTGTCTAAATTTACCTGAATAAAACTTGCAAAAGACAAATTAGAATTTGGGAAATAGCTTCCTTGTAAATCTTGTGCATCAGAAAATCTACAATTAGAATAATCTACACCCTCTGTTAAAGGGTCATCACAAGCTGCATTTGAATTTGAAATAAAAAATAGACTAAATAAAAAGATAAAAACCAACTTTTTCATATTTAAAGTTAACAAATTAAATATGTCAAAACAATGGATGATTAAAATTTTAAAGATAATTTAACAATATTATTTAACAAATATTTAACGTATAAACCTTTATTTATGAAAGAATATAATATTGCAGCCATACCAGGAGATGGAATAGGTAAAGAAGTTGTGCCTGAAGGTCTTAAAATTTTAAAGGAGGCAGCCCTAAAACATCAATTTAAAATTAATTTTACTGAATATGATTTTGCATCATATGATTATTATGAAAAGCATGGAAAAATGTTGCCTGATGATTGGAAAGAAAAATTAAGTAAACATAATGCTATTTTTTTTGGTGCAGTTGGTATGCCTGATCAGGTTCCTGATCATATTTCATTATGGGGATCACTACTTAAATTTAGAAGAGAATTTGATCAATACATTAATCTAAGACCAGTAAAGCTTTTTCCAGGAGTAAATCCTCCACTGGCAAATAAAAAACCAGGCGATATTGATATGATGATTGTAAGAGAAAACACTGAAGGAGAATATTCATCAGTTGGTGGCAGAATGTATCAGAATACTGATAGAGAAATAGCAATACAGGAAACTATTATGTCTGCTCACGGCATAGATAGAGTTCAAGAGTTTGCTTTTAAATTAGCAAAAAAAAGAAAGAGAAAAAAACTAACTAATGCAACAAAATCTAATGGCATTTCAATAACAATGCCATTTTGGGATGAGCGTTTCAATAAAATGAAAAATAAATATCCTGAAATTGAAACTGATCAATTTCATATTGATATATTGGCAGCTAGATTTGTCCTTAATCCTGAATGGTTTGATGTGGTTGTGGCATCAAATTTATTTGGAGATATTTTATCTGATTTAGGTCCAGCATGTACTGGAACTATAGGAATTGCCCCATCAGGTAATATAAATCCTGAAAATAAACATCCATCATTATTTGAACCAGTGCATGGCTCAGCACCTGATATAGCTGGACAAGGGGTTGCAAATCCAGTTGGTCAAATTTGGTCTGGTGCGATGATGCTTGATTACTTAGGTGAAAAAGAAGCTTCAAATTCAATTGTATCAGCTATTGAAAAATCCTTAAATGTTCAAAAAAATAGAACTAAAGACTTAGGAGGTGAAAGTAATACAGTTGAATGTTCGAATTCTATTTTATCTAATCTTTAAATTTTAATTTTTTTACCAGTTTTTGCACTTTTTGTAATTGCTGCAAAAATTTTTAAAGAATTTAATCCATCATTTCCATTAACTTTAGGCTTAACTTTTTTTAAAACAACATCTGAGAAATGATCAATTTGATTAACTAATGTATTGTCGTCTTTTTTATTAATATCAGATTTCAGAAATATTTTATTCCACCAACTTCTTTCTTTTTTATAAAACCAATATTTTAAATTTGGAAATTGTATTGATCCTTTGGTGCCACCTATCATATATGCAGATTGATTAGTGACGGGATAAGCGGGATTTTCCCCTGCTGTTAATTCATAGCTCCAAGGAGCGACAATAGTATCGGAAATATTTAATGTGCATAAAGCACCTGACTCAAAAATTAAACTTACAGTTGCCGTATCCTCAACTTTAAATTTTCTATTTTTATTAGTTGTAAAAGCTTGAACATAACTAATTGAGCCTAGTAGGTAACAAATCATATCAATGTCATGTACTAAATTAATACCAAGTGGTCCACCTCCTCTACTCGTTCTCCAGCTTTCTTTAAAATATTCCTCATGCTTGTAAAGCCAACATAATACATTGGCAGAAACAATATTTCCTAATTTACCAGATCTGATAATTGTTTTTACTTTGGAAATAATTGCATTATGTCTTCGATGATAACCAATCAATAATGGAGTTTTATTTTTCTTTGAGCTAATTATAATTTTTTTTGCTGATTTAATATTATCTGAGATTGGTTTTTCTAAGAGAACTGGTATTTTTTTTTTTAAAAAACTAATTGTATGTTTTTCATGTAATTGATTTGGAGTTGCAACTATTACAGCATCTAGTTGATTTGATTTTAAAAGAGAAGATACATCAGAATATAATGGAATTTTGTACTCATTTGATAGTTTTTTTGCATTATCACTAATATCAACAATTGAATGTAAATTTGCTTTTTTAGATTTTGAAATTGCCTTTATATGCTGAAGGCCCATTAAACCTGTTCCGACGATTGATATATTAATTTTTTTCATAATTAAGTTAATTTTAAGTAATAGAAAATATCTGAATATATATTTTTTAGCTTTATATAAACTTAATTAAATTAAGTAATACCACCATCAACAACAAAACTTTGTTTCGTGCAACCTGATGATTGATCAGACGACAAAAATAAAACTAATCTAGCTACATCATCTGGTTTAAGTTGTCTTTTGATAGCTTGGCTATCTAATATGAGTTTTTTATATTTAGGAGTAAGCCAATGCTTAATCTGTCTTTCTGTAGCAATTGAACCTGGTATGACAGAATTAGTTCTAATATTATATTTTCCAAATTCTTGTGCAAAAGATCTAGTTAAACCAACTACAGCAGATTTTGCAGTCTCATAAACAACTTTATCCCCTTCTCCCAACATCCATGATACTGAACTTAGATTTACAATCGATCCTGATTTTATTTTTTTCATACCCTTTACAACTGCTTGTGCAGCAAAAAAATAGTGTTTTAAGTTTATTCCCATCCTATTTTCCCAATACTTTTCATCAACCTGTTCTGTAGTGTGCCTATCATCATTTGCTGCACTATTAATTAGACAATGAATTGCACCTTTTTTTGAAATGATGTCTTTAATAATATTTTGTAATTTTTTTACATCCAAAATATTACATTCAATGAATTTAGGAACTCTGTATCCCTTTTTTTTTATTTTTTTAATTAATTTCTTGGATGATTTAAGGTCAATGTCTATGAAATAAACTTCACTTTTTTGTTCACAAAAATGCTCGACAATTGTAGCTCCAATACCAGAACCACCTCCCGAAATAAAAACTCTTTTATTTTTTAAATCTGAATATACTACTTTCATAATTAAATTCTTTCCTTCGTCTTCAAATCGAATAAAGAAATATGGGCTAGATCAAAATATAATTTCATTTCTTTTTCAAGTTCAATTTTAATTGTAGATGGGAATTTTGCCAAAATTTCTTGATTTGAATAGTCTAATGTGACTATTTGTTCATGGCCAATATATTCACTTAGATCAGCACGTAAATTAATATCAAAGTCATCTTCATTCAATTTTTTAAAATATATATGTTCTGGTCTGATGCCAAAATATATTTCTTTGTTATTTAAATCTGAATTTTCTTTAAAATCATAATTATTGATCGGAACTTCTAAACTTGAGTCATCAGCTATAAATGAAATATTATTTGAATTTTTAATTAACTTGCCTTTAATTAAATTCATAGAAGGTGAACCAATAAAATCTGCTACAAAAGTATTACTAGGTTTATTGTAAATATTTTCTGGAGTTTCATTTTGCTGAATGACACCGTGATTCATTATAGCTATTTTTGTTCCCAAGCTCATAGCTTCTGTCTGGTCGTGTGTAACATAAACTACAGTAGTTTTAAGCTGTTGGTGAAGTTTTTTGATTTCACGCCTCATCTCAACTCTCAATTTTGCATCTAAATTAGATAATGGTTCATCAAATAAAAATATTCTTGGCTCTCTTACTAAAGCTCTACCAATAGCGACTCTCTGTCTTTGACCTCCAGATAATTGAGAAGGCTTTCTCTCTAGTAATTTATCAACTTGTAAAAATGTAGAAACTTTTTCTAATTGCTCTGCAATCTTCTCTTTTGAAGTTTTGGCTTGTTTAAGACCAAAAATCATATTTTCCTTTACATTCATCGACGGATAAAGTGCGTAAGATTGAAAAACCATTGCAATATTTCTATCTTTTGGCTCTACTTTACTTACATTATAGTCGTCTATAAAAACATTTCCTTCATTTATAGTTTCAAGACCTGCGATAATATTTAATAAAGTTGACTTTCCACATCCAGACGGCCCTAATAAAACTAAAAAATTTCCTTCATCAATTTCTAAATTAATTTTTCTTAATACCTCAGTTGTTCCAAAGTTTTTTGACAATTCTTCAATTTTTAAAGTTTTCATATTTATCCTTTCACAGCTCCTGAAGTTAATCCTCTAATAAAATATTTTCCTGCTAAAACATAAACTATAAGTGTTGGAATTCCTGCAATTATAGCTGATGCCATATCGACATTATACTCTTTAACACTTGTACTTGATAAAACCATATTATTCAGAGCTACCTGAATTGGTGCTGCCTCCCCAAATGAAAAAGTTGATCCAAACAAAAAGTCATTCCATATTTGAGTAAATTGCCAAATAACAGTTACAACAATAATTGGTGCTGAAATAGGAAGTAAAATTTTGAAAAATATTTTAAAGAAACCAGCTCCATCTATTCTCGCCGCTTTAACTAATTCAGTAGGTACTGAGATATAATAGTTTCTAAAAAATAAAGTTGTAAATGGAATTCCGTAAACTGTATGAACTAATACAAGACCTACAACTGAATTTGATATTCCTAAAGTTCCAAGAGTTCTAGCCATAGGGAGTAATATTGCTTGAAAAGGAATAAAACATCCAAACAATAAAAATAGAAAAACCCATTGATCTCCTTTAAATCTCCATTTTGTTAAAACATAACCAGTCATTGCTCCTATAAATGTTGAAAAAAATACTGCTGGCACAACCATCTTAATTGAATTCCAAAAATAAGGTCTTAAAAAGGTGTCACCCGCTCCATAACCTCTTCCACCCCAAGCAACTAACCATGAGTCAAAATTTAACGAGCTTGGCCAAGTTAAAAGTGTACCTTGTCTTATTTCTTCCATTGTTTTAAGAGAAGTGACAACCATTACATAAAGAGGAAAAATAAAATAAGAAGCAAACAGAATTAAAACAAAATACAAAAACCACCTTAAAAACATATTTGTATATTTAGATTTTTGTTCTAATTCTTTATAAGAAGATGATTGCAAATTATCTTGCATTTTCTCTCCTTAATTCTGAATACAAATATGGAATTATTACAGCAGCTACAGCCATAAACATCATCATTGCACTAGCTGCAGATAATCCTACTTGACTTTTGTGAAATGCTGCTTGTGTCATAAACAAAGCTGGCATTGTTGTTGAAATACCTGGTCCACCTTGTGTAAGAGCTACAATTAAATCATAACTTTTTATAGAGATATGAACTAAGATTACAAAACTTGTAAAAAATACTGGCCTCATCATTGGTAATAATATTTTCCAATAAACAGTAAATAATCCAGCACCATCGATTTTTGCAGCTTTAACAATCTCATCCTCAACTGATCTTAATCCTGCCAAAAATAATGCCATCACAAAACCAGCAGATTGCCATACACCTGCTATAACAATAGTATAAATGGCCATTTCGCGATTAACTAACCAGTCAAAAGTAAAGTTTTCGAAACCCCAGTCTATAAACATCTTTTGGATCCCAAGAGTTGGATTTAGTATCCATTTCCAAGCAGTACCAGTAACTATGAAAGATAAAGCCATTGGGTATAAATAAATTGTTCTTAGCACACCCTCAGCTCTAATTTTTTGATCTAAAAAAATTGCTAAAATTATTCCTATAACGATGCAAAAAATTAAGAATAAAGCTGTAAACACTAATAGATTATCTACTGATATAAGCCATTTTCTTGAGGCCCATAACTTTTCATATTGTCCAAAACCCCACAACTCATATTTTGGTAAAATTTTTGAATTTGTAAAAGATATATATAAAGTCCAAAGCACAAAACCGTAAACAAACCAACCTATTAGACCAACTGCTGGTGCCATTACGATTTTTGGTAAATTTTTTTCCAACCACTTGAACATTATAAATATTTTTTTTGATTAAAAAAAAGGCCACTTAGTTAAAAGTGGCCTTTAGATTTTTTATGAATTACATATTAGCTAAAACAGAATCAGCTAATGCGTTTGCAGCGTCTACTGAAGACATATCAGAATTAAAGTGTTCTGTGATTATATCTTGTAGAGCAGCTTTCATAGTATTACCTTGAGCCATACCATGAGCAAAACTTGGAACTAGTCCACCTTTTGCACCTGCAGTTTTGATATCTGCATTAGATGTTTTTGCACATTTGTCAAATTCATCCATTGATACGTCTAGACGAGCTGGTATTGAACCTTTGTAAAGATTGAAAACTTTTTGAAAGTTTTTACCCATCATTAGTTTAGCCAATAATTTTTGACCAGCTTGTTTGTCTGGATCACTAGACTTGTAGAAAATAAAACTATCTACGTTATACAAGTAACCATTATTTGATGGAGTTGCAGCACAATAATAATCTACACCTGGTGTTTTACCAGCAGCTGTAAATTCTCCTTTAGCCCAGTCACCCATAATTTGGAAACCAGCTTTACCTTCGATAACCATACCAGTAGCAACGTTCCAATCTCTTCCAGGGCTACCTTCATCAGTGTAACCTTGTAGTTTTCTCATTTGATCAAAAACTTTAACTGTAGTTTCACTTCTCAAACAACTTTCTTTTAGATCAACATAGCAATTTTTATAGTAGTTATTTCCACCTAAACCCATAGCAACTGCTTCAAAAACTGTAGCATCTTGCCAAGCTTGTCCACCGTGAGCAAAAGGAATTATACCAGCAGCTTGTAACTTGTCAGCAGCAGCATTTAATTCATCCCATGTAGTTGGAACTGAAATACCATTTGAATCAAATACAGCTTTATTCGCCCACATCCAGTCAATTCTATGAATGTTTACTGGAGCTGCACAATAAGGTCCGCTGTTATTTTCACATTTATGAATAGCAGCAATCATAGGATCTAATAAATTATCCCAACCTTCAGATTGTGCAATTGAGTCTATATTGTATGGAGCTACTACACCTTCTTGATCATACTCTTGAATTGTAGGACCTTTAATTTGTGAAGCAGATGGCGGATCACCAGCAACAATCCTTGCTTTTAAAGCAACGTTAGCTGCGTCTCCACCACCACCTGTTACAGGCATGTCTAACCATTCACCACCATTAGCAGCAAAATCGTCTTTTAAAACTTTTAAAGCAGCAGCCTCACCACCTGAAGTCCACCAGTGCAATACCTCAATTTTTGGTCCTGCATAAGATGAAGTAGATGTGAATGCAAATGCAATCAAAGCGATTAATAATTTTCTCATATCTTATCTTCCCTTTTTTGTTATTTATCGTTTTTATATAAAATGAGACTATAGGTAGATTGCATACATAAAGTAAATTAAAAAGATTTATTACAACCTAAAGTTGATATTTAATTTTTTAAATTTTAATTACTTTTTTTAGGTTAAAAATATAATACTAACTTTGTATTTCAATTTGAGATTGAAAGTTTAATTTTCTACGATTCTTCCAAGACGAGCTGCACCTCTAACACCACTTGCATCTCCGAATTTAGGTTTGAGGAAAACCCCTTGGTATTCTTTTCCTATAACAAATTTCTTAACCATAGACTCGACTTCACTTAAAAAATCAATTTCATTTGAAACTCCACCGCCAAATATAAAGGCATCAGGATCCAAAATATTAATAATGCTTGAAAGAGACATGGCTAGATTTACTTTAAAATCATCTATAAATCTTTCTGCATCTAAATCATGTTTTCGATTTAACTCGAAAATCTCGTTTGTTTTTAAATTTTTTCCGTAAAGTTTATTAAATCGTTTAGCTAATCCTAGACCAGAGATAAAACTTTCAATCTCAGCCTCTCTAGCATTGTTTGAATCAAAATTTTCTTTTTTTGCTGCAAAATATGGAATTTGATTATGTCCCCACTCACCTGCTACTCCATTTGGACCACTTATGATTTGTTTGTCAATTACAAGTCCACCCCCAGCTCCTGAACCTAAAATAATACCATAAACTATTTTATAATTTTTTCCTGATCCATCTATTGCTTCAGATAACGCAAAACAATTTGCATCATTTTCACAAAAAACCTCTTTACCAAGTGCTTTACGTAAATCATTTTGAAAGGGTTTTTTTTCCAACCAATAACAATTTGGTGCATTTTTTACCAAGCCTGTTTGAGGAGAGTGTATTCCAGGATGACATACCCCAATAGGTAATTCCATCTTAAATTCTTTTTCTAATTTTTGACTGATATCTTTAATAGCATTAATTATTGATAAATAATCTTTGGGACACGACGTTCTAGATCTGTGTTTCTCTTGACCATTTTGTTCTAAGACAACACTTTCTATTTTTGTTGCACCTACATCGATACCAATTTGCATAATTAATATGTAGCTCTACCACCACTTAAGTCAAAAACGGCAGCTGTTGAAAATGAATTTTCTTCACTAGATAACCATGTTACTAAAGATGCTAATTCCTCAACTTTTGCAAACTTATTTCTTGGAATTTTTGAAAGCATATAATTGATATGTTCTTCAGTCATTTGATCAAAAATCCTAGTTTTTGCTGCTGCAGGAGTAACACAGTTTACTGCTATATTTTTTTGAGCAAGCTCTTTTCCTAGTGATTTAGTAAGCCCAATTACTCCAGCTTTTGAAGTACTGTATGCACTGGCATTAGGATTACCTTCTTTTCCAGCTATAGATGCTATGTTTACAATTCTCCCATAATTATTTTTTTCCATGAAAGGAACTACTGCTTTACAGCAATAAAAAACTGCATTGAGGTTTAAATTAATTACTTTGTTCCACTCTTCTATTGGGTATTCTGCAACTGTAGTATTCATACCTGCCACACCTGCGTTATTTATAAAAATATCTATTTTTCCATGCATGCTTTCAATTTCGATTAATTTTTCATTAATCTTACCAAAATCACTGACATCAACTATTTGATAAGATAAATTTTTAGAATTTACTTTTTCTAAAGCTTTTTTTGCTTCATTTTCATCAATATCCCAAATTACAACTTTTGCTCCTGATTCTATAAATCTTTCTGTAATTGCTAAACCAAATCCTTGGGCCCCACCAGTTACAACAGCTACTCTATTTTCTATATCAAACTTGATCATATTATTTTTTTATTTTTTTTTGATCTTATTAAAGGAAAAGCAAGTGCAATTAAAGATAAAATAAAAAATGTTAAAGCTATTGGTCTAGTCAAAAACATTAGCCAGTTCCCATCAAATATTACAATTGACTGTCTCAAAGTTCCCTCAACAAGTTCACCTAAAATTAATCCAATAATAACTGGAACAACAGAAAAACCATATCTTCTCATAAAAAAACCAAGTACACCAAAAAATAACATTATCCAAACATCAATTATGGATTGGCTTAATGAGTAAGTTCCACAGACTGACACTGCAAAAATCATTGGCCATAAAATTTTATTAGGTACAAGAGTGATTCTTGCAAAAATTTTTGCACCAAAAAAACCAAATATAAAAAATAGAATATTTGCAACTAACATTGCTCCAAAAATTCCATAAAGGAATTCTGGCTGTTCTTTAAATAAATCTGGTCCAGGTCTAACACCATGTATTATTAATCCTGTCAAAATTACTGCTGTAGTTGCACTACCAGGAATACCAAGTGCCAGAGTAGGAACCATAGCGCCACCTGTAGCAGCATTATTTGCAGCCTCTGCTCCTGCAATTCCCTCCACAGAACCTTTTCCAAATTCCTCTGGATTTTTTGAAAATCTTTTTGCTTCTGAATAACCTATTAAAGATGCTACAGTCCCTCCTTCTGCAGGTAATACTCCTATAAATGATCCAATCCCACTAGATCTAAGAATTGTTTTCCAAGTTTTTTTATAGTCATCTTTAGTTGGAAGTTTTACAGCTTTTAAGGCTACTCTCTTAAATACTTGATCAAGTAATGTAGATTGAGTTAACATTTCACTTATAGCAAATAATCCAACAACAACTGGTATAAATCCTATGCCTACTGAAAGTTCATTAATGCCATAAGTAAATCTATCTATTGATGTCATGAAATCTTTACCGACTGTTGAAATTAAAATTCCAAAAGCTCCTGCTATTAAATTTTTTATTGGACTACCGTCCCCGATTGAAGCCAACATTGTTAAACCAAAAATTGCTAAAGCAAAATATTCAGGTTGTCCAAATTCATATGCAAGATTTGCCAATATTGGCGCAAAAAATACTAATACGATTACACTAAATATACCACCAACTGTACTTGAAACCGTTGCCATACCTAAAGCTCTTCCTGCTTCACCTTTTTGAGCCAAAGGATATCCATCTAAACATGTTGCTGCTGCAGCTGGAGTGCCGGGTGTGTTTATAAGTACGGCAGTGATCGCTCCTCCATATGTTCCTGCGCAATATATAGACGTTAATAAAATAATTGCAGAAAGTGGATCTAGCGTCATAGTGAAAGGTAATATTAATGCACCACCTGTCGTAGGCCCTAAACCTGGCAGAACTCCTAAAACTAATCCAAACAAAGTTCCAAATAACAAAACTAATAACAGCTTTGAACTAAACAAAGGAGCCATCATTAAAATTAAATTATCCATCTTAATAGTAATAAAGATTAGTGATTATTCCAGGAGGAAATCTTAATCCTAAAATCATTTCAAAAAAAATAAATACAACTAAAGGAAAAATTATACTTACTAGTAATAAATAAAAAATTCTTCTTTCACCCCAATAATAAGAAACAAAAACTGACAATACTGCGATTGCTAGAAAAAAATCTAAAGTTTTTGAGATAATTATAAAAATAATGAAACTTAAAATTGTAAGAAAAAAGGGCTTTGGTAAATTTTTTTCTTTTTTCCAAGGTTTTTTGAAAGACAAATAATAAATAATTGAAGTTAAAGTTATAATCAAGACTAGTAATCCCTTCGGGAATGTTGCTGGTTGAATACCTCTGTTTAAAATTGGCGGGACAGTGTCAAATGAAAAAGTTGATATTAATAAAATTGTTGAAATTAAAATAATTGTAAAAAAAACTTTAAATTCGGTCCTAAAAAAAAAGGGCAAACTTTTGTTTGCCCTTTTTTTATCACGTACATTATTCATGTTGAGAAATGTACTTAATTAAAATTACTTGATGTAACCTAAAGCTTTAAGTTGAGCAGTCATTTCTGCAAGCATAGTTTCCATTTGCTTGCCCCACTCATCAGCTCCAACTACACTAGTTGAATCAAGACCAATGTCAGTTAAAAAACTTTGAAAATATTTATGCTCCATAGCTTTTATCATTGCATCTTCTAATTGTTTTTTTCTATCTCCAGCAACACCTTTTTTTGTTACAAAGCCTCTAACTGTAGATAAAACAACTGGAATTCCTAATTCAGTAGCCGTAGGAACATTATTTAATTTTTCCATTCTGTTACTAGCTAAGACAACTGATACACATAAAGTGCCATCTTCTATTTCAGTAACTGCTTCACCTAAGTTTAAAACACCTACATCAATATCTCCTTTGATAAGGTTAGTTTTAATAGGTCCTACACCTTTATAGGCTACGATTGTTGGATCTGTAAGTTTACCTTTTTTAGTAAAAGCAATAGCACTTACATCATCAATACCACCTACGTGTGTTGTTCCATACTTTAACGATTTTGACTTTTGAGCACTAATAAACTTTTTAGCATCTTTAATATCGTTCTTACAGTTAACAACGAATAATTGAGGATCGTCAGTTCCTCTTGCTAGTGGTTGCATATCACTTAATTTAACTTTCGTTTTTCCTAATGCCATAGATACAGCATGACCAGTAGTCCAAGTTAAAGTGTGGTTTCCATCTGCTGGTAAAGTCATCATGAAATCCATAGATGCAGCTCCACCACCACCTTTTTTGTTAACTAATTGCATGTCTTGTTTTAGATACCTTCTAGTTCTTAATAACATCATTCTAGTGGTTACATCTGTTCCACCACCAAAACCAGCATGAGTAATTGCTTGAATTGGGTGACCATCTGCTTTTGCAGATGTAATCATTAATGGAAGTGCAACAACAAAAAATTCAGTTACCAAAAATGCGGCAGCTAAAAATAATTTAAAACTTTTTTTCATTATTTCCCTCTATTGTTAATTTATATTTAATAATTTAATCATAATCTGCTACAAGACGTAAAGGAAAAAATGGTTGAAAATAAATCTAACATTGCTTTACTTCTTGGTGATCCTGCAGGTATAGGACCCGAATTGGTCTCAAAACTTTTAAATGATAATATTACTAAAAAAGCAAATATAGTTGTTATTGGTGAAAAGCAAGTATTTGAAAGTGGAAATAGTATAACAGGATTTTCACATCAATTAGATATAGTTGAAAATTTTGACGAAATTGATTTTAATAAATCAAATAAATTTTTCTTGGACATTTCTAAGGGAAAAAATCACAAATACAAATTAGCAGAACCATCTAAAGAATCTGGTGAAAGTGTTTTAGAAGCTTTGGATTTAGCTTTAACTCTTGCAAAAGAAAAAAAAATTGATGCTATTAATTTTGCTCCAATGAATAAGACAAGTCTAAAACTTGGAGGAAATAAACATTCAGATGAATTACAGCTAATGGCTGAGAAGCTAGAGGTAAATAGTTTTTGTTGTGAGTTTAATGTTATTGATAATTTTTGGACAGCTAGAGTAACGTCCCACATTCCAATTAAAGAAGTTGCCCAACATATTACAAAAGAAAATATTATGAAACCGATTAAACTAATCAACGAAGTCATGGAGCTAAATGGTGTCAAGAAACCAAGAATAGCAATTCAAGCACTTAATCCACATGCTGAATTTGGTACAGAGGAAAAGGATGAAATTATTCCTGCTATAGAAGAAGCAAAAAAACTTGGATACAATGTAGATGGTCCATTACCATGTGATACGTCTTTTGTGGTTGCATATAAAAATAAAAATCATGATTGTATGGTTGGTATGTACCATGATGCACTTCAATCAGGTCTTAAAGCTTTTGGTTTTGATAGAGGCGTAACGGTTCAAGGTGGATTAACTGTACCAGTAACTACTACTGCTCATGGATCTGCATTTGCTATTGCAGGTAAAAATGAAGCTAACATAGATCCAATTTTAAATTCTTTTAAAATTGCTTTGTCTATGTCAAAAAATAAAAAAAATTAAAATTAATAATTAACTAAATCTTTTGTAAAAGGCATAGACGCTGCTGCGCCTAATTTTGTAGTTGAAATTCCTGCTATTTTATTTGCAAAAATTAGAGCTTCTTTAATATCTAAATTACTTGCTAAACTAACAGTGAGGGCGCCGTTAAATGCATCACCTGCGCCTGTCGTATCAAGAACAGGTTCTTTTAATTTAAAAGCATTTAAGAAAAAATTTTCTTCTTTATTCGCAAAATAAACACCTTTTTCTCCTAAGGTAATTATTACATTTTTCACACCTTTTTTTAAAAGTTCCTGACCTGCATTTTTAATATCTGACTCAGTTTTAATTTTTTTATTTAAATAAAACTCTGCTTCAGTTTCATTTGGTGTAAAAAAATCGATTAATTTAAAGTTTTCTTCATCAATTTTTCGTGCTGGGGCAGGATTTAAAATAGTAGTACATCCATTTTCTTTTGCTTTTTTCAAAGCATAAATTGTTGTCTCATCAGGAGTTTCCATTTGAGTGAGAAATATTTCTGAATTTTTGATAGTTTCTATATGATTATCAATATCTCTGTTAATTAAATGCTCTGCTGCTCCAGAAACAATATTAATTGCATTATTTCCATTCTCATCAATCATAATACCCGCTACACCTGTAAAGAGTCTCTCATCTTGAATAATTGAATGGGTTTTTACTCCAGCTTCTTTGTAAAGATCAAAAGCCATCTCAGAATGACTGTCTTTGCCCATCTTGGTAATAAAACTTATGTCTCCATTTAATCTTGCTGCTGCAATTGCTTGATTTGACCCTTTCCCACCTGGACCAACTATATGTTTTTTGCCTAAAATTGTTTGACCTTTTATAGGAATTTTACTACCCACAAAACATAGGTCAGCAACAAAAACTCCAAAAATACAAATAGATTTCATTGCTTAAATATTTATGTCCAAACTTTACCGTCAGGTAAAATTACACCTTTAGTTAAAATAAAACATCCAAACGGTCTAGCATCAGTAGTTGTAACTATACAATATGCTTTTTTTGCCTCGTTATAAAAATCTTGTCTAGAGATTGAACCAACTTTCCAATTTTTACCAGAAACTTTATTTACTACTTCAATAAATTCTTTGTGTGTTTCTGTTAATTCTTCTGGTTTATCATCTACCTCCATTCTTAAAGCTGGGGATCCACCTTGAGAAACAATAAAACTATCAAGAGGAAAAACAGAAAGAATTGCTGAAGCTGCTTCTTTAATGCCTACACCATCTAATCTTATTACCTTATCATTAGACGTATTTGCTGGAAAATTTGCATCTGCTAAAATTATTTTTTCTCCATGTCCCATGGATCTTAGATGAAAAAGTAATTCAGGACTTAAGATTGGATTAATATTAATTAACATTAAATTATTATATTACATAAAAAAAAAGGGTGGAATAAAAATTCCACCCTTTAATTATGATTAATTCTAAAGATTATTTAAAATCGTTAGCGTTTTCTGTTGTTACTAATTGTGTACCAGTATCAATATTTATATCAATACTTCCACCATTAGCTAACTCAAGTGCATATTTAACACCATAAGCACCCATGTTATAAGAGAACTGAGCAATTGTTGCTGTCATTTCTCCTTTAAGAATACTTGTAGCTGCATCTGGAGTTGCATCAAATCCGACAACTACTACATCATTCATATCTGCATCTTTAAGAGCTTGCATAGCACCTAGTCCCATGTTGTCGTTAGAAGCAAATATTGCTTTGATGTTAGGATTTTTCAAAATTATAGATTCTGTTACTGATCTACCTTTTGCTGTATCCCATTCTGCAGTTTGAGTTGCAACAATGTTTAAACCACAATTTTTAAATCCTTTAATTGCACCATCTCTTCTAAGTAACGCAGTCGACTGAGACTCGATACCAGTTAAGATTGCAACATCAGAACCTTTTGGAGTTTTATCACATATAAATTTTGCGGCTAACTCTGCACCATTCATATTGTTTGTTCCAATAAATGTTACACCTTCGTTAATTCCTTTGGTGTCAACAAATACAACTGGAACTCCACTTTTAATTGCATCATCAACAATTGGTGCAAAAGCATTTGGATCTCCTGGTGCTAGTGCTAGAGCATCAACACCTTTAGCAAGTTGGTCTTCAACTTGATTTATTTGTGCCTGAACATCACCTTCTTGAGGAGGCGCAATTAAAATTAATTTAACTCCTAATTTTTTAGCCTCTTCCTCAGCACCTTTTGTTACAGATGCCCAGAAAGGATTTCCAGATCCAGGACCTTTGATGCTAAACAAGATTTTTTTACCATGTCCATCAGCAAAAGAAACTGAACCTAAACTAATTGATAAAAATATTGCTGTAAAAAGAACAACAATTTTTTTTGTTAAGTTTTTCATTTATTTATTCCCCTATTGTTATTTGAATAATCTAAATTAAATAAAAATTTTGGAAAAAATTCAACTGTTTATAAAGTCAAAACAACTTTTACGTGTAAAATGAATTTTAATTATTTTCTAGTTCCAAGATCTCGTCTAAGAACATCTATATAAACAGCTATAACAATAATTGACCCGATTAAAACCTGCTGCCAAAATGAGCTGACATCCATTAAATTAAGTCCATTTCTTAAAATACCCATAATCATTACACCAGCAAAAACTCCTAGTACCGTTCCTCTTCCACCAAAAAAACTAGCACCACCTATAATACATGCTGCAATAGCATCTAATTCGGATTGTAAACCTGCATTTGGATAACCAGAGTCAGTCCTTCCTGCTAAAATTAATGCTCCAATACCAGATAAGAAACCGCAAAGTGAATATACTATGATTAAAATTTTATTCACATTTATACCTGATGCTCGAGCAGCGCTTGGATTTCCACCTATTGCGTAAATCCACTTTCCTGTTCTACTATGATTAAGAAAAAACCAAAAAATAACATATACAACTGCTATTAAAACTAGGCTAACAGGTAAGTACTGTGACTTTTCTAATCCAAGCCATGTTAAGTCAATTCTACCATGTCCAAGATATCTGACTTCGTCTGTGAAACCACTAATTGGTGTTCCACCTGATATAAGGTTTCCAGTTCCTCTAAAAATATAAAGTGTTCCTAAGGTCATTATAAATGGATGGGGCATTCTCAATAAAGTAATTCCAGCTCCATTAAACAAACCACATAAGAACCCTGCTATCAGAGGAGTTATAACAACTATAAACCAAGGTGCTCCTGCTTTGGCAACTATTGCTAAAACCATTAATGACAACATCATTATTGAGCCAACAGAAAGATCAATTCCAGCAGTTACAATGACCATAAATACACCCAAGGCTAACATTGACTGCCAAGAGATTTGCTTGAAAACGTTTGTTACATTTCTCCATGATAAGAAGACATCTGGCTGCAAAATGTGCATTACCAATATCATAAGTACAAGCAATAAAAGAATGCCGTACTTTTCAATGTAGGGCATTAATTTTAAATATAAACTTTCTTTTTTATTATCTTTTTCTTCCATTTTATTTTTTACCCATAATCCATCCAATTACTTCGTCCCTTGAAGTATTTGAGAGTTCAGACTCTGCAAAATTTGTACCTTGAAATAGCGCCATCACTCGATCACAAACTGAAAAAATATCATCCATTCTATGACTTATAACAATTACACCAACGCCTGTTTTTTTTAAGCTATTTATAAGATCTAATACTTTTCCTACTTCTTTAATTGCAAGAGCAGCTGTTGGTTCATCCATTATGACAACTTTAGCATTAAATGCTGTTGATCTAGCAATTGCAACAGCTTGTCTTTGACCTCCAGAAAGTTCTTCGACTTTTTGATCAGCGCTCTTAACATTTATTTTTAGTTTTCCTAAATGAGCGTTTGTTAATTCTTTTATTTTATTAAAATCTAAAAATTTTAAGAAACCAATATTTTTAGTTGGCTCTCTTCCTAAAAAAATATTTTCTCCAATAGGTAAATTTCCAGCTAGAGCAAGGTCTTGATAAACCATTTCTAATCCAAGGTTTTGTGAGTCCTTAGGGCTTTCTAAAATTTCCTCTTTTCCTTGAAAATATAATGAACCTGAACTGGGTTTATATAAGCCTGATAAAACTTTCATAAGAGTTGATTTTCCTGCTCCATTATCTCCAACTACACCTAAACATTCTCCTGCATGTACTTTTAAATCAACATTTTCTAAAGCAGTAATCGTGCCAAAATATTTAGTTATTCCTTTTGCTTCTAATAGTGGATTTTGGAAAGTTGACATAAATTACGAAATTATAAAAAAATCAATTAATTGCAACAGGTTTTGAGGCTATAAGATTGACTGTCCTCTTATTTGCTATTTTACAGAATTTAGGTTTTGAATTTTTTCTAATTAAGCTCATATCTTTTAAAACTATGTCCCCCATATTAAAAAAAGCAGACTTTAAAGCCCCAGCTCTATGAGCAGAAAATAGAATATTCTTTACTTTTCTTAATGAACTTTTTTTTGGTACTGGTTCTTCAGGAAAAACATCTGTTGCAACAAATATGTTTCTTTTTTTTACTGTATTTATCAAATCCTTAAAATTTACAACCGCTGCACGACTCATCAGTATAAAACACGAGTTAGGTTTCATTTTCTTTAAAAGTTTTTTATCTATGAAGTTTTTGTTTTTTGTAGTCACAGTCGCTAACACGTAAATAATCTCACAATTTTCAAACATCTTATTTAAACTAATATTTTTGAAACCAAGCTTTTTAATTTTTATTTTAGGAATCCATGGATCATAAACATTTATATCTTTGGTGAATGGAAGTAATAAAGGGTATAAAGATTTAGCAAGATCTCCAAAACCCAATAATCCTATTTTCTTTTCTGATAATAAAGATGCTTTCAAGTTACTCTCTAGTCCATATTTTTCTTTACCTTTAATAAAATCTAAATGAGCAGTATGAATATTTCTTAATAAAGACAAGGTCATCCCAAGAGCAATTTCTGCAACTGGTTTTGAAAAAACTGGAGAGGTTGCAATAACGTGAATTCCCTTTTTAAAACAGTATTGATAATCCATATTATTAATAAAATTACTTTCAACGTTAATAATTGCTTTCAATTTTTTTGCTTTTATCAAAAGATTTTTTGGTAAATCAGGTTGGCCTATAATAAATGAAGCTTTATGTATATTTTTCTCATAAAAAAAACTTTTTTTATTTTTTGGTGCATAAAGTAGCTCGTATTTTTTTCTAAGAATTTTAAATTTATCTTTAGAAAAAATTAATTCTAAAGTTCGTGGGAAAGGATCAACGATAGCAATAAGTTTTCCCATTTAAATAAGTAATCGTTTCACTTCTTCCTCGCTAAACTTTTTCGGCTTTTCACATTTTGTCATAATTTTTTGAGGAATACCTGTGGTAGCAGCTTTCATTGTTGATTGAATTATATCAAGAACATGAAGTGATAATTCTCCTGAGCATCTGTGTTTCTTTTTTTGCTGAATTGAATAAAGCATTTCAGACAAACCAACGCTTCTATAATTAGCGTTCGTAGAAGACTCGTTAGATCTCCCACTTGATGAAGTAATATTTATTTTTCCTAAATACATTTTATCAGTTTTGTGTTCTCCCCATCTGCCTCCCTCAGTAACTGATATATAAACAGACCCACCAAACATATTTGGATCAGGTACAATGATTGAGCCTTTAGTTCCGTAAAGTTCCATATGGTTTCTTTGGTGATTTACGACGTCAAATGACAATGTTACCTGGATAATTGCTCCTGTATGAAACTGAATAGTTGCTAAATAAGTTGTAGGTGTTTCAACTTTAAAAGATTTATTTTTTTTTGGTCCAGCTCCATAAATTCTTTTCTTAAAAGCCGTTAATGTTCTTCCCTGTACTTGTTTTGCAGGTCCAAGTAAATTTACTAGTGTTGTAAAAAAGTAAGGTCCCATATCAATTACTGGCCCACCCTCTTTTTTATACCAAGATTCAGGTTTTGGATGAAATGACTCTACTCCTGGAAAAGCAAAAATTGCATTACCAAGTTTTATGTCTCCAATTAAATCAGAGTCTATTAACTCTCTTGCTTTTTGAATTCCTCCACCTAAAAAAGTGTCAGGAGCGTTACCAATATAAAGTTTCTTTTTTTTTGCTAGAGCAACAAGTTCTTTTCCTTTTTCAAAATATGTAGCTAAAGGTTTTTCTGAATAAACATGTTTGCCTGCACTTAAAACTCTTTTAGATACGGTGTAATGAGATTGGGGTATTGTTAGGTTAAGTATTACTTCGATCTCTTTATCTTTAAGAAGATCACCAACTGTTTTAGATTTAATATTATATAGTTTTGCACATTTATCTGCAGCTTTTTGATTAATATCTGCGCAAGCAACAATTTTAAAATTATTAAAATACTGATGTCCTCTAAAATATGTTTCTGCAATATGTCCACACCCTATCAAACCAACCTTAAATACTTTATTCATTAAAAAACTAGATGCCTTGTCTTTGTTTGGACTTACCGTCTTTGTGAAGCTTTAAAGCCTCTTTATTTTCATCTGTTGAAGGAATTTCTAAAGTTGGGCTGTCCCAAAAAGCTGAGCCCTCTACCCATTTGTAGGCATGAGTTTTTATTGAAATAACATATGTTACATCTGACTTTTTCGCTCTTTTAAATGCTTCTTCTAGATCAGAAATTGACGTTACATGTTCAGATTTTGCTCCCATACTTTCAGCATGTTTTGCAAAATCTACATCTACTAAACCAGGAGTTTTTGAGCTCTTTAATAAGTTATTGTATTCTTTTCCACCTTTAAACAATTGCAATCTATTAATGACTGCAAAACCTCCATTATCACAAACAATTATAATCAGTTTATTTTTTGTAATTACTGATGAGTAAATGTCAGTATTATTTAATAAATAAGAGCCATCACCTACGAAGGAAATTACTTCTTTATCAGGGTTAGCCATCTTAATCCCTAAAGCGCCAGAAATTTCATAACTCATACAACTAAATCCCCATTCACTTTCATGTGTATTTAGTTCTTTAGGTCGCCAAACTTGAACTACCTCACCTACCAGACCGCCTGCAGCAGTAACTGCAATATCTGTTGGTTCAGAATTTCTATAAATAGCCCCTATTACTTGAACATAGCTTGGTACTTCCTGATTTGTTGGTGCACTTTCTTTATCAATGTGTTCATTCCAAATTTTTAATTCTCTTTGTGATTTTTCATTCCACTCATCGCCTACTTTCCAATCTCCTAATGCTTTAGAAAGTTCAATTAATGAAACTTTAGCATCTCCAACTACAGCTTGAGCTAAATGTTTATTGGCATCAAATCTTGAAACATTTATAGAAACAAGTTTAAATTCTTCATTTTCAAAATTTGCCCAAGATCCAGTGGTGAAATCTGCAAGTTTTGTTCCAACTGCAATTGCAAGATCAGTTTCTTTTGCAAGGTCATTGGTATTTTTTCCACCTAAGCCTCCTATTTGTCCAGCATAGTGAGAATGGTCTCTTTTCATTGTTGAATAACCCATGACAGTTTGAGTAACTGGTATATTGTGTTTAGTTGCAAAATTACTTAATTCTTCCATTGCATTAGAATAAAAAACTCCACCACCAGAAATAATAATTGGATTTTTTGATTTTTTTATTTTTTCAGCAGCCTCTTTTACCTGAAAATC
>JACWDT010000009.1 GCA_014653985.1 Pelagibacterales bacterium SAG-MED22
AGAACATTTCTATTTTTAAGCTTCCACCAGACCTTACTAAATTTATGATAGGTAACTCAGTAACTGGTAAAACACTTGGAATTATTGGGATGGGAAGAATAGGTCGTATAGCTGCAAAAAGTGCTAAAGCATTCGGAATGAAAATTATTTATTATAATAGAAATAAACTGTCAGATGACTTAGAGGATGGCGCTAAATATTATTCAGATTTAAATTCAATGTTACCTGAGTGTGACTTTGTAAGTATCCATACACCAGCTACACCAGATACAAAACATATTCTAAATGCTTCAACCATTAGTTTGTTAAACAAACACGCTGTTGTTATTAACACCTCAAGAGGATCAACCATTGATGATGATGCTTTAATAGATGCATTAGAAAATAAAAAAATTTATGCAGCTGGACTTGATGTTTTTAACAATGAGCCAAATTTAGATAAAAGATATACAAAGTTAGATAATTGTTTTGTCTTACCCCATATTGGAAGCGCAACTCATGAAACGAGGTTAGCTATGAGCATGATGGCTGTGGATAACATTTATTGTTTCTTTAATAATAAACCATTGATTTCTGAAGTAATTTAACACAACTCAAAGTTGAAGTTTTAAAGATATATATAATTTCTATACATAAATTAAATGCGCACATGTTGAAAACTAATTTCATTTATGTTTTAATTTATTAAATAAACATAAACGAGAGGAAGATAATGTTTAAATTAATATCAAAAACTATAGCTGCTGTAGCTATTGTTTCAGTTGCTTTATTTGGCTCTGCAAATGCAAAGACTTTAAAAATTGAAACTCACTTTACAGCTAGTTCACCAAATGGTGAAGTTGCGGCTCAATTCGCTAAAAACGTAGAGATGTTTTCTGGTGGAAGCTTAAAAATAGAAATGTTCTACTCATCTTCAGTAACAGGAAAATCAGCTGAGGTATTTAACTCTGCCCAAACTGGAATTATCGACTGTGATATGACTGGTGCTGGTTATCAAACTGGTAAAAATGCAGCGTTTCAATTCGCAGGTGATGTAATGGGTGGATATGATAACCCATATCAACAATATGAATTCTTGAATTTCCCAGGAGCTCAAGAGGCTGTTGATGCACTTTATAATAAATATGGAATGACTTTAATTGGTTGGTGGATACCAGGACATGAGTCTTTAATTTCTAGTAAACCAATTCCAGATGTTGCATCTATTAAAGACTTTAAATTTAGATCACCTCCAGGAATGGAAAGTATGATCTTTACAGCATTAGGTGCTAAACCAATCGTTATGGACTTTGGTGAAGTTCCAACTGCTTTACAAACTGGTCTAATTGATGGTGCTGACTATTCATCTTTAGCAACTAACTATGCAGGTGGACACTATGAAAACAACAAGTATGCTACATACCCAGGTTTTCATTCTATGCCAGCTGACCATTTAGCTTGTAATACTAAAGTATGGAATAAGCTAAAACCTCATGAAAGAGGAGCAATGAAAGCAGGTATAGAAATTGCTGGAAGAACTATCACTAGCTTAGTTGAGAGAAAAAACGCTGAAGCTGTAAAAGCCTTAAACGAAATGGGCGTTACTCTTCATGACTGGTCTAGAGAAGATAGACTTAAGTTCAGAAATGCTGCACTTGGAGCTTGGGAAGAATGGAAGAAAAAATCTCCTGAGGCTGCTGCTCTTATAGATATACATACTGCTTACATGAAAGCTAACGGTATCCTATAATTAAAAGCACATAATAAAATCTTGAAGGGCCATCAGTGGCCCTTCAACTAAATTTAGTTTTTTAAGCTTATGGTTGATAAATCTTTACAAGAACAAAATGAAAAAGTTGCAAGTAAAGATGATTTTCCAATAACTTGGGTTGACAGAATTACTCTATTTTTAAGCCACACCATTAAATATTTAATACCCATAATAGTACTTGTAATGATGTACGAAATTTTTATGAGATATATATTAGAAAAACCAACCTTGTGGGTGAATGAATTATGTTTGTGGTTGGCTGGAGTTTGTTATTTAGTAGGTGGAATATATGCAAGTCGTCTAAGAAGCCATATTAGAATAGTGTTGTTGTATGATTATGTAAGCAGACCTACTCAAAGAATTTTCGATTTAATAAGTACAATAGTTATTGTTCTTTTTGCAGCCGCAGTCATTTATGGTGGTATGGAAGACGCATATAGATCATTTATAAATTGGGAAAGGTTTGCAACTTATTGGGATCCACCTATTCCAGCAACTATGAAGCCACTTACACTCATATGCGTATTTCTTATCGCTCTTCAATCTGTAAATAACTTAATTATTGATTGGAAAAATCCCAAAGAAAAGCAATACGACCCATCTAAAGATTTAAAATAAAATGGAAATTGAAATAGGAACACTTTCGATAATACTTATAGTTGGATTGTTGGCTCTTATATCTATCGGTGTTCCAATGGGTTTTGCCTCAGGTTTTATGGGAGCAGTACTTGTATTTCTTTATATTGGCGAACATGCATTGGGTATTTTACTTTCAAGATATTATTCTCTTGTTGTAACTTATTCTTTTTTATCAGTTCCCTTATTTATATTCATGGCCTCCTTACTTGAACGCTCAAATATAGCTAGAGATCTATATGATGCTTTGAATGCTTGGTTAAGAAAAACAAGAGGGGGAGTGGGAGTTGTGACTGCAATCATGGCTACTATTATGGCTGCAATGAGTGGAATTATTGGAGGAGAAATTGTTTTGTTAGGATTAATAGCTTTACCTCAAATGTTGAGATTAAAATATGATCAAGATATGTCGATTGGAATTATTTGTGCATCAGGTTCTTTAGGTACAATGATCCCTCCATCAATTGTTTTAATTATTTACGGATTAACAACAGAAACTTCAATTACAATGTTATTTCAAGAAGCTATTGTACCAGGCTTATTGATTTCAGGTTTAATTATCACCTACATTCTTATTCGAACAAGATTGCAACCTCATCTGGCACCATTAAGTGATGAAGCACCATTAACTTTAAAAGAAAAGATGTCATATCTTCCAGGTCTATTACCTCCAATTGCCATAGTAATAATAGTTTTGGGTTCAATTTATTCTGGAATTACGGGCATAACAGAAGCAGCTGGAATGGGAGTGGTTGCTACATTGATTATTATTTTTTCAAGAAAAGAATTAACATGGTTTTTATTTAAAGATGCATTGGTAAGAACTTTCAAAGCTTCAGGTACTATTTTAACAATTACTTTTGGAGCTACGGTTTTAGCTGGTGCTTATTCTCTTGCTGGCGGACCAAAATATGTAGCAGAAGCTATTTTAGCTTATGATTTAAAACCAATGTATTTAATTTTCATGATGCAAATAATGTTCTTAATAATGGGAGCATTTATGGATTGGGTAGGTATTGTGTTGTTAGCAATGCCAGTATTTTTACCAATAGTTTTAGCTCTTGGTTTTGATCCAATATGGTTTGGAATTTTATTCTGTGTAAATATGCAAGTTTCATTTTTAAGTCCACCCTTTGGGCCAGCAGCCTTCTACTTAAAATCAGTTGCGCCACCACACATATCGTTAACTGATATATTCAGAGGTTTTGCACCATTTATTGTTATTCAATTGATTGTTTTAGCTTGTGTAATGTTTTTCCCAGAAGCAATGACACAAAATTTTCACGAGTTTAAACCTAAACCATGATTAAAATTGGTTTTATAGGGACAGGTCTAATGGGCCTTCCAATGGCTATAAATATATTGAAGGCTGGATATAGTTTAAAGGCGTTTAATAGATCTAAAGATAAAGCAGATCCTTTAAAAAATCATGGGGGAGAGATATCAAATACAATTAAAGAAGCTGTAAGTGATAGCGATTTCATCATAACAATGTTAACAGACGACACTGCAATTGATGACGTAATTAGTAGTCCTGATTTTTCAGAGAGTTTAAAGACAGGAGCCACAGTAATTGATATGAGCTCTGTTAAGCCATCTACAGCAACTAAACATGGAAATAATTTAAAATCAAAAAAGATAAATTATTTGGATGCACCTGTTTCAGGAGGAACTATCGGAGCAGAGGAAGCATCATTAGCAATTATGGTTGGAGGTGAGCAAGATGTTTTCAATAAAGCAAGTGAAATTCTAAAGACAATGGGAAATCCAACATTGGTGGGTCCAATAGGCAGTGGCCAAGTATCAAAACTTGCTAACCAAATAATTGTTGGCCTAACAATTGGTGCAGTAGCAGAAGCGGTAACGTTATGTGAAAAAGCAGGAGCAGATCCTGTCAAAATGATTAGTGCTTTATCTGGTGGTTGGGCAGATAGTAAAATTTTGCAAACTCATGGAAAAAGAATGGTTGATAAGGATTTTAGTCCAAAAGGTAAAACCTCCACTCATTTAAAAGATATGAATAATATTTTAGATTGTGCAAATAATTTTAATACTCATTTACCTATTTCAAATTTAGTTAAAGAAATGTATAAAACTCTAGTTGAAAATGGTCATGGAAACAAAGACCATAGTTCACTTTATATGGAAATTGAAAGGATGAATAAGAAATGAGTAAAAGATTAGAAGGTAAAAAAATTGTTGTTACTGCTGCAGGACAAGGAATTGGTAAAGCAACAGCCATTGCATTTCATAAAGAAGGAGCAAATGTTACGGCAACGGACTTAAATGAAAAAACCTTAGCTGATTTAAACAAAGAATTTCCTAATATTAAAGTAAAAACATTAGATTCAACAAACAATAATGCAATTTTAGATTTCACAAAATCTTTATATAAAGTAGATGTTTTATTTAATGCGGTTGGGTTTGTTCATCACGGAACCATTCTTGATTGTGAAGAAAAAGATTGGGATTTTTCAAGTGATGTAAATGTAAAATCTATGTTTTTTATGTGCAAAGCAATATTACCACTAATGGTAAAACAAAATGGTGGTAGCATTATCAATGTTTCCTCTTGTGCCTCTAGCTTAAAAGGTTTTCCAAATAGATTTGTTTATGGGACTACAAAAGGAGCTGTAATCGGTTTAACAAAATCAATTGCAGCTGATTTTGTTAAACAAAATATAAGATGTAACTCAATTGCACCAGGCACAGTTTTTTCACCTTCTTGGCAAGATAGGGTTAATCAAAGCCCTGACCCTGTACAGGCTAAAAAAGATTTTATAGCAAGACAACCTATGGGAAGATTAGGTACAGCTGAAGAAATTGCAGCAATGGCAGTATATTTAGCAAGTGATGATGCAACATTTACAACGGGAACAACAATTTCCATCGATGGTGGAATTTCAATATAATTAAATAATAAAAGGAGAATTATGAAATTATTAAGAGTAGGACAAAAAGGAAAAGAGAAACCCGCGGCTTTAGATAAAGATGGTAAAATTAGAGATATCAGTTCACATGTCGAAGATTTAAATCCTCATCATTTAAATTTTGAAACTATTTCTAAACTACAAAATGCTGATCTATCTTCACTCCCTGAAATATCAAGTAGTGAGAGGATTGGATCATGTATAACTAAGCCAGGTAAGTTTATTGCAATTGGATTAAATTTTTCTGATCATGCTGCAGAAACTGGTGCAGAAGCACCGTCTGAACCAATAGTGTTTATGAAAGCTACAAGCTGCATTAATGGTCCTAATGATGATATTGAAATTGTGTCAGGATCCAAAAAACTTGATTGGGAAGTTGAGCTAGGAATTATTATTGGAAAAGAGACAAAACATATATCTGAAAGTGACTCTGAAGAACATATTTTAGGATATTGTTTGGTCAATGATATTAGTGAAAGAGAATGGCAATTAGAAAAAATGGGTCAATGGGTTAAAGGAAAATCTCATGATACTTATGGACCAATTGGACCTTACCTAGTAACGAAAGATGAAATTTCAGATATTAACAATTTAAACATGAGTTTAGATGTTAATGGAAATAAAATGCAAAGAGGAAATACTAATACAATGATTTTTAATGCAAACTTTATTGTTTCTTATTTAAGTAAGTACATGTCTTTACAACCAGGTGATATCATTACCACTGGAACGCCTCCTGGTGTAGGTATGGGTATGAAGCCTCAACAATTTTTAAAAGCTGGAGACACAATGAAGTTATCAATTGAAAACTTAGGTGAGCAAAACTCTAAAGTTGTTGCACTTTAAATAATTGTGAAGATAACTTCTATTAAAAGTCATGTACTTAGATATGAGTTAGACAAAGAACTTGGTTATTCTCAACAATATTATAAACATAGAACTGCTCATCTTGTGGAGGTTGAGACTGATGAAGGTATTACAGGATGGGGAGAATGCTTTGGACCAGGAAATATTGCATTAGCTAATAAGTATATTGTTGAAAAAGTTATCCAGCCAATAATAATTGGTGAAGATCCCTTAAATAAAGAACATATCTGGCAAAAAGTGTACAACCTTCTAAGAGATAGTGGTCAAAAAGGAATGCCAATACAAGCTTTATCGGGTGTGGATATTGCGTTGTGGGACATCCTTGGAAAAAAATCCAAAGTACCTCTCTATCAACTTTTAGGTGGAAAATGTAATGAACATATTCCGGTTTATGGTTATGGGATGATGTTACAAAAAAAATCTACAAAAGAATTAATCAATTCATTTAAAGAGGAAGCAAAACAAATCAAGTCTAAAAATTTTAAAGCTATGAAGATGAAGATTGGCTTAGGTGCAAAGGAAGATCTTAAATTAGTACAAGCGGTTAGAGAAAGCATAGGAAAAGACTTTAGATTAATGGTAGATGCTAACCATGCATACAATTTAAAAGATGCTATTTATGTTGGTAAAGGATTGGATGAGTTAGATATATTTTGGTTTGAAGAGCCTGTAGCACCCGAGGACTATGAAGGTTATCGACAATTAAGAAGTAAAATTTCTACCAGTATTGCAGGAGGAGAGGCTGAATTTACAAAATATGGTTGGAACAAATTAATCTCCAATAATTGTATTGATATTGCTCAACCAGAAGTTTGCGGTTTAGGTGGGATTACTGAGTATTTAAAAGTCTCAGCTTTGGCACAAGCTAATTTTATCCCAGTTATCAATCATGTATGGGGGTCTGCAATAAGTATAGCTGTTAATTTACACTTACTTACAGCTCAACCTGATATGCCAGGAGGATTATTTCCCTCTAAATCAATGTTGGAATTTGATACCACTGAAAAAAATATTTTTATTACAGATCTACCAAATGAAGATTTTTCAATTTTAAAGCAGGTAAATGAAAATAATGGATTTGCATCTGTAACTGATAATATTGGCATAGGTATTACTCCTAACAAAGATTTTATAAATGAATTTGAAATAAATGAATAAAATCAGAACTACCGAACCAAGAGTTATTTGGAATATTAAATGCAAATTAGGTGAGGGCACCTTATGGGTAAAAGAGCATAATTCTATTTATTTTGTAGATATTAAGAAAAAGAAAATCTGTATCTTAAATATTAAAAATAATAAAAAAAAACAAATTAAGGTAAATAAAGAAGTGGGTTTTTTAGCCCATGTTAAAAAAAATATATTTATTTTGGGATTACAAGGAGAAATTAGAATTCAAAATCTTAAATCTAAAAAAATTTTAAAATCAATATTCACCGAACCAAATATTAAATTAAACAGAACCAATGATGGTAAAACAGACTCAGCCGGAAATCTATGGTTTGGCACTATGGATAACCTAGAGAGAAAAATTGAAAAAGGATCACTTTATAAATTAGATAAAAATTTAATATTAACTAAAGTTGATAAAAACTATAGAATTACAAATGGACCAGCATTTTTAGACCCATGTAATTTTTATCATACTGATAGTTCAAAAAAAAAAATATATAAAATTAAAATAAATAAAAATAATAAAATTGTAAGTAAGAAAATTTTCAAAAAATTTTTATCTAATGATGGATCTCCAGATGGCATGACCTTAGATAAAAATAAAAATCTATGGGTCGCGCATTATCATGGAGCCTGTATTTCTGTATTTAATAATAAAGCAAAGTTAATCCACAGAATTCAATTTCCTGCAAAAAATATTACCAATTGTACATTTGGTGGCAAAAATAATAATGAACTTTTTGTTACCTCAGCAACCAAAGGTATGAACAGTGCAGAATTGCGAAAATATAGATACTCAGGCTCTTTATTTAGTGTAAAAACTAACTCAAAAGGAATTTTACAAAAAAAATTTGTTTTGAGCGATGAAAAAAAGAGATCTTTATTATGAAAGAATACCTACAAAGTTACTTAGAGAAGATATCCGTTATCTTGGAAATATTCTTGGAGAAGTAATTAAAGAACAGGAAGGCATTAAGTTTTTTAATCTGGTTGAAAAGGTCAGAAAGCTATCAAAAGCAAATAAAATAAATCTTAAAAATAAGAATTCATTCAAAAAACTAGTCAAAAAAGTAAGAAATAGTAATTCAATCGATACTCTCAGATTAACTAGAGCATTTACTCATTTAATTAATTTTATAAATCTAGCTGAGTCAATTGATACATCAAGAAATCTTGATGAATATGAAACTAAGCGTAAAAATCTAAAATATAATATTTTTATTGAAGAAATATTTGAAAAACTCTTTAAAAATAAAAAAATATCTAACAATAAAATTTATAACCTTGCTAAAAATCTAGATATTGGAATAGTTTTAACTGCCCATCCAACAGAGGTAAAAAGAAGAACTTTAATTCAGAAATATCATAAGATTATAGAAATTCTGGAGCAAAGAGATCTTTATAAATCTCATCCATCAAAGTTAACACAATTAAATAAACAACTTCATGACGAGTTTACAATTATTTGGAACACTGATGATCTTAAAAGAACCAAACCTTCTCCATTTGATGAGGCAAGATGGGGCTTGGCGATTATAGAAGATAGTTTATGGGAAACAATTCCTAAAGTTTACAGAAGGTTAAATTCTATTTTTTTGAAAAACATGAATAGAGGATTACCAAAAAACTTTAATCCAATTCAGTTTGGCTCATGGATGGGTGGAGATAGAGATGGAAATCCTAATGTAACTGCAAAAGTTACTAAAGAAGTAATTTTATTATCAAGATGGGAAGCAGCAAAACTATATGAAAAATCTTTGACTAAAATTATTAGATCCTACTCAATGAAAAAATGTTCAAAAAAAATAAGCTCTAAAGTTGGCAAAACTTTTGAACCATATCGAGTTTTTCTAAGACCTCTTAGAGATAAATTGAGACTAACTCATAGATCTATAGAACAATATTTTATTAATAAGACACCTTTAGATAAAAATATTTTATTAAGTTCAACTGAAGAAATTTTAAAACCTTTGAGGGTCGTAAGAGAATCTTTAGAACAAAACCAAAATGAAAACGTCGCAAGTGGGGAACTTCTCGATCTCATGCGAAGAGCAAAATGTTTTGGAATAAATTTAGCTAGACTAGATATTAGGCAAGAATCTTCAAGACATAGGCAATTAATTGCTGAACTTATTAAAAAAAAATTTAATAAAAATTATTATAATTTCACTGAGGAAGAAAAAATTAATTTTTTAAAATCTAAATTAACTTCAACTAAGAGCTATATTAATAAATTAAAATTTTCTAATAAAGAGAACAATGAAGTTTGGTCTACTTTTAAAATACTTGCAGATGAACCCTCAGAGTGCTTAGGTGCATATGTAATTTCAATGACTACGTCTGTGTCAGATATTTTGTCAGTTTCATTTCTACAAAAAGAGGCAAAAATAAATAATAAATTAAGAGTAGTTCCTTTATTTGAAACATTAGATGATTTGATTAATGCAAAATCAATAATGGAGAGTTTATTTTCAAAAAAATGGTACAGAAAACTAATTAATAATAAACAAGAAGTAATGATAGGATATTCAGACTCTAGTAAGGATGCAGGAAAAATATGTGCTAGCTGGCATCAATACAAAGCCCAAGAAGCAATAGTCAAATTAGGAAAAAAATTCGATGTAAATGTTACTTTTTTTCATGGAAGAGGGGGCTCTCCCGGTAGAGGTGGCGGACCAATTCAAGCTACTTTAAGATCGCAACCTCCAGGTTCAGTAAATGGAAAGATTAGGATTACCGATCAGGGTGAAGTTATTCAGCAAAAATATGGCTATGAACCAATAGCTGAATATAATCTATGTAGTTACATAGGTGCTGTAACTGAAGCAACATTAAATCCTCCACCTACTCCTAAACAAAACTGGAGATCACTAATTGAAAAAATGTCCGATATTTCTAAGAGTTCATATAGAAAAAATATTAATCAAAGCTCAGAATTTATTAAATATTTCAAAACTGTCACACCTAGTGCAGCTCTAGGAAAACTATCAATTGGGTCGAGACCATCTAAAAGAAAAAATGTTGATAATATTAAAAGTTTAAGAGCAATACCTTGGGTATTTGCTTGGACGCAGATTAGATTAATGTTACCTGCGTGGTTAGGTAGCGCTGAGGCTTTAAGATATGCTTATATAAAAAAGTTTAGAAGGACTTTAATAGATATGGAAAAAAATTGGCCCTTTTTCAATTCAATGTTAGATATACTTGATATGGTAATTACAAAAGCTGATCCTGATATTTCAAAAATTTATGAAAAATATTTAGCAGATGATGCACTAAAAAAGATTGGAAAAAAACTTAGATTTCAATTTGAAGTAATAAAAAAATTAAATAAAAAAATTACTACAAAAGAAATTATTTTAACACGTAAACAATTCAGAACTTTAATAACTGTCAGAGCTATATACTCTGAAGTACTAAATATTATCCAACCAATAGTTATATATAAACTTAAAAAAAATAAAATAATGTCTGACAAAAAATATTTAAATGATGCTCTTTTAACATCAATAGCTGGAATATCAGCAGCCATGAAAAATACAGGTTAAATGTTTGAGTACTTAATTGCTTTTGGTGCAGGTCTTATAAGTTTTTTATCTCCATGTGTTTTACCACTGATACCTGGATATGTTTCCTACATTTCAGGTCAATCGCTTCAAGAGGTAATTGAGTCTAAAAAAACTAATATTTTTTCTTTGGTTTTATTTTGTTTAGGCTTTTCAACTGTATTTGTTCTTTTAGGAGCGTCAGCATCTTTTCTAGGTCAAGCTCTCTTACAAAATTCAGAAATTTTAAGAATTTTTGCAGGATTAATAATTATTATATTTTCATTTCAATTACTTGGAATAATAAACATTCCATATCTTAATTTTGAAAAAAGATTTGATGCAAAAGAATCTAGAAACATTTTATTTCCATATGTAATTGGACTTGCATTTGGCTTTGGATGGACTCCTTGTATCGGACCAATTTTAGGTTCTATTTTGGCCCTAGCCTCAATTGAAGAAACACTTACTAGAGCAATAATTTTATTGATATTTTATTCCTTAGGTCTTGCTATACCTTTTGTTTTGTCAGGATATTTAATTCAAAGATTTTTATTATTTTCTAAAAATTTTAGAAAAAACATAAATTTAATCTCAAAAATAGGTGGAATAACTCTTTTAGTTACAGGTATTTTAATTTTAACTAATCAATTACAGGCAATTGGTTTTTATATAATTAAAGTTTTTCCTTTTATGCAAAATTTCGGCTAAAAAGAAGAGATGAAAATCTATCAAATAGACTCAAGTGCCAGAAAAAAAGGTTCAACTTCAAGAGCTTTAGCTAAAAAATTATTAGATAAGATCAAAAAGCCTGGAGACGAAGTTTTGTATCGAGATTTAGATGAGGAAATGCTTTTCGTAAGTGGACTTACTGAGTCTGGGATGAAAATTGATGAAAAAGACCAAACAGAACATCATAAAAAAATGTTTGAGTTATCAGACCAACTAGTAAAAGAACTTAAAGAAAGTGATATAATAATTATTTCAGCTCCTATTTATAATTATGGTCCACCAGCCACATTAAAAGCTTGGACAGATTTAGCTGCCAGAATTGGAGAAACTTTCAAATTTAAACCAAATGGAAGAAGAGAAGGACTATTAAAAAATAAACAAGCTTATTTGGTTATTACCTCTGGGGGCACTAAACTAAATAGCTCTGAAGATTTTTTAACTCCTTGGCTAAAATTTATTTTAAATTTTTTTGGCATAGAAAAAGTAGATGTTATTAGTGCTGATCAAATGGCTTTAGATTATGATAAATCTATTAAAGATGCAGAAGCTCAAATCGAAAGTCTATTCAAAAAATAATCGTAAAATTAATTAAATATTAACTTTAATCTGTACAAATTTAATAGTAAAAGTTTTTCGTGGATAAATTTAATTATAAAAATTACTCAATATTTTATAATTTCCTAAATAGATTAGCTAAAGATTTAACAAAGTTGTATCATCAAAAACTTTGTAAAAATTTCAAAGTATCTAATAAAATTAAAGGTAAAGGGTATGATCCAGTAACTACATCTGATAAAGCTTTTGAAAAATTTATTAGATTAAAAATAAACGAAAAATTTCCAAATCATCAAATTGTTGGAGAAGAATTTGGTTTCAAAAAATCAAAAAGTGATTACACTTGGGTTATAGATCCAATTGATGGGACAAGATCTTTTGTTATTGGCAGTCCTACTTGGAGTAATTTAATATCCCTTAACTATAAACAATTACCTGTAATGGGATTAGTTAATTTTCCTGTATTAAATAAATTCTATTTGAATAGGACAGATAAAATTGCACATGTTTTTGAAAATGGAAAAAAAAGAAGATTAAAGGTAAATGGAAGTGCAAAAATAAAAGGTGTTAAGCTTACAGCTGCTTTTCATGGATATTTGTCATTTTCACAACAAGCAAAAATTTCTCAAATATTAAAATTAAATCATTTTCCAACTTCTGACGCGTTAAGTTATATGCAAGTAGCTGATGGTACTTTAGATGTAGCAATCCAATGTGGTAACCATATTTGGGATATTCATCCCTCTATACCTATTATAAAAGCTGCGGGTGGAGTGGTTACGAACTGGAGAAATGAAAATATTATTAAAAGAGACAATGCTTTGGTGTCAGCTAACAAATTAGTGCATAAAAAAATACTTAAATTATTAAGTCCACTTAAAAAAATTTAAATTTTACTTTGTAATTTTATCCACAAATCTTCGGGCAATTGGCCCAACTATCAAAGCTGTTGATATAGCTATTGGCAGTCCTACTGCCCAAGCTTTTAAAAATCTATTTATAAACTCTTTATCTATACCAGTATTAATATATGTAATAATAAGAGTCATAAATAAACTCATTCCAAAACCCATAATCAATATAAACAACAAATTAGAATATTTTTTGGGAAACATTTTTAATTATTACCTAATAAATTCACCATTAGCACACCAATAATAATTAATACTAAACCTATTAATGAGTAAAAATTTGGAACTTGATTAAATCTAATAACACCTACTACAACAGTTGCAATGATTGTTAGACCAGCAAATGAGGCGTAAGTAATTCCCATTGGTATATTTTTCATAACCAAAGAAAGTGCATACATGCATAAGACTATAGTAATTGCAGTAATTACACTTGGAAAGAAAAGAGTAAAACCCTCAGCACTTTTTGCAAAACTATTAGAAGTAACACCTAGAAAAACTGCAATTCCTAGAAATAGGTAAGAAGTAGTGAGACTCATATAATGACCTTAAATGAATTTTGATAGAATATATAGAATTATTTAAGAGACCAATTAATGGCATCTTCCATTCTGTCATCTCCCCAAAAGAGTTCATTTTTTACAATAAAAGATGGACTGCCAAATATTTTATTTTCGCGAGCTGAATTTGTGTTTTCATTATATTTTGCCTCTATATTTTCTGACTTTGCTTTAGATATGATTTCATCTTTATTTAAATTTAATTCAGCAGAAACTTCAGAAATGCTAGGCTCAATTGCAGGTTCTTTGTTCTCCTGAAACCATTTTTTATAAGTCAGCACTACAAATTTTTCTCCCCAGCCTTCTTTAAATCCAAGAATTGCAATTTGGTTTGCTAAATCGAATTCTGATAGAGGATAGGGAACTGGTGTCTTAGCAAAAAAAACCATATCCCTCTGCACGTCTTTCAATATCTCTCCACATGTAATTTACTTTATTAATTTTATCTTTTGGAAATGGAATATTATTCATTTCCTTCATAATTGCTCTAACTGAAAAGGGTTTCCAATTAAATTTTACTTGATGTTGTTTTGCAACATCAAGTATTCTAGTTACGGATAAATAGGTATAAGTGCTACCTATCGAAAAATAAAAATCAATACCACTCACTTACTTTGGTATAGGTGTGGCACCAGTTTCTAAACTAACAATTTTTCCATCTTTATATTTGTAAACAGCCATTACAGCTTCAACATTACCATCATTAAATGTTACAAAAGCATGATGAACACCGACCTCATCATTTTCGTAAACTATTCTTACTTTATCTTGATTAATGTCACCACTCATGGCCCATTTCATTACGTCAGCTTTAGTTAAAACATTTCCTGACTTATGCATTGTAAATTTAAAATCATCATGCAAAAGTTCGTTCATTGCAGCTTCATCTTTATTTTTCAAAGCAGCGCTATATTTTTCTAATATCGACATTTTTATGCTCCTTGTATTATTATTCCGTTAGAAATTGCGTTATCTAATCGGATTTGTTTAATTGGTTGATATTCTTCTGAATTGTACCACTCCAATGCTTTTTCGTAAGAGGGAAACTTTAATACAATAGTTCTGCTATATTGCCAATTTCCTTCTACAACTTGATTTGTTCCACCTCTAACAATGTACTCTCCACCAAACTTTTCAACAATTGGCTTCACTTTAGTAATATACTCATTGTAGTCTTCTGGATTTGTTACATCAATGTTAAAAATAACAAAACCTGCTTGCATATCTATTCACCTCTGTGAATAGTATTATGAACTGGAAAAATTTGAGGTTCTCCTGGATCAATACCCATTTCTTCTAATATAGGACCTAATTTTTTTCCATGATCTTCAAAAGACTCCATTGTATCGTAAACCACTGAAACCTTCATTTGATCTCCTTCACCAAAGCATACTTCAAAGTCTAATCCTTTGTGAGGATGTATTCCTAGCTCATATTCTTTTTTTACAATTGCATCATATTGCTCTGCAGTCATAGACTTTGGAGCGTATCTAACCATTATACTCATATTTTTCCTTTTTAGTAAATACTAAAGCTTTACTTCTGACATTTCCCACAGCTGAGCACTTTCTATACATTCTTCATAAATTGCTTTTGCAGTTGGATGATTTCCAGATACAAACTCTTTCATTCCAGGTTCATTATGAACTGTAACTTTAAACAGCATACCTGTTTTATCTGGTTTCATTGCTCCGATGGTTTTTTCTGGATAGGCAACACTTTTTCTTACACCCATACCCTCATCAGACTGCATCCATCCCATGAAAGTTTCCATTTTACCTTCTTTAAAATTTACTAACGCTAACATCTCTTTTTCCATTTTTATCTCCTTTACTATATTATTCTAAAGTTCCTCTTAATTTTTCAATATCTTCTTTAGAACCTGGTATCAGTTTATATATAAATGAATTACATTCATCATTTCTTTCATTATTAAATGGTTTCCCAATTAATTTGTCTAATTCTTCAATTGTCCCTTTATTAATTTCTTCTTCTTTTACTTTTTCACTTACTAAGTAAGCTCTAACTATTTTGAAAGAAGCATTGGCATATTCAAGTTTTATTGCTTCAATTTTATCAGCATCAATAAATGTAATTGCCGTATAGTGGCCCAAGCATTTTATTGCCTCTTTTTTATCTGCTTCAGAAATGTGCCCACCTGCAAATGCAAAAGTTGAATTAATTAACAAAAAAAAAAATATGATGGCTTGTTTCATATTAATAAAGAGTTTGTACTACTTTTTTAACTCTTTCTTCTCCGTTTGGAACAGTAGAATTTACAAAACTATGACAAGCTTCAGTTTTAGCCTCGTCATATTTTGAACCGTAATATTTATCTACAGCTTTATTTACTCCATCGTCCCATTCTTTTGCAGCAATACCTGTTTCTAAAGCATATGCTTTAAGAACTTTTACTGAAGCCATCGATTTTTCCTTCATACTGTACTCAAAAGTTTCACCAGAGGGTAAAAAATAGTTAGCCATATAAATTCCACTACATTCCCAAGCTTTAGATTTATCACTATCAGACATCCCTGCAATTGCAGTTGATGAAAGTAAAGCACTAAATAATAATACCAATGTCGTTTTTTTCATTTTACCTCTTATTTGTTGAAATCAAAAACTTCTTCTTTAACCTCTGTAAATTGGTGAGGTTCAAAAAAATCATTCATCTGAGAAAGTTGTTCATTAATAGCATCAGTACTTTCTGCCATCCAATGACAAAACATTGTCATAGTATCACCCGGGGTGAAATATGTCATTTGGCATTTTGCTTTATCACTAGTGGAAGATTTAATCATATCTTCTCTGGACATGCCTCCTGTAACCTCGTTAAATTTGTCTTTCATTTCTTTCGATTTGAAAGTGTGAGTTACCATATAGTATTTCATTTTTTCTCCTTTTTTTGTTGTTTAGTCAGAGCAAATGCTCATTACTGTCGTTTCTTGTTTGTGTCCTGATTGTTCAATTACTTTAGCATTTTCAGGATTTTGCATAAATTTTTGCATTGTATCTGCTGCAGGTGTTTCCATTACGATATGTACTTTATTTGTATTTTCTATTTCATTTCCAACATAAATTGTCTTAATTCCTGCGGCTTCTCTTGCATTAGAATGTTGGTCAAACATTTTTTTCCAATGAACCCAATCATTAACCTCAAAGTTACCAATAATTTTTACCATTATTCGCCCCAAACTCCTGCAAATTCGTATGCTTCAACAGGTTCGTCACCAACAACCCAAGCGTCATGGCCCGGCTTGACAGAATAAGAATCTCCAGCAGTATAACTAATCTCTGTTCCATCATCATGTTTTGCAAAAACAGTGCCTTTGGTGATTATTCCTATATGATTTGCCTGACAACTATCAGTTCCAATATGTGGCTTAACATCTGTGGACCATCTCCACCCTGGTTTTAAATGTAATCTGACTACCCTTTGACCACCAACTTTAACTGCCTCTATTTTAGCGTTATTAAACTTATCAACCACTTCATCTGCTTTATCAAAAGTTTTGACTTCTATACTGCTCATATATATCTCCTCCTTTTATTAATTACTGCTATGATAATTTTGTAGCTCCAGTTTCTAATTCTATAATTTTGCCATCTTTAAATTTCCAGCAACACATTAAAGCTTCTTTGTTTCCATCCTCGGCATAAGTAACAATAGAATGATCAAAACCTATTTCATCGTTTTCATATAAAATTCTATATTTATCAACTTTCATGAAACCTTTATTAATTGCCTCAATCATTCCTGTTTTTCCACTTTCAGTATAAGTTCCTTGAAGATGAGAATACCTCTTATAATCATCATGAATTATCTCAGCTGCTGCCGCACCATCTTTTTCCATGATGACTTTATTTAGTTTTTCTAAAATTGACATATTGTTCTTTACTTCTTCATTGCATTGAACATGCTTAGTGTATCATCAAAGGTCATCATAACTTTAGTTTTCCCCTCGTCACTTACTTCAAAATAGTGACCAAACATAGTATCCATGTTATCCGCAGTTGCATGAACTCTTGCGAATACTTTATTACCTTCACTTATCATATCTAAAACTTTTAAATGGAAATTTGGCCAAGTAGCTGGGATTTTGGACATTGCAGCCATCATAGCTTGTTTTCCTTTGTGAACTCCAGAAAGTGGATGTACACCTTCTTTGCCTGGAAATGTCCAAACGACTTCATCATCGATTATATCTTTAAAAAATGTTTCCATATCTCCTGAACCAAATAGTTCATATGCTTTTTTAGTTTGTTCTTTTGCGTCCATAGTTATCCTTTAATTTTTTTTATTATCAAAATTATTCTATTTTTAGGTTAACACTGTTACACATTCATTAAAACGTCATGCGTCAAATGTGTATATTAAATATGCAAAAACTTCATCAACTCACAATTGAAATTTGATTTATTTTCGCAAAAAATAAAGTGTATTTAAAACCTATCTTTGATATTGTTAAACATGGTTGAAAAATTTAATGGAATTTTTTATTTAATTCTTTTTTTAATTCATTTTATAGGCTTTGCTTACTATGGATTTAGATGTGTTTTCCAAACTCAATCTTTTTTAAATCAATATGGCATGGACGCTACAGGTGCCGGTGTAGTTAGATTTTTTGGATCTATTTTTATTGGCTCAACCTTAATGGCAATCTATGTCGGCTTTATAAGACCTAACGGCTTGGAAGCTACTTGGGGTTTCTTTAATGTAATTTTCTTGCAAAACCTATGTGCATTTATAGTTGGTTTCTATAGTACCAAAATAAATAAACTTGGACATACAGATAAAACTTCAGATGAAGCAATTTATGCTCCGTTAGTTCTTACAATATTAAGTGGTGTTCTTTGCTACGGATTAGCTGATAAAATTTATGTTTAGAACCAAATAGGTATTGGTAGTCCTTTTTCTTCTAAGAACTTTTTATTGAACATTTTAGTAGCGTATTTATCACTTCTGTCACAAAGAATAGTAACAATTGTTTTTCCTGGTCCTAATTCTTTACCCATTCTAATAGCTCCTGCAATATTAATCCCACAGCTAGTTCCTAAGCTTAATCCTTCATTTTGAATTAAATCATAGAGAATTGGTAATGCCTCTTTGTCATCAATTGAATAAGCATCGTCAATTTTAGCATCTTTAAAATTTGCTGTTATCCTACTAGATCCAATTCCCTCAGTTATAGAGCCACCTTCAGATTTTAATTCTCCATTTTTTATATAATTGTAAAGAGCAGAGCCTTTTGGATCAGATAAATGAATTTTTATATCTTTATTTTTTTCTTTAAGAGCATTACTAACCCCTGAAATAGTTCCACCGGTACCTGAAGAACACACAAATCCATCAACTTTACCTTCGGTTTGATCCCAAATTTCTTTGCCCGTTCCTTCATAATGGCCTTTTGCGTTTGCAGTGTTATCAAATTGGTTAGCCCAAATTACTCCATTATTATTTGTCGGTCTAAGTTCATCAGCTAGCCTTGCTGCGACTTTAACAAAGTTGTTATCATCTTTGTAAGGTTTAGCTGGAACTAATTTTAATTCTGCACCAAGGTTTTTAAGAATATCTTTTTTTTCTTGGGTTTGATTATCATTCATTACAATGATTGTTTTATATCCTAATGAATTTCCTAATAGACCCAGTCCAATTCCAGTATTTCCTGCAGTGCCTTCTACAACTGTTCCACCTTTAGCAATTAATTTTTTCTCTTGGGCATCTTTAATTAAAGCAAGGGCCGCTCTATCTTTGACAGAACCTCCAGGATTTAAAAACTCAGCTTTTCCAAAAATATTACAACCAGTTATTTCTGATGCAGCTCTTAATTTTATTAAAGGAGTATTTCCAATCCCTGAAATAAAATCATTTTGAATATCATTCATTATTCTGATTTTTTATCACTATCAGGGGTAATACCATAAGGTTTAAATTCATTATCAGCGAGACCAACATTTTTAGCAGGTATACCAACCATCACAGCTTTTTCTGGAACATCTTTTGTAATAACAGCATTTGCTCCAATTTTTGCACAACATCCAACAGTCACTGGACCTAATACTTGAGCACCTGAACCTATAACAACTTCATTTTCAATTGTTGGATGACGTTTAACATTTCTTTGATTATCTGAATTTATAGATGGAGCTATTCCTCCTAAAGTTACCATATGATAAATTGTGACGTTATCTCCAACTTCAGAGGTTTCTCCAATAACAACTCCCATCCCATGATCAATAAATAAATTTTTTCCTATTTTTGCTTTAGGATGAATTTCAATTCCAGTTAGGAATCTTGAAAATTGTGAAATGATTCTTGCAATCAAATCAAATTTTGCAGTACTAAAAAAATTAGCTAGCCTATGAAAAAAAACTGCCTTCACACCTGGATAAGTTAAAATTAAACTTAATTTTGATTTAGCCGCAGGATCTCGGTCAATTATTGATTGTAAAAAGTCATTCATATTTATGCTAGTTGAATTTAAAATTACAAGTTATATAGTGATTAAATTCATTAATTAAAGGATGATTTATGTATAAAAACACTAACTGTTTTCACCTGGCAATTCCATGTGGAGATTTAGAGATAGCGAAAAAATTTTACAGTGAAACTTTAGGATGTAGATTAGATAATTCAGCTCAGGAATGGGCAGATGTTGATTTTTGGGGAAATGAATTAACTCTTCACAAAAGTGAGCACAAATTAGATAGTGAAAGACATGATGTAGATATGGGCAATGTTTCCGTTCCTCATTTTGGAGTACATTTATCCAGAAAAGATTTTGATAGTTTAAAACAAAGATTAAAAGATAGTGGAACAAAATATTATGACGAACCTTATTTGAGATTTAAGGGGACAAAATATGAGCAAGAAACTTTCTTTGTTAAAGATCCAAACGAAAATATTTTAGAAATTAAGACACTCACAGCAAATTCAGAATAATTTTTTTTGATGAAAAAAAATCTGGATTCTTACGCTGAAACCTTGTTTCATCTGATTAACTTTAGAAGTAGACAGTTTAGAGATTCAAGATCAATGATCGGTATTGATTATGAATCGTTTATAATCCTTTCTACAGTTGGTGCTCACCATTTAGCTCACAACACCAAACAAGGAAGCAACTGGGATAGTGTGTGGGAAGCAACCAGACAAGAACATGTTGGAGAATTTTATAGTAAAAAAAAATTAACAATTTTTGCTGTTGCTCATTTACTCGATATACCAAAAGAAACTGTTAGAAGAAAAGTTGAAATGTTAAAAAAGAAGAAATTCATTTCTTATACTTCTCAATTAGGTTTATTACCTTCCGATAAAATCGAGGATATTATGAAACCTTTTGCAAAGAGGGAGCTTTTATCACTTGCAAAATTTTTACAAGCCTTAAAAAAACATAAAGCCTTAGATGAACTGTTAAACTTAAAAGAATAGTAAATAATTTGGAATTTCTATTATTAGGTTTTTTTACCAGCCTGAGTTTAATTTTAGCTATTGGAGCTCAAAATATTTTTGTAATAGAGCAGGGCTTAAAAAAACAATTTACGTTTACAGTTTGCTTAATTTGCTCAATTTCAGACTGTTTTCTTATATTTGTTGGTATTTTTTTATTTTATTATTTTAATCAATATTTTACTTCAACAATTGAACTAATCTTTAATATTATTTTACTTTTATTCTTAATTTACTTTATTTACTCAAAAATTAAATCAGGTAGCCAAAAAATTAACTTTAATAAAAATTATAAGAAAACATCCTTAGTAAGTATAATTTTTAAAACTTTAGGATTTACCTATTTAAATCCTCACGTATATTCAGATACTGTTTTTTTTTTAGGGAATTTTTCTAAAAACTTTTTATTAACTGATAAAATAATATTTGGAATTGGAGCTTCATTCGCTTCTTTTTTATTTTTCTTTTTTATTGGTTACCTGTCAAAATTTTTTTCTAAATACGCCGATAATTTAAAAATATGGAAAATAATCAACTTATTTATAATTATTTTTATGAGTGGTTTAGCAGTTTATGTATTGCTAGATATTATCTAGACAGCACAGCTCATATCTTGACCACAGCACAATGGTGATTTAATTTTACCATGATCATCAGGGCATTTAGATATTTGAACCTGACTACCATCGTCTAATTTTAGCATGTCATCAACTAATGGTTTGTCACATTTTCCACAAGTAGCATTCACAGACATACCACACTTTGAACATTCGTAAGTTGCCATAAGATTTTCCTTAATAATCATTATACATTTATTTTTTATAAACTAGCATCAATTTTTCTATTAATTAAGGATCGTTTTTGTCACTTTTTAGATTGTGGCATAACTAATCATTGAATTATCTATTAATTTTAATACTTATTTTTAATGAGCAACAAAAGAAGTTTTATTAAACTATTTGGTTTATCCTTGTTAACATATGTAATTGCTCCTTATAAGTTTGCTTTTTCAGAAGTTAAAAAAATTATCAACAAAAATTTAACCAAAAAACAAAAAGAAATCATGTTTAATGGGGGAACGGAGAGACCCTTTACAAGTAAATTGTTAAAAGAAGATAGGAAAGGGTTTTATCACTGTGCAAACTGTGGGGCTAAATTATTTTCTTCAGAGGCAAAATTTGACAGTGGAACAGGTTGGCCTTCTTTCTCTGAAGCTTTACCGGGAGCCTTTAAAACTAAAATAGATTATTCTTTTGGTATGAGAAGAATGGAATATCACTGTGCAAATTGTGGTGTTCACCATGGACATGTTTTTCTTGATGGCCCAACTGCTACTGGGAAAAGATTTTGTAGTAATGGTTTGTGCTTGTTGTTTGTTCCAGAAACTTAAAATTATTTTGAAAACCCGTATTTTTTTAGTCTAACATCTCCAGTTCGTGCATGTGCTTCCATGCCTTCGTATCTGGAAATTCTTGCAGCAGCTGCACCTACTAATTCTGTAGAATTTTTTGTCATTCTTTGAAAACTCAAAGTTTTAATAAATTTTCCAACAAATAAACCGCCGGTATATCTTCCAGCTCCTTTGGTTGGTAATATGTGGTTTGTTCCTGAACATTTATCTCCATAAGCAACGGTAGTTTCTTCTCCAACAAACAATGACCCGTAGTTGGTTAGTCTTTCATGAAACCATTTTAAATTTTCTGTTTGAACTTCTAAATGTTCTGGTGCGTACTCATCACTAATTTTTACCATTTCCTCGTCGGTATCACATAAAATTACTTCTCCATAATCTCTCCAAGCAGCATCTGCACTTTGCCTTGGAACTTCGGGAAGTTCGTCAATTAATTCTGGAACTCTTTTCATAACTTTTTCTGCAAGTTCTTTACTAGTTGTATATAACCAACAAGGTGAATTATAGCCGTGTTCAGCTTGGCCAACTAAATCAACTGCTACAATTTCTGGATCTGCTTTAGCATCAGCAATAATTCCAATTTCAGTTGGTCCAGCAAACAAATCAATACCCACCTTTCCAAACAAAATTCTTTTCGCTTCAGCTACAAATTGATTTCCTGGTCCTACAATAATATCCGCAGGGGGGTTATTAAATAATCCATTTGTCATTGCTGCAATTGCTGGAACACCACCAAGATTTAAAATCACATCTGCTCCACATAAATCAGCGGTATAAACAATTGTTGGGTGAGCGCCGATACCTTCTTTAGGAGGACTGCATGCAATAATATTTTTAACTCCAGCAACTTTAGCAGTGGTAACACTCATCACTGCAGAAGCTATGTGAGCATACCTTCCACCAGGAATATAACAACCAGCTGTATTTACAGGTATCAATTTTTGGCCAGCAAATAAGCCGTCTGATAATTCAACTTCAAAATCCTGACCATAGTTTTTTAATTGCGCTTCTGCAAATTTTCGAACTCGATCAAATGAAAATTGAATATCATCTTTTGTTTTTTGATCTAAAGATTTTTTAATTTCTTCAATTCTTTCTTTAGAAACAACAATTTCACCATCGTATTTGTCAAATTTTTTAGTTAAATCAATACAGCCTTTTTCTTTAGTTGTATCTAAATTTTTTAAGAGATCCTGAACTATACCTGTAGTTTTAGTATCATCTGTTGATGAAGTCTTTGGTGATTTTTTTAAATATGTAATTGTCATTTATTTTAAGCCTTTTATATTATCTTTAATCTAAAGCAACCACTGCAGCAGCAATAGAAGCCAATCTTGCTGGAGCTTCATCAGATCTACTTGTGATAACAACTGGAACTTTGCCACCAATTACAACACCAGCAGCACAAGCACCCATAAAATAGATCATCATTTTTACTAAAGCATTTCCTGCTTCAACACTAGGGACTAACAATACATCTGCTTCTCCTGCTACTGAATTTTTTATACCTTTTATACTTGCTGATTTCTTTGAGATACTGTTATCAAAAGCTAGAGGGCCAAATACATCCGCATTTAAATTTTCTTTTTCTGCTAATTTTGTGAGTTCTGCTGCCTCTAATGAAGTAGGTACACTCTCAATTACTTCCTCTGTTGCTGATAATATAGATACTTTAGGTCGAGAAATACCAATTCTGTGAGAGAAGTCTACGACGTTCTTAAGAATGTGCATTTTTGTTTTAATATTAGGCAATACATTTAAGGCACCATCTGTAATAATTAATGGTGCATCTTCTTTTTCAATAGTCATGTGCCATATATGACTTAATCGAGTTTTACCCATTAAATTATATTCACGCTTTAATACTTCTTTCATTAAAATGTCAGTATGAATATGACCTTTAACAATAATCTTTACTTTATCCTCACTTGCTAGTTTGGCTGCTATAGGAGCTGTATTGTTTTCTACAGGTTCATCAATAATTTCATATTTAGAAATATCCCATTTTAAATCTTCAGCACATTTTTGAATTTCTTTTTTATCTCCTATAAAAATTGGTTCTATTAAATTTTCTTTAACTGCGTCTTGAACAGAAAGCATTGGTAGGGGCATGCCTGCATTTACAACTGCTGCTTTAACACCTTTTTTTTTATGGGCTACATCTAGCAGATTATTAGGACAGACAATTTCTTTATTAGAAAGCATTGGTAATGTTTATTATTAATATTTAATTAAAAGTATATAGGCAATTGCTACTAATTTTACTAATTAAATTATTCTATAAACATTCTAATGTATATTTAATTTATTAACATCTTTCATAGTGCTATAATATTTGTGCTATGGAAATAGTTACAAAAATAGCACCAATAGTTTTAGCCCTAATCATGCTAGGATTGGGTCTTGGTCTTTCAATTAAAGATTTCACAAGAATATTAAAAACCCCAAGGGACTTTATTGTAGGTTTTTTTTCTCAATTAATTTTGTTGCCAATTGTAGCTTTAATCATTGCACTAACTCTCGATCTTCCATCTGCTATAGCGATAGGTCTCATGATAATTGCCGCTGCACCTGGGGGTGTTACTTCAAATGTTTTAACTAAATTTGCCAATGGTGATGTAGCATTATCGATTTCCTTAACTGCAGTAACTAGTTTAATCTGTATTGTTACAATTCCAATAATTGTAATCAGTTCCGCTAGTATTTTAGGAGTTACCATTTCAAAAGAAATCTCAGTAATTGGAATTGCTTTGAAAATGGCCTTAGTAGTTACAGTCCCTGTAATTATTGGAATGATTATAAGAGGTTTCGCTGAAAATTTTATTTTATCTAAAATTAATTTAATTAATAAATTAACAGGATGGTTATTTGTAATTGTATTTGTTGCAATATGGATTGAAGAAAAAGATAATATTTTTACCTATCTAGCTCAAGCAGGTTTAGCAGTATTAATTTTAAATGTTGTTATGATGGTATTGGCATACTTTATTGCTAAAAAGTTTGTATCAGGAGTAGCACAACAAAAATGTATAGCATTAGAGTGTGGTCTGCAGAATGGAACTTTAGCGGTGTTTGTTGCAACATTAATTTTTGATGATGTAGCTTATATAGTGCCAACAGGAGCCTATGCACTGCTAATGTATATAACTGGATTTATTTTTATTTATATCTTAAGAAAAAATAATTAATTATCTCAAGTAACTAGGAATAAAATCATCATCTTTATCTTTACCCGAGTCGATAATTTTAATTTGATTAAATACTTTAAAAATAAAATTACTCAAGGTTTTAATATTTGCATCTTGTAATTCAGAACTTCGTTTTAAATTTGTACCTTGAATATTTATAAAAAGAAGTTTTTTTTCATTAATAGTTATATAATTATTTTTAATTAAAAATTTTAATTTTCTAACAACAGTTGGCCTTGGAATTCCTGTAATATCAGACAAAGACATTGCATTCACACCTCTCTCATCTGAGCCCATAACTTTTTTTTGATATGTTTTTAAATTTAAGTCCTTTACTTTGAAGCTCTTATTTTCAGATGCATTAAGCATTACTAAAATTCCAATACACATAGTTTCCAAATCTTTTACTTCTTTTCTCCACCTGTTGGTATAAACAAATATAAATTTATAAAACTGATACCAGCAAAAAGAGAAATTTTCTTTAATTGAATATGATATCTGATCAATGCTAAAGATTTTTTCTCCTAATTTTTCATTTTTTAATATTTTGTTAAATTCAAATAATAAAGCACTTATATCTTTTATAGTATCTTTTCCGTTTGATATAGAAAGTGCAGATCTATCGATAAATATTTTCTTTCCATTTTTTTTAATTATATTTTTTTTTTCTAATTCTATAATTTTTCTTCTCACGCTTTCTTTAGGAATTTGAAGATCTTTTGAAATATCGCTAATGTTTATTTTGTCGATTTCTAGTGACCTATCTTTGTAAAAAGTGTCATAACTTACAATTAATCCATTTCTCCTGAAAATGATTAAATCTTTGTTAATTAGGTAAAGCAAAATCAAATATTTATCTATATCGTTTTGAACACCGTAAGCTCTAATTAACCAATTACTTATCATGACATAATAATAGGGAGCTAATTTGCTAAAATTATTACTAATAACTATAAAAATTTCTTTCTCGTCAATTTGAGCCGTAACGCTAGGTACTATTGCCATTGTTATCTCCTGACCCACTTTGAACTATTACAAAGTGAATAGCAACCCAAATTGGACTCTCCTTATATATCAAATTTTATCACCACATGGTTTAATGGATTAATGAATAATGAAGGCTTAAATAGAACATCCCACGTTGTTGAAGACCCCACTCAAGATACTGAGGCTCCTCTTAGAGTGAACGTGGATGTTCTTAAGCAAAGACTAATTGAACAACAAAGAAAAGACAGAGTTAAGAGAACAATTATTTTATCTACAGTAGTAGTATCTTTAGGTGCTTTGACTGTGTTAACTTATTAAAGTTTCCAGGTCCTTTTTAATTATATCTGAAATAAAAATTTCTTTTTTAGAATTTTTTTTAAATCTGTAATACTTATTTTGTCCTGGATACATTATTTCTTTTACTCCTTTCATTCTTGGAAGTTTTTTAATTGTTTGAATGTTATCTTTTATTCTTTGATTATAATTTTTTTGAAATAAATTGGCTTTAAAGGTGATGAATAAATGTCCAATATTTTGTGGTCCAGAAAAATCATCGAATGGATCTTTTACTCGTCCTGCATGGTTTCCACCTGTAATAACTCCACTTAAAATATCAACCATCCATGCAAGACCAGATCCTCTAAATCCTGCAATTGGTAGCTGAACACCTTCTAATGCTTTCTTCGCATCATTAGTTGGTATACCTAACTTATCTAGCGCAACACCGTCAGGAATTTTTTGATTATTTCTTGCAGCAACTCTTATTTTTCCTCTATTAATCATAGAAACTGAGGTATCTAATATAAAAGGAATTTTTGTTCCAGTTGGAGTTCCAAAACATATAGGGTTTGTTCCAAACAAACTTTTTAATGCGCCATGTGGCGCAACCGCAGGAGGTGCATTAGTATAAATCATAGTAATTAAATTTTTTTTAACTGCTTGTTCAGCGTAATAGCCTGATAATCCATAGTGCCCACTTCCTTTGATGGCAACCATTCCAATGCCAGTTGTTTGTGCATGCTTGATTGCAGTCTTTATTCCAAGATCAGCAGCCACAAAACCTATACTGTTGTTTGCATCAATATGAGATGTGGATTGGGAAATTTTTTTTATTTTAATTTTTGGTTTAGGATTAATTACTTTCTTTGAAATTCTATCACAATACATTTTAAGTCTTGATAATCCATGTCCATAAGCACCAACCAGTTCAGCATTAATTAATGCATTTGCTGAGATTGTTGCATGATCTTTATTTAAGCCAAATTTTTGAAATATTTTGATGACTTGTTTTTTTAAGATTAAGGTTTTCATTTTAACCTTTTCCACGCCATGGAATAGTTTTATCGATAACTTTTCTTAAAGTGATATCAAATAATAATCCAAGCATTCCCATGATAAAAATAGTGATCCAAATTACTTCGTATTGAAAGTATTTTTTAGCAACATTTTCCACAAATCCAATACCAGTAGTTCCAGCTAAAAATTCAGCAGCAACCAATGTTCCCCAACACATTCCAACAGCAACCCTTATTCCAGTTAAAATTTCTGGGAGTGAGTTTGGAAAAATTACATATCTTAAAATTTGTCTCTTTGATGCGCCTAATGAGTGAGCTGCATGGATTTTTGAAAGCTGAGTTCCTGAAGCACCAGCTCTTGCAGAAATGATCATAATAGATAAAGAGACCATAAATAATAAAAATACTTTACCCGTGTTATCAATTCCTAAAACTGAGATAATAAGAGGGGCCCAAGCAAGAGGCGGCACTGGTCTATACAATTCTATTAATGGATCAAAAAATCCTTTTGCAAATCTATTTAGCCCCATAAATAAGCCTAAAGGAACACCAATTAGAATTCCAAAAACTAACCCTAAAAATACCCTTAAAAACGAGTCCCAAATATGCCCGTAGGGCACAGGAATTTTGAATAATTTAAAGTCACCAGTAACAACTTTTAAAACATTTCCCTTAAAGTTTTCTTTAACAATTCCGTCTTTGGTATGAACAGGATAATCGCCTGGCAAAATATCAGCTATCCAATCAGGTAAAATAAAACCAACTATTGATGAAACATCAATCATTTCTATCCAAAGCAGTGGAATATTTTTATAACCAACACTTGGTTTAGACATTAGGATAAATTTATTTAAAGTATCAGACGGTTTTGGTAACCATCTTCCTGAACCTTGCTCTGAACAACTTGGTCCACTTGCAACTATTGTTCCCGCTGGAAATAGGAGAATATCAATTAATCTCAATCCACCTTGTTCTGATTTTTGTATATTATCAAACTCAATAATTGCTTTTTGCATTTCATTAAGAGCATTAGGAGGGTAGATACTTGCAAACTCGATACGTCTTGCAATTTTAACAATATTTTTTGCGTAGTCTGATGCTATTTCTTCGTTATCATTTAAACCTTTTCTGTAGGTTTTAATATCATCCTTTAATTGTTTGATTGAAGTTTTGAATTGAGGATTGTGATTTCTAAGTTTAAAAAATTTATCACTTATGACTTTAAGCTTTTCAGCTGCAGCATGAAATTTAAGACCTTTGTTTGTCTCAGGAACTACAGGGACTTCTATCGTATTTTCTATAGATCCAGTTCCAGATTGAACTTTTATAATTCCCCATCCTCCTTGTTCAGATATAGCTCTTTGTCTTTCATTTTTTTGTTCTTGTGTTTCAAATGGATAATCTTTTTGTTTGAAATTTGAGGTTAAGAGTTTTATCTCTTCAGTCATTTCGTTAATTTTAGCTTTGGTATCCCTCTCAATTAGATCTTCATTAGTTAACAAAGGTATTAATTGAATGGTTTTATTTATGTAACTAACCAAAATAGTTTTTTGCTGACTATTTAAGTCTGGAGAATTTTGAATTTCTTTAGTAATTTTTTGAAGATTTTTGTTTTCAATTTTTATTATTGAAGTACTTTTGAATTCTCTTTCCTCAATAGGAAATTGATATTTCAATCCCAGTAAAGAGTCATTTACTTTTGCAACTTGACATAACTCATTTGCTGATTTTGGATAAAAACCTTTCGCAATGTCCCAAGAATAATAAAGCCAAACCAAAAGTATTGCAGCACTTCCAACAATAACCCAGTGCGTACCACCTTTTGCTCTTTCAGGATTTCCAAATACGGCGTCTACTTTTTCTGTTCTAATTAATCTACGACCGTAAAGAATGCTTCCTATAATCGCAACAAATATTAATAAAGTTACTATTTGAATAAACATTAATTTTCTTTACCCATTATCTCTTCTTCCATATTCCAGATCATGGACAAAATTTCTTCTCTCTTTGATGAAAAATCTTTATTCTTTTTAATTTCTCTTAAATCTTCTTTAAGACCCATTTCTGCAAATGGAAGATTGTATTCTTTATGTATTCTTCCTGGTCTTGGCGCCATTACATATAATCGTTCTCCAAGCAACAAAGCTTCCTCAACAGAGTGAGTAATTAGAATGATCGTTTTTCCAGTTTCTTTCCAAATTTTTAATACTAAAGACTGCATTTTTTCCCTAGTTAAGGCATCTAATGCACCTAACGGCTCATCCATTAAAATTAAATCAGGATCATTTATAAGGCATCTTGCAAGTGCCACTCTCTGTTGCATACCTCCAGACAATTGGTAGGTAGGTGTATTGCCAAAACCTTTTAGACCAACAATTTCTAGCCACTCCTCTACTTTTTCTTCAGTTAATTTTGTATCTTCTTTTTTCATACGCAATCCAAAGTTTACGTTTTCAGCAACTGTTAACCATTCAAACAAAGCACCTTGTTGAAATACCATTCCTCTCTCAACACCTGGACCATCAATTTCTTTATCATTTAATGTTATTGTCCCAGAAGTAGGTCTTAAAAATCCAGCAGTAATATTTAATAAAGTTGTTTTTCCACAACCAGAAGGCCCAAGAACAGTGAGTAGTTCTCCTTTTTTTAGAGTAAAACTTACATCTTTTAATGCGTGAACAGTCTCTCCTTTTGGAGTTTTAAAAATCATATTTAGATTTTCAGAAATAAGATCACTCATTGACTACCTTATATTAGAAATTTAGTAAAAAAAATAGGCACCAATCATTATAATTGGTGCCTATTTAAATTTTAAACCTTTAAAAATTATAAAGGTAGGAAACTTGTATCTACAGCTCCATCCGGTGTTCCCATTCCTTTTAGGAAACCATCAAGATTACCGCTTTCCATAGATTGCTTAGTTTCTGATGGAGTTAAGAATTTAAATCCATCTAAAGTTTCTTTCATATCAGCAACTTTCATTTCAGAAGCTTTTGACATAGAGTTCATATCACTTTTACCAGCTCTATATCTGTCGTTTGCTTCATGAGTTACTTCTATAAAAGTTCTCAACATTCCTGGATTTTCCTTCATAAACTTATCTGTTACAGAAGTAATATCTATTCCTAAGATACCTGCATCTCTAGCTTCTTGAACTGTTAGTAATCTTGATCCAACAGCAACTGCAGCCTTGATAGAGTTACCACCAAACAAACATGCCATTACAACATCACCACTAACTAATGCAGCAGCACCTTCCTCAGGATCCATTTGAATTATATCCATTTTACTTCTGTCAGCTCCAACAACTTTCATACTTTCATCGAAAACATATTCAGCCATTGTTCCAAGAGGTACAGCAACTTTTTTACCTTCTAACTCTGATCCATTTGCTTTTGTAATTCCAGAAGCATTAGATGTAACACAAGTTGTTCCACCCATACCGTATTCCATAGCAATATCTACTAGCTTAAGAGGTGCTTTAGATTTCACAGCATTGATAAAAGGTACTAAACCTTGCGAGTAAGAAATATCAATATCTCCCGCTAGCATAGCATCAGTCATTGCTCCACCGTTTGTGAAGTTTGTCCATTTAACCGGTACACCAAGAGCTTTTGCAAAATTTTTCTTTTGCATGTCCTCTAGGTTAGGACTTGGCCATTCTAGAAAATAGGCAACTCTAACTTCTTTTGCAGCTGAATTTGCAACTGAAATAGATAGGTTAAGCGCAAGTATAGATCCTAGAATAAAAGTTAATAATTTTTTCATTTATTCCCCTATGTTTAATTAATTAAATTGCACATATTTAAATTCAATTTTAGAGAGAAGTAAAACACTTTATAACGAAAAGCTGGTGTGCAAATAAATCAATTGTACAATTTAAAGTTGTATATTAATATTGTCCAATGTAGGTCAAAATAAATGTAGTAAACAAAACATTTTAGTCTACATATTTTGTAATAACTAAAAATTAAAAATTATGAGCTCAGAAAACAGAACTTCGGTACCAAATTCTTTAAACGAACATTGGATGCCATTTACATCCAATAAAGATTTTAAAGCTAATCCAAGATTAATTACTGAAGCTAAGGGAGTTTATTTAAAGACCCATCACGGAAAAACCCAAATTGATGCAAGTTCAGGATTATTTTGCAATCCTTTAGGTCATGGAAGAAAAGAAATTACTGAAGCTGTAACTAAACAATTAGAAACTTTAGATTATGCTCAACCATTCCAACAGGGTTTTGGTGGATCATTTGAACTAGCCACAAGAATTTCAAAACATACTCCAGCAGATTTGAACAAAATGTTTTACACAATTTGTGGATCAACAGCTGTTGAGACAGCAATTAAAATTGCAGTCGCTTATCATAGAGCAAAAGGTAATGCTCATAGATTTAGATTTGTAGGTCGTGAGCGTGGATATCATGGTATGAACATTGGTTGTGTTTCTGTTGGTGGAATGATCAACAATGTTAAAACTTTTGCAAGTATTCTAATGCCAGGTGTTCAACATATGAGACACACACATTTACCAGAACATAAATTTGTAAGCGGCCAACCAGAGACTGGTGCAGACTTAGCTGACGACTTAGAAAGAATAGCAACTAACTTTGGACCTGAGAATATTGCAGCCTGTATCGTTGAACCAATTGCTGGATCAACTGGAACTTTAGTACCACCAAAAGGTTATTTACAAAAGTTAAGAGATACTTGTGATAAACACGGCATACTTTTAATTTTTGATGAAGTAATAACCGGATGGGGCAGAACTGGATCGGTATTTGCTAGTCAGGAGTTTGGGGTGACACCAGATATCATGACAATGGCTAAAGCAACAACCAATGGTGTAGTGCCGATGGGTGTTGTTGCATGTAAAGATGAAATTTATGATGCAGTGATGGATGCTTCTCCTATGGGTTCGGTAGAATTATTTCATGGTTATACGTATTCAGGAATACCAGTTGCTGTAGCTGCAGCTTTAGCAGTTCAAGATATTTTTGAAAAAGAAGATATCTTTGAAAGAGCAAAAAATTTAGCTCCTTATTTTCAAAAAGGTTTATTTTCACTACAAGATTTAGAAGCTGTAGATAATATTAGAGGATATGGAATGATGGGTGGAATTGATATGAAATTAAATACTAAACCAGGCAAAGCAGGTTATGAAACTTTTAAAGCTTGTTACGAAGCAGGAGTAAATTTCAAGGCTACTGGAGATTGTTTAATAATAGCTCCACAGTTTATATGTGAAGAAAAACATATTGATGAAATTATCGATAAACTAAGAACTGGTATAACTAATTATCAAAAAAACCAAAAAAATTAATTAATTTTAATTTAAAAAAAGAAAGCCCATGAAGATTGGCGTGCCTAAAGAGATAAAACCTCAAGAGAACAGAATTGGTCTAACCCCTGAAAGTGTAAAAACCTTAATTTCAGAAGGTCATGATGTTGTTATAGAAAATAACGGAGGTTATGAAGCTGGCTTTGAAAATGAACAATACATAAAAGCTGGTGCTAAAATTGCTAACTCTGCAGCAGATATTTTTAACGATGCTGAAATAATAGTTAAAGTTAAAGAGCCACAAAAAGTTGAAGTAGAAATGATTAAAGAAAATCAAATTGTTTACACTTATTTACATTTAGCAGCAGCCAAAGAATTGACCGAAGGTTTAATTAAATCAAAAAGTATCAACATCGCTTATGAAACTGTAACGGATAGCAATGGAAGATTACCTTTACTTGCTCCTATGAGTGCAGTTGCAGGGCGTATGTCTGTGCAAGCTGGAGCTCATTGTTTAGAAAAAAACCAAAATGGAAGAGGTCTTTTGCTTGGAGGAGCACCTGGTGTAACTGGAGCAACTGTTGTTATTTTGGGTGGCGGAGTTGTTGGAGAAAATGCAGCAGTTATTGCAACTGGAATGCAAGCAAAAGTCCATATTGTTGACAAATCAGAGGCAAGATTAAATCAACTCACAGAAATGTTTGGTGATAAAATAATACCAGAACAAAGTGATAAAATTGATTTAACTAAACTATTATCAGAGGCTGATCTTTTAGTTGGGGGCGTTTTAATTCCAGGAGCTGAGGCACCAAAATTAGTTACTAAAGAAATGTTAAAATTTATGAAACGAGGATCTGTAATTGTTGATGTTGCTATAGATCAAGGTGGATGTGTTGAAACAAGTAAACCTACTACCCATGGAGATCCTACATATATAGTTGATGATGTTGTTCATTATTGTGTTGCAAATATGCCAGGAGGTGTACCAAGAACATCAACGTTAGCTTTAAATAATGCAACACTTCCATTTTTAGTAAAACTTGCAAACAAAGGTTATCAAAAAGCCTTAGGTGAAGATAAAAATTTTCTAGCAGGACTAAATATTCATAAAGGTCATGTAACCTATAAAGCTGTTGCTGATGTTTTTGGTCATAGTTTTGTAGAGCCTGGAGAAGCTATTAAAAATTAGTGATGGATAAAAAGTATCCTTCAAGCACAAAAGTTGTTGTAGTAGGTGGCGGAGTAATTGGATGCTCTGTGGCATACCACTTAACAAAGTTTGGCTGGAAAGATGTTGTTTTATTAGAAAGAGACCAATTAACGTCAGGAACTACATGGCATGCAGCGGGATTAGTAAGTCAATTAGGTCCATCTGCATCGGTAACTAAAATTAGAAAATACACCTTAGATCTATATAAAAATTTAGAAAAAGAAGTCGATCACTCAGCTGGACTAAGACTTAACGGTGCACTTTCGATTGCACAAACTGATAGTCGTTGGCAGGAACTTAAAAGACAGGCTACAACCGCACAACTCTATGATGTTGACTTAAAGATACTTAACAAAGAAGAAATTAAAAAAAAATACCCGATGATGAGTACAGAGGATTTAAAAGGTGGAATTTTAATGCCAGGAGATGGTTCAGCTGACCCAAGTGGGGTCACCCATATGCTTGCAAAAGGAGCAAGAAAAGGGGGAGCAAAAATATATGAACAGTCCCCAGTTGAAACTATATTGACTAAAAATGGAAGAGTTCATGGGGTTAGAGTTAATGGTCAAGATATTGAATGTGAGTACGTGGTTTTAGCAACAGGAATGTGGTCCAGACAAATTGGTGAAAAGATTGGAGTTAGCATCCCCCTTTATCCCGCAGAACATTTTTATGTTATTACTGAACCTATAGAAAAGCTTTCACCAACTCTGCCTGTAATAAGAGATTTTGACAGCAGTGTTTATTTTAAAGAGGATGCTGGAAAATTGTTAATAGGAATATTTGAAGGTAAATCTATACCTGCATTTAACAAAACCAACAAAGTACCAGAAGACTTTTCTTTTGGAGAATTTCCTGAAAATTTTGAGCACTTTGAACCTTATTTAGAAAAATCTATGAAAAGATTTCCTGTTTTAGAAAAAATAGGTATTAGAAAATTTTTTTCAGGTCCAGAATCTTTCACCCCAGACACTAATTCCTTATTAGGTGAAGTCGCTGAAGTAAAAAATTTATTTGTTAGCTGTGGTTTAAATAGTATTGGAATTGGGAGTGGAGGAGGTGTCGGAAAAGTAACTGCTGAATGGTTAATGAATGGACATATTAATGAAGATATTTTTAATTATGATATAAAAAGATTTCAGAAATTTCATTCAGATGTGGAATTTATTAAAGATAGGATTACTGAGTCCTTAGGGGATTTATATGGAATGCATTGGCCCTACAAACAACACAAAACATCAAGAAACATAAAAACTTTACCACATCATGATTTATTAAAAAGCTTTGGAGCTTGTTTTGGGGTATCTGCAGGATATGAGAGACCAATGTGGTTTGCTCTTGATGGTGAAAAAACAGAATATCAATACAGTTACAACTATCAAAATTGGTATCCGGCTGTTGAATACGAAACAAGTAACACAGTAAATAATGTAGGATTATTTGATTTAACTCCATTTTCGAAATTCGAAATCAAATCAGATCAAGCTCATAAAAATTTACAAAAAATTTGTACAGCAAATATTAAAAATGAAGTTGGAAAGTGTACTTATACCCACATGTTAAATGAAGATGGTGGCATTGAAACTGATTTAACAGTAGTATGTGTTGATCACAATCATTTTAGAATTATAAGTTCAGCAGCCACAAGAGAAAGAGATAAATTTCATATTAAAAAACATTTGTCATATGGAATTGATCTTAAAGATGTAACTGATGATTATTGTGTTTTTGGTATTTTTGGTCCAAAAAGTAGATCTTTAATGCAAGAGATAAGTAATGAAGATTTTACAAATGAAAATTTTAAATTTAGTTATGCAAAATATATTCAAATCGATAATACCAAAATTTGGGCTCAACGATTATCATACGTTGGAGAGCTAGGTTATGAATTGTATATGAAAATAACTGATGCTAAAAAAATATACGAACTAATTATTGAAAAAGGAAAGAAATTTAATCTTTCTAATTGCGGAATGCATGCTTTAGATACGATGAGAATGGAAAGTGGTTTTTTACACTGGGGTCATGATATTTCACCAGAGGAAAATCAATTTCAATCTGGCCTTACATTTACTATTAGTAATAAAAAAGAAATTAATTTTATTGGTAAAGAAGCACTTCAGGTTATTAAAAGCAAAAAAATTGATCGAAGATTTGTTATGCTCACTCTTAAAGATGACAAACCAGGTTTACCATTGTTACTTCATGACGAACCTATTTATTTTAAAGGTAAAATAATTGGCAGAACAACTTCTGGTAACTACTCATTTAATTTTAAAAAAAATTTAGCTTATGGATATATTGATAATATTCATACAAATGAGGAGTTAATAGGAGATGATATTTTTATAGAAGTTGAGAAACAAAAGTATCAGGCACATTTAATACAAAAACCACTAAAACAGACTAATTTTAAGAACATTTAATATTGGTTAAATAAATATTAATTGTTTTATTTAATCTTCAATGATTTAATAAATTTTTACAAATGACTACTAATTATACAGATTTTAATAAAGACAAAACTTCAAATGAAATTTCATCAAATAATCAGATTAAAACTACCGACGTTAATGTTTTACTCAACAGAGTTAGATTAGATAAAAAAAAAACTTTTAAAAAAAATATAATAGTTTCGCTTTTGTTAGTTGGTTTAATCTGTACGATTGCCAATTATTTAATTATTTAGACCATAAATCTTGGTTAAAAGTATATTGAAACAATAAAGATTTATATTATAAGACTTCTCACGGTACGGCGGGGTAGCTCAGTTGGTTAGAGCGCAGGACTCATAAGCCTGAGGTCAGTGGTTCGATCCCACTTCCCGCTACCAATTAATGCCCAGGAAATTCAATTAAATTTTCAACTTTGTATTCATTTTTAATTAAGTTATCTGACCCACCAAGATCAAATAAATTAATAACAAATATGAAAGCTGCCACTTTACCATTTGAAATTTCTACAAGTTTTGCTGCAGCTTTTGCAGTTCCTCCAGTCGCAATCAAATCATCAATAATTAAAACAGAGTCTTCATTTCCTATCGAGTCTTTATGCACTTCAATAGTAGCTGTTCCATATTCGAGCTCAAAATCTACTGAGTAAACATCAGCGGGAAGTTTATTTTTTTTCCTTAGCATAATAAAAGGTTTTTTTAGCAAATATGAAACTGCAGAGGCAAAAACAAATCCTCTAGACTCTATCGCTGCTATTTTGGTAAAATTAAATTTTTTGGAACGCTCAACAATTTGATTGATAGTTTCAGCAAAAGCAGTTTCATCTTTAATTAACGTTGTAATGTCTCTAAAAAGAATTCCTTTTTTTGGATAATCTGGTATTGATCTAATAAAATTTTTTAAGTTCATATGTCATGAATAAATTATTTGTTGCAGCTTTAAAAGAAGAAACTCCAGGTTTAGATTATTTTCATTATATTGGAGTTGGAAAAATTAATGCCACATATAATTTATTAAAATTAATCAATAAATTTAAACCTAATCAAGTAATAAATTTCGGAAGTGCAGGTGCCATAAAAAAAAATACCTCTGGTATTGTCGAGTGTACAAAATTTTATCAAAGAGATATGGATGTGAGAGGATTGCTTGACCTTAAACTAGGTGAAACCCCTTTTGATAATATTAATGAAATAATTAATTCTGATGAAGGGTTTTCCTGTGGAAGTGGAGATAGTTTTGTAGATAATAAAATTGAAATGAATGTAGATATTGTCGATATGGAGGCATACGCTTTAGCAAAAGTTTGTAAGTTGGAAGATGTTAAATTTAGATGTTTTAAGTATGTATCGGATAATGCAGATGAAAATGCACCAAGAGACTGGATAGAAAATTGTAAAAAAGGGGCAAAACTCTTTCAAAGCAAATTAAAAGAATTTGAATTATAATTTTTTAATTGAAAATAAAAACAATATCTATATCAAAGACTTCAAATTTAGGAGATAAATGACTAAAGTTGGTGAACATATAACTCTAGATATTATAGGAACTACCAAAGAGTATGATCCGTCTGTTTTTGAAAAAGTAATTTACGACATAGCTAAAGCTGCCAAAGTCACAATACTTAATATTTCTAAATACAAGTTTGAACCTCAAGGTTTTACAATTTTAGCTTTATTAGCAGAAAGCCACATTAGCTTTCACACTTTTCCAGAAAAAGGCATTATTAGTTTTGATTTTTTTACATGTGGGAAAATAAATCCTTCTGTGGCTGTAGAAATTATCAAAAAAGAATTTGAACATAAGAGAATAGTTAAAAAAGAGTTTAATAGAGATACTAAGTCTTTTTATCATGATATTTATAGCTCACCAGGACTGCAAAAATCATATGTTGTAAATGATGTTCTAGAGGATTTTAAATCAAAAGTAGGTCAACATATTGAAATTCTAGAGTTAGAACAATTTGGAAAATCTCTTTTTATTGATGGTGAAATTCAAGTAGCAACTACAGATGAACATTTATACAGTTCAACATTTGTAGGAGCAGGTTTAGATTTAAATCAGAATAATGAGCGAGCCGCTATAATTGGTGGTGGAGATGGTGGAGTTGCGAGAGAATGTATATCAAAAAATTTTAATTTTGTAGATTGGTATGAATTAGATCCTGAGGTTGTTGATGTATGTAATAAACATCTTGGAGAAATTGGAAAAAAAGCAACTGAAAAAAATTCTGTTAAGTGTGTTTGGGGAGATGCTTTTGAAAGTATTAAGTCTGTGAGTGATGATACTTACGATCATATTTATGTTGATTTAAACGATGATCAATTCTGTATTGATTTAGCATCGAATAATATGGACTCGTTAGTTAGAATTTTAAAACCAAAAGGAGTTATCACTGCACAAGTTGGTAGCCAAGATAAAAAACCACAGCAGGTTGAAAATTGGTTGAATGTTTTTAATCAAAATTTTGGAAACACAAAATTATCAAGAGTTTACATACCCAGTTTTGATTGTTCTTGGAATTTCTCTTCTTCAATAAACCATTGATTTTTCTTTTTAATTATTAAAATTTGTGAAATAATTATCTCCAAATTAAGGAGAAAATAATGAATATATTTAAAAAGACTATTTTAACAGTTCTTGCTTCTCTTTTTGTTATCGGAAATGTTTACGCTGACAAAATAAAAATAGGAACTGAAGGAGCCTACCCTCCATGGAATTCAAAAGATGCATCAGGTAATCTTATTGGTTTCGAAGTTGAGCTTGCTCAAGAATTATGTGCAATCATGAAACGTGAATGTACAATTGTTGAACAAGATTGGGATGGAATGATTCCAGCTCTTTTAATGAGAAAGTTCGATGCAATCATGGCAGGAATGTCTATTACTGCTGAGAGACAAAAAACAATTACTTTTTCTCAAGGTTATGCAGACGAAGTTGCTTCTCTTGCGGTAATGAAGGGTTCAAGCTTAGTGGGTATGGAGACCCCAGAAGGTATAAACTTATCTTTGGGTGGATCAGATGTTAAAAAAGCTCTTAAAACTTTAACAGGTGCACTTGCTGGCAAAACAGTTTGCACTCAAACAGGAACTATTCACCAAAACTTTTTAGAGTCAGGTGACGTAGGAAGTGTCAATGTTAGAACTTACAAAACACAAGACGAAGTCAATCTTGATCTAACTTCTGGTAGATGTGATGTTGCTTTAGCAGCAGCAGTTGCATTCACTGACTATGCAGACAAATCAGGTGAAGCAGTTACTCTGGTTGGACCAACTTTTTCAGGTGGTGCATTTGGTAATGGTGTTGGTGTTGGAATTAGACAGGGTGGAGATGATGCAATCGGAAAACGAGATGCAAAACTTCTAAAAGATTTCAATAAAGCAATAAATACAGCTAGAAAAAAAGGAATTATTAGCAAGCTTGCTATTAAACACTTTGGTTTCGACGCATCTATGTAATTAATTTAAGATTTGGCGACTATAATATATAGTCGCCAATCTATATGGAACTTCTCGCATTTGGTAAAACTGGTTGGGGTGACGAACTATTTTACGCAACCCTAATGACTATAGCTGTTTCTATAACAGCAATGTTTGTAGGATTTTTTTTTGCACTAATATTTACACCTTTAAAACTCTCTAAATTTAAGTCTTTAAATCTAATTGGAAATTTTTACACAACCGTTATTCGTGGTGTTCCTGAACTTTTAGTCATCTACCTTTTCTTTTTTGGAGGAAGTGGTGCAATTATGTATGTTGCATCAATTTTTGGGTATTTTGAATATATTGAAATAAATGCATTCATTACTGGATCTGTAGCAATTGGAATAATTTCAGGAGCTTATTCAACAGAGGTTTTTCGAGGTGCAATTCAGTCAATCGATAAAGGTCAGTTTGAAGCTGCAAAGGTTCTAGGAATTAATAAATTTACTCAGTTTTATAAAATAATTTTACCTCAAATGTTAAGACTAGCTATTCCAAACTTAAGTAATGTTTGGCAAATTACTTTAAAAGATACATCTTTAATTTCTGTGACTGGACTTGTAGAAATTATGAGACAGTCATACATTGCAGCAGGTTCTACAAGAGATCCTCTATTCTTTTATTGTTTTGCAGCAATTTTGTATCTGATGCTCACTTATATCAGTATGAAAATTATTAATAGATTAGAGATTAAATATAGCAGGGGGTATTAATGGATTTTGATTTAATGTTCACCAGTTTTCCTAAACTTTTAGGTGCAACTGTTGTAACTCTAAAATTATTATCGGCATCATTATTCTTTGGATTAATCATTGGGCTTTTATTTGCAATCTTAAGATTAAATAAAAATATTTTAATAAATAAGTTTGCTTATGGGTATTCTTATTTATTTAGAGGAACTCCTTTACTAGTTCAAATTTTCATAATTTATTTTGGATTAGGACAAATTGAATATTTAAGGTCAACATTTTTGTGGGTTATTTTAAAAGAACCTTATTGGTGTGCAATTATAGCTTTTACTTTAAATACGGGCGCCTATACATCTGAAATATTAAGATCTGCGTTTCAAACTATTAAACCTGGAATAATTGAGGCTGGTAAAAGTTTAGGAATCTCTAATAAAATTATTTTTTATAAAATACAAATTCCAATTGCTATAAGACAATCTCTTCCAGCCTACGGAAATGAAATTATACTAATGATGAAGGGGACATCACTAGCAAGTACAGTTACGTTAATGGATTTAACTGGTGTTGCAAAATATATAATATCAACCACGTTTAAGCCAATTGAGGTATTTATTGTTGCGGGAGGAATATACTTATTTATGACTTTTATTATTCACAATGTGATTAAATTTTTAGAAAAAAAATATTCTTTTAATAGCTAGTATATTCTTTGATCTCTTTGATTTTTGAGCCAGTATAATTGTTTATTTCTAACTTAATTTTTGCTCGATCATCATTTAAAAAATGTACATCCCTTGAAAGTTTAATAAATTTGTCTGAGAAATTTTGATCTTTTTCACATTGCCTTTTTTCATCTTCAATCACCCAAAGTTTTGCATTGATCTCTTTTAATGAAGAAAAAAGATTATTTATTTTTTCATCAGATTTAATATTTTTATTTAATTGATCATTAAGGATCGAATGCTCATCTTTGATAAATTTAAGTTTTTCAGGATCTTTAATTTTATCTTGTTTAATTTCTAAAATTGAAATTTTATCCAACAGCTCACCAACAGATACTTCAACCAGAATTTTATTCATAAATAAATATACTATGTTAAGTTGTTTTAAATATGTCTAATATTTTAATTATTAAACATGGCTCTTTGGGAGATATAGCTCAAGCTTGTGGAGCAATTCAAGACATTTCTGAAAATCACCCAGACGATCAGATTCATTTGTTAACAACAAAACCTTATTATGACCTTTTTAAAAAAAATCCTAATATTTCAAATGTCATTTTAGATAAGCGACTATCAAGATTAAATCTCATTTATTTATATTCATTGATGAAAGAAATTAAAAAACATAGTTTTTCCAAAGTTTTTGATCTTCAAAATTCAAGCAGAACTTCTTTTTATAAAAAGATTCTTTTCCCTAAAGTTGGTAAGGAAATATGGTCGTCAACTGAAACTACTTTACCAGAAGGGACTACTAAGCTGGATTTTGATAAAGACTCTGTGATAGAAAGATTTGATCATCAACTTAAAAGTTCAGGAGTAAAAACATCATATACAGCTAAACCTGATTTTTCATGGAGTGTAACTGATATCTCTAAAATAAAGAATTATTATAAACTTGATAATTACATAGTTCTTTTTCCTTTTTGCTCTCCTCATTTAACTTCTAAGAAATGGCCTTATTATAATGATTTGATTTCTATGATTAATGAAAAAATAGAAAATAAGTTTAAAGTGGTTATAGCACCTGGACCAGATGAAATTAATGAAGCATCAAAAATAAATGCGCTTTGTGTTTTAGATAATGGCAAGGCACTAGATATTTCACAGCTTGCTTCATTAATTAAAGATAGTTCTTTTGTAATTGCTAATGATACAGGACCTGCTCACATATCTGCACATTTAGGTGTTAAAGGATTAGCTTTATTTGGAGCTCATACTACAGCACATAAAGTTAGTATAGAGAGAGAAAACTTTAAAGCTATTCAAGTGAGTGATCTGTCAAAACTTTCAGCAAATAAGGTATTTGAAAAAATTTTATTGTCCTTAAATTAAAATTATTACTTATTTTTATAAAATTTAGATAAAAGAACAGGTAAAAACATCACAATTAAAAATATTCTTAAAAAATGATGGTAGCTTACAAAAATAGGATCAATTTTGTAAGCTACACTTATTACTACCATTTCGTGAATTCCCCCAGGTGCAAAACTTAAGAATGTTGGAATAAAATCGAAACCTGCATAAGTTAAAACATAAGCAGTAGTCATTGCAACAATTACCAAAATTGCACTAACAACTAATCCATGAAAAATAAAATAGAACAATTCATTTAACTTTAAACCATTTAATCTAGTACCCAATGCGGTTCCCAAAAAGACAAATGCAATATTTATGAATGTATCTGGAAATCTAGCATCAACTATCTCAAAAGTATAAAATAATCCCGATAAAGCCATAGCGCCAATTAATGCAGGAGAAGGGATTTTAAATTTTTTTAGTAAATTTGCGAATAAAAAACAAATAGATAGAAGAAATATAATTTCTAAGACATATTTGTAATCATAAACGTTGGAAAAATTGTAAAACCTTGAGGTTCAAACTTGTATTTAGAAA